>JABBCA010000047.1:0-69381 GCA_018607135.1 Opitutales bacterium
AGAATTTCACCATACTGCTCACAAACGAGTAGCTTCACGAAGCCTTCTGGGTTACCACCAGCGACCGCTTTACCAGACGCCATGAATGGGAATTTACCGATCTTATACTTAATGCCTTCTTCCTTTAGCTTCTTCTCAGTCATACCTATCGAAGCCACTTGAGGCACGCAGTAGGTGCAGCCAGGGAAATCTGTGACTTGTTTTGCTGGGCCGTGGCCAAACATACCTTGCACAGCTTGAATCGCTTCGTAGGTGGCTACGTGCGCAAGCCATGGTGGTCCAATGATATCACCGGCAGCATAGATACCCTTAACAGTGGACTCGTAATTCTTATCCACGGTGATGTAGCCACGATCCATCGCTGGCTTCACACGTGGTGAAAGCAGGCCCTTAGTGTTCGCAACCACACCGATCGCAATTAGAACGCTGTCAGCGGTAATCGACTCAGTCTTGTCGCCCTTAACCAAGTCCATCTTCACATTCGACTTACCCACTTCGATGTTTTGCACCGCGGTGGACACTCGGCAGTCAATGCCTTGCTTTTTAAATTCACCCGCCACGACCGCGGCCACTTCGTGGTCTTCGACTGGGAGCACTTGGTCGAGCATTTCGACGAGTGTCACCTTCGTGCCAAAAGCATTGAGGAAATACGCAAACTCTGCACCGATCGCACCTGCACCCACGATTACGATCGATTTTGGCTGTGTTTTCATTTCAAGCGCTTGGCGGGAAGTCATGATGCGCTCACCGTCAACTTCGAGGTCTGGAAGCTGACGTGGCTTACAACCAGTTGCGATCAATGTCTTTTCAGTCTGAAGAATCTTACCTTTGTCTGGCCCTTCGGTCACTTCAACCATACCAGGCACGTTGATGGTGCCGACGCCCTTCACATAATCGACCTTGTTCTTCTTGAAGAGGAACTCGATCCCCTTAGCCATGTTGTCGGAGACACCACGTGAACGCTGAATGATCTTATCGAAGTCGTAGGATGCGCCCTTAACACTGATGCCAAAGTCCTCACAATGAGCGATTTTATTGTAGAGCTCTGCGCTCTTCAATAGTGCCTTTGATGGGATACAACCCCAGTTCAAGCAAGTGCCACCTGGGCGCTCTTGTTCGACGCACGCGACTTTCTTGCCGAGTTGCCCAGCACGAATCGCTGCTGCATAGCCTGCGGGTCCACCGCCGATGACGACGAGATCGTATTTTGAATTATTAGACATAACTTTTTGTGTATTTAGGAAAGGAATTATCAAGTTTTGCAGGTTTGAAGCCCTCTGCCCGCAATTGGAATAGCGCAAACAAACAGTTCGAAGCGAATTCGTCAATGCCAGTGACAAATTGACGATGCAACGAGCGAAATATTCAACTAGACTAAGATTCAAACAACCGACTGACTCCTAGCCATTATTATTATGAAAGAAGACGAATCTCTAGACTCATTTCGATCCTCATTGGATGCAAACTATGATTGGCCCTGCCTATTTCCATTTAAATTCATTGTGCCCAGAGACCAAACGGAAGTCGTGCTAGGGCTATTTGCGGATGATCCAGTGAAATCGCGCGAGTCCTCCAGTGGTCGATTCACGGCATACACTATGGAGATGCAGATGCACTCATCGAATGAGGTCATCGCTATTTACCAACGCGTGGCTCAAGTTCCGGGCGTCATCTCTCTGTAGTGCGAAACATTCCTACTAAATTCGCCCTCTTGCTTGCAGTATCTGCAGTTACGGCAACTACTATGAATCTAGAGTCCACACAATAAACATCGAAGTCTATGAATCCATCCGACCCTGCCAGTTTAGAAATCGCAACTTTCGGCGCAGGCTGTTTTTGGTGCGTTGAAGCCGTGTTTGAATGCTTGGAGGGTGTTTCTGATGTGACATCGGGCTACATGGGCGGTGAGACTGAAAACCCGACCTATGAAGACATCTGCACTGGAAACACTGGGCATGCCGAAATCGCGCAAATCACTTTCGATCCAACAGTGATCTCCTATGCGACACTGGTTGATTGGTTTTGGAAATCACACAACCCTACCACACTTAATCGTCAAGGCGGAGATATTGGCAGCCAATACCGATCCGCGATCTTCTACCACGTAGAAGCGCAACGCTTGATTGCAGAAAAATCGATGGCTTCGGCTCAAAAACTCTTTCTGCAGCCAATCGTTACCGAGATCACTGAAGCGACTTTATTTTACGTAGCGGAAAACTATCATCAAGATTACTACCGCCTGAATCCGTCTGCTGGCTATTGCCAGATGATGATCCGCCCGAAATTAAAGAAGCTCGAACTTGAATAAGATCAACGAGTAGATTTGTATCGCCACATGGCGGCAAAAAAAAGCGCGAAGCAACGCAAGAAACCGAAACAAGAACGCGGGATCTTCGCAGGCCTGCTGCGTGGGTGCTTTATTCTAAGTATTCTGTGCATCGTAGCAGTCGGAGCCATTTACTATTTTGCTTCCTTCGAAACTAGAGAACGAATGGACGGGTATGCGAAACAGACCCTAAATAAGTTTCGCGAGGCGGAGAGCATGCCTAATCTGCTAGTCGGAATCCTAGACACCCTTTACGACACGGTGCCTTCAAGTGAGGGCCTCATCGTAGATGGCGGGGAACTCGGCCGCGATAACGGGCCTTTCTTGGCAGGCATCCCACAGACACGTATACCAGTCCGTCTCCTCCACAACACCGCCTACGTAAGTCTATTCAACGAAGTCGACAACCAACCCATCTGTGTCGCCTTCAAATTAATTGACGAAAACCATGCGACGAACACATCACCAGCAAGCGGAACCAGCGACCCCAGAGTCCCCTCTCTGCAGCTCAGTGACTTGCAATCCAGTAACTGGCAGGCCACACCACTCGCGCCCCCCCGTGCGCTCGCAAATACTTACAGCGACAAAGGCGGCTACGAAGCAATGCTACTGACCAATTTTGTGCCAATCAAGCAGGGCTTGGCAAATACACTCTGGCAAGATGCCATGACCGAGGTCGCGATACGGTATCCAAAACGTTTTGACGAAGTCTGGATCTATGCAGGACCAGCTTACCATAAGCAACGCAAACAGTTATCTAGCGGTGTGCCACTGCCAGATGCACTCTATGTCATCGCATTTGATTTAACTGACTCAGGGGGCCTACGCGCGATCGCCTTTTGGATACCTACAAATGCTACGAATGGAACCAAACTCAGCAACTGCATCACGTCTATTGCATACATTCAAAACCAGACGGGTATACAATTCTTGCCGGAGCTCGGCTTCGACTCTAAAGATCTACTACAAAATTGGGTAAGCCCAACTTTGTGGTGAACGAATTAGTAATTGCCGCCTTCGCAAGCTGTAGGGCCCTTGCTCGGAGATTGTCGCTGTCGTATTGGTTGTCGCTGTCGTATTCGAGTCGTCGGAAGTTAAAGACTCATGGCAAATCGAGAGGAGTCAGATTACGATTAAGACACCAATACGTAGGGCTCACGGGAGCTGTTTTTTTTTATGAGACAGTCTCCTCGCAACGCGCCGCTTGAGTATAAGCGGTGCCCATCGCTCGCAGTCACGTCCTAGTAAGACTTCGCAAAAATCACACGCTTGCCTGGCTTGCCCGTAAAGACACACGGCACCTCTTCATTGACTGTCGCATTCGGAATACAGCGCACAGTGACCTTGTATTTCTTAGCAATCTGATCTTCGAGTTCGGAATCGCAGCAAAAGCCCATCGAAGCAAATCCACCATGAATCTCTGGGTTATTCGTATTCTTCGGTGTGAAAAACTCGACGAACTCCTCCTCGGTAGTGATCTCCTTGGTGTTTGCCTTACGGAAGGCCTTCGCCTTCGCGAGCAAGCCCGCTTGCATCTCATCCAACAAATCTACAAGACCCGCTACAAACTCATCACGCTGATAACTTTGCTTATCCTTGGGCGCACGGTCACGACGTCCCACAAAGACAGAATCATTTGCAATGTCGCGTGGCCCCACTTCTATGCGAAGTGGTATCCCCTTCTTGATCCAGCCCCATGCTTTCTCACCACCACGTATGTCGCGATCGTCGAATTCAACGCGAACACGACCTTCCATATAGTATTGGGCTTTCAATTGCTGTTCCAACTCACGGCAATACGCCAAGACCTCCTCGCGTGTCTCCTCCTTCGGAGTAACTGGTATAATCACCACATGCGAAGGAGCAATACGCGGAGGGAGCACCAAGCCATCATCATCGGAGTGTGTCATGATCAAGCCACCCACAAGACGTGTGGAAACACCCCATGACGTAGTCCAAGCAAACTCTTCTTTTCCCTCAGCGCTGAGATACTTGATATTGCTAGACTTAGCGAAATTCTGCCCCAAGAAGTGCGAAGTTCCCGCCTGCAGCGCCTTACGGTCCTGCATCATCGCTTCAATTGCAAAGGTTGCATCTGCCCCTGGAAAGCGCTCGGACTCAGTCTTTTCTCCTGTAATCACTGGCATCGCCATAAAGTTCTCAGCGAAGTCCGCATAGACATCGAGCATCTTGCGTGTTTCTTCCATCGCGTCGTCTGCAGTCGCATGCACGGTGTGCCCCTCTTGCCAAAGAAACTCCGCTGTGCGTAAAAACAAGCGTGTGCGCATCTCCCAACGAACCACGTTCGCCCACTGATTGATCAACAACGGTAGATCACGATAAGACTGCACCCATTTAGAAAACAGCTCGCCAATGATCGTCTCAGAGGTAGGACGCACAATCAACGGCTCCTCGAGTGGACCAGCAGGCTGGAGTTTGCCCTCATCGTCCGCTTCGAGACGTGAATGAGTCACGACTGCGCACTCCTTCGCAAAGCCTTCTACGTGGTCAGCTTCTTTCTGCAAGAAACTCATCGGAATGAAGAGCGGGAAATAAGCATTCTTGTGTCCTGTTTCTTTAAAGCGACGATCGAGGTCTCCCTGAATGTTCTCCCATATCGCATACCCCCATGGCTTAATCACCATGCAACCACGAACGGGTGAGGTCTCAGCGAGGTCTGCGGCCTTGACGACCTGTTGATACCACTCGGGGTAATCTTCTTCGCGAGTTGGAGTAATTGCAGTTTTTGCCTGTTTAGCCATAAGGGCAGCTAGCAAATAACTGCAGCCCTCGCCTGCAATGCCAAAGTTCTACCAAGGCTGAGTTGGACGATTTTCACCGAGCCATCCGCCCCGAACAAAATCGACTAGCGGATCCAAGACACCAGGCGCAACCGCATTGATGATGAAGCCAGCAATCAACAGAACAACCAAAATCAATGCAATCTTCCCAGCATTCTTGAGGAATTTCAAAAACAACACAACGATCAGAATCATTACGATCCAAACGATGATGTTCTTTGATAAAATCATCTCTTTTAATTCTTCCATAACATACAATTGTTGCCAGGACTGAACATTTGGCAAGCTTTAGCACCATCAAACTAAGCTCAACTGATAATATTACACAACTTCAGAGCGATGCTTGAATTTAAGCGAAGAACATGAATGCTTGGCACATACATCGAGTAGATCGCCTTTGTCGCGGATAACTATAACTATGACGCCGAATATATCAGTCCTCATCAACCTCTACAATTACGGTCAATTTATTGCAGAAGCCATTGACAGTGTATTGGCACAAAAGCACCCAGCTGATGAAATTATTATTGTGGACGATGGTTCTACCGATGAAGGCCCTCAAATTGTAGAAGAGTATGCAAGCAAGCACACAAATCTAAAACTGCTTCGCAAAGAGAATGGCGGGCAGCTCTCATGCTTCGAGCAAGGGTTTGAGGCTAGTTCTGGAGACATTGTATTATTTCTCGATGCCGACGACGTTTGGGAACCCTCCCACCTCGCAAACATCAGTCGAGCATTTCAAGAAAATCCAGATGTGGATTTAATCTTCACAGAATACCGAAAATTCGGAACTGCGAACGACAGGCACACGCCATACAGTAAGAGTATTCATTTGGGGCAGAATATTATCAGCACTCTGTTTAGTCGCAAATACTATGGTTCGATTACTTCAGCAAATGCCTTTCGCAGACAGGCATTAATCCCTCTATTTCCGGTAACATCTGAAGTGCGCACACTCTGCCGAATCAATGCAGATGCATGGCTTGTTTTTGGCCTCTCAATCTTTGGAGGCAACAGCTACTACCTAAGCTCCGATACCGTGCGTTATCGAATTCATGGTGACAATAATTACCAAAACTCAGATAAAAACATCGCCAAACGTTTTGATGAGGTCCTGCTGCAGCGCCGTATCATTGAGCAGTTAAGAGTCAAAGCCGACATCCCCTTCTCTATTAAATATGAGTTTCATCACGAGTTTGAAACCAAACCAAGCCCGAGTAAACGCTGCTATAAACAAGCTCTGAATAGTTTAAGTTTGCTCAACCTTTCAATGATTAAAGGGTTCAAAATGCGGCAACGCATCGCTCGACACTACCGTAAATTCGGCACCCCATAAATGCATAAAGCATCCCAATTGGCGCTAATCACATGCAAACAGTTGATCGACTCGCTCATACAGCTCGGCCTCTTTCTTAATTGCTTCGCGAGTCACCCGAGCACGATTGAATTTGCGTCGATTCCGAAGCAATAAGCTCCTTAATGCCAACAAACACATTGCACTATGAGATGGGCGCTCACACAGAAATTCACTTAGAGTTTCAAAAGGTTTTAAGTTCAAAGCATTTAAAACGCGATAAAAGACCATACGCTGAGCTAGCAGATCGGAACGCTGAACATTCAACCAGGGCTTGACTCTTCCTGCAAAGTGTAGATTGCCTGATCCAATAGACTCAAAGAGTGTGTTAAACGAAGAATTCTCATGAATAAGCTGATTAAAAGAAGGTGGGAGAATGGAACGTCGATCGTGCGTAAGCGCATTGATCGGCCCCTGGTCGGCATAAATTAAGCAGTCACGGCTCGCATTCATCAAATCGATTGCACGCGCCGAAAAGTTTTCTTTACGCAGGGCATCCAAATTCATCCACAGAAAACCTGTATTGATATATCGGTCATCTCGAACGTCCTCATTCGCAGACACTGGATCATTCTGAATTTTTTGAACCACGGTATCAACGACACCAGCCACTAAGCTTGAGGTCTCAACATGCTTAAAAACAGTAGAGATGTCTTGGAGCACCAAGATATCTGCATCGATCCAAATCACTTCAGAACACTTTAACAAGTCGGGAGCTAAAACCCGTGCATATGCGGCCAACGAATCTCCTCCAAATTTTGGTAGCGCTTGAAACTGAGAGAGGTCCACATCCACCCAATGCAAACTGACCATACTGGGGCGTTTCAAACCAATGCGCTCAATTTCAGAGTGTAAATGCGCTCGTTGAGATGGCGTTAAGCCACAATCGAGAATATTGATACGACAGGCAGCTCGCTCATCCAAAAAAAGAATGACCGTGCACACTGCCGCACGTAATCCCTCATAATAAGCAGCGTCACCGCCAAGTAGAAGTTCTAGCGTCGATCGTGGCATCTTCAGCAAATCGACAATCCTACAATTAAACTAGTTAACCTCGCCAATAAACTCTTGCTGCATCCAATAGTGAAGGCACTCGGGGATTTTCACACGACCGTCTGCTTGCAGGTTATTTTCAAGAATGGCAGCAAGCACACGTGGCACCGCAAGGCCCGAACCATTCAGAGTGTGAGCGGTTACAGGCTTACCACTCTCATCACGATAGCGTATTCCCGCCCGACGTGCTTGGAAATCGGTAAAGTTACTGCAACTAGAAACCTCAAGCCAGCGCTTCTGCCCTGCTGCAAACACTTCAAGGTCATATTGTTTCGCATGCGGAAAACCAATGTCGCCCGTGCACATACGCAATACTCTATACGGCAGACCTAACTTTTGCAGCGTGGCTTCCACATTATCACGTAGTTTCTCGAGCTCTTCCATACTGGAACCCGCATCGGTCCACTTGACCAACTCGACCTTGTCGAACTGGTGCAAACGATTTAAACCACGCACATGCGCTCCCCAACTGCCTGCTTCACGACGAAAGCACGGAGTGTAGGCGCATCGATAGATCGGCATCTCATTCGAATCGAGAATCTCATCTCGATAAAAATTAGTCACAGGCACCTCTGCAGTCGGAATCAAGTAGAGACCTTCATTCTCGTCGACATACATTTGGCCTTCTTTGTCAGGCAGCTGCCCAGTCGCGGTTGCGCTCGCCGCATTCACCACGATTGGAGGCAACACCTCTTCATAACCGTTCTGACGTGCCTCTTCTAAAAAGAAATTCACCAAGGCCCGCACCAAACGTGACATTTCACCTACATAGAATGGGAAACCAGCGCCCGCAGTCTTCACACCACGAGCAAAATCGATACGAGATTCAAACCATGGAATATCAAAGTGCGGCAACGCATTTGGAAACTCTGCATCCGCATCACCCCAAGTCGAAGCCACTAAATTCTCGTCTTCACCTTTGCCCACAGGAACCGATGGATCAGGTAAATTCGGAATCGAAAGAAACGCCTCTTGAAAGGCCTCGTCTGCTTGTTTGGAAGCCACTTCGAGCTCCTTAGCTTGAGCGGAGATCGTTTTCATTTCTTGCACCTTAGCAATAAACTCAGGAGTGCCCTTTGGCAACGCCGCCATCTCCTTATTAGCCGCCTTCTGTGCAGCACGAGCTTGCTCTGCCTCAGTGATCTTCGAGCGACGCGTAGCATCGAGCTCCAAGACTGTATCAATGTCAGTTTTGAACTTTTTATTAGCAATTGCAGCTCGAACAAAGTCCGGCTGCTCACGAAGGAGTTTAATATCGATCATTTGAACCCAAATGGAGAAGACAGAAGCAGGCAATCAGTCAAGCCATGAATGGTAGCTAACCTTCCATTAAATACTCTAGGTCACTGCGACTGAGCTTTGCGGAAGCCGACTTGCCACCGGGCTCTTCGACTAACTGACGGAAGAGTTCGGCCTTACGCGCTTTCAGCTCCAGCATGCGAGCTTCGATTGTGTGCTGCATGATTAAACGCTGCACAAAAACCGAACGTGTCTGGCCGATACGGTGGGCACGGTCGCTGGCTTGATTTTCGACCGCAGGGTTCCACCAAGGATCTAGATGAAAGACATAGTTGGCTCGCGTTAAATTGAGGCCGACTCCACCGGTTTTAAGACTGATAAAGAAAAAGGCTGGGCCCTTTTCACTTTGAAAGCTCTGCACGAGTTCTTTTCTCTGTGATACTGGCGTGCTGCCATCCATACGTAGGTAAGGGATACTTCGCTCTTTGGCGATAGCTTCCATTTGATCGAGACCACCGATGAACTGACTGAAGATCAAGGCTGCGTGCCCTTCGGCTTGAAGCTCCTCTAGCTTATCAGCCATGTAATTAAACTTTGGAGCAGGCTCCTCCATGGTCTTACCGAGCAACTCTGGGCTTACACATACTTGTCTTAAGCGTAGAATCGCGGCAAGGGCCACGATGCCGGCTTGTTGCTCAGGACGGTCCTCATATGCGGCAGCGACCTCTTCACGGACCTCGGAAACAGTGCGTGTGTATATCTCCTTTTGCACCGGCGACATTTCCAAAAAGAGTTCATGCTCTTCCTTTTTAGGAAGCTCCTTAAGGATCTTCTCTTTCGTGCGTCTCAAGACAAACGGTGTGGCTCGACGCAATGTCTTTTGCGGCTCCTTACGGTAGCGCTCCTTAAAATCCTTAAGTTGGCCGAAAATACCAGGCACGGTCGCAGTCAACACCGAGAAATACTCCGACACATTGTTTTCTACCGGAGTGCCAGTGAGGCAAAGCGTAAAGCGACGATTTAAACGTGATGCCGCCTTGGTGCGTGCTGTTGACACATTCTTTAAGTTATGGGCTTCATCAAAAACCAACACATCGAACTCATGCGCTGACATGGTCTTCGCCTCGATTCGCACGCGGTCATAGGTGGTTAAAATAATTTGCGCTTGCTGCAAAGATTGCTGCCACGCTGAAGGTGACAAACAGTCCGTCACTTTCAAATGCGGCGCAAATCGAGCAAACTCGTCCAACCAGTTGAAGACCAAACTCGGCGGCACGACAATCAGAACGGATGCGAGTGACTCGCGTTTCGTTTCGGCCTGCTCAAATCGATGGGTTAAGAATGCGATCGTCTGCACGGTCTTACCCAGACCCATATCATCCGCGAGACAGGCACCGAAGCGATGTTGATACATGAATTCGATCCATGCACAGCCATCCCGCTGATAAGGGCGTAAATCAGCCTTCAATTGCTTCGATGGCACAAACCCTGGTAACTCGTTGAACTTACTTAAGCTCTGAAAGACCGCTTCGACCTCTTCTGGAAGTTCGACTTTCACGCCACGACGACGCAAGGATATCCAATCCAGCATTTCTAGACGAGAAATCTGCAGACCACCTGTTGGCGTTAAGCCACTCTCCCCACGACTGGGTCGGCCGCGCTGCAAAATTTCCGCAATCATTTGCAAGCCATCGGCTTCTCCATCACCGACTTCGGGCATGATCAAGCTACCATCTTCCGCCTCGAGAAAGAGTTGACCGCGAATTAAGCGTTTCCACTCGGCTTGTGTAATGGTTCGATCTCCGCAGGTAATCGATGGATGTAATTCGAACCAATCGATATCTTTGCCTGCGCCACCATGCTGTCCCTGTAGATTGATTGCCAGCGGAGCCGATCGAATCGCTTGATCATTGAAGCGCACGCGCACTCCCAAGGCCGCACATACTGAAACAAGACGCTGCAACACGCCATCGTCATTATCGTGGCGCGAAAGTTGTAATCGTCCCTCACATAGCCCCTTTAGGTCATCACGTGAAATCGAGTCATACATGCTGAACAGGAGCATGGCTACTTTGCCCAGGTGCATGGGGCATGCGAGCCATAACGCTTGCGATTCATCGATCACAAGCCGTGGATCATCGACACGGGTCGTGCCTATAAAGTTCAAGACTCGATCCACCACATGGCGAACGACTGTGCCATACTCTTCTCCCAACAATTCTGGAAAATCCTCCGCAAGTTCATGTAGATCCACCGCCACCGACTGCTCATTTGCGGATAAAGCGCGCCGCAGCAGATCAGAGAGCGCGCGCACTCGACGTTTTGCAGAGAGCAAGGCGCCATAAGATCCGTCCAACACAGAGTCCAACAGCGATTCTTGATAACTCTGCAGATCCAACTTCAGAGAACCATGCGTCGCATATAAATCGAATTCAAGCGCTTCGCGTTCACCAGCCGCATTTTCAACTGCGTGTAAATCCAATTCAATTTTCACCGACTTCGGATCTACTTTAGACACCTTGATCGGTTCACCATCCACGCAGTAGGAATAGACCTGCTTCTGTGCCACCATGGCTGGATAGGCTCGGCGATAGGCCGAGTCATTAAAGCTCTCGCCATCCGTAGAAAAGAGCACCCGCCCGCGATGCTCTGCGATTCCACTAGGGTCTTCCTTAATTGAACGCACCGAGCCATCTGATAAAATCACATAAGAGCTCTCAGGAATCATGCAATAAGGCTCTAGAGGCTTACCCTTGGTATCCTGAAAGCAAATACGACGGCTGACCTCGTCGTCGGCATAGTCATAAACCACTTTCATTCGGCACGCCTGCTTACGCATCTCTAAGCGCTGTGACTCACCACTCACCCCTACCATGACAGGGATGTTTGCTTTCTTCGCCTCGGATAGAAAATTTGCGAAGTTCTTATCTACTTCGCCTAAAGAAAACTCACGAGCCACCGAAAACCCATAGCTACTGGGCAAGCTCACTCCTACCGCACGTAAAAACTGTTGAGGCACATCCCCACGAATCTCGAAATCAAGATTTCCAAACTCCCGAACCTCAGCCAGCCATAGCTCGGTAGCATCGAGTTCCTCACCTTCACCATAAGCGTCCGACTCGCCTCCAACATCTCGATACCCGAGCTGTGCGCGCAAGTCTTGAGCGTAGTCAGGTGGCATTTCAAAGTTACCCACGCTCTTCCCCTGAACGGCTAGAAAGACGGCTGACACCGCCGCGATAACATGCTTGCACCCGCCATAGGTCGACCATGCGGGGCACTCACAACCATGCTCCAACTCACCAGAGCGGACTTGCAACCAAACGTCATACGGATCACGACGGTTGCCTTGCACGATGGTATTGATTCGCTTCGCTTCCTTATCCCATTCGCAGCCTTCGACCGCGAAATTACGATAGTAGGCTAAACCGCGTTCAACGAATTGCCGGTTGCCGATATAATACAACTCACCAATGTCGAGTTGTTCAAAGCCTTCAAGTCCTTCTAATTTATTTTTGGTAGTCGTCATCGCAATCGTCGAGACGAAACCGATAACCGCTGTTTTGACGAGCCTAAAGAAGGTCGAAACCGCAATTAATTACAGAAACAGGCCTATTTCTACTAAAAATTAGAGATTCAACAAAGGTAAGACCTTTGAGTTGAACGCTTCACACACCGTATTTAACTCAAGCGAAGCCATCACATGGTCGTCAGACCTAAGGGTAAAATGGGCGTCGGCATCGATTGGATACGGCCCATAGGACTCAATCGGAGTGGGCCCAAACAATGCCAACACAGGGGTGCCCACTGCTGCCGCGATATGAATGGGGCCGCTGTCATTTGCTAACACTGCACCAGCTTTTTGAATCAATGCGATGGCATCCAATAAACTGGTTTTACCCGCCAGGTTATACACATTCGCTAATTGTGGGCATTGACTGGCAGATGCAGCCGAACCGCACCAAATAAACACCTGCTGCGGATGCGACTGCTCCATCGCTTGTAGAAAATCAGCAAAATAAGGCCAGTTCTTCTCTTCACGGCGGCTCTCTGGAAATACTAAGACTGACTTCGAGAGAGTCTCCGGCAATGAAACCGTTGGAACGGGCAGCCTAAAGCTGAGACCATCCTTAACCTCTAGGGGCAGACCTATTGCTGGTAAAAATTGACTTAAAATCTCTACCGCATGCGGTTGTTCAGTGCTCGGCATCGGGACTTTGACATCGTAAAAGAAACCAGCACCCTCACGAGCGTCACTGCGTCCGATTTTACGATCCGAAATTGCGGCCTTAGTCATCAATCCACTGCGCGCCAGTCCTTGCATATCCAAGACGTAATCATACTTCCCAGACCGCTTAATCGCCTGCAGTAATCGCCAAAAGCTACCAAGCCCACCCTTACGTTTAAACACGATCACCTCGTCAACCGCGTCACAGGATTCAACTACCGGTGAAAATGCATCTGCCACAACCCAGGTCACATGTGTATTTGGTTGATGGATACGTATTGAGTTCACGACTTGTAAGCCATGAATAATATCTCCAAGCGACGACGGCTTGATAATCAGCAACTTTTGTAAATCAACACTCATCGCGGCCAGCTAAAGTTAAAGCTTCTTTAAAGATTTGTTGAACGTCGGGCATCGACTCCCAATTCTTCATAAATCGTCGGTAGTCCTTTTCACGCCCTCGCTGAAACGCATTCTCACTCAATCCAAAGCGAAACGCGTCTAAATCGAATAAATAAACCACGCCCTCGGAATCGACAAGTAGATTGGTAGCTTTCAAATCACCGTGCGCAGCGCGCATACGCCCTAATGCACTCCACACCTGTGCAAAGGAAAACGCCACGGCTTGGATACGATCCAAGGAGTCGAGGCTAGATTCTACAAAATCGGGCAACAATTGACCTTCGAGTTGCTCCATTAACAAGTAGCACTTTCCTTTTAACAAACCTCTACGCTCTTCGCAGTATGCAACTGGTCTCGACGTAGGGATAAACGCCATATCTAGTAGCCAAGCACTCGACCAACTCGTCCGGGCCCTAGAGTCCGAAAAGACTTTCAGTAAGCGGCGAAACCAAGGCTTCAAGTTGTATCGCTTTAACACATACGAAACTCCACCATTCTCAAAGCCTTGCACCGTGCACGTATTTCCATCTTTGAGGCACTGCCCCTCGGACATAAATCTTTCTGGATTTGTAAAGAACGTATCCACCACTCCGTTAGCAGCTGACTTAGAATACATTCCCATCAATTTAGGAGAAGCCACTTTTTTAAACTCAGTGCAGTCGCGAATCGTTTTAGTGTAATAACGCCGAAGACGACCCGATTGCTGTTCGAGTATTACCGTATCTAATTTAGCCATGAGCGCTTTTCGACGCACGGGGTCATCGCTCATGTAGCATTGGCTTAATGACTTGCGGAAGGTTCGCTCAGCTGACGGAAGCAACGTCACACAAATCGAAGCGACATCCATCAAACGATCAAAATCGCTCAGGGGCGCATCACCGAGATCAAAGGTTCCTGCATCTAGAAGGAAAAGGTCTCCATTCGCGACCACCCAATTATTGACATGCTGATCCTTCTGTCGCGCGCCTACCGCATGCACTCGATCCACCAATACGGCCAGATCCGATGCGATCTGCTCAACACCTAAAGCATCCGCACGACGTAGATACGCTCCTAAAGTGATGGCACCGTGAATCCGCTTCATCACGACCCATACCGATTGATCGACCGAAGATTCGGCTACGCAGACAGGCTCAGCACAGGGTAAGCCCTTATGGCTTAATCCCAATAGACCGTTCCACTCCGCTCGCCAATCACGTGTCTGCTTCGGGTGTGCCAAGAAGCGCTTCACCACCACAGCCTCCTTAGCAGGACTCAGTTTAGCGGCGTAAACCTCTCGGCGACCTGGTAAAATTCGCAATTCTGCGCCGATCACTAAATCAATGACTTTCTCATTAAAATGATCGACCGCTTGAACCACTTTTAACGCGCTTTGCTCAGAACCTGCTTCAAAGTCTTTCACTTCGCAGAGCTCCCTAAGTAGGATTGTATTGCGGCATAGGCAGACCCTGAAGACACGCCGTCAATCTCAGCGCCTCCGGTCTTCGGGCACCCTTCTGGCTGCAGAATTCTTGCAGGTGCCTCAAAGATAGGCCCAGTTCGCACTGGGTTTGTCGGACCGAAAATGGCAACGACTGGAGTGCCGAGCATATTCGCGAGGTGCATGCCACCAGTATCGTTACAACTGACTACCGCGCAACTATTTAGCCCGTCACAAAACTCCGACAAATCCGTTTTCCCGGCTAAATTGCGCACTCGCGCTTCTGGAAATCCTGCAGCCACTTGATCCGTAATCGCACGATCCGCAGGCGTGCCATAGAGATCGATTTCCACGTCATCGCTGGCATCCAAAAGCTTTTCGACCAATTCACGCCAATGCGCTATCGGCCAACGCTTTTCTGGCGCATTTTCGGTGCCACAGATGAGCCCCACGCGATTTGCATGCACTTTCGACGCTTTGGGTATTGGTGTAAAATCGAGATCTGCCTGAAGACCATAGTAACGAGCCATCTGTTCCCAGACATGCGTCTGATGCACTAAAGTCTCATCCAGCTCCTCACTCAATGGAAAGGGATTCGTCAGCAGCGGACGCCTTTTACCTGGCCGCAGCATCCCAAAGCGCTGACGACAACGAGTCAACACGGCCTCCAAATCGCTGCGTGATGAATTTGTGAATAGCAGATAGGTATCAGGATATTCAAAACGCCTGTCATAGAATGACTTAAAATACCCACGACCCCGTGCTGGAAGCGGAATGAAGGCATCGCCCACACCCAGTCGGTCGAAAAGCGGTTTGAAGGCAGACTTGCCTATCAATGTAATTTTGAAGTCAGGCCGTCCCGCCTGTATCGCCCGTAAAACGGGTAAGGCCATCACCACATCTCCCAACCAATTCGGCATACGCACCCATAAATTGGTTTTTCGAGGCGTCGACTCAGTTCCGAGTATACGACTTGAAAGCTCTAAACAATTGCGCTTTTCAGGTAAACGAAAGCGTTTGTGCGCAGAATAGAAGTGATCCCAGCGGTCATGCAGCCACAACCAATCAGCAGCGGCGCTTGCATCACGCTGCAGATACTGAGCCAAGGCATGATGCGCATGGATAGTAATCTCGGTAGGATCTTCCGCCTTAGGCAACTGAGTCAATGTGAGTTTGGCCTGCCAAAAATCGCGCCGCTCCGTAAGCATCAGAAACACATCGGCATTAAAGCGTTGAGCCATCAATGCCGGTAAGTCCGTCGCAGAGACCACTCGATCCATAAACGTAATCGTTGAACCTTTATTCGACGCATCTTGATCGAATAAAACAGTGACCATTTCACCGCGTCTCAGCGCTGCCATGGCATCATTATAGCCATTTCGACGAGAAATCATTTTTGCGCCATAGCGCTCTCGCTCTGAAGTGACCCACGCATTGATCGAAGCTTGATTTAAAGGACGAAAGATCGCATGCACTGGCATAATACCTAAAGCCCTCGCAGGCAACATGGTTGCAGATTCTGCCATCGTCATGTGTGGCAGCATAATCACGACTGGGCGCCCATAACACTCGCCCCCTTCAGAGTAACGAGTGATCAACTCTTGAGTCTTTGGGCAAATTTCCAAGGTCGCCTCCATGCGTTTGGCACTGAAGAAGGCAGATGCGATCCGAAAGAGGCCCATTTCAAACAATCGAGCAGATGATTCTCTAAAGACTCCGCGCCGCCAGGCCTGTGAACGCGTCGGATATGCGTGATACAGGCTATTCATCGTCTTGTGCCTGCGCGAAGGCATTAAAGCTCCAACAAGCAAGCCCAAGCTATAACACACGCCACGACAGAGCGAGGGTGGTAGCGCAGCGAGTAGTCGCCCCAATAGTTTTAACAGAAATAGCAGCACAATGATTTTTTAATTTGCTCCACATGACAACGAACCTGCCCTATTGATGGCAACGCCGAAATAGCATGAAGTCCGAGCAGATGGGGTCCATTGAATACTCAAAGGATTTACCCTTGTTTTGTAACCAGATCTAAACTCATATCATATACTTCCGATGCCAAAACCTTCGCTCAAAACACTCATACAAAAAACCAATGCGCTGCGCCAGAGTTGGTCAGTCTTGGGCAGTGTAAATGTAGACCCATCACAGATATTTGAGCGCTCTGCGGTCTTTGAGCGGGAAATGATGGATAAGGGCCGCAGGTTGCCAGTGTATGTGAAGGTCTATACCTACAAAAAATCCACGCTACAACGACTCTGGCGACGCGGACGCAGCCAAAATGAAGCGAGGAATCTAGTGTTCTTCAATGAGATCGGTATACCTGCTGCACGCGTGATCGCGTGGGCGGAACGTCGTAACAAAATTGGTCGAATCGTAGAAGAATACATTATTACAGAAGCCATTGCCGATGCCGTCCCGTTAGAGGCGTTCATGCATGAGCATTGTCCCAATCGCGAGACTCCGTTGTTTCGTGAACGACGAGATTGGATCCTTCGTGAGCTCGGCAAGTCTACGCGCAGCATTCACGATCACGGTTTCCTGCATCGCGATTTAAAATGGAGAAATATTCTCGGTCGGATTCACAATGGTCAGGTTGAACTCTTTTGGATCGACTGCCCAATTGGCGATTTTAGTAAACTTCCTAAACAGCTTGAAAGGGGTCGTTTAAAAGACTGTGCGACACTCGACAAACTCGCTCGTAAACTGTGCAGCACAGAAGAGCGAAAACACTTTGTAGCGCATTACTTGAGTGCTGCCATAGACAGTCCAGCGGTTGAAGACCTCAGTAATGAAATCAATGCATTTCGCCGTATGCGATTCGACGCAAAAGATCGACAACAAGCCCTCGAAAAAGAAAGACGACGTGCAGAGCAAAACTAAAGTAGAATTTGATAACTTAACCACAAATGCTGAACCATTGGAACAAGATCAGCATGGAGTGAAAGTATATCGCTTGCCCAATGAGAAGATATTAAAACTATTTTGGCGTAGAAATAAAATCTCCTCTCAGATTTGGGCACCGCATGCACAGCGCTTTGCACGAAATGCTCTGATTCTAAAGAATCGACACATTCCAACCATCGATGTGGAGTCGATTTTCAAGCTCCCCCACCTCAAGTGCGATGCAGTGCTCTATCATGAACTGCCAGGCACGACCTTGCGTAGTTGGCTGAGGGCACATTCAGGTAATGACCAACAAGATAAAATCCAACAATTTGGCCAGTTTGTGAGCCGCCTACACGATAAAGGCATTCATTTCAGATCACTACACTTAGGAAACGTTTTAGTCACTCCAAACGGCTCATTTGCATTAATCGATATCGTCGACATGACCTTCCAACACTTTGGCAAATCAACGATTTCTAAACGATTGCGCAATCTACGACACATCGCACGTTATAAAGAAGACAGGCAACTCATGGTTTCTGAGGGAGACAACGTCTTTATTGATAGCTACCTTGAAGCTTCACATCTGTCAGAGGCAGATAACAAACAACTCCGAAGTGTATACTTCCAACTGTTCCTTACTTAGCATGTTTAAAATACAACAATTGTGGACCGCAGATGCGTGGAAATCACAGCTTTCCAAAGCAGGCCTGCTAGACATTGATGCAGTCAGCCAACGTGACTTCGACTGGTTCGAAGAGCCTAATAAACGACGCGGTGGATGGAGCGGCGTCGCACGGATAGTCCTCAACCCCAAGGCCACCATAGAGCAGCAAAGCGTAGTTTTTCTAAAAATACAGCAAAACCACTTTTACAGAGAGCCCAGAAAACTATTTAAAAAATGCCTAACCTTTGAACGTGAATTTGATGTTTTAGAAAATGTGGGCAAGGTCAGTAAGTGTGTCCCCGAAGTTGTCTTGTTTGCTAAATGGCAGAATGGCTCAGATGTCGGCTCAATTCTGATTACAAAAGCTCTCGATGAATGGTATCCATTAAGAGAATGGATTCTAGGTGACAACGGCCTCACTCCTCCCGATGAGCCCACTTTCCACCGAGCACTGGATGCCATCGCTCGATGTGGGCGTGAAATCAACACTGCTGGATGGGTCCATCTATGTTTCTCTGCAAAGCATCTCTTTGTAAAACCAGAAGCAGACGGCAGTTTCAGTAGCTGCGTCATCGATTTTGAGAAATCTCGTAAACATCTGCGCTCCAATTATCGCACCATGAAAGATTGCTCTCACTTCATGAGGCACACGCCGAACCTAACGGACAGTCATAAACGTCACTTTTTAGAATCGTATTTTCAGACAAACGATTTCACTCCTGCACAACGTAAACTGATTGGCAAAATGCGTGGCGCACCCGCCGTTTGAAAACTTGCGTTCATACACTCAGCCATCTAATAAATCTCTATGAATATCCTAGGACTTGGAGGTGCCGTTGGGCACGACCCCGCAACTGCGATCTTTGTCGACGGCGAGCTGATCGCAGCTGTCGAAGAAGAACGCTTCATTCGCGATAAACATGCTAAAGGCAAAGCTGGACACGAAGCGACCAAGTTCTGCCTCAAGCAAGCAGGGCTCAAGCCTGAGGATATCGACATCGTAGCCTACCCCTACGCGCCGATCTCCCTGTCTCGCCCAGACCGTTGGCATTATGCCAAACGCTACTGGTATGCGCCAGATCGTGCGTTGACCGCGATTTTCAATGGTAACCGCCGCTTCAAGCGTAACGAGAAGCAAGCACTTGCCATGCTCAATGATCTCGGCTTCGACATGACGAAGACCAAGTTTCAGCCAGTTGAGCACCACCTGGCACATGCAAGTAGCGCCTATCACCTGAGCGGCTTTAAAGAAAAGACCGCAGTCTTAGGCATTGATGGCAAAGGTGAATACGCCACCACATTTTTCGGCTATGCTGAAAATGGCAAAATTCATAAGATTAAAGAATTTTACGATCCAGATTCCCTTGGAGGCGTCTATGGCGCACTCACGGAGTTCCTCGGCTTTGATATGCTCGACGGCGAATTTAAGGTTATGGGTATGGCTCCCTATGGTGATCCCCAAAAATACGACTTTTCTCGCCTCATCCAATACGGCAACGGAGATTTCAAGGTGAACACCAAGCTGGTGAATGTGATTGGCAATCGTCGCTATAAAGAAAATGGCAAAGGCTACTACTTCAGCCCAGAGCTCATCGAATGGCTTGGCCCCAAGCGCCAGGGCGATGAAATTGACGATCCCTACATCGATTACGCGGCCTCGATTCAACAATTGCTAGAAGACGTCGCACTGCACCTCATTGACTTCTACCTCGGAGATATCCTCAAAGAAACGGGTAAACTTGTATTTGCCGGCGGCGTCGCGCTGAATGTGAAGCTCAATCAACGCATCATGGCACTCCCGTATGTCGATGAGCTCTTCGTTCAACCTGCGGCCAGCGACTCAGGCACATCTATCGGTGCGGCCTCCTATGCGGCCCATCAAGCAGGTGAAACCATCCAGCCACAAAAGCACGCCTACCTCGGACCCGCTTACACTACAGAAGAATGTATTGAGGCCTGCAAAAATCACTCGGTGAAACCCACATGGGAGATTCTCGAAAATCCATCCATCACTGGGGCTCAGATCCTAGCAGCAGGCAACCCACTCTCGTGGTTTCAAGGTCGCTTAGAGTTCGGCCCACGCGCACTTGGTAATCGCAGCATCTTGGGCGATCCAAGCTACCCTGGAGTCGCCGATCGCATCAACGAACAGATTAAATATCGCGAGCGTTGGCGCCCTTTCTGTCCAAGTATGCTCGATACCGTTGCTGAAGACCTTTTGCAGTCCAAGCACCCTGCCCCCTATATGACCTTCACCTTCAATATGGCTGAGCACTGGAAAGACCGTGTGCCCGAAGTCGTCCACGAAGATGGCACCGCACGTGCGCAGATCGTAACCGAGGACACCAACAAGCCTTACTACGATTTAATAAAGGAACTGGAGCGCTTACGTGGACACGGAGTCTGCTTAAACACCTCGCTCAACCGCCGCGGCGAACCCATGGTTTGCTCGCCTACCGATGCGCTGAACATGCTCTACGGATCCGATCTTCAGTTCCTTATAATGGAGAATGTGTTGGTCAAAAAGCCCGACGCTCCAGAGTATCAATAATTGGACATGACTCGTATTCCGAAATGTTCGCTCATCGTCAACGTCTACAATCAGGCGAAACAACTGGATGTGCTGCTAGAGAGTGCTCTGAAGCAAACGAACCAAGATTTCGAGGTCATCGTCGCTGACGATGGCTCGGCAGATGAGACCGAAAGCATTGTTCAGAAATGGTCTTCCCAACTTAATATACGGCGTGTTTGGCACGAAGACCGTGGCTTTTATCGCACCATAATCCTAAATAGCGCGGCAAAAATAACGAACAGCGAGTATTTGATCTTTGTCGATGGCGACATGATCCTCCACCACCGATTCATCGAAATGCATCTCAAGTATGCCCATCCTCAACGTGTCATGTGCGGATGGAGAGGATGCAAGATCCGCCAAGATATTGCCGAAAAAATCATTCGCAAAGAAATCGATTTTCCGACCGACACTCGCTCAGTGCTCTGGCGCGGACTTAAAGGGCAAGTGATCAAACCCTTCCGCACCACGATCATCGAAAACAAATTACTACGAACAATCCTGTGCCGAGAGCGCCACCACGTCGGTGGCTGCAATTTTGCGATGCACAAGAAAAACTACGAACTTTGTAACGGAATGGATGAAACGATTCTTCAATACGGCTACGAAGATCACGAAATTGGACGGCGCCTCCAAAACAACGGCATCATGCCTGTGGGTATTCGAAATTGCGCAAATACTTACCACTTGGAACACGGAAAATCAGATAACCCAGGCATTAAAGAGATCCTGCCTCGCATCCATTCGAACCCTCATAAGCAATGTAAAAATGGCTTAAGGAGATTAGATGAAGGCAGCACTAATGAAATGTTTATCAATCCATCGGATCGGTGAAAAAACAACTTATCCAGTTCGCATCTCCCGTGTTGTCTAAGCTTGGACTTCAACTGCTAAAGACAAAAGATTATCGGCACACTAAAACTCTGAACTCAATACTACTGGCATTAACCAAAGAACGCCAGGCGTCTACGACCAGAGGATCCGATCCTGGCACCACTTTTATTATATTCTCGAAAGATCGCACCCTCCAACTAGATGGCCTATTGCGTAGCTTATTGTGTAATGTTGCGGGAGCCTTTAAGCTTCGTGTCCTATTCCGCGCCTCTAGCACAACTCACGCAAATGCCTACAAAGAAATACAAGAAGAATTCTCAAATCAGACTCCGATCGTATGGATCAGTGAAAAAAATTTTAAGCAAGATTTGGTAAACGAGCTGCAACAAGTGACAACGGAATCTGTATGCTTTCTGGTTGATGACATCGTATTCATTCGAAAAACAAACTTGAATACACTTAACTCAATAAAACCAGCTAGCAACATTTTGTCACTACGCTTGGGAAGCAACATTACCTACTGTTACACGAAGCAGAAAAGCATGGTTCCGCCTAAGTTAAAAGCTGATCCAAACCATTCCGATTTATATCAATTTTCTTGGAAGCAGAGCACTTTAGATTGGGCATACCCGATGTCCCTCGACGGGCACTTCTTTCCCACGGATTTGATTCGCATTGCCGCACAAGAATTAGATTACAACGCACCTAACACATTAGAGCGGGGAATGCAGCTACTGACCCCATTGTTCATCGACCAAGAGGGCTACTGCTACTCACAGCCCAAACTATTTAACATTCCAATGAATCGTGTTCAAAACGAAAATGGAAATATCAGCGCAAACATTGATCCCAACGATTTACTACAAAAATGGAATCACGGATACCGTTTAGAGTTCGAAGCACTCGCTGACATCACTACATCCAGTCCGCACGAAGAGACACACATACACCTTACTAAACGCCTACAGGCATAAAAGCTATATACAATCTTTTGCACCTAAAATGGACGACTCCATCAACAAACATTTAATCATTCCATGTCATAGTGCAGGCATGGGAAGTATTTTAAATGGTGCAGTAGCCGGCCTACTCTATGCAGAAATAACTGGACGGACGCCGCTTATATATTGGAACGCTTATTGCAAGTATATGCCTACCGCGTATGAAACCCATCATAATGCATACACTGACTTTTTCCAAGAAACGTCAACCCACTCTATCGAGTATCTCTTAACTAGGTCACAAAAAGTATTCCCCTCGAAAACCACAATTCTAAATATCGACAAAGTCATTCAAGCGTATCAAGGAAAATTCGCCGACCTTTGTTCAACACATACAGATGACTTCGACGTGCTACTTTTCCCGCTCTATGTCTCGATTGAAGCAGTGGCTCAGCTTCTACCCGAAGAACATGCTCTGCATGGAGCCGACACCTCGTCGATTACACGCTGGATAGCCGAACTTTACATAGAAATTAGACCCGAAATCAAACAACAGGTAGACATTTTTTGGAATGAGCACTTCAAAAATGAATCGCATGTTGTTACCCTACATATACGTGAAGGTGACAAATACAGAGAAGCCGTGCTCCCTAACTACAACAAATATAAAGCCACAGCTGATGCCTACCTAAAGAAGCATCCAAATGCCAAGATTTTCCTCGCGAGTGATTCCGATACCGCAATCAACTATTTCCAGCAACGCTACGGCCCAAGGCTCATTACCTCGACCGCGACTCGCTCCTCCGGCCGCAAGGGCGTGCACCGCATGCGTAACGATGGCACAAAGATTGGCAATGAAATCGTGTTCGATGCCGAATGCCTATCAAGAGGCACTCATTTCATAGGATTGGATGAATCTAACGTATTCCAGTGGGTCTGCCACATCACAAAACGCGGGCGAGAGCACCGGTTCACCGCTGAAAGCGTGCAGCATGGTATTTCAGATTTAATCTTTAATCGCCGTAACCTTAAAAAGTGCATTCAAGACACTTTGAAAGAAAAAATACGATGATGAAAACCGTGCACATTCACCTTCCATGGAATGAAAAAAGGTTTCCCTCGTTATTTCGACAAACCCCTAAGGAATTAGGCATCTGGAATGATTATGAATTTCATATTAACAGTGATACTAAGAGCTGTGACTATTTAGTAATTTTTGCAGGTCAAACAAGCATCATTAAAAAACAGGTCCACCCAAAAAATACGCTATTCATCGCGGGTGAGCCTCCATCTATTAGGAAATATCCAGATGCTTATCTTGCACAATTTGAGTATGTGATCTCGTCAGATGGCGAAACAATCCATCCAAACAAACAATCCTTTCAACAAGGCTACCCCTGGTTTTGCGGTGTTCAGTTTACGCAGGATGGAAATAGATCCTCTGTAAAAAACTATGACGACTTCAAACAAGACAACGACATACAAAAAACAAAACTTATGTCTGTTGTATGCTCAGACAAAAAAGAAAAACCAGGCCACCGAAAGCGCCATGAGTTCGTGATGCGTTTAAAAGAAGTCTTTGGTGACGATTTAGATGTCTATGGACGAGGGCACAATCCAATCATAGATAAATCTGATGCCATTCGCCCTTACAAATACCATATTGCAATCGAAAACAGTAGCACTCCAGATTACTGGACAGAGAAGCTCTCAGACTGTTACTTGGAAGAGGCCTTTCCTGTTTATGCAGGATGCCCAAACCTAGAAGACTACTTTGATAAAGATGCTTTTCTTGACATTAATTTAGATGCATTCGAAGAATCCACTCAGCGTATTCGAAATGCCATCAACAATGACCAGCACTTGCACTCGAGTTTAGCAATCAAGGAGGCCAAAAGAAAAATCCTCGATGAATATAACCTCTTCAATCTTATTTCGAATCATGCCACTAAAACTGCAGTTGATTTAGAAAAACCGCTGCATAATTTTAAAGCATATCCAAGGCGGTATTTCAGTAATGGCTTATTATATAAAATGAAGCTAGCTCTGCGTGAACTTGCAAAAGAAATCCTTACTCACAGTAAACGTTAAATCTATTTTACAGAGGCAGCGTCCATCTAATTATTCACATACTTCCTTAATTTATTCATTTTTTTAACCATGAGTTTCGTTTTTCAATTTAAAGAAACAGAGCAGCACGTATTCATTCACATCCCAAAGAATGGAGGCACCGCATTAGTCGAAGCACTCATGCCATTCAATCCTTACAAAGAAGTAAAAAAGAGGCGTCCAAATCGAGATTTTGTTGGACACCTCACTTATAGAGAAACCACACCATTGATGACCACAAATTTTACAGTCAGATACTTTTGCATCATACGAAATCCTTGGAGCAGAATGGTATCACTCTATCATTATTTAAAACAAACCAATCCAAAAGTCCACGGTTACCACGACCTTCATAAACCACTAAAAAAAGGCCTCCGTTTCGATGAGTTTGTAAGCCGCATTATTACAGATCCAGAGAATCGATTTAAGGCACAAATTGACTACATGACAGACGCTCAAGGAGCACTTGCGATCGATCACATTTTATCACTCGAAAATCTTGAAGCAGACGCGAATTGTTTTTTGCAAGAAGTCGGAATCGACATTGCAGTAGAAGTGCCGCGAAGTAACACATCGAAGCACACTAACTATCGCGAATACTACACCTCACCAGATACCATCGAAGCAGTTGCTGACTTTGAAAGAGGCATCCATCAAATCGTGCCAATGGAGTTTTAGTTGCCGTGCTTAGTTAGCCAATAAATCAACACAACTTGAGCTGCCCATTTAAACTAGCATTCAATAGAATTCGATACGAGCGCTTACCTCTAATCTGATGCGCCATACGCTTAAAAAGACGAACCAATAAGCACTTTCGATGCATGGACGCTAAAGCTTCCAACACCCATTGATCATCTGAATAAGCGGCAACTAACCAGCCTACGTATTCGTCAACGTATCTTGACCCAACGATCCTGAGAAAAGACAGGCTAAAACGTTCCACTTCAGAAACAATCAGAGTTTCTATTGAAGACGCCTTGGTAGGATTTGCGAAATCCACCATACTGATTCCTTCGTCATGCATCAGGAAATTATAAGGATGTGGATCTGGATGTATCAACTCAGGATCTGAGTTCTTCAAAGCGAGACGCTGTCGCATCGCATTGAGTTTAAGTATTGGCGTTATTATATTAGATAAATTTCCGCCTGTATCCAAAACACGCTGAATCAGCTCTCCAGCGCTTATAGATTCGATGTATTCAATTGCAATATGCGGCGTCGTCAGGGTTGTCGATTCAAACTCATATAACTCAGGCACTGAAAAACCAGCCGCCTTCCAATGCTTGAGCCGACTGACTTCACGACACTTTTGTGCCTCCGCTTGAGCGCTATGATAACTCTTCACAAGCATGCATTTCACACCATCTGTCATCAAATAAAGCCGACTGTGCTCATTTAATTTTGAAGGTGAGTATGGGACGAGTTCCATGTAACCAACCGTAATTAATAAAATCTCAGTAACAATTACAAAAATCGAGGAAAACACGTGTAGTTACAAAGCGAGAAAAGCATCACTAGTGTCCAAAAAAAGTTTTGAAAAGTAGTGATACAGTGTAGGCATTGTGCCACACTACAAAGACCGCTCACACATCAAGATGAGGCAACTGAGGGCCATTGCCCACGAAGTAAAAGTTATTGATGTTTTTGACGCGCCTAAAGATGTGATTAAACAAATCGCCCAATGTGATTTTATCTTATCTTCCAGCTTGCACGGTCTAATTGTCGCAGATTCTCTAAAGATTTCACCCCCAACACTGAACGCGGACGACATCTCAACAGTCGAGGACTGCGCTGCGATACGCGAGAGTTACGAACGCCTAGAGCTTGATCGTGTAAAGCAACAGCTCCAAGCGTCATTTCCAAATTTCTAGATTTTACCCCTATGTATCAGCCACCATCTGGATAAATATACTTCAAATAAAACTTATTCAGTATGGGTAATTTACGAAACAAGCGCATAATACGCACTCCGCGCCTAATCGAACTGGGCCATTGATATCGATACTGCTTCTTTTCACATATCCTGTTTTCGAGGTCTCTGGCTTCCAAAAATTCTGTGCGCTTGGATAACTGACCGTCATGCTTTGTGTATAAGTATAGCACTTTACGGATCAATCCGACTCTCAAGTTTGCCGACAAAACTTTAGACCAAAAATCTTTATCTCCTACAATCGACAGGGATTCATCAAACATCCCAATTTGCGAACTCAGCTCACGTCGCCACGCAAAAAAGACCCCAGGTCGCGTGCTCAAATCAAGCTTTGCAATGCGATCACGGTGCCAGGTATTCGTGCCCTCACTGAGTTTCTGTTTCGCGGTCAACACAGTTGCGACATCCCATTTCTTTGAATTCATATTTAGGGCAACGAACTCTAAAAGCCGCGGATGCATCGTGTCATCCATATTAGAGATACATACTAGAGGAGCCCGCGCCTCGGACCAACCTATATTCCAAGATTTATACAAGGTAACCCGCTCCTCTAGCTTAATTAAACAACAATTCTGATTCGCTACACAAAATGGCTCCAGGAGTTCTCGCTCCTTACCAGGTGATGCCGACTCAATAAAAATAAATTCGCACTGATCAAAGATCGTCTGATCTCGGACTTCGGCCAATTTCTTCTCAACAAAAGCACGATCATCATAGGTGCTGATTATCACAGAAATTTTATATGAGTCAGATTGCATCGGCTCAAAGTTTAAGACTTGAATTCGAACAACAACAACAACAATCAACACGATCCAGCTACGTTAATGAGGCACTATAATTCCAAATTTAGTGCCAACCATACCCGTTTTCACATTGCTGCAATTCCCACAATCCACTCTGATAGGAATATGAAGATCGGTTTCGTGCTTTACGACTATTACCCTTTTGGCGGACTACAAGAAGACTGCTTAGCAACTGCTTTAGCCACTGAACGCCTGGGACATGAAATTCATATTTTTACGCGAACATGGAAAGGCGAACCTCCCGCAAGGGGCAAAGCTCATATCTTGGGTAAAACTGGTTGGAGCAATACCTCACGCAATCAAAACTTTTTTAAGCAACTAAGCGCCACTCTACCACAGCATAACTTGGATGGCATTGTAGCTTTCAATCGTATCCCACAAGCAGATATTTATTTTGCCGCAGACCCATGCTTCCTTGAACGCAAGAAAGCGACCCTCTTTTGGCAAAAACTAGGTTCCCGTCACAGGTATTACGCTGCTCTGGAAGCATCCATTTTTAAGGCCGTTCCAGCACTTGAGACTCTAGTATTAACGGAACGTGAAATTGACGCTTTTACAAAGCACTACCCGATCAGTAAAGCGCATTTTCATTTACTACCTCCAGGAGTCAGTCGCGTCGAGCAGTCGGTCAGTATGAAGCTTCGAAACCGTGCTAACTTAAGAAGCGAATTTGGCACCAGCGAGGCAACGACTGTTGCACTCTTCGTAGGTTCGGGATTCCGAATAAAGGGCTTAGATCGAGCACTGAAAGCAGTTCGTGCGAACCAGTCCTCTAACACTAAGTTTGAGTTTTGGATTGTAGGCAACGGTAACCCTACTCGTTTTAAAAAACTCGCTCAAAAGGCAGGAGTGCCCGTTCGCTTTATTGGCGGCAGAGCAGATGTCGCCTCTTTCTACGATGCTGCTGATTTCCTCCTGCATCCGGCTTACAGTGAGTCCGCGGGTAAGGTCCTACTAGAGGCAATAACACATGGCCTGCCCGTGCTCACTACGGATACTTGTGGCTATGAATACCATATACGAAACGCAAATGCGGGTCACGTGCTGCCAAGTCCATTTTCGCAAGATCAACTCAACGACGCCCTAAAACAATTCATCGAGGATACGAAGATACGAAAGCGTTGGAGTGCCGCGGCACTCGAATATGCCGCCAATCAAGACCTTTACAGCTGTCACGAATTTGCCGCAAAGCTTATCGAAGAGATACTGACTGAAAAAAGCATGAAGCACTAGCGTAGCTTGCGTATGACGCGTCGCTTGAAGCGTTTCAGATCCGTCTTTACTGCATAGAGTTTAAACGTTAAACGATACCTCATACTGAAACGCGCTCCAAGCCGACTCATGTATTTATCCATAAAATAGGCTTGTTGTTTTGGCTGTAATTTCAAAACAAGGCGTTTCAAATCCGAGACTCGATCCGGAACGCATACGCCCCAAGAAGTGCACCGTGCACGAGCAGTATCGATCAATGAAAATTTGAGTTCATTTCCAGCGCCTATTTCGACAAGAACATTCCCCCCCGACAAGTCTCGAAAAAATATCCCACGCCGATGCATGGTGATCGTAAATTCAATGAGCTCATCCACAAATGCCTCAAACGTGTATCCATGTAGTTGGCTTTCACCTTGAGCATACGCCGACCAAAAATTGCGAACTGACAAGCCTCCACCCATAAACTCGCAGATGAACCAATTGTTCATCAGATCTGATGGATCTTTACTCTCAAAATAGGCAACTGTCTTTGGCGTCTCGATACCACGGCGCATAATTTCTGCAGTGCCATTCCAACTTCTTAGGCCTTTGGATGGCTTATTACGGTCCAGTATACGTTTATGCCACGCCATGGTTGACGGCTTCTTTACCACTAATGATCTTTGCGGATCACGTGGATCAGACACCTTCCAAATCACATTTCGTGAATTACGTAAGGTCCCAATATCCTCTTGTTGCTTAATCATATCTGGCTGGAGTGCATCCATTAAAAGTTCTGCATCACCACGCGAATTTGCCATCACCATACCACGCCAAGAATCGGTCTCGAAGTCATAATAGGCTTGTTCCTTTGCAGGACGGGCAGCAACGACTTGACCTGGCAATTGAATCGACTCCCGAGCGAGACTAATATCTTCGGTTTTTGTAATTACATAAATTGGCGAGCCTCTAAAGAAGTCAGGGATCTCAGCCATCACCTGACCATCTCGACCCACAACATGTTGAATCTGATGAAAATTCGATTCATCGAAGCAATCTTTGAAACGCGCGACGCGACCGTTGCTTGTCCATGCAACATAAACGGATCTCCCATCTTTTGTAAACTGATGAATCTCAAGCTGACGATTCACGCATGAAGCGCCCACGTAGTGGCTGTTACCTAATTGGCTAATTAGGGTTTTAAGTGCTTCAAATGCCGGTCTAGCTCGCCACTGAGACGACTCACCTAGCAAACAATCATAAAAACTAACAATATCTCGACCGTCAGATAGCGAACGGTCATTTGTGCCATCATCAATGAGTCCTTCGCGATAACTAATCAGTGGCCCCCAATAATTTCGCTCAAATTGCATCGACGTCGCGGTAATCAATTGGTGGCGCACTAAGTAATCGGCCATTTTCTCCTCTGGATTACCCCAAATTCGGTTCAGACGAGGTAAGGTCCAAAAAGAGCAAGTCGACCAGTTGCGTTGCATACAATTACGTGATGCTATCGATGCGATGAGCCATATCTTTTTACGCAGATTATAACTCAAAACAGCACGAAACATCCTCCCAAGTATCTTATGATCTAAGGCCTCGGGTTCACCTGCACGCTCTGCAAATAGATTGTTGGAATGCACATCAGGCAACTGGTCGCGTTTCGCAAGCGTCGCTAGCAAACCTGCATTATATTGCGGCTCAAAATCGGTCACATTTGGCCCCACTAAAGTCAGCCCATGATCTTTGACGATCGAATAGGCAATGTTCCATAATGCTTGAAATCCCCCTAGTGAATAACCACTCCATTTAGCACGATTGATCGTATTTCCAATTTCTACTGCTTCAATCTTCCCAGTATAATGATTAAGCGATTCCTTTACGAAAGTCCGCCATTGAAGACATGCTGACTCTTTGGGCATTTGCTCAGCATATTCCAACGATTGGACTAAATGCAGTAAAACGCCGACTCCTTCAGCAACTAAGCCATCCACTAGCCAGTCGACCTTGACTCGATCACTCGTATCGGAGAAATCAACACCTGCACTTTTAATACCCAGTTCACGAATATATTCTAGGGCTTTTTGACAATCCTCTTGGCTTTTTGGCTCGGCTAGGCAAACACCAAAGAAGTCCTTCGACAGTGCGTGATTTTGTCTTCCTTCAGGAACTATCGAGGCCTTGTCATATTGAAACGGGCGTAGTCCTTTTAATGCTTCCCAGGAAAACTCGAGGTCACCAATCGATGGATTCTTGAAGTTAAAGAAACGAGTTTTACTAGTCTGAGACATTAAAGATGCTGATGTAGGATTGTCGAAGCTGAGTGACACGAAGATCGGCACTTCAAAATAGATCAACAAAAAATACAGCCTTTACGCGGAACGATACAATTCAAGACTAGACTCTGACAAGCGCATTGACAAACCTGCACTCAGCGGATTCCACCGTGCATAAAAAGTATATGTATCTCGACCTCTCAGACGAACTCAAGCGTGTCATCCCAGATGGATGTGACCCTTTCGTATGGCTACTCGAAGGTCATGGAGTGACGCATAGGCATGTCAAGAATCGCTTAACCTACGAACAAAGTCTGGGAGACCTACATTTCTTTGTTAAACGCCACCTAGGCTGTGGATGGAACGAAGTTTTTAAAGAGTGGTATCGATTTCGTAAACCAGTCGTCAGTGCTCGCACCGAATGGGAAGGCGCAGAGAGCTTGTGCAAGGCAGGCATTCGAGTGCCTAAAGTGTTGGGTAAAGGCGAGCGCGGCAGCTACCCCCACGCAATCGAATCATTCGTCGTGCTAGAAGCACTGGAAGATTGCGACACCTTAGAGCACTTCAAAGAGGGATGGCATGATTACACGGGAGTCAATTGGGTTCGCCTTAAGCGTGATCTCATCACTGAAGTGGCAACGATCTCGCGTAAGATGCACGCAAAGGGAATCAACCATAGGGATTTTTACCTAAATCACTTTTTGCTGAATCGGAAGCACATCAAGAATTGGTCTCCTAGAACTGAAATCCAGCTTAACTTAATTGACTTGCACAGAGTCCAGCAGCGATCCTCGGTTCCTAGGCGCTGGCTGATAAAAGATTTAGGCTCATTGATTTTCTCAGCCTTAGATGTCGGTCTTACTTCGTCGGACGCAGCACGCTTTCTTAAAATATATCTCGGTCCCAACTGGAAACAATTGCTGTGTAACGATTTAAGCTTGTGGCAATCGATCATGAAACGAGCCGTTAAACTCTATGTTGGATTTCATGGAACACGCCCAAAACTGCCGAAGCTACTGACCACTTAGCAGAACGCTGACCTCTTTTATATTATGATGCAAAACGTTTGGCTCAATCCACACTACGCTCATACTGAGCCAAAGACTGCAATTTTTGCAGATCGAGACGGAACTTTGATACGGCACGTCGATTACATTGACGACCCAGATCAAGTAAAATTGCTACCTGGCGTCAAAGAAACCGTCCACAAACTGCTACAGCGCAAACTCCCCTTTTATATTCTCACCAATCAATCAGGAGTTGGCCGCGGATACTTTTCCATAGAGAGGGTCTATGAATGCCAACAACGTTTTTTTGAACTACTCGAAATAGACCCTACAGCAATCGCAGGTTGGTGTATTGCTCCTGAGGCTCCCGATGCCACGGGTGGCTACCGCAAGCCCTCCCCCCGTTTTATTGATGAAGCCTGTGAGCTTCTTGGGATCGCTGCTAAACAGACCCACATGATTGGAGACACGTTGGTCGACCTAGAAACCGCATGGGCTACAGGCGCAAAGGCATGGGCTGTCGAGTGCGGCAAACCGCAACTACCACGGATGATCAGAAACAACGAACTCTCACGGGAACATCACTTGATGCCCGACTTCTCAAGCTGTATACACGCAATTATAGACTAGTCTTTAATCGCAAGCATACAAATACTCCATAATCCACCCATTTCCTTTCGTATAGAAACAGTTTACGTATGAGCACAGGCAAATACACACTCGTCACCGGCGGCGCAGGCTTTATCGGCAGCGCTTTAGTCCACGCACTCAACCAATCGGGTCACACAGATATCGTCATCTCCGACGTCCTTGGGACCGATGAGAAGTTTAAAAACCTAGTGCCTCTGCGCTACGCGGATTATTTAGAGGCCGACGACCTACTAGAGCTCGCGATCGAAGAGCCTGAGTATTTCGAACAGTTCGACACGATCTACCACTTAGGAGCCTGCTCTGCGACCACCGAAAAAGACGCTAGCTACCTAATCCGCAACAACTACGAATACACCAAAACACTCGCATCCATCGCGATTGAGAACGGCATTCGATTTGTCTATGCATCCAGTGCCGCTACTTACGGTGACGGCAGCCAAGGTATGGATGATACCATCGAAGACTTACATAGCCTCAGCCCGCTCAACATGTATGGCTACTCCAAGCACATGTTCGACCTTTATGCACAGCGTATGGGCTGGCTCGACAAGATTGTAGGGCTTAAATACTACAACGTTTATGGCCCAAATGAAGGGCACAAAGGAGACATGCGTAGCCTAGTAAATAAGGCATATGAACAAGTGCAAGAAACGGGTGAGATTGGACTCTTCAAGAGCTACCACCCAGACTACACCGACGGCAACCAGATGCGGGACTTCCTCTACGTGAAAGATGCAGTCGCAATGTCGATCCACCTCGCAAACACACCAACTGCCAACGGCCTTTTCAACCTCGGAACTGGCGAAGCCAATACTTGGAATACTCTAGCAGAAGCCATCTTCGCTGCCCTAGATTTAGAGCCAAACATTAACTATATCGAGATGCCAGAACAGCTGAAAGGCAAATATCAGTATTACACCTGTGCCAACACTGATAAACTGAAAGCTACTGGCTACGACACTTCGGCAGGATACAGCCTAAAAGACGCAGTTAAAGACTACGTCTGCAACTACATGGTGCCAGGAAAGTTCTTAGGACAAGAGAGTTTAGAGGGATGAGACTCGAAAGCTGAGATTTGAAGTATGACAGATAAGGCAACTGTGATAGCAGGTTTAAGAGCTGAGATTGAATTTTAGACTAAACATGGATACTTCGGAGAGAACTCAGGCACTACGCGTCCGAACAAAACAGTTTGCAGGATCAGATGTTAGGTTTTTTGTCAACTTAGACAAGCAACCTCTTGAAATCGCCATAGTTGGAAGATAGTGATCTATCTAAATCACTAACAAAACCAATTTGGCAAGGAGCCAATGAACTGATTAGTAGTTAGTGACGATGTCCGTAAACATTCAACAACGCAGAGACCAAGCAAAGCAATAGCCCGCTCTCAAACCACAGCCCTCAAGCCTCACCCCATGCACCTACCAAACGACAAACTGCTCACACTACCGCAAGCGGTAGAGGCTCGCAAAGCGCTTAAAGCCGCAGGCAAGACCATGGTCATGACCAACGGTTGCTTTGATCTACTGCATGTCGGTCACATCTCCTATATGCAGAAAGCGAAGGCGCTGGGCGATGAACTGTGGGTCCTAATCAACAGCGACGACAGCGTTCGAGCACTTAAAGGCCCTACTCGTCCAATCGAGTCCGAAAGCGAACGTGCATTCTGCCTCGCAGCATTGAGCTGTATCGACTGCGTCGTGGTGTTCAATACGCCTCGAATCACTGAAGAAATCAAATTACTGAGTCCTGACATCTACACTAAGGCAGGTGACTATACCATCGACACCTTACACCAAGGTGAACGCCAGGCCTTTGAGTCGGTTGGCACTGAGATACGTTTCCTGCCCTTCCTTGAGGGCTTCAGCACCACTAAAATGATCGAAAAGATTCACAAAGCAGGCTCACTCTAGCCGCAGCCCTCAATAATTACTCATTAGCCATCCGCTATTCGCCATTATTCATTAGCCATTTACCAGTATGTCACTCGTTCAAAAAGACTTCCAAGCACTGAAAGACTGCATCCACGCACTCGAGCCCCAACTCGGCCAGATCGAACACACGGGTGAGTTGATCTTACAACGCTTGATTGAAGGCAAAACAATCTTTGCGTGCGGCAACGGAGGCAGTGCGACCGACTCCATGCACCTCTGCGAAGAGCTTGTCGGACGCTATCGTGATAATCGTCGACCACTACCTGCTGTGTCACTCAACACCGACACCTCAGTGCTCACTTGCATCGGCAATGATTATGGGTTTGACGCTATCTTTAGCAGGCAAATTGAAGCGCTCGGCAAACAGGATGATGTCTTGGTGGGCTTCTCCACCAGCGGTAATTCTGAGAATATCGCCCTCGCTTTCGAAGCTGCTAAGAAAAATGGCGTCACCACCCTGTTACTTTCTGGCAAGGATGGTGGCAAAATTAAGTCTATTGCGGATTATTCCGTGATCATTCCGAGCTCAAATACCGCACGCATCCAAGAGCTACACACCTTCATATTACATGCTTGGCTTGAACTCGTGGAAAACCATGATTGGTCGTAATTGATTCGCCCCAAAGTTCAACAGACGCACACGTGGATATTGCCAGCATTCTCAACAAATTCTCTAAGCTAAACATTGTCGTGGTCGGCGACATCATGCTCGACCACTACATCATGGGGGATGCTACACGCATTTCGCCCGAAGCTCCAGTCCCCGTGGTTTCCGTCGCTTGTGATAAGTATGTCCCTGGTGGCGCTGCGAATGTCGCTAACAATTTCACTGGACTAGGCGTGCCTACGAATCTAATTGGCTCTTATTGCGAAGATCCTGAGAGCAAATTACTCAGCGAGGTGCTTCACCAGCGGAACATTACCCTCTCCCCTTTGGGTAAACAAGCAGGTGCCACGACTATAGTCAAAACACGTGTGGTTGTGCAGCGCCAACAACTGTGTCGTATAGACCGCGAGGCGAAACCAGCCGCATACGCACTGGATCATCTACTGGAGTCGCCAGAATTTGTTGAAATCATTTCGAAAGCCGATGCCGTGCTTTTCTCCGACTACGCAAAGGGTGTCGTCAACGATCCTTTACTTTCAGCCATTCACCAGATCTCCAGCAGATTGGATAAGAAGCCACTGCTCATTGTAGACCCAAAACCGAAGCGCCACCTAAACCTAGCTGGTATGACTTTGATGACTCCGAATCGTAGCGAGGCGCTACAAATGGCGGGCCTCGATGGCAGTCCCAGTGCTGACTTCGACGATGCGTTCGTCACCAAAGCAATCTTTGATAAATATAATCCGGAAAAGCTCGTGATCACACTGGGTGCTGACGGGATGCTCCTGGGAGAAAATCAGAAAATCATCGGTCGTATCGCGACCGAAGCACGTGAGGTTTTCGACGTATCGGGCGCGGGCGACACTGTCGTCGCAGTGCTCACTGCTGCCTTGGCAAGTGGCGAAAGCCTAGAAACCGCAGCCGCGCTTGCAAACCGTGCAGCTGGAATTGTAGTCAGCCACCTTGGCACCGCGCCGATCTCTAAAGAAGAATTGCTGGCTCTAGACGCACAGTAGATTGCGGCTTCATTACGATTAAGTGATGAATGTAATCGCACTACATGGTTTCACAGGATGCGGAGCAGATTTTGCCCCGCTCGCAGAGACTTGTGTTGGCAAGTGGAATTGCCCCGACTTGCCAGGCCACGGTAAGGCTTCCAACATCGATTGCTCAGTAGAATCGACCTTGAGCTATTTGAGAAGCTATTGCCAAAAGCATTCAACACCACGAGTTCTTGTCGGCTACTCAATGGGCGCACGAGCGGCGCTTAATCTGATAATTCAGGACAGCAATCATTGGCGCGGACTGATTGTGCTCAGCCCGAATCCTGGTATTGAAGACCCCATGTCTAAAGAAGCTCGAATCGTGTCGGATGCGCACTTGGCCGAACGTATTGAGAGTCACGGCATTGAAGCGTTCATGAATGACTGGCAATCGCTTCCCATCATTCAGAGCCAGCAAAACATCCGTAAGAGCTGGTTACAAAACATGAACGAAAACCGTCTTCGCCACACCGCCAATGGGCTCAGCAATAGCCTTCGCAATTTTGGACAAGGCGTATGCCCAAACCTCTGGCCTCAACTAGGAAACCTACAATTACCTGTGCTTTGTATCACGGGTGAGAACGATACAAAATACTGTCAAATCAGTCAAAGAATGTGCGCGATACTTCCCAACGGCAGGCATGAAATCATCGACGATGCGGGCCATATGCCACATCTAGAAAATCCAGAACAAAGCTTTTCAGCTATCGACCAATTTTTGACACAATTCGCTTAAACGAATTACTCAATACTTGGGAGATTTGGATCTTTCTGAATACGCTCAGGAAAATTCTCAATGGCTCGCTGTAGAGAGAGCTCCAAGCGCTCTTCGGTCAATTGAATCGCATCGAATAAATTCGGCAACTCTTTCCTCCAGAAAAGCTTACCGCTCTCTGATACATATATCTCAATGGTTAGGTGGACGCGAGAGGCGAACTGATAGCTAGGAAGGTCTCTTCGATTGTAGGATTCGTAAGGGCCATCAATCGATTGAAACGCATTGGGATAGCTGCTGACCGCTTTCTTCCACTTGGTCACCACATAGAAGTCGGCCGCTGAACCTGCCTGCTCAAAGCCCCGTTGAATCAACTGATTGGTGAGAACCAACTCTGACAGCTCTTCAAGCAGAATCTCTTCGGACTCACGAAAATCCATCCCAGTAATCAGCGTGCGTTTATATGCAAACGTAGTTAAGTTTGAAAAGTTAACGGACCCTACAAACTCAGCATTTGGAGCAGGACTAGTCACACACCCCGAAAAAACAAATGCTGCAAGCGCGGCAATAAAGAAAGATTTCATATGGAGCATTAAACTAGATTTGGCCAAATATTCAACACTTGTCCTCATCCTATATGTTTTATGAACTCGATCAAATGCGACTCACAAAACAGGAACGTAGCACGCTCTCGATCTTAGCCTTGGTATTTACCCTTGCGCTTATTGGCTATCTAATTTTCTAGCTACTGCCGCCAGTGCGCAATACGCGCAGCCACCTGTTTAGGCCCCGGCATACCGATCTTTTCGCGCGCTTTAAGCGCACGTTGTAGATCAAAGACATCATTCCAGTCCTCACCAAGCTGTCCATGAATCTTAGACACTTCATCGTAAGGAAGCTGATCCAAAGGTGTCTCCAATTTTTCAGAAAGCCCCACCAGCGCACCGACCACGTGGTGTGCTTCACGGAACGGAACACCTTTCTCGACTAAATAGTCCACGACATCAGTCGCGAGCAGCGCTGGATCCGCTACAGCGGCCGCGCAACGTGCTTCATTAGCAGAGACACCAGGCAAACATGCGGCCACACTATCGAGCATCAATAATGCCTGATCGAGCGAATCAAATACTGGCGGCTTGTCCTCTTGAAGATCACGATTGTAGGTCAACGGCAGTCCCTTCACCATCGTGAGTAACATTTGCAGATTGCCAGTGAGACGTGCCGATTTACCACGGATCAATTCAAACGCATCTGGATTCTTCTTTTGCGGCATTAAACTAGAGCCAGTGGTGAACGCATCGGGCAACTTGACAAAACCAAACTCCGCACTGCTCCAAAGAATGAAATCTTCGGATAAACGAGACAAGTGCACACCGATCGTCGCACAGGCGGATGCAAACCCAATAAAAGTATCACGGTCACTCACGGCATCCATACTGTTTGGTGTGCATTTTGCGTTACCGTCCGCATCCACAAAACCAAGTGCTTTTGCAACAAACTCACGGTCAATCGGTAGAGTCGTGCCGGCAATCGCTCCAGAACCGAGTGGACACACATTTGCCTCCTCTTTTACGGCAGCCACACGCGTGCGGTCCCGATCCAACATTTCGACGTAAGCTAATAAATGGTGCGCCATTGACACAGGCTGAGCACGCTGTAGGTGCGTGTATCCAGGAATGATCACGGTCTGGGTGCGATCCGCAAGATCGACCAACGAAGCCACCACCGCATCTAGGGAGGTGGTCAACTGATCGCAGGCGAACTTAAACCACAGGCGCATATCCGTTGCCACCTGATCATTACGGCTCCGAGCGGTGTGTAACTTTGCAGCCGCAGGCACATTTTGCGTGAGCGCCTGCTCTATATTCATGTGCACATCTTCAAGCTCTGGATTCCATATAAAATGCCCTGCTTCGACTTGGGCCAAAATCTGATCGAGACCATCTTGAATCGCATCGCGCTCATCTTCAGTAATTATACCAACATGGGCGAGCATCGCCGCCTGTGCTTGGCTGCCCAAAACATCGAAAGGTGCCAATCGTTGATCAAACGAAACCGATTCACCGATGCGTAGCATCAATTCTGCAGGTCCTTCTGAAAACCGCCCACCCCAAGTCGCTTGCTTTGATTCGTTTGCCATATGCGGCAAATCTCCACCGACGGTCTGCATTTGGCAAATCTAAAGGTAATGGAATTGTAGCCGCGTCACCCTGCCAACGCTTTCACTACGAATCACCGCAATTAAGCCTGTTGCTACAAAAATCGCACTCATGGCAAAACCTTAAAAACTGCCGCCCTATGGGAACGCGAACCTCCGCCTCAGACCAAGACGAACAACTACCGGGCAGAGTCCAAAGCTCCACTCAAATCGAATCCAGCAATTCATTCAAATCATTCGTGGGTGCTAGACACTGCGTGCCGATACACAATTGATAATCGTCGCTCTGCCCCTCGGAAATCTGGATGAACGTGCGACGCCAGGGAATTGACGCCAATCCTTCACGCAATGCATGTAAATCCACACCAAATCGAACCTTTATCACTGGAATCCCTGCAGCATGTTCCGTCGCTGCTTCGAGTGCATGTGAAATACCCGCAGCCACTTTTAAGGAGTAGTCGGTAAATGCAGGTAAAGTCTCTTGAATTTCTTTTGCATACTGAGCCTCACCAGTCAGCGCATATAAACCTCCCAACGCATGCAGCATCACCGAATTTCCCGAGGGAGTGGCATTATCAAACCACTCTTTTCGACGTGCCACAGGCGTCTCCACGTCGCTTGCAGTAAAATAATAGCCTATGGTATGTGAATCTGAAAACAGCTGGAGCGCTGATTCCATTAACGACTGCGCACGTTGTTGATAACGAGCGGAAGCGCCTGACTCAAGCAGGTCGACCTTTGCTGAAAGAGCCAAAAACGCATCCGCCACGAGCGCATAGTCATGCAAAAAGCCGTCGACTTGTGCGCCCGCCTCTTCGTAATAGACCGCCTTCACGCGAACCGATCCATCCTCTTCCTCGACCAAAGAGTCCCAGAGGAAATCCGCAGCCTTCTGCGCGCGCTCCATCCACTCGGGTCGATTCATATAGAACCCAGCATCGACTAAGGCACGAATCAACAACCCGTTCCATGCCGTGCTGATCTTGGTGTCTTTGCCTGGTGGCACGCGCTCAGCTTCACGATGCGCAAGTAGCTTCGCACGCGCCTCCGCCAGCTGAACACGGACCTGAAAGTCCGCTTCGACCAAAGCGGGATTCGTCGTGTTGTTTTCAAAATTACCTTCGTTGGTGATATTATAAGCCGCGCGCAATTCGCGTGCCTCAGACAAGCCAAGCACCGAATCGACCTCCTCTGGAGTCCACACATAGTAGCGCCCCTCCTCTCCTTCACTGTCCGCATCCAGCGCTGCATAGAATCCGCCACAAGGTGCGCTCATCTCACGTTCCAACCATCCAATGGTTTCTTCAACCACTGCTAAATACAACGGATCGTTATTCTCCAACCAAGCGCGCGTATACGCATCGATCAGCAAGGCATTATCATACAGCATCTTCTCGAAATGCGGAATCAACCAATGCGTATCCACGCTATAACGAGCAAAACCACCGCCGAACTGATCGTAAATCCCACCATGCGCCATCGCACGAAGTGTCGCATGCGTCACCACATCGATGCGCTTGCCGAGTTCAGCATCGCCCTCATCCACTGCCTGAGTGTGCCGCAGTGCGCGCAAGAAATTCAAAGTCATTGAAGGTGGAAACTTCGGCGCACCCCCAAAGCCACCATACTGATCATCGTGATTGCCACAAATACCGTGTGCCGCAGAAATTAAATGTTGGTTATCCCAGCCCGCGCTCGCGCCGCCTGTGCTGGACGCCATGGTCGCCGCCATGATATTTTTCTGAATCGCGTCTGCATTCTCCTCAAGCTCTCCTTTCGAGCGCTTGTAATGTTCAGAAATACGCATCAGCACCTGCGGCCATGGGATCAATCCCTGCCCTCTATCTTCAGGCGGAAAATAGGTGCCACCAAAAAACGGTCGCCCATCCGGCAAACAAAACACGTTCAAAGGCCAGCCCCCCTGCTGCTGGATCATCTGCACTGCTTCCATATAAACCTGATCCACATCAGGGCGCTCCTCTCGGTCGACTTTCACGCAGATAAAGTGCTTATTCATCAGCTTAGCGATGTAGTCATTCTCAAAGCTCTCATGCGCCATTACGTGACACCAATGACAAGCCGAATATCCTATCGAAACGAGGATCGGTTTGTTCTGCGCCTCCGCAGCCGCCAACGCTTCTTCACCCCATGGATACCAATCCACAGGGTTGTCAGCATGTTGTTTCAGGTAGAGACTGTTTTCTTCAGAGAGTCGATTTGGCATAATGAAAGTGGTATGCGGGCACAATGATTGTGCAACACAATCTAAGAATCCTACTACGCTTTCGATTTGCGAGGCGCATTGTCTGCGTAAAGTCCTCTACACAGATTCCATTAAAGGCACGTCCGGTTCTATTGTAGCACGTGCTTCTGCGCGAAGCGTCGAGCACGTCTGCGTTGCATGCGTTCGGAAAGAAACCCGCGGCGAAACGCGCCCCCTGCGGGAGGCACGTGCAACAACTCCAAACAAACTTTAACAGCGTCGAGTGCGTCCGACAAATTCACAGTTTCCTCCTTTCCTGCTTTCCTTACCCGTGATCCCCTTTTTAATACTGAACAATGGCAGACCCTGATAAAGAAATCGCGAAACTTCGCGCCGAAATAGAGAAACATGACCGTCTTTACTACAAGGACGCACAACCGACTATCGATGATCAGGCCTACGACCGCCTAAAGGCTGAACTGGCTGCCCTGGAAGCCGCTAACCCGAGCTTCGACTTTGCTGAATCCCCCACGAAGTCGGTTGGCGATGATCGGCTCGAAGCCTTTGAGAGCTATCGTCACCGTGTTCCGATGCTCAGCCTGGACAACACTTACAATCGCGAAGAATTGATCGAGTTTGGCAAACGCTTGGAAAAGCGCTTTCCAGAGCAAACACTCAACTATCTAGTTGAGCCAAAGATCGACGGAGTTGCCGTCAGTCTCACCTACGAGAATGGACAATTCATCAGAGCCGTCTCACGAGGCAATGGTGCTGAGGGTGACGATATCAGCCAAAATGTCCGCCACATCGCAGGCCTACCCGAGCAAATTGAAACTGCGCCCGAAATCTTAGAAGTCCGCGGAGAGATCTACATGCTGCACGAAGAGTTCGAGCGTATCAACGCCGTCCGCGAGGCCGAAGGCCAACCACTCTACGCCAATCCACGCAACCTCGCAGCTGGCACCATTAAGCTCCTCGACTCCGCCGAAGCACATAATCGCAAACTGGACATCGTGCTCTACGGAGTCGGCGCTTGCGAACCTGCTCGCTACTTTAGTCATCAGGCGGAAATCCACAAACGTCTCAAAAGCTGGGGCTTCCCTGTCCTTGAAAAAATCTGGATCACCGACAGTATTGAATGCGCGTGGTCGAGTATTGAGGAGCTGGATACACTTCGCCAGAAGTTCACCTACCCCACCGACGGCGCAGTGGTTAAACTCGACGATTTCCGCCTACAAGACGAAGCAGGCTTCACTTCCAAAGCACCACGCTGGGCAATCTCGTTCAAATTTGAAGCCGAACGTGCCGAAACACTCCTCAAGGAAATCAGCCTACAGATTGGCCGCACGGGTGCGGTCACTCCCGTAGCTATTCTAGAGCCCGTGCAACTTGCTGGCACCACGGTTTCTCGGGCAACACTGCACAATGAAGATGAGATTCGCCGAAAAGACATTCGCCCTGGAGACACCGTCCTTGTGCAGAAAGCTGGTGAGATCATCCCACAGATCTTGGGTGTCGTTACAAGCAAGCGCCCTGCCGACAGCCAACCTTTTAACTTCGGGCAGCACATCAAAGACCTCGGGATTGAAGCCGAGCGCGACCCCGATGGGGCCGCATGGCGCATCGTCAGCAAGGACGACCCAATTCGCCAACAACGGGCACTGCAGCACTTCGCAAGTCGTGTCTGTATGGACATTGAAAACCTCGGCAGTGCAGTCGTTGAACAACTCGTATCCCGTGGACTGGCTAAGAATATCGCGGACCTCTATGAGCTCACTAAAGAGCAACTCCTAGATCTTGAGAAATTTGCGGATAAATCCGCGCAGAACTTACTCGAAGCACTGCAAGCGAGTAAGCAGCGCGAGCTCTGGCAACTCATTCACGGACTTGGAATTCCGCATGTCGGTAAGCAATCCGCAAAAGACCTCGAAGCGAACTTCGAATCTCTAGAGCAGCTGGCAACAGCAACCGAAGAGCAACTCGAAGCGGTAGACGGCATCGGCTCGATCATGGCACAAAGCATTCATGCCTGGTTTGGAGACGAAACAAATCGTGTTCTTATAGACCGTCTCCAAAGTCACGGCCTCAATCTTACGTCTAAACGCAGCTCGTCTACAGACGGCGCTCTTGCGGGTAAAATTTTTGTGCTCACAGGCTCACTTCCCACACTCACACGTGGCGAAGCGAGTAAGCTCATCGAAGCCGCAGGCGGACGCACCAGTTCAAGCGTCAGCAAAAAAACAGACTACGTCATCGCCGGCGAAGCCTCAGGTTCCAAATACGACAAAGCAATTAAGCTTGGAATTACTATTCTAAATGAAGATACTTTGAAATCACTCTTAAGCAGCGAATCCTGAGCTAAGTATGAACACGATGCAAAAGTCTATCACATCAAAATCCGCAGGCAGTCGAATCGCTGGAATTCTTTTCGGCCTCTTGTTCTTTGGCGTGGGCTTTTTATTCTGTTGGATGATGGCCATCAGCCCTCTTTTAAACGTTATCAACAGCAAAGACTGGATCGAAGCCGACTGCGTGATCACGTCCAGTAAAGTGCACACCAATCGCAGTAGTGATGGTGATACCTATAAGATCGAAATCAGCTTCAGTTATGAGCTAGAAGGCAGAAATTATAGAAGTGATACCTATGATTTCAACATCAGCAGCTCTAGTGGTTATGACGGAAAAGCCAAAATCGTCGCCCGTTACCCCGTAGGCTCTAAGAAAACTTGCTGGATCAATCCAGAAGACCCGACTCATGCTGTATTGTCTAGGAAGGTCCCAGGAATCGTCTACTTCGTCATTCCGTTTACATCGATCTTTATGATTATCGGTCTAACGGCACTCCTCGGTTCTTTCGGCTTGTTGCCCAAGTCTTGGTCAATTCCTTTCAACAACGCACGACATAAGCGAGTTGCGACAGAAGCAAAGGGAACAAAACAGTTAACGCCCAAAAACTCTGGCATTGGTAAGGTGCTCATCATCACAGCAGTTGCTTGCTTTTGGAACGGCATCGTCAGTGTCTTTCTCTTTCAAGTATATAAAGGCTTTCAAGAGGGTGACCCAGAGTGGTTCCTCGCGATCTTTATGATACCCTTTGTTTGCATAGGGCTACTCCTTATACTCGGAATTATCCACTCGTTACTGAGCCTGGCGAATCCAAAAATAGAACTCACGCTCAGTGAATCCAGCCCTACGCTCGGACAAACGGTAGAGCTTGAGTGGCAAGCAAACAAACCCCTCAAACGAGTATCCAAATTGCAAATCTTATTGATCGGCAAGGAAGCTGCCACCTATCAACGCGGCACGAAGACGACAACAGATACTTCGACTTTTCATATATGCGCCATCCTCGATCTAGAGAATCCCGCACTGCATCAACGCGGCACCGTAACACTGACCATACCGAAGGACAGCATGCATAGTTTTGATAGTGGAAATAATAAGATCCTATGGGAACTAGCAGTCGATGGAACCATCCATCGTTTTCCAGATATCAACGACACGTATCCTATCACTGTGCGTCCCCTTCCTTCAGTCTAACACCATTCGTCATGAACGACAATTTATTCATTGATCTAGAGAGCACTCAATTCCAGCCAGAGATGAAAATATCCGGCAAAATCCTTTGGGCACTGGACAAAGACCCCAAAGAGCTACGTCTCACCCTCGGTTGGTCCACTCAAGGCCGAGGCAGCAGCGATCATAAAGCTGAAGACCAACTCAATTGGAAAACCAATGCCACGAGCGGCGAGGAGACATTTGAGTTCACGCTCCCTGCCACTCCCTACTCCTTTGAGGGTAAATTAATTGCGCTCAATTGGGAGCTCTCGCTGACTGCAAAAAAAGGTAAAGCCCAGTGCCAACTACCGATCACGGTTTCGCCTCATGGTTCTGCCATCGAGTTGCCAGTAGTTAACGATGAACGCAAACGTAAATCCTTTTCGATCGGCTCGCGTTGAACAGATCCGCTATGCCTTGCCCAGTGAGTCGCTTGAGTCACTGAGCAACAAAGCGATCCAAGCACAGATGAGTTGCCTCCTTGGTCCACACGGGACGGGTAAGTCAACACTACTGGAGGACTTAAAGCCCTACTTCCTCACAGGTGGCCATAGTATCGAGCATATCTATTTAAATACAGACTCCAGCAGAGAAGAACGCAGTGCAGCCATCGCATCGATCGCCTCAATGAACAGACAAACCGTATGCCTCTTCGATGGCGCGGAAATCATGTCGAGATGGCAATGGTCGCGGATCTGCAAGGCCGCGCGAGCACAATCGGTTTGCTTGATCGCAACACTACATAAACCTCGTGCCATGCACGTGCTACATGAAACAACCCCCGACTGGTCATTAGCTAAAGAGTTTGTTCAACAATTAGCTGCGAGCCACGCCAACAAAGATTTGATTGCTGAAGCCAAGCGCGCTTTCGACAAAAATAAAGGCAATATGCGCGAAGTGTTTCGAAGCTGTTATCTATATTTAGCTCAAAATCCTTCTGAGACTTTTTAAATTACAACGAACGTGCGCCTTTTCCTGCGCGCGTGTGGATAATGGTCGCAGCGAGGCCGCACTTCTTCTCGTATGCAGCAGCGACTTGCTCTGCTTGTCTCTGGTCAAACTCCGCATTGGTAAACGCCATTACAGCACCACCGAAACCACCACCAGTGAGACGCGCACCATACATGTTAGGTTGCTGCATCAAAAGTTCAGCCAACACATCTAGTTGCTCGACGCTATTTTCAAAATTTACGCGTGAACTTTCATGAGACGCGTTTAATGCATCACCCACCGCCTGCAAGTCGCCGGATGCCAGCGCAACTTTCACGGCACGCACACGATCATTCTCGCCAACGATGTGCGAAGCACGTCGATACAAAAGATCACCCAATGCTTCTTTGGAAGCATCGAGCTGCTCGCGGCTGATGTCAGAGAGGGTCGTCGCACTTGGAAAAGTCTTTTGTAGAAGTGCCAGTGCGTCGTGACACTCTTTGTGACGATCGGCATATGCGGAATCCACCAGTGCATGCTTCTTATTGGAATTAAAAATCCAGAAGTGAGTATCCTTAGGCATTTTAGTGGTGCCAAAGACATCGGTCGCGCAGTCGATACTTACGAGTGAGTCCACTTCACCAAACGCTGAAACACCCTGATCTAAAATACCACACGGCATACCAACAAAATCGTTCTCAGCCTTTTTACCAATTCGAGCCAGACCGATTTTGTCTGTTTTGTGGCCATAAATCGCACCCAATGCTAAGGCTGTCGCGAGCTCAAATGCTGCGCTACTGCTCATTCCCGCACCTGAGGGCAGTGTTGTCGTCACTGCAATATTATACCCCACAGGCATCTCTACCCCCATATCTTGCATGACCTTAGTCACCCCCACTGGATAATTGGTCCATGACGCTGGACCTTGTATGGGAGCCAAATCATCCAATTTCAAATTCACTGGTTCCGCACCATCACTGATCAAGTGAATTTCCCGATCTTCACGACGAGACACCGATACCGTAATCCCTTCAGTCACTGCAGCGCCCATCACCAGGCCACCGTTGTAGTCAGTATGATTACCAATAAACTCGATTCGTCCCGGAGCAAATGCAGTATGCTCGGGTTCAGTGTTATATATGAGTTTGAAGAATTCTTGGGTTCGATCTGGCATAAATTACAGGGTTGAGCTATCCGACTTGGATTTAGGGTCAGGCCTTATTTGCCCACGAGTCACGCAGCGCTACGGTGCGGTTAAACACCAGTGCTTCTGAACTCGAAAGCTGTGTATCTGGGCAAAAATACCCAATCCGCTCAAATTGACAAGTCTCTCCTGCGGGGAGCTCAGTAAGGCTCGGCTCACAGTAGGCAGTCACTTCTGAAACAGAATCAGGATTCACAAAATCTAAAAATTCTTTTTCCTTATCCGCCTCCGGTTTCTCAACTGAAAACAAACGATCGAACATTCTAACTTTTGCCTGCACTGCATGGTCACGACTGACCCAGTGAATCACCCCCTTCACCTTTCGATCCTCAGGATTTTTGTTCAGAGTATCGAGATCCACACTACAGAGAAGCTTCTGAATCGCTCCATCGGCATCTTTGATCACTTCATCGCACTGGATGATGTAGCCGTTACGCAAACGCACTTCTTTGCCCAACTTAAGACGGAAGAACTTTTTATTCGCCTCTTCTCTAAAGTCGTCTTGCTCAATCAAGAGATGCTTACTGAAAGGGATCTTACGTGTGCCTGCGGATTCGTCTTCAGGATTACTAATGCCTTCGACTTCGAGCACCTCGCCCTCAGGCCAATTCGTAAGTTCAATCTCCAAGGGATCGAGCACCGCCATACGACGCACCGCCACCTTGTTTAGCTCTTGGCGAACTGCATGCTCCAAAAGTGCGATATCACTCATGGATGGCACCTTAGTAATACCGATGGTAGCGCAAAAATTACGAATCGCAGCCGCCGGATAACCACGGCGACGCATGCCTGAAAGTGTTGGCATGCGTGGATCATCCCAACCAGTCACGTGATTCGCTTCAACCAGAGCCCGCAGCTTACGCTTGCTGACCACGGCATAGCTGAGGTTTAGGCGGGCAAACTCAGTTTGCTTAGAAGGAAAGATATCGAGTTTAGATATGAACCAATCGTAAAGCGGACGGTGATCTTCAAATTCGAGTGAGCAAAGCGAGTGAGTGACCTTCTCAAGCGAGTCACTTTGACCGTGCGTAAAGTCGTAGCTTGGATAGATGCACCAAGCATCCCCCACACGGTGGTGGTGCATACGTTTGATACGATACATCACAGGGTCACGCATATTCATATTCGGATGTGACATATCGATCTTCGCGCGGAGCACTTTGGCACCGTCGTCAAATTCACCTGCGCGCATACGCTTAAATAAGTCCACGCTCTCTTGAGCGGGACGATCGCGATACGGACTCGACTTACCTGGCTCCGTAATCGAACCACGATATTCGCGCATCTCTTCAAAGCTCAGCTCATCGACATAGGCATCACCCGACTCGATCAATTGGATTGCCCACTCGAATAGCTGTTCAAAGTAGTCACTCGCATAGCAGATCTGCTCCCACTTATAGCCCAACCATTTGATGTCTTCTTGAATCGCTTGCACGAACTCATCACTCTCTTTCTCCGGATTGGTGTCGTCGAAGCGCAGGTTACACTTTCCGCCAAACTCTCTGGCGATCTCAAAGTTAAGGCAGATCGCCTTCGCATGGCCAATCTGTAGGTATCCGTTTGGTTCAGGAGGGAAGCGCGTCTGCACACGCCCATCATGTTTACCAGCAGCCACATCGGCTGCCACCATTTGGCGGATAAAATCGGTCGGCGTATCTGAAGCGTCTGACATAAGCGGGGAAGCAAAACGCAGCGACCCGCTCTGCGCCAGTCAAAAAAAGATCAATTACGCGCCTCCGATAGGAGCTTTTTTGCCAAATCCTTGACGATGTCGACCACCTCAACTCCTCGTCCCGTCTGCGCGAGCACAATACTGCCCTCCAACAAGAGCTGTAATTGATCGGCTAGTAACTCTGGCTCACGCGCGCCTTGCTCCACACAGAGCTCGATAAAAAAAGCACGCATCGCCACTTTCGATTCTACCGCGATACTGGTCAGCTTCGATGAACAGCTGCCAAACTCGTTCATGGTCTTTACAAAAATACAGCCCGAAAAATTCGAACGCCCAAACCAATCGCGATACATTTCGATGCTCGCCATCAAACGCGCATCTCCAACTGGGTGAATCGCAAGTATCTTGGCACGGGCGCGCTGCATCATGCCTTCATGGTGACGCCTTAAGACCTCTTCAATCAGCCCCTCCTTAGAACCGAAGTATTTATACAAGGTCCGCTTGGTGACGCCCGATTCCGCAGCAAGTTGATCGACCCCAGTCGCATGAAAACCCTGCAATTCGAATAATTGATTCGCAGTCACAAGCACTGCTTCACGTTTTTCATTATTTTTCATAGTGTATAAATAACTGTAAACAAACGATTAATGTAAAATTAAGGACCAAATTGTAAAAAAGTTTAACTTTTAGGAATAAACCGATCGGTATATTATCTAATGTATACAAATCAGTATACTAAACTACTGCTTTGATTCACAACTAAAAAATAAAACTCAAAGAACACAAAACTATGAAGACACTCAAAAATCTCCTCCGCATCGCGACACTCCTGATCACATCGGCAACAGCAAGTTTTGCTGCGCAAGCTAGCGACTACGACCTACCCGCAGTCAGCGGTTACGATCTAGTCAGTTATCACCAAGTCGGTGGCCCCGTGCGTGGCACTGGCTTCCAAGCAGTCCACCACGAAGGGATCACTTATCTCTTCTCGTCAGAAGCCAACAAAGCCGCATTCGAATCCAATCCAGCAAAATACCTACCCGAATTTAATGGTTACTGCGCCTACGGCGTCGCGCTCGGTAAAAAATTCAACACCGACCCAAGTATCTACGAAATCGTCGGCGGCAAACTCTACCTTAACCTAGATGGCAACATTCAGAAGAAGTGGTCCGAAGACAAGGCCGCGAACATCCACAAGGCTCATGCGAACTGGAAAGAAATTCAATAATCCAAACCATTCACACTCACCGAAAATCAAAATAAATATGAACATGAAAAAGAACACAGCAATCACCACCCTGCTCGCACTCACAGTCGTCACTGCTACCAGCTATGCTGGACGTGGCCCAGAAGTTCGCTTCGCCAATCAAGGGCGCAACGCACCGGTCGCAGAATCGATGGCGGCCAATACAAACACTGAACGAAACAGCGTTCGCAATGATGGAGGCCGAAACGGTCCAGTCACTCACATGGCCACCCAAACCCGCGAAGACACTCACACAACTTCTAAGTGGCGATTCCAATCCCAAAGCTAACATTCAAGCTCTAAACACGAAAGGAACCTGAAAGATGCCAAAAAACATCCAAACCGAAGCAGCGTTTGAAGCGCTCATTCAACAAAACAATACAGTCGTCGCAGTCGACTTCTGGGCCCCATGGTGCGGACCCTGCCAAGCATTTGGACCGATCCTCGACGAGGCGGCTCAAGCCGTTGGTGAACGAGCAGTGCTCACAAAAGTCAATGTCGACGAGCTCCCAGAGCTCGCCCGCAATTACCGCATCACCTCAATCCCATCGGTTCTCTATTTCCAAAATGGAACCGTAGTTGACCGAGCCACAGGCATCGAGCCTACAGAAAAAATTGTAGCGCGATTAAACACGCTCAACCTTCAACAAGTATAGTTGGTAGTAGAAGAGAACCCAAAGCCCGCCTAACACTAGGCGGGCTTTTTTACGTGGAGATTAGGCTCCGCGCTGTCCGCCTATAACGTGAAACAGACATTCTGGTCTGTTCATAATCAGAAATCATATAATGGAATTAACCACCACGAATCCGAAGCGAAACTAGGAACTCGTTTCGGCCAGCACTGAAATCAAACCAGTGAGATCAGCCAAACTTGCCGAAGCTACAACTCGCAAGCCGCGTCAATCGCCTGTAGCTCCGCATCCGTAAATGGCGTTGCCTCCAAGCAACCGAGAATGTCCGTGATCTGCTCACAGCGGCTCGCACCAATCAAGGCACTGGTCACCGTCTTACGTTTGAGCACCCATGAGACTGCCATTTGCGCGAGACTCTGCCCTCTTGCTAGAGCGATTACATTAAGCGCTCTAATTTTTCCAAGATACGGCGCCACCCCATCTGCCTGCAAAAATGGACTGTTCGCATCCGCAGCGCGGGAGTCGGCTGGAATCGATTTGAGATACTTATTGGTCAGCATCCCTTGAGCCAACGGTGAGAAGACGATGCTTCCCACTCCAGTCTCGTCCAAGGCATCCAACAAGCCATCCTCGACCCAGCGATCAAAAATACTGTAGCGCGGCTGATGAATGAGGCAGGGCGTGCCAAGCGCTTTCAATATACGCACCGCTTCTCGAAACTGCTCAGGTTGGTAATTCGATAGTCCAACATACAGCGCCTTGCCAGAGCGCACCGCAGTGTCGAGCGCACCCATGGTTTCTTCCAACGGTGTATCTGGATCTGGACGATGACTGTAGAAAATATCTACATACTCGATCCCCATGCGCTGTAAGCTTTGATCCAAACTCGCCAACAGATACTTACGAGAGCCCCATTCGCCATACGGTCCATCCCACATGTCATAGCCAGCCTTCGTCGAAACGATCAGTTCATCGCGAAAGGGCAAAAAATCTTCTTTAAAGAGTTTACCAAAATTACGCTCCGCAGACCCTGGCGGCGGGCCGTAGTTGTTTGCTAGATCAAAATGAGTGATTCCATTATCGAAGGCACAACGCAGCATCGCACGACTGTTTTCAAAGTCATCGACATCGCCGAAATTATGCCAAAGCCCGAGCGAAATCGGCGGCAACTTTAGACCACTGCGCCCGCAGCGGTTGTATTCAAGTTTGGAGTAACGATCCTTCGCAGCTTGGTAAAACATGGTGTAATTCATGCACCGAGAAAAAGGCAATGCAATCAATACCACTGAAATTTTAAGTCCTAGGTAGATCATAGCCGAAACCTGTTCCCCGTTCATCTACTTTAATTTCAACCACCTCAAGGCACCCTCAAGAGAGTGTAACACGCGACTCCCGAAGGGAGCGCGTTCCCACTCAAACTGCAAATGGATCCGCACCTCGCACTCGATGCTTCGCATCGAAGCACATATTAAAAACGCTGACTCTCTAAACGAATTACCAGACTCGCCCACTCCTATGCAGCACGTCCATCATGACCTCAATGCACCTACGTTAAAAAATTATACCCATTCAACCTATTAAAAAGGTTATCGTTTTTTTACGTGCAAGCGTCTGAAATACCCTCATAATCGCCAACATGTCAGCAGAAGTGATGCGCAACCCAGGTGCTTTCGAGCCCATCATACAGTTCTCCATTCACGCCGATAATAAGGTCGGACGCTTGAACGAAATCATTGGCCTACTCTCCGTGCATGAAGTGCATATTATGGCACTCTCGATTCTCGACACCACGGACAGCTCAATCATTCGACTCATTGTCGACTATCCCTCAGAAGCACAGAAGCTGCTCATCGAACACCAATTCTCTTATGTTCAGAGTGAATTGATCGCAGTCGAGCTCCTCGACGAATCACAAGTGCGCACAGTGACCTCTGCACTAGTGCAGGCGGAAATCAACATTCACTACATTTATCCATTCCTCGTTCGACCTAACGGTCGCTACGCGCTCGCCATCAGTCTCGAAGATAACGAGCTGGCAGCCGACACGCTAAAACGGCATCAGCTAAATATTATTGGTCAAGACGACGTCACTCGCTGAACACGAACGCTCCGAAACGAACAAAACAATACATTTTTGACTAATTTTTTAGCAAGACTTGCAGCAGGCACGTGATGTGCAGTATGGGTCGGACGTATGCCCCTCAAACGTTCACGCCCACAAACCGAGTCAAAATTCAAGGACGCTGTCCTTGATTTGGTCGCGGAATCTGGCTGCGGAGCACTGGGAGTCAACGCAGTCGCACAAAAAGCAGGCGCGGATAAAGTCTTAATATATCGCTACTTCGGAGACTTGGATGGACTTCTACAAACGGTCGCCGACCAACAGTCATGGCTTCCGTCGATCGACGAACTCGTCGAATCGATTCAATTCAGCGCACAAGATGTCGCCGATTACTTGAGTATGCTCTTCAACACAATCGTCGAACACATCCGCTCCGAAGCTTCGACCCTACAAATTATCCGTTGGCGAAAAGCATCCAGTAATCCGTTGACTCACCACTTCACACAAGAGTGGCAGGCCCTCTGGGGCGAACTACCGAGCCGTATCACAGAGGAACTCGACGAAGCCGCTCAGACCGCATGGAAACATGCCTGCGCACTCATGTCGCTGCTTGCCGAAGCCGAGCTCAACGACGAGCAGGTCGATCTCAATTGTATTCACGTCTTCGCAAACGATTTGCCACCACTCAAGGTTGACGCATAGGCATTCAGGCACAATGAATAGTTAGACTGTTCACCTGATCCCTTTATGAAAAGCTACTTAGACCTTTTGCGCACCGTGCTTGAAACGGGCACCTACCGCGACGACCGCACTGGAACCGGCACCTACTCGATCTTCGGCGCACAAGCCCGCTTCTCAATCGAGCCTGATTTCCCGCTCCTCACCACCAAGAAACTACACCTGCGCTCGATCATTCACGAGCTACTTTGGTTCATCCAAGGCAACACCAACATCAGTTACCTCAAAGAGAATAAAGTCCGCATCTGGGACGAGTGGGCGGACGAGAACGGCGATTTAGGCCGCGTCTATGGCGCCCAATGGCGCGACTGGATCGCACCCGATGGCGAACACGTCGACCAACTCGCCGAAGTCATCGATGCGCTCAAAAACAACCCCGACAGCCGCCGGCACATCGTCTGCGCTTGGAACCCAGGCGAAGTCAAACACATGGCCCTCCCGCCCTGCCACGCACTCTTTCAATTCTACGTCGCCAATGGCGAGCTCAGTTGCCAGCTCTACCAACGCAGCGCCGACATTTTTCTCGGCGTGCCCTTCAACATCGCATCCTACGCGCTATTGACTCAAATGATCGCGCAAGTCTGCGGCCTCAAAGCCAAAGAATTTGTGCACACCTTCGGCGACCTACACCTCTACGCCAACCACGTCGATCAAGCCAAGCTGCAGCTCAGCCGCGAACCACGCGCACTGCCGCAAATGAAGATCAACCCCGACGTGAAAGACATCAACGACTTCAAGTTCGAAGACTTCGAATTAGTGAATTACGATCCACACCCAGCCATCAAAGCCCCAATCGCCGTATAATAAGTCTTAATCCTAATCTTACTCTTAATCTTAATCCCCAGTCCTAGCCCCATCCAGCATCCCACATCCAGCATCACTCATCCCCCATCACTGATCCCAAATGAAAGCCTTCAAAGCAATTGCCGCCATGGCCGAAAACCGAGTCATCGGCAACGATGGCGACATCCCTTGGCACCTCCCCGAAGACTTCAAATGGTTTAAAAAAACCACCATGGGCGACATCCTCGTGATGGGCCGTAAGACTTACGAATCCATCGGCCGTCCACTACCGGGCCGCCAGACCTTTGTCCTAAGCCGACAGCCCAGAGACATCCCCGGCGTGCACAGCTTCACCGATCTAGAGATGCTTGAGCATTTCGAAACCGAGCAAACCATTTGGATCGCAGGAGGCGGTGAAATCTACCGCCAAATGCTCCCAAAATGTGAATCGCTCTATTTGACACGCGTCCATCGCACCGTCGAAGGCGACGCCACTTTTCCCGAATTTGAAGATCAATTCGAACTCAAAGAAATCATCGAAACAAACGACGACTTCACCATCGAGCACTGGGTAAAGAAATAAACGTAGGGCCTCCGCTTGCGGATGTAGGTTAAACACTCCTGCCTGACTACCGCACACGCAAACCAGTCAGATAAAAGTGTCTAACTTACGATTCCGAACCAGTATTTCTTCGCGAGCCTCGAACCCGCCAGTAACCTGGCCTCACTCTCCCTTCGAAGGGGCCACTGCTACGTAGAGCAGAAACAATAAATTCACGCCTGGAACGAACATCCACAGCGTATTGTAAGCAGCCTTACCCATATCACGCAGGCGCTTCAAGAGTTGCATCAATCCGATAAAGCTTGCGATCAGACCGAAGACAATCGTCATAAACACTGCCAGAGTGCCAAACGTGCCATGGTGCCAGTGTGCAAAGAAATGCGACGCCCACATCCACACACCATAAACGATGGCAGCGAGAATTGCGATGCGTAGGATGAATGCAAAACGACCGATACGGCCTTCAGAACTGATAAATGAATTTAACATGGTAGGTCAAAAAGAGTGTTGTAGCGCCGATGTTTACGATTGAACGCCCAAGCGCAATAAAAACCTGCAATTCCCCCACCCTCCGCAGGAGCATCTCCTTACACATAAGTCTGAGGGCGTGAGCACTCTTAGGAAAGCTTAGGATTCTAGAGCCGCTTATGAGTGATGTTTGTAGGACGTGCCTCTCGAAGAGGGCGCGTTATGGCGGCGGAAGGACTCAACACGGCCTTTGCTGTGCAAAGAACCGCGTTCTACACTAGAACATATCTCGATTAATAGACTTACTCGCGTAAATTAAATCATACAAAAATGTGTATAAGGATATGCCGCAGGAGAGGGGGTTCCCCTAGCCCCATCTCTATCACCCCGTCGTTCAATCGAAGAACAAACCCTCTCCAAAAATATCTGCGTTCGTCTGAGTAATCTGCTGCCAGCCCCACAGTTTCCCAGAAATTGTTTTGCAGCGCCTCAATCTCACCTCTCTATTCGAAGCTTTGATTCTGCATTCGCTCTCCTAAATTCAGAATGCTGCCCAAACCATGTCTTCGATCCGCATACTTTCCGACCGAGTCGCCAATCAAATCGCCGCTGGCGAGGTGATTGAGCGCCCGGTGGCAGTGGTCAAGGAGCTGGTCGAAAACAGTATTGATGCCGGCGCGACCCGCATCGAGGTCGAATTCCGCAACGGCGGCAAATCTTACATTCGTATTGAGGACAACGGCAAAGGCATGAGCCCCGACGAAGCATTGCTCTCGCTCGAACGCCACGCCACCAGTAAAATTCGCGAAGCTGCCGATCTCAACGAAGTCTCCAGTTTTGGGTTTCGCGGTGAGGCCCTGCCTTCGATTGCCTCCGTCTCCAAATTCACGCTGCGCACCCGCGCCGAGGGATGGGACCACGGCACCGAGATTTTAATCAACGGTGGCAAGCTCCTCGAAAAGAAAGACTGCGGCATGCCCGTAGGCACCGTTATCGAAGTGGCCAACCTCTTCAACTCTGTGCCCGCGCGTCGTAAGTTCTTAAAGACCGACCCCACAGAGACTGCGCACATCACTTACAATTGCCGACTCTTCGCAGTCGCACACCCGCAGGTCGCCTTCCGTGTGCTCGAAAACGGTCGCACTGTCTTTCAATCGCCTGCTTGTGAGCACCTACGCGATCGCATCTCCGAGATCTGGGGCAAGGCACTCGCTAACGACCTCATTCCAGTCGATGTCACCGACGAAAAATGCGGCCTGCGCCTCACCGGCCTCACCGCCAAGCCTGGCGTCGGCCGCTCCACCCGCCGAGAGCTCGTCACCTTAGTCAACCGCCGTCCAGTCGACAGCCGCACCCTCGGCTTTGCCGTATTAGACGCCTATCATGGCCGCATACAAAAAGGCCGCTACCCACCCGCCTTTCTCTTTCTCGAAATTCAGCCGCAAGAAGTCGACGTCAACGTCCACCCCGCCAAGCGCGAGGTCCGTTTTCGAAACGACGGCGAAATCCGCCGCTTCGTGCTCGCCGCCATCTCCGACACACTCGCCGCCGCCCGCGATACCATCGCCCCAGCTACCACCAACGAGCCCGAAACAGATCGCGCAGACTCACCACGAGCCACCCCCGTCGTGCCGACACCATCGCCCTCTATCAGCCGAGCGGTCAGCAAAGGGAGCGTCGGCCTCCGTGCCGACACCAGTTCACCGATTGCTAAACCAGCCGTCGCCAAGAAAACACCAGCACCCACCAAACCCACAGTCGCCACCCCGTCACCAGCACCCGCTGTGCAACCCATCGCCCCCCCCGCTCCGAAACGAGCCCCCGAATGGCGATTCATCTCACGACTCAAACAACGCTACGCACTGTTTGAAGCACCCCGTGGTTTAGTCATGCTACACTTACGACATGCCGACCAACGCGTGCGCTTCGAACGTATCTGCGAAGACTTCAAGAAAGAGTCCATTGCCAGCCAACGACTCCTCATCCCGCACCCAATCGAATTTGAACCACTGGCATCCGAAGCACTCAACAGTCAGCTCGACTTGCTCAACCAACAAGGTTTCGAAATCGAGCCCTTTGGCCGTAATTTCTACCGAATTGGTGCCGTCCCCGTATGGCTCAGCGAAGAACAAGCCGAGAACTTCATCCGCGACCTCGTCGATATGATCCGTCAACGCGGCGACACCCGCAAAGGCGGCGAACTCGCATGGCAAGCCATCGCGAAACTCGCAGTCGAAGGCAGTTATCAAAAAAGTGACACCATAGCCGATTCCAGTATTCAACAATTGGTTACAGACCTCCTAGCCTGCGAAACCCCGCACACCTCCCCCTTCGGCAAGCCCACCTTCAGCGAAGTCAGCTGGAACGAATGGGAACGCCGCCTAGGCGGAGAGAAATAAAAGTTAGCGCGGCGCTGGAGGGTTGCGCTTCCGCGCAACCGCGTAGCCGAAGGCCTGAGCCTCAGATCGCTAAGTCACGAGCATCACCCACCAATACTAACGCTCACAAACTGTGAAGCTTGACGCCCCAACGTCTTGGCCCACATAGTATGATCAACACCCCACTCCAAGAACCTATAGTTCGTAACTTATGATTGGGGCATATAATACTGTTGGCTAAGAGAATATGAAAAACATCCTTCCCCTTTTATTATTGCCCTCACTGCTCATGGGAATGCTGGCTTTCACACCGATGCCAGAGAAGCCGGACTTCACTCAAGCGGCTGATTTTGTTCAAGAGCGATACGACAATGGACATACTTTTCCGAAAGAATCGCTCACGAAAGAAACAATGGTAGAAGCGTTGCTCTCTGGAAAATTCGACAGTAGTAATCCCAAAGTTGCCTATGGAAATAAAGAATATCCGTATGACCGAAACATGGCACGATTCAACGGCGTTATAACTTTGAAGGATGGAACTCTCTACAATTGGAAGGTAATCAGAAAAGGAATTATTGAGATCGAAGATAGCCAATACAGGACTGGATATATCTTCTACCCCAAGGAGCTTCTGGACCTCTCCTCCTACTGACATGATCAACACATCAGAGTAAAAATAACCCATGCAAGAAGTCTTCCAAGATATCGACACCGCCAAAGTAGGCATGATTGATGAGCTCCTAAAGGAATCAGGAATCCCCACGATGCTGAAGAATTTCACCGGTGGATCGAACATTACCTCTGTCCCGATCCCATCGCTCTACCCGACCATCTTTGTGCTCGACGACTCCCAAGTGAATGAAGCACGGGAGCTGATCGAAGAATTTTTTGCAGCCAAACCAGTGGAAGCAGCCGAATGGAATTGCAGTCACTGCGGCGAAAGCGTGGATGGATTCCTGAGCGAGTGTTGGTCATGCCAACACCCGAAAGAAAGCTAGGGCTCAAATCTGTTTGGTAAAACCACACGAATTGTAGCACGTGCTTCCCAACGGGAGCACGTTTTATTCGGAGATGCTTTTCAAATGGAACCACGCGCTCGATGCTTCGCATAGAAGCAGGTGCTACAAGCGCCACGACATGAGCGAGGGATTGACTCAATTCTGCCTCTCATCTCCGACCTCAAGTCTCCCCCCTCAAGTCTCTTCCGCACGCGCCTACGTCCGGAACAAGCGGTCACCAAAGTCACCTAAGCCTGGGCGAATGTATTTGTTCTCATCCAACTCACGGTCAATCACACCAGTCATAATACTGACATCGGGATGAGCTTCCTGCAGGGCCGCAATTCCTTCTGGAGCGGCGATGATACTCACCATCGAAATACGCGTCGCGCCCTCTTTCTTGATTTGTTCGATGGATTGAATCGCAGAGCCCCCTGTCGCCAGCATCGGATCGATCACATAGACGATTTGCGCCGCGCCGAGCTCTGGCATTTTTGAATAGTAGCAACTCGCTTCCGCGGTCGCTTCGTCACGTTCAAGTCCAATATAGCCGACACTTGATCCCGGCACCACAGCCATGGCTGCATCTAGCATCCCAAGTCCTGCGCGTAATATCGGAACAAACACCACATCGCCTGTAATTCGTGCGCCCTCGGTTCTCTCCAAAGGTGTCTGAACTGAAACGGTATCGACATCCAATTGCTTCGCCGCCTCAGTCATCAATACCGTGGTGATCCCAGTGCAGGCGCGACGAAAGTCTTCCGTCGGGGTTTCCGAATCACGAAGAATCGTTATGTAATGACGAACTAAAGGATGGCTGGAGAGTTCAATGGACATGGTAAAGGAGTTAGAATGTAGAAGTTAGGAGTTAGAATCTAAAGGAAGCTACGAATGGCGCGCAGGGACACACGCCGCTACCTCTATGCCAACGACACCGCTCCGGCCAGTAGCTCTACGAATTGCGGTCGCACACGATCTGCGGTTTCGGAAACTTCTTCGTGTGAGAGTGGATTCTTTGAAATACCTGCGGCCTTGTTGGTGATACAAGAGATACCGATCACACGCAGGCCGAGCTTCCTCGCAACAATCGCTTCGGGAACGGTCGACATACCGACCGCATCCGCGCCGAGCGTTGCAAAGGCACGAATCTCGGCAGGGGTTTCAAAACTCGGCCCTGTGGTGGCCAAATAAACGCCCTCTTTGAGGTCAAGCCCCTTGGTTTGAGCGAGCAAGCGAATCTTCATGCGCAAGGCAGCGTCGTAAACTTCCGACATATCGGGAAAGCGCACGCCGTCGTCGGATGTATCCCCGATCAGAGGATTCGTGCCTAAGAAATTGATATGATCACTGAGCAACATGAAGTCGCCAGGCGTATAGCTACGATTGATCCCGCCCGAGGCATTGGTCACGAACAAAGTCTTCACGCCGATCTGAGCCATTAAACGGATCGGCAGTGTCAATTGCTGCATGGTGTAGCCCTCATAAAAATGAAAGCGTCCCTGCATACAGACCACACGTTTGCCATTAAGGCGCCCATAGACAAATTGCCCCGCATGCCCCGGCACCGTCGAGACGGGGAAGCCTTCGATATCGCCATAGGGCAAGCGACCTTCGACCTCGATTCGATCATCCGCAAAAAAGCCAAGTCCCGAACCTAAAATAAGTCCCACTTCAGGAGCAAAGTCTGCGAGCACTTTGGGTATGTCTAAGGCTTCCATGAACTTCAGTTTGGACAAAGCAATCCTCCCTTCAATGCTCAAATGATGCGAGCGCGAACCTCTATGTCCGCATTCAGCAGATCACCTAAATGTTGAGCAAGGTGCGTTTCAAAGGAGCAAGGACATTTCTGTCCTTGTCTCGACCAGTCTGTCTCGCCCCGACGGACAAGAATGTCCTTCCCCCTTAGCCCGTTCGTCGAAATAAAACGGCAGCAGAGCGCCATTGCTACCCTCTATCCACTATCCACTCGCCACGACTCGCCCCATCACAAGATCTGGCAAGTCAACAGCCTCAGCTGAAAACGCATATGCCGATTCGACTCGCTCTAGAGCGGCAGCTAACTCATCGGGCTGACTATAATACAAACGGCACAGCGGTTCGCTGGGCTCAACTCGATCACCTGATTTTTTCAACAACTCGATCCCTACCGTAAGATCAATTACAGCGTCTGCATGGGCTCGGCCTGCACCGAGCATGCGTGCGGCTTCGCCGATGCGTAAGGCATCGATTGATTCCACATACGCCGTCTCAAGTAAGGTAGCGCAAAACTCGTGAGTCTGCGTCGCCACCTTGAGCAAACTAGGATCCTTGACTACCTTTGGATCGCCTCCTTGTGCGTCGACGAGCTGCTCAAAGGCCCGCAGCGCCGAGCCATCAGCGATGGCAGCTTCCAGGCAGTTACGCGCTTCACTGTGATCCGAGTAGAGGCCACCAAGGCAGAGCATTTCGGCGGTCAACGTATAGGTAACTTCCATTAAATCGGCTGGCCCTTGCCCTTTCAAACAGTCAATCGCTTCGCGCACTTCCAGAGAATTGCCCACCATGCGTCCGAGCGGATCATCCATACGTGTGAGTATCGCTGTAGTGGGTTTGCCCATAGTCGAGCTGATCCGCACCAAAGATTCGGCGAGCTGCCGCGCGTCGGCCTCGGTCTTCATGAAGGCGCCTTTACCGCACTTTACGTCGAGCACCAAAGCATCGATCCCTTCTGCGAGTTTCTTACTTAAAATACTCGCGCAAATCAGCGGCACACTTTCGACCGTCGAAGTCACATCGCGCAACGCATACAGCTTTCGATCGGCGGGCACCATATCTGCGGACTGGCCAATCATCGCTTGGTGAATCGAACGCAATTGAGCCCGATACGCCGCATCGTCCAACTCAACCGAAAAGCCGGGGATGGCCTCTAACTTATCTAAAGTCCCGCCAGTGTGCCCGAGCCCACGCCCACTCATCATCGGCACGCATAAACCACAGGCCGCCGCCAAGGGAGCTAAGATCAACGATACTTTATCGCCCACCCCTCCCGTGGAATGTTTGTCCACTTTGGGTCGTTCGATCTCTGGTAGGTCGACCACTCTCCCCGAGCGCATCATCGCATCAGTCAACCAGGCAGTCTCTTCCGCGCTCATTCCATTGAGGACAATCGCCATGAGCAAGGCGCTGGACTGATAATCGCGAAAAGCACCTGAAACCACCCCTGCAACGAACTGCTCGATTTGAGCTTTGGTTAAGGCTTCGCCGTCGCGTTTCGCTCGGATGATATCTTGAGGAAGTTCCGCCATGACCAACACCATGGCCAGCTCTTTGCTGATTTCAACTTTAGAGATACACAGAAAGCTAAATCGCTGTGGTGAATGCGATTAATTAAGAAAGTAGAATAATTTTAGGGAAATAATTACCCATCGCTCATCGCTTAAAAATGGTTCTACCCGTAAGTCTTCTGCTCAAGAGTCATCGCTCCTGCAGCTCCTACAGCCAAATGAAAGTCAGGCAAGGGCGTCAAACTTACGTTAGAGCTGAGAGTGACTCCACTCTACTGTAACATTGTGGGTTTCCCAAACTGCTTCACATACCATGAGTTGTCCCGTTTAACCATTTGAACGTCATGTCGGATGCGGACTTCAGAATCTCCAATCACCGTATTCACACCCGGTGATTTGACGCGAGATACTTGCTCAGCGACAATGTATGAACTCTCGCCATCGTAACTATAGCGCTGTTGCTTGATCACATAATAGGTAAATAAGACCGACTTATTTCCAAGCAGCTTCTTACGTTCTTCATCGGAACGAGCAAGTTGATCCCCGCAACTGGAATCCAGCACCATCTTTTGAATGGTGCCACCATCGTTGTCTGCCAACGCGCTGGCCAAACGCTTGTAGGCAAGAACATCCGCTTTAGTGTGCTGCTTCGTATAACTATAAACATTCAATGCCGCAACAGCAGCAAGGGCCCAAATAAAGATGCGTCGTGGTTTCATAATCTTACTAATCCCTTGTCCGAATTCGGCACTACAGTAAAGCAAAATAGATTCGTTTCCAGCTGATTAACAGCAACTTAACAGGAATTTGAACCAAAGCCCCTAAAAACACAAGGGTCTTATCCTTAGCGCTATCAAACGGTTTTACCTTAATCCTTGTAGGCTATTTTACGGGTATGCTTTTCCGAGGAAATTTGAGCTGTTTGGTGATTATTGATGACCGCTGGAGATGAGGCCGTGTTTTTAGTGTAGCTGAAAACCGCTTGTTCTCGCTTAGAGAACGCTAATGAAAATAGACGAAGCGGTGCTGGCCGCCGAACCGACCCACTGAACTCTGCACTGTCGAGGGATCCAACCTGTTCTACCAATCAAGTGCTGAAAAGCCTTGGCTCGACAGACCGATTCAAACTTTAGGGCCTTTCCATGGAAACTGTCTCAAAATTGACCAAATCATTCCCGATAAGAGTTGTCGGCGTCGCCTGAGATCGGCTACACATCGTGAAAATGTAGCCGAAAGCGTGAGCATTGGGTTCGCTAGAACAGAGTAATTGCTGATATTTTTATTTTGAGACCATTTCCTTCCTCGAGCGCTACGACTCACCTTAGCTTTCGAGGCCTGAGGCGATCAATTCTGGGATCACTTCAGCGAGTGCATCGCGTGGAAATTCTTTTTCTGCTCCACTTGCGAAATCACGCAGTTTGAAAACGCCCTTCTCGATTTCGTCGCTGCCATAAATTAATGCGAAACGAGCGCCTTTATTATTGGCTTCTTTGAACTGCTTACCAAAGGACTGATCCTTCAATGGATACTCAACGGTGTAGCCCATGCTGCGTATGACCGCTGAATCGGCCATTGCGGCATCGCGTGCTTCGGCACCACCGATGATGGCAATGAAATCTGGTGACTGCACATAGTTTGCGGTCAAGCCCTTGGAATCCAATAGATCAGCGAGGGTCACATCGCCCATCGCAAACCCGACGGCTGGCATTTCTGGACCTCCGAGTTTTTTGACCAAGGCATCGTAGCGCCCCCCACCTGCGAGCGCACGTCCTGCACCACTCGCTTCAAAGGCTTCAAAAACAAAGCCCGTGTAATAAGCGAGCCCTCGAACAATCCCGAGATCGATCTGAATAAACTCACCTGCACCCGCAGCATTCAAACGCTTGAGTAGTTCCTGCCACTCTTGCAGACGTGCCACGATTTGATCGGCAATATCACCTTCGGACGCGAGGCTGCGCATGTGCGCGCTCAATGTATCGAAATCACGAATCGCGATCACTGCTTCGATGCGGCTTAAAAACGCATCCGCTTCATCGCCAACGATTGGGCAGAGCTTTTCGACCGCTTTTTCACGATCCATACGCTCAAGCTTGTCAACGATGCCGAGCACTGCGGCACTGGCATCTGAGTCGAGCCCCTCTGCTGCAAGCATCAGTAACCATAGGTCGCGATCACTGAGGCGCACTTTAAAGTCGGCAACGGCAAGACCAAAAGCCTGTAAGGCTTGCACCAACAATGCGATCAACTCGGCATCGGCACCAGGGCCAGCTTCGCCAAAGATATCAACATTGTATTGATAAAATGCACGTAAACGCCCCTTCTGCGGACGCTCGTAGCGATAGTGCTCGCCGATATTGAACCACTTGATTGGACGCTTTAGGCCATTGGCCTTAGCACCAACGAGTCGAGCCAAGGACGGAGTCATTTCAGGGCGCATCGCCACTGCACGCCCCCCGCGGTCTTCAAAATTAAACAGCTGACCGACGATTTCCTCACCTGACTTTTCGATATAGAGCTCTAATGGCTCCAACACGGGTGCATCGTATTCGGAGAAATTAAACGCTCGCGCGACTTTGCGCCACTGCGAAAAAATATGATTTCTCCGCGCACAAGCTTCAGGATAGAACTCACGAAATCCGGGTAGTGTTTCAAATTGCATAGCAGATATCCTCCCAGCATGAGGGTCTATAAAAAATGCGCAATGCGCTGTGTCTGAGACGCTTACTGCGCGTCAACGTCAAGATCTTGCAGCTTCGCTTTAAGTTCCTTACCTGCTTTGAACTTAATCACCGCACGCTTAGGTATAATGACATCTGTTTCAGGCTTGTTGGGATTGCGACCAATACGAGACTTACGAATTTGCACTTCGAAGACACCGAAATTACGTAGCTCGACGTTACGCCCCTCGCTGAGTGCTTTTGCAATCGCATCAAGTGTCAATTGCACAGTTTCGCGCACTTCCTTTTGAGGGAAGTCCGTTTTGTCATAAATATCGAGGACGATATCGCGTTTTGTAAGATTATTAGACATGTTCTAATTGTTCGGAGAACTTGCAGTATTGAGTAAAAATCGAAAGTTATTGTAAGTGCGATACTTCTGATCGCCCAAACGCTGTCAAACTAGAAAACATGAGTGATAAAGAACCACCCAATCCATTCGAAGAAATCCAACGGCAACTGAAAGAATTGTTTAAAGATTCAAATGTCAAGGTGTCCGCGCATAGCTTTGAAGATTCTGACGATGTTGAAGAGTATATGGATGCACCTGATGGCCAAGCATCGACGCCAGCAACTGAAAATAGTGACGACCCACTGGATAGAATTCGCAATTTCCATCTCAAACCAAAGGAAATCCGCGATTATCTAGACCGTTTCGTCATTCGTCAGGACGAAGCAAAAAAAGTTTTGTCTGTCGCGATTTGCGATCATTATAACCATGTTCGCCGCAGTTTTAAACAGGCAGGCAGCGAAACCAAGGAGTATAGTAAGCAAAATTTGCTCCTCTTAGGTCCCACAGGAGTGGGTAAAACGTATTTGATGAAGAATATCGCCAAACTGATCGGCGTGCCTTTCGTCAAAGCCGATGCGACCAAGTTCTCAGAAACAGGCTATGTCGGCTCCGATGTGGAAGACCTCGTCCGTGACCTAGTCAAAACAGCCGATGGTAATATTGACCTCGCAGAGCACGGCATCATCTTCGTCGATGAAATCGATAAAATAGCCAGCGAAGCCAGCATGGGTGGGCGCGACGTCTCTGGGCGCGGCGTGCAAATCAATCTGCTCAAGTTAATGGAAGAAACACAAGTTAACCTGTTCAGCCCGACCGATATGCTTTCGCAAATGCAAGCAGCGATGGAAATTCAGCGTGGCGGCAAGGTGCAGCGTAAGACGGTCAATACGCGAAATATTTTGTTCATCGTCAGCGGTGCCTTCGACCGACTCGCCGATAACATAAAAAAGCGTATGGCTAAAAACGAGATGGGCTTCGGCGCCACCCCGCACGACGAGGATGAAGATGTTTCCGCCTACCTGAAATACGCAGAGACCACCGACTTCACTAAATACGGCTTCGAGCCGGAGTTCATCGGCCGCGTGCCGGTGCGCGTCGCCTGCAACGCTCTCTCTAAAGACGATCTCGCGCACATTCTAACCCATTCTGAAGGCAGCGTGCTACGCCAGTATCGCGACGACTTCAAAGGCTACGGTATCGACTTCGATATTGGTGCCGAAGCCATCTTGCAAATCGCTGAAGCTGCCAGCAAAGAAGGCACGGGCGCACGCGGGCTGATGACTATCTTGGAACGCCTCTTCCGCGACTACAAATTCGAGCTACCCTCCACAGCAATTAAAGCGTTTGATGTCAGCACAGACATGATCGCCGACCCTGGTGCGAGCTTAAAGGCACTCAAGAATGCCAACCAACACTTACAACACGATGTGTGGCTCAACGACATCAAACGCTACGCTGTGCAATTTGAAGCTCAACATGGCTTCGTGCTCGAATTCAAGCCCTTGGCGCAAGATGCACTCATCGAAGAAGCCACCGAAACCGACCGCACGATACAATCACTCTGCGAAGAAAAGTTTCACGACTACGAACACGGCCTAAAAATTATCAACCGAAACAACGGCCAGACCGTCTTTAAAATTGGGAAGCTAGCAGTCAACAACCCCGACAAAGAGCTCTCCAATTGGGTCGTGCGAAGCATTGATCGATCTAAAGAAGATAGCAGGTAGCGCGAGCGCGTCTCGCGCTACCGAACTACCTTATGGAGAGGATTCGCCCAAATGCAACGACGACAGAGCGCCGTTGCGACACGCTCCCCGCTAGCCACTCTCCACTGAACCAATAATAATCGTAACTAAAAGAAATCCTCATAACTGGCTTTTCGATTCGTAATTCTCGAATCCTCCGCCCTAATCGCAGTATGCCTGAAGGAAAAGCAGTCAGCGAAATGTTTGCCGGTATTGCCGGACGCTATGATATCGCCAATCACTTGCTCAGTGGGGGGATCGATTTCTACTGGCGCCGCGTGCTCACCAAGATGGTTCAAGCCTTTGGCCCATCCAACGTAGTCGACTTAGCGACCGGAAGCGGCGATGTCGCCTTTAAACTCCGTGATCGCCTCGGGGCAAAAGTCGCAATCAAAGGTCTCGATTTCTGTGAGCCCATGCTGGATGAAGCACGTCGGAAGCGCGCCAATCATGCAGCCTATTCAGACCTAGAGTTTGCCTTTGGCGACTGTATGGAACTTCCCCTTACTGACAATTCAGTCGACGCAGTCACCATCTCTTTCGGTGTGCGAAATTTTGAAGACCGCCAAAAAGGCCTGAAAGAAATCCTCCGTGTGCTACGCCCAGGCGGCCACCTCTTCGTTTTAGAATTTTCCCAACCCGACCGCTGGTTCCGCCCGATTTATTACTGTTACCTAAAGTATATTTTGCCGCTCGTCGCAGCCGTCGCCACAGGCGACAAAAGCGCCTACGATTACCTAGCCGGCACGATCGAAAACTTCCCAACCAAAGAAGCGCTTTCTGAACAACTAAAGATCGCAGGTTTTGAAACCGTCGAGGCAACTGGTGTCACTTTTTCGATCATAGCGATCCACGAAGCAGCGAAGGCTGAGTGAAAATCGTAGGCGCGCGACCAAACCGGCACGCCATGACAAGAGCGATAAAACTGACGAGGGCATCCAGTTGCTCCTATACAGTCGACCGTCTAATAATGTGGCGGTTTTTCGTCTGCGGGCATCGTATCGCCACCGCCTGCTCCGCCTTGCGCGAGTGACTCGATTTGTAGCTTCTGCACTTGCAGCGCGTTCACCAACGAATCCACCCGTTTTGATAAACGATAGATTTCGGTATCCTGTTCTTGGATGTGTTGCTCCAACTTCCTTAAGGAAGCTTCAAAGGCTTCAATCAATGCGTCGTCTGACATAATCAATTAGGACTCCGTCTTTAAACCGAGGGCGCGGGTCATGTGCCCAAAGAGTTGGTAGTTTTCAATAAAGCTTGGAATCTCTGAAGCTCCTGGCCCGAAAGCGAACAACTCTACGCATTCGGAGGTATGATTAGTAGATGTCCATCCCACTGCTGTTCGATCCCAAAGCTGATCTTCCACAAGTCCTGTCATGAAGCTGGATAAATACTTCACTTTTTCATCAATCGCTTTCTGTATCTGAGCCGCTTGCGCATCAGTCGGCACAAAACCCATCGCCGCTTGAAAGTCTTCCGAGCTGTATTGGCCTGTCTTTTTGAAGCGATTTTGCAACCACTCAAAACTGTTGGTAAATGTATTAATCGAATCGAGTGCTGGCCCACTTTCAACATATGCAGCCCCCTTACCATTGAGCTGACACCCACCTGTGCCGTGGTCGGTAGTAATGATAAGAAGTGTGTCTGGATTCGCATTCATAAAATCAAGTGCAATTGGAATACAGTCGTCGAACTCGAGTTGCTCATGAAGAATCGCTGCGGCGTCGTTGGCATGTCCTGCATGATCGACCCGACCGCCTTCAACTTGAAGCGCAAAGCCATCCTGCGCAGCGCTTAAACTTTCAAGCGCCGCCTGAAACATCTCTGGCAGACTAGGCACCTTTTTCAGCTTGGGGTCTGACCCGCGATCAATCGCATAAGGCACATGACCGCCAGAAAACAAACCGAGCAATTTGCTATGCCCCTTTGCCGCAGCCAGGCTCTTGCGATCGTTCACCACTTGATAGCCCTTGGCTGCAAATGCTGGCCGAAGATCGACGGCAGGCTGTGCCACTCCATCGACAATCGATGCCTTATAGTTAAACTTGCTAAGCCCACCGCCGAGTATCACGTCAATTTCACGCGACAAATACTGCTGCGCGATTTCTTTTTCCATACCACGACTGGTCACATTTGCTGAAAAACCCGCAGGAGTCGCGTGTGTCACGGTGCAGGTTGTGACCAGGCCAGTTGCCTTTCCGGCCGCCTTGGCATAACTCAATAAAGGCGTCCGCGCCTGCCCTGCGGTTGAATAATTGACGGAGCCATTGTTCACTCGTTCACCACATCCCCAAGCACTGGCCGCTGCCGCCGAATCAGTGACGGGCGAGCTCGCAGATGCAGTGTCTTGCATCACACGCGTCAATCCATCACGGCCATAAAGCTGCATCCAATTCAAAGGCTGCTTGCGATTTCGCAGGCTCCAGTGATGGGCGAGGCCCAACGTGCCCAAGCACATACCATCCACCACGAGAAAAATGAGGTTCTTTGCTTTCTTTGGATTCGCAGGCGTCGCTGGTGTGACATTCGGTTTCGCTAGGCTGCTGCAGGCCGTGAGTGCGGTTGCGGCTCCAGCCAGACTTGCACCTTTTAAAAACTGTCGACGAGAGGGATACTTTGAAGTGGGTAACATGCCTTTCTTTTAACTACCGTCAAAAATAAAGAAAGACCGAAAAGAGCCGTTTTCGAAGAATGATTCAAGGTTGAGCCTTTGCGTGGAGGCTGTCTCAACTGTGGGTGATGCTGCCGACGCCTAGCGAATACTCATACTGCGACCGTCACTG
>JABBCA010000047.1:69481-75245 GCA_018607135.1 Opitutales bacterium
CCTACTCGCCCTCAACTTGATACCATTTTTCCACCAAATCTTTGACGGCTTCTGCCGACTCGGCTTCTTCAAAACTCAAGGAAGCTGAATTGATGCAGTAACGTAAGCCCGTAGGTTTGGGGCCATCTGGAAATACATGACCTTGGTGTGAACCGCACACGTTGCAGTGCACTTCTACGCGCACCATGCCGTAGCTGTTGTCGCGGTGCTCGCCGAGCGTGCGCGGATCGATTGGTTGAGTAAAACTTGGCCAGCCTGTGCCAGAATTAAATTTATCGGTGCTACTAAAGAGCGGCGTGTCGCAACCGACACAACGATACAGGCCTGTCTTTTTATTATCGTGAAATGGGTTTGAGAACGGGCGCTCAGTGCCCTGCTCACGAGCCACATGATATTGAATGTCGGTCAATCGTTCACGCCATTCTTCATCGGTGCGCTTAACAGGATAGCCATCACCACTTAGGTCCACATGGGATGGTAATCCACAGGCAGACACACATTCATTCACGTCCACATCAGTCGACTCGGGAGAAGAGGATTTATCAGGCATAGCAAAAGTTAGGAAAGCACCACCCACTAACAACAGCAGACAGAAGGGAAGTAATTGTTTATAACGTTGAAATCGATACGACATACAAAGAAGACGTAGTAGAGCTTAAACTTATTCCCGAGACGGTGCAACCCACAGCTGAATAAACCCAATCTTCACTAGAATAAACGATCCAGCGCATCGGGATGACGCGCCTCCGTGAGCTTGCCTTTAAACTTCGCGTCTAGGACCTCTAAGATCTCTGTGCCTATTTTCTTTTCGGCGATATTTATGGTGATCAAGGGGCCTTGATTGGACGACTCCAGCACCTTTTCAACTAAGGCTTTCGACGGCTCTTCGACGATTCGACCATCTGGATCTTCTTCGACGGTCACATAACGACTGAGGTCGAGTTCGTCATCCTCTGATGGTGAGTCAGCTTCTTCCGCCTGAGCGCCACCCACACGTGCGCTCCCTCCATCAGGAGACGGGACGACTAGGGCTTTTTTTTTTCGGGTGTCGTGCCACTAGCGGACGCGACTTGCTTGATCAAACTATCGATCGCACGCGAGCGCGATTCTTCCGCCGCCTTCAACAGCACCACTTCAAAATTCACTTTTTCGGACAGTCCACGCTGCACCGAAGCTTCACCACGGTGCAAGGCATCCAGCATACGCATAATCGACTCAGTGGTCAGGGGTGCGCCGAGCATATCGGTGTTGCCCTTCTTCGCAATCGCATCGAGCAAGGCTTCACGCGCATAGGCTTCTAGGTCGAGCAGCACACGATACAAATCGCGACCTTCATTCGCGAAGCTATCCACAGCTGCGATAATGGCGCCATAGTCCAAGGAACCAATTGCTGAAGCCAATTCAGCGATGCGCTCACGTGAGACTAAGCCATAAACATCCAGCACATCGCTTTCTGCGATTTTGCTGCCACAGAAGGAAATCATTTGATCGAGAATCGATTGCGCATCGCGCATACCGCCATTTGCAAGGCGTGCGATGGATGCTAGCGCCGCTTCTTCGACTTCGATGTTTTCGGCTTTGGAGATCTCTTCCAATTTATCCGCAATGACTTTGTCGGAAATCGGACGAAACTCGAAACGCTGACAGCGCGAAACAATCGTCGGCAGCACTTTATGGGCTTCAGTCGTCGCAAAGAAAAATTTCACATGCTCTGGTGGCTCTTCCAGTGTTTTTAGCAACGCATTGAACGCCGCAGTGGAAAGCATGTGCACCTCATCGATAATATAGATTTTAAAGGTGCACTGAGTCGGTGCGTATTGGCAGTCATCACGCAGATCACGCACCTGATCGACGCTGTTATTGGACGCACCGTCAATTTCGATCACATCCATGCACGAGCCATTCATGATGGACTGGCTGATCTCCGACTCATTATCCGGCGTCGCACTCGGGCCACCCTCTGCATTGAGTGCTTTGGCAAACAAACGAGCAGTGCTGGTTTTACCGGTTCCACGAGGCCCGACAAACAAGTAGGCGTGCGCTATCCTATTGGTATCGATGGCGTTACGCAAAGTCTGCACAATGTGATCTTGCCCCACCAGTTCATCAAACTGCTTCGGGCGCCAGCGGCGTGCGATTACTTGGTATCCCTTTTCCATCGAGGTCTCTAAAAAAGCTTGGATTCGCTCACAGTGGCAAGGTGCTTTTTCACCTATTTTCAAGCAAATGGTTTTTTTGAAAACACTTGACAGTGTAGCATGTGCTTCGATGCGAAGTATTGAGCACGTGGTTCGATTTGAAAAGAATCTCTGCATGATTCGTGCTCCCGTTGGGAAGCACGTGCTAAAGCTTATCGAAATACCTAGAGTTATGTATTCTGTGCTTCTTTGCCCTGTGGTTGCCAGGCACGCTTCTCACTCGATTGTATAATAGCAAATTCAATAAAGTTGGATCCTTATACGTTCGTATTCGGTAGTCGGTGTGGCCCACACCGCATCCATCCGACGAGCCTGCAGCTTTCAATCGTGCTGACTGGGCCAGTCAGCGCTACCCGATCAAACATTTTTTCATTCAGTATAACCTAGGTTCATATAAATAAGGTGAATCCATATATCCAGACACAAAAGTGGCCAGGCACCCTACGGCACATGAGGATTAGGCGATCGCTGCTCCCTTCCGGGCCTGACGAGGTTAACCTGTCCGTCATTGCATAGGACCCAGCCATCCATAGGAGACATCAACTCTACCGATTCATTCAACATAAAAATGAACTATTTTCCTGCGACCTTCCTTAAATTGGGCAATTCCACTTGTCACCAACTGATTGAATCGGTTCGATTATGTTCAGTTTTTTACCACTCAACGTATGCCAGCCGCAGCCACACAACATCGTAAACAATTTTTCCCAATCAACGGCCTCTTCCGAGAATACTTGCAAGAGTTCCACCGTTCGATGGATCTACCGGTCATTTACGAGGACTTGCTAAAATACGAAGACTCTTTTCCACTCGTAGATCGCGATGGTGAAGACACCCTATGGCAAACACTGATCTACGAACAACAACACGGCCGTGAACTCTACGATGGGTTAAAGCGAATCTACGTGTTGCTACGCTCTGGTGGTGACGAATCGATTCTACCGAATTTATACATCGACCGGGTTGATTTCTGCACCTTCGGCAACACCAAGCCAATGCGTGTGCGTGTGGTCAATCAATACAACGACAACCACGATTATTTCTACGTCAAAAAGGCCGATGCCTCGCGTATCTACGGCCTCGAACTTGAGGAGCTCCTTTCCCCTAACCATATTAACTTTTTGGTGCATGAAGACACCTTGATCGAAGAGCACATCATCGGCGTGCCAGGCGATGACTTTATCAAAGAATTCCTCCCACGCCCCGATTTGCACGAAGTGCGACTCGCCAAGGAGTTTATCAAATTCAACGAACGCTGTTTCGTGCGCTTACTCGGTGACATGCGCGCCTACAACTACGTGGTCGAAGTGACTCCAGACTTCGAACAAAGCCAATATCGCGTGCGCGCGATCGACTTCGACCAACAAAGCTACGAAGGCCGCCGCACGCTCTACCTTCCTCAATTCTTCAAAAACAATTTCCCCGTGGTGAAGCTCTGCACAGATTTGATCAACGTCGAAACCAGTAAGCAATACCAGCGGGAAGAACGCACATTGATCAAACGCCGACTCAACTTTGCCCTGCCACGTGTGCAACACCTACGCACTTGCATGTGTGCCGATCAGATTTCGAGCGCCGAAAAAACCTATCAACTCCGCAAGGAACTAGCCAAGTTACACAATGACTTCCGCTTCATGCTCTGCCATTCGATGGGCGAAATCACCTTTTTGAATATTACGATCACCCTTGGCCTGACTGGTGCGGCAGCCTATTTCCCCGAAGGCGCGTAATCAGCGACTGATGCTACTGCGGACAGGCCAGAGGCTGTCCCTCCAAATTTGAAGAAAGTTCTTAGATGGAGGGTCAACGTCCTCGCTTGACCGCAGAACTGAAAAAGAACACCCCCAGCCCAGCTCTAATACCATTCACTAACTAAAACTGGTAATATATAAACCGCAGAGTTCGGGTATGCGGTCAATCACGGAGATCTCAGAGGGAAAGTGTAGTCAAAAATAATTCACTCAGCGCTCTCTGCGCACTCAAGCGCATCGGGCGGTTAAAATCACGACTGGATAACGTCATGAGCAGGTAATTATTGAGTTTAAAATTCTACCTAAAAAGTAAGTGCTTCGCATATATACATTCCGACTGTATATAGGGCGCCCCACAATCAGAGCGCAAAAAAGCGGGATCGCCGAAACGACCCCGCTAGACTCCTAAACAAAACTATTAACAAACTGCCCTTAGTAGATGAAATTCATCTCGAAGGTGAACATCTTCTTATCGAAAGCTCCAGCATTGCCGACACCACCATCTTCACTGTAGTCACCATACTTAGCGACCAGGCCGAGATACTTGTTGATCTTGTAAGCTGCAACGATATCGAGTTCGCTACCGCCATCTTGTCCTGATAAGCCTCCGCTTTCAGAATCAAACCAGTGATAAATCACAGTAGTCTTAATGCCGTTTCCAACAGGTATCGTATACCCCGCATAAACATAGAAGTCCTCGAGGCCATTGGCAAAGCCACCGAGTGGTAGCAATGCATCTGCAAAACCATTGAATTTGTGCACGGTAGCCAATGGTGTGCGGAAACCAGCTTCCATGATTTCGAAACCACCACCCAAGGTGATACCTTCGAAGGTTCCAGAGAGATCACCAGCCATGTAGCCTGCATCATAGTTTAACGTAGAAGGCCCCGTGTCTTCTTGGTCAGCAACACTTACCGCATACTTGAAAGCAACGTCATCTATTTTGAAAGCACCCGTTGCACGAAGACCTATGGTCTTATTGGAAGCATTGGCATTGCCCACATCATCTCCTTCGATGTCGTAGTAGAAACCTGTTAAAGTGAACCCCTTAGAAAAGGCATAAGAGACATTCAAACCATACGCATCGAGCTCATTGTGAGTGCCATTCACCGCATTTTGCTCAGCAAGGTAGAACGCCTTAATGGAAAGGTCATCGATACCCGAAAATTCGCCAGTGGCGGCATCAAATGTCTGGATGTTTTGACGCCAACCGACGTGCCCGATGAAGCGATGATCATCTAGCGCATAGATCTGACGACCGACTTTAGCGCTACCATAGTCAGCATCTTTATACTGCACCCAAAGCTGATTCAAATCAGTGCCATCACCCGCATCATCCAGAAAGTGAATGTCATCGTGATCACCGCCAACGCGTGTCAATGTTTCACCCTCAACCATTGCAGTGAAACCGCTGAAGTTCGGAGTCGTGTAGCCATAGCGAACACGGAGCGATGTGCCATCTCTGTCATTCGCAGCAACGCCATTATCGAGGTCGAACAACTCATAGCGTAGACGTGCGTTGATACTGAACTTACCTGGAACGGTTTCTTCAACCTTACCGAAAGCGGAATCCAAGGAAGATTCTACTGGATCAGCCAATAGGCCTGTGGTGCTCGCCACAAAAGATGCAGCTAGCGCGGATACTGTGTATACTGTTTTCATTTTATAGTTTGTTGTTAAAGGTGCTCATTTTCTGCACACAACTGCTACTAACACCTTTTATGCCAATATTATTAATTTGAAACTAATGAACATGAGTAGAATTCATGTTCGAGCTGAATATTGTTACAAATCAGATTGTTCGCACTGAATTTT
>JABBCA010000063.1 GCA_018607135.1 Opitutales bacterium
TAAAGGTTCCGTATCTCATGCGTTTTCAAGCCAATCCGCTGGCCCCGGGCGTTATCCCTCAGCCTTCGGCATTTCAAATTGAGTAATTTCACACTTTTGGCGACACATGATCGCCTCCTGGATAAATTTCCTTGCTGCAGTATTCCTCATCCCGGCCATCTGTATCGAGAATGGTTGTCGCCCTCAAATTGCAACATTCATCAGTTCATGATGGCACGAAAAAAAGTAGCTGATCTAAAGAAGCATGTTGTTAAAAGTTGAGCTATTGAACCTGTAATGCCTGTTTCAAGTTGGATCCTTATACTTTTGTATTCGGTAGCGCGGTGTGGCCCACACCGCATTCATCCGACGAGCCTGCAGCTTTCAATCGTGCTGTCTGGGCCAGTCAGCGCTACCCGATCAAACATTTTTTCATTCGGTATTATGGCTGTTACTAATGAAGCATAAATTAAGCGTAGACGTTATTAGAATAGCTATAAGTCTTCGCCCAACTGAGATCGATTGTTGGAGACAGGCTCTAAGATTGCAGAGATATTCGTTCATCCGCAAAGTGCTTGAAGTCCATCAAAGTCTCTAACAAACGCGCTTTTACGCTCTCAGAGCCTTTTTGGTCTTTTATGTAGGTTTCCAATGAGTCGTCCTCAATTTTATCTACATCCATATCAAAAGCCTTTAAGAATCGGCGCAACTTACGCTCAGTAAATTCAACCTCGTCTTCGTCCTCTTCCTCGGCGCGGATTCGATCCAAAAATTCAACCAAACACTGCTCGGTGCTTCTCTGCCTTTCCATGTATGAATCATACACTTGATGAACCTTATCGAGGTCTGCTCCTTTGAAGAGCAGCAATTTCTCGAGGTAGTCTTCAGCCGACATTGATTGATCCAATGCCAGCGTGTTCAATTTCTCCTTAGTCGAAACCGACTCGTTAATGTAAGAAAGCCATTTTTTCAAGCCATTGGGCGCTTTCTGCATGAGATCCGCTAGAAAGCTGTTCAGCTCTTCAGGCGTAATTTTCAACTCTTCAAGTATGACTTCAGTCCGGTCGTGCCAAGTAGGCGTAGAAGTGGTTGGAGTGATCGGTTGCTGTAAAGACCGCGCAAAGCTGTTAGCCGCCTGTTCAGTGTCAAAATCAGACTGGTCATTTACGCCATCTGCTTTCCACTCCACTGTGTAGGAAGTATTCCCTCTGTAACTACGTTTTCTTACGACAACATCTGTATTTTTGATTAATTGCATATAGGGCTATCACCTTATTTTTTTTCGACTGTCAATATGAATACGTGAGGAGAATTTTCATACACGAGCACCTTTGAAGACTTTCTTTAATCCTTAATAATCAGATGTATCCAATCACTGTGGCGTTTGTGGTGGTCTTGCTTTTTCGCATACAATTCGGAACTCTCTATATTCTAATGATTTATTCCGCATACTGGATCACTAATGGAAAGTCATGGATAAGAGTAAGCTTGTGAGTCGCTTTAGGAGTCCAGGGCTTATCCTTAGACCCGCATTTCAATTATTTCTTATCGAATAAAGTGCGCGACTAGGAAACTGTCTCAAAATGACCAATTCGTTATTGATGAGGGTTGTCGGCGTCGCCTCAGATCGCCTATAAACCTAAGACTATGTAGCCGAAACTGTGAGCTTTGGGTAAGTTTTGAATGATAAAGTCACTGTAGTCTTTTTATTTTGAGACAGTTTTCGAGCACGCACACCACAAGTGGTGATAGGAAGTGGGCTAGGATAACGAATACTCCCATTGGTTGCTTTACTGTTCAACTTATGAGCTGTCGGATCATTGTTTGGGCCTGTGTAAGGTAGCTGCGTCCAAAAAGATTTAGGTGATTCAGCACGTGGTATAGATTGTAGAGGTCTTTTCTTTGGTCGTAAGTAGCTTCGAGCGGCCATTCGTTTTGGTAGGCTTGATAGAAGGAACTCGGGAAGCCGCCGAAGAACTCGGTGAAGGCGATGTCGGTTTCTCGGTCACCATAGTAGGTGGCGGGGTCGTAGATGACGGGGGTGCCATCGGTGAGAAAGCCGGCATTGCCTGACCAGAGATCGCCATGGAGAAGCGAGGGTTCTGGCGTGTGATTGCCTAGAATTCGCTGTGTATTTTCGAGGACGACTTCAGTATTCGCAATTGAATAACCTTGCTGCTGAGAGTGTTCGAGTTGCGGTGCGAGTCTTTGGGAACAGAAGAAGTCTGCCCAATTCTTAGTTAATTGATTCTTTTGTTGGGTGAGTCCGATCGTGTTGTCACGGTGCCAGCCGTGCTGTTCGTTGCTGTGGCGATGAAGTTGGGCGAGCTGCTTGCCCATTAGTGACCAGTTTGACTTGCTAGATGCGAACTCTAGATCTTCCAAAATTAAGAAGGACTGTGCATCGAAGTGGCCGACCAGTAAGGGCTTGGGCACGCGAATGGTGCAGGTCGCTTGTAATTCGCCCAGAGCTTCATACTCGGCAGTGAACATTTCAGCCTTGTCGATGCTGTTGAGTTTGACGAAGTAGTTGATGGAGTTGGACTTGAGTCGGTAGGAGCGGTTGATACAGCCGCCTCCAACTGCAGTCGCAGGGAGCGAATGAAACCGCGCTTCGGTAATCTCAGTGATCTGCGTATCCAAATATTTCTGAAGTTTGGTATCCACGCAGTAATGGGTTTGAATACGGCCTAAATGAGGCCGTTCTTTTGCATGTCTTTCAGCTTATTTGCATCGACTACGTCTGGTGCGCGTTTGTCTTTACCCGCAGTTTTATGATACCTGCCAGTCAATTTGTCCTTTTCGTAGCGGGTGAAGCCGTTCTTTTCGACGTTTTCGTCGGTCAATTTGCTTTTGGTGGCTCCTTCAGTGTAGTTACTGGTGACATTGGGCGCATGAAAGACCTTACGCACTTTATTGCCGGTTTTCGGATGCGTTTCTAGAGGTTTGTCGGCCATCCGCTGGATGTATTCAAAAGCTTCGCCGTCGGAACCGTCAGGTAGAATTTCTTGGTAAACGTAGGTGGGCATGGTTTTGGAAAATGCGGCAATTATGAAATGCTGAAAGGGCTTAAATGTTGAAAAGTTTGAGACCTTTGGAATTGAGTGCTATTTTTCGGGCTGCGCAACCCTCAAGCGAGAAGATCTTAGTGGAACCTTCACAAATTCAAATTGTAGCTTGCATGGGATAGGTCGCAAACTAAGGTCTGAGCCTTTTTAGGACGCCTATTCACTGGCACTTAAATGAGCATGCAAAATCAAAACGTAGCCTACGATAGCAAAGTAGAAGGTGAAATCATTGTCACTCAAGCGGATGCTGTCATTAACTGGATCAGAAAGCACTCGGTATGGCCGATGCCGATGGGGCTTGCTTGTTGCGCGATTGAATTGATGGCGGCGGGTGCGTCTCGATTCGATATTTCGCGTTTCGGTATGGAAGTCATGCGATTTTCTCCGCGTCAGGCCGATTGTATGATCGTTGCTGGCACGGTTACCTACAAAATGGCTGAGGTGGTGCGTCGTATTTACGACCAAATGGCCGAGCCTAAGTGGGTCGTCGCGATGGGCGCTTGCGCGAGCACCGGCGGCATGTATCGCTCCTATGCGACCTTGCAGGGAGTCGACCGTATTATCCCTGTGGATGTTTATATTAGTGGCTGCCCGCCACGTCCAGAAGCGTTACTAGACGCTATGATTAAATTGCAGGACAAGATTGGCCGCGAGCGTGCGGTTAAGAACTTGATCCCCGAAAAGGCTGATTCTAAGGAGTTGGCTGGAGCTGGAAAGGAAAGCTAAACCATGGCTGAGAGCGATTTGGCTCAATTAACGGAGCGCTTCGATTACCTCACAGAGAGAGCGTCGTCCGATCATCTGGCATTGAATTGCCCGGCAGATCAATTGATCGAACTGTGCACGGCTTTGCGTGACGAATTTGGCTATGACATGCTGGTCGATGTGACTGCAGTGGATTGGGATGTGCACAGTCCGCGCTTTACTGGCATCTACCATTTCCTGTCGACTACTAAGCACGAGTATTTGCGTATAGCGTCAGATTGCCCTGATGACATCAACCCGACTTTGCCATCGCTTGCAGGTCTCTTTCCGGCTGCTAACTGGCATGAACGTGAGACTTACGACTTGATGGGCATTCAGTATGAGGGGCACCCAGACCTTCGCCGTATTTTGATGTGGGACAGCTATCCATACCATCCGCTACGTAAAGAGTTTCCATTGGCAGGTATCGAAACCCCGTTGCCAGCCGACGATGTCGCAGAGGCCACGGGGGCCAGTGTGCTTCCAGCGCCGATGATGGGCGGGCCGTTCACCTCCTCGGGAGATGGTCCCATGAGTCAGACCGAGCCTCGTGCTAAAGACGAGAGCTGGAACGAGCAACAGGAGAAACCCACGAAGTAATTTCCCATGGCCACGACTAAAGAAATTTCAATCGGCGATGTCGGTTCCCGTGCTGGTGAGTTCGAAACCGAACTTCAAGGCGATACAATGGCGCTCAATGTGGGGCCTTCACACCCAACAACGCACGGTGTGCTTCGTTTGATGATGGAGCTCGATGGTGATGTGGTGAAGAAGTGTGAGCCTGTGCTCGGATACTTACACCGTGGTGATGAAAAGATCGCCGAGAGCATGACTTATAATCAGTTCGTGCCATATACCGACCGTCTGGATTACTTGGCACCCTTGGCAAACAATGTCGCTTATGCGATGGCAGTTGAGAAACTTGCGAATTTGGAAGTGCCAGAGCGTTGTCAGGCCATTCGTGTGCTCTGCTGTGAGTTGGCACGTATTTCATCTCATTTGCTCGGAGTGGGCGTTTACGGAATGGATGCGGGTGCCTGGACGGTGTTCATGTTTACCTTCACCGAGCGTGAAAAGCTCTACACACTGTTCGAAGAGCTAACAGGTGCGCGGTTCACTACGAGTTATACGCGTATCGGTGGTGTTGCGCGCGACATTCCAGATGGGTGGCTTGGACGTGTGCTGGAGTTCTGTAAGGGCGTGCTGCCCGTGCTCGATCAAGTCGATAAGCTACTGACACGTAACCGTATCTTTATGGACCGCACCGTAGGCATTGGTGCGATTTCGAAAGAAGATGCGATTGCTTATGGTATGACTGGCCCAAACCTTCGTGCGTGTGGTGTCGATCTCGACCTTCGTAAGGATAAGCCTTACCTTGGATACGAGAAGTATGATTTCGATGTGCCCATTGGTGTGAATGGTGACTGCTACGACCGCTACCTCATGCGTGCGGAAGAGATTCGCCAATCGGTGCGTATCATTCGCCAATGTATCGATCAACTTCCTGAAGGTTCTTACTACGCAGAAGATGCGAAAAAGATCTTTGCGCCTCAAAAGGCGAAGGTGCTCACGAGCATGGAGGAGTTGATTCAGAACTTCATGATCGTGACTGAAGGCCCACAAGTGCCTGCGGGCGAAGTGTATTTTGAAGCTGAAAATCCGAAAGGTGCACTCGGTTTCTTCGTTGTTTCCAAGGGTGGAGGGGTTCCATATCGCCTGAAGATTCGCGGCCCATCTTTCTGTAACTTGAGTATCCTCGATAAACTAATACCAGGTCATTATCTAACCGACATTACCGTGATCTTAGGTTCTTTGGACTTCGTGATGGGTGAGTGTGATCGTTAGAAACGCTGAAAATTTGAAATGCTGAAAAGCTGAAATCATGGACTTAAAACCTGAAACAATCGAAAAAATTGATAAGCTCGTGCCGCGTTATCCGACGGTAAAGAGTGCTGCGTTGCCGCTTTGCCATTTAGTGCAAGAGGATCAGGGCTATCTTTCCAATGAAGCGATCGAATGGATCGCGACACGCCTCGACCTGCAGCCGATCAATATCCTCGAGATCGTCACCTTCTACCCAATGCTTCGTCAGGAGCCAACGGGTAAGTATCATGTTCGCGTTTGCCGCACACTCCCGTGTGCATTGGCAGGTGCTTATCAAACCTGCAAGAAGCTCGAAGAAGCGTTTGACTGCAAAGTCGGCCATACCAGCGACGATGGCGAAGTGACCTTGGAGTTCGTCGAATGCCACGCAGACTGTGGTAAGGCTCCGGTCGTGATGGTCGGAGAGGAAGAATACACCAACGTCACACCAGAAACTGCAGAAGAATTCGCGACAAAGCTGAAGAACGGTCAACTCTAAGTCTCGAAATTCCTAATTCTTAATTTCTAATTTTTAATTCACCCAACATGGAACACCAGCAACATAGGCTCATTTTCAAACACGTAGACGAGCCAGGTTACACCAACGACATCGATTGCTACATCAAGCACGGTGGCTATGAGGATCTAAAGAAGGCGGTCACGATGAAGCCAGAAGACATTTGTGCGGAAGTGCTTGAGTCTGGTGTTCGTGGTCGCGGTGGTGCCGGTTTCCCGGCTGGGATGAAGTGGAAATTCCTCGACCGTAAGTCTGGAAAGCCCATCTACCTCGTCTGCAATTGCGACGAATCCGAGCCTGGAACTTTTAAGGATCGTCAAATCGTCCACCAAGATCCTCATCAATTGATCGAGGGTATGATGTGCTCCGCTTTTGCGATACAAGCAAAGCTCGCATTCATCTATATTCGTGGTGAGTTCTTCGAAGGCTATAAGATTCTGGAGCGCGCGATCGAGGAAGCCCGTGAGAAGAACCTACTTGGTGATAATATTTTAGGTTCGGGTTATTCGTGCGATATCATTGTGCACCGCGGTGCGGGCGCCTACATTTGTGGCGAGGAAACTGGGTTGATTGAATCGATCGAAGGTAATCGTGCGAATCCACGCATTAAGCCGCCATATTTCCCTGCAGCACTGGGTCTCTACCAATGCCCAACCATCGTAAACAACGTGGAAACGCTTTGCGATGTGAAGCACATCGTGAACATGGGTGGCAAGTCATTCTCAGAAATTGGCACCCCCGGCAATACAGGCACACGTATTTGGTGTGTATCGGGTCACGTGCAAAAGCCTGGTTATTATGAGTTTCCATGTTCTTCGGTCACTCTTGGTGAGCTGATTTATGATGTCTGCGGTGGCTTGAAACCAGGACGTAAACTTAAGGCGGTGATTCCTGGTGGATCGTCAGCAAAGATCCTGCGCGCCGATGAACGCTTTACTGGTAAGCTCAAGGATGGCACTGAATTTGATTGGGGCATTGAAGACATCCCTATGGATTTTGATAGCTTGATGGCGGTCGGTTCGATGTCCGGTTCTGGTGGAGTGATCGTGATGGACGATACCACTGACATGGTTGAAGCCCTTGCGAATATTAACTATTTCTATGCGCACGAAAGTTGCGGACAGTGCACCCCGTGTCGCGAAGGTGTGCCTTGGATGCGTAAAGTCACCCAGCGTATGGTGGATGGTAACGCACGCGAAGAAGATGCCGAACTACTGAAGAACATCGCGGACCAAATTGCAGGTCGCACGATTTGTGCATTTGGTGAAGCGGCTTCATGGCCGGTCCAAAGCTTTATCGCTAAGTTTAAAGATGAATTCGTGGAGAAGGCTCGCGAGCAAGCAGCCCGGCGCAAAGACGGTAAAGACACCGCAACGGAGACCACTTTGATTTAAGACCATGAAGGTAGATAGCATAGTCGATTACGTAACCATCAACATTGATGGGCAGGATGTCGATGTGCCTAAGGGCACAAACATCATTGAAGCCGTCAAGAGGGTCGGGAAGGGCAAAGAAGTTCCGCATTACTGCTACCACCCCAAGCTAAGCATCGCGGGTAATTGCCGTATGTGCATGGTTGAGATGGGGATGCCGATGCGCGACCGCGCAACCGGCGAAGCCATTCTCGATGAGGACGGTGTGCAGAAAATCGGCTGGATGCCAAAGCCAACAATAGGTTGTGCCACCAATGCCGCGCCTGGCATGCATATTCGCACCAGTTCAGATATGGTCAAAGAGTCGCGCAATGGCGTGACTGAATTTCTATTGATTAACCACCCTCTGGATTGCCCGATTTGTGACCAAGCTGGTGAGTGTCGCCTCCAAGAGTTCTCTGCTGAGCATGGTCGTGGTTACAGCCGTTTTATCGAGGATAAGAACGTAAAACCAAAGCGCACCAAGCTTGGACCGCGTGTGACACTCGATGATGAACGCTGTATTCTGTGTTCACGTTGTATCCGTTTCAGTAAGGAAATCGCAGATGATGATGTGCTAGGCTTCGTTGATCGCGGAACTTACTCCACCTTGACTTGCTATCCAGGCAAGGAACTCGCGAATAATTACTCGCTGAACACAGTGGATATTTGCCCAGTGGGTGCGCTGACTAGCACGGACTTTCGTTTTAAGATGCGTGTTTGGTTCCTTAAGCGCACACAGAGCATTTGCACTGAAAGCAGTGTCGGTGCGAATACGGAGATCTGGAGCCGCGAAGGTAAGATCTACCGTATCACACCTCGTCGAAATGACGCTGTAAATGATACATGGATGACTGACTCGGGGCGTGCACTTTTCAAAGCAGTCGAAGAGGGTGATCGCCTGACGCACTATACCATTGATGGTGTGCACAAGACTTCTGCTGAAACCGTGGTAGCGGCAGCTGAACTGCTTAAAGCTGGTAAGGTTGCGATTGTAGGCTCGGCGCAAAGTTCGGTTGAAGAGCAGTTCTATTGTAAAGCGATTGCGGAGCGCAGTGATGCTTCTGTTGCATTGGTCAGCCACATCGGTGAGGCTGACGGTATTTTACTTTCTGAAGATCGCACACCGAATTTACGTGGTGCACTCGTCAACGGCTTGATCAATACGCTTCCTTCCCAAGATCTGAGCGAGGTTGCGAAGCAAATTGAATCGGGCGCTGTGGATACTCTGTTGGTTATCCATGAAGATGTGACTATGCTCGGCATTTCGGCAGAACTGCTCAAGAAGGTGAAAGTTATTTATATCGGCCTGCTCGCGAACGATGTCAGCGAAGGTGCTGCGATTGTCATTCCGTCACTTTCAGTGTTTGAGAAGGACGGTTCATTTGTAAATCAATCCTTCCGCTTACAACGATTTAAAGCAGCGATCCCCGGTCCTCGTGGTGTCGTTTCTGACTTTATGGTCCTTGAGCACATTGCAGAAGCGCTGGCCGATGAGAAGATTCCGTCTGGTTCGATTGATGCCGCTTGGGAGTTTATCGCTCAAGGTGTGAGCCAGTTTGCAGATGACTTACGCTGGACACGTATCCCAGAAGAGGGCATCGAACTCGATCCGAGTGAATTCCTCGACTTAGCTTTCGTTGAAACCAAAAATTTGAAATACGATCCCGTCGCGTTTAAGGAGGCGCAAGCTGCAACGGCTGAAGCCTAAAGCGGACTTACCGATATGGATACTTTAGCAATCCTCCTGCCGATCGCCTTCGCGCTGGCCATGATTTCGGTCTTCATGGGCCTTTGTAGTTACTCCGTTCTTGCGGAGCGCAAAGTTTCCAGCTGGATCCAAGGTCGTGTCGGCCCGAATCGCACACGCCTACCTTTGATCGGACACATTCCTATCTTGGGTAACCTTTTGACAGGGTTAGGAATTTTCCAACCAGCAGCGGACGGCTTAAAATTCCTCTTCAAGGAAGAGATCACTCCCGGCCACGTTAACAAGTTTTATTACTACCTCGCTCCAATCGTAGCGCTGGCTCCTGCGCTTACGACGATGGTGGTGCTCCCATTTGGTCGCTATGTAGATCCGAATGGAGTGGTGCAGCCACTAGTATTGGCAAATATCGAGATTGGTATGCTCTTCATTTTGGGCATCTCTTCACTGGGTGTGTATGGCATCGTGCTCGCGGGATGGTCCTCGAATAGTAAATACCCATTCCTCGGTGCGATTCGTTCGTCTGCGCAAATGATTTCTTACGAGCTCGCGATGGGTCTCGCAATCTTACCTGTCTTCATGTGGTCGGCAGCACCGGGTTCCGAACATGGCATGTCGCTCTTCGGTGTAATCGAAGCTCAGGAAACTGTTTGGCTCGCACTTTGGCAGCCGCTTTCCGCGTTGATCTTTCTGGTCGCCGTCTTTGCAGAAACCAATCGTTTACCGTTCGACATGGCAGAGTCTGAAACTGACCTCGTCGGTGGCTTCCATACGGAATACGGTTGTTTCAAATTCGGTCTGTTCTTCGTGGCTGAATACGCTCACGTGATCATGGGCTCCGCACTGTTTGTTTGCCTCTTCCTCGGTGGCTGGAATTTCCTTCCGGGTCTTGCGAACCCATGGGGTGATGGACTCTTTGGAACCGTGCTGTCTGTGGTGTGGTTCATGTCCAAGGTCTTTTTCATGATCTTCTTCTTTATCTGGGTGCGCTGGACGTTGCCGCGCTTCCGTTATGACCAAGTGATGTCGCTTGGTTGGAAGATTCTCCTTCCACTCGCAATTGCAAATTTGGTGTTCAACACCTTGCTCATCGCGCTCATCGATACGATCAACGCTTAATCACCATGGCTAAGACTAAAGTTCTCGAAAGAAAGCCGCTGACCTTTGCGGAGAAGACTTTCATCCCGCAGATTCTAGGTGGCTTGAAGACGACTGCGAAGACGCTCTTCCAAAAGAATATCACGCTTCAATATCCTGAGGAACGTCCAGCTATTCCTGATAACTATCGCGGCGTGCCGACCTTGGTGAAAGACCCAAATGGTCGCGAAAAGTGTGTGTCTTGCCAGCTCTGTGAGTTCGTCTGCCCACCCAAAGCGATTCGTATCCAGCCCGGTGAGATCGATGCCGAAGCAGATCCAGATCGCGCTCACGTAGAAAAAGCGCCGAAGGAATTTGATATCAATATGCTGCGCTGCATCTACTGCGGGCTTTGCCAAGAAGTCTGCCCTGAAGAAGCAATCTTCCTGCAGGATATTTTTACACTCTCCGGTTACAGCCGTGAAGAGTTGGTGAATAATAAGCAAAAACTCTACGAGCTTGGCGGCACTTTGCCCGATCAGCACTACAAGTGGGACAAAAAGAAGTCAGCCGAAGCAAAGGGGAACGCGCACTAAGCTGGTTACTGATTACTAATTTTTAATTACCAATTAAATGATAGACATTCTGTTTTATGTATTTGCAGCGACCGTGCTGATTTCCGCCTTCGTGATGGTGATCAGTCCGAACGCAGTCAATGGGGCGATGGCGATGATCGTTTCCTTTGTTGGCACTGCTGCACTCTTCGTCTTGCTGGAAGCCTACTTCCTCGCGATCTTGCAAGTGCTTGTTTATGCGGGGGCAGTGATGGTGCTATTTCTTTTCATTATCATGCTCTTGGATGTGAACCAAGGAGAGCCCAGTTATCTGAAAGATAAGATGACGCTGGGCGCATCAATTATAGGCTTTGGCCTCGTCGTGGTGCTCGTGTGTTCTGCATTTCTCGGTGGTAACCATTTGCCAGAACCAAACTTACTTCCAGTTGTGGAAAACCCAACAGGAGAGGGCGTTGGCATTCCATTTACCACTTCGATAAAGTCTTTTGGCTACAGCTTGTTTACGAAGTATATGCTTCCCTTTCAAGTTGCTGGCTTCCTTCTTCTCGCAGCAATGATCGGCGTGATCGTCGTATCGAAAAAGGAGGAGGAGCATTCCTAATTTTCAAATGACAATTGGACTAAACGCTTTTCTCTTGGTCGCTGGTTTGCTTTTTGCAATCGGTTTGCTCGGAGTCATTTTACGCAAGAACACGTTGGTGATTTACATGTCGCTTGAGCTGATGCTCAACGCGGTGAACCTCGCGCTGGTAGCCTTTTCCCGTTACAACGGAACGATGGATGGCAACCTCTTCGTGTTTTTCATTATCACCGTGGCAGCTGCTGAAGTTGCCGTCGGTCTCGCAATCATTGTTGCACTCTTCCGTCGCCGTCAGTCGGTGATGGTCGATCAACTCAACGCCTTGAGTCGCTAATATCATGACTGCTACTCAATATCTTCTCGCCACATTGCTCACGCCGCTCGCATCGGCTGCTTTGATTGCATTTTTTCTTCGTCGTAAGGGCGTCCTGGCTTCCCTGGTTTCAGTGGCGGCCGCTGCTGCGATCTTCGCATTCACGGTGCTGGCGATTCCTGCGCCAGGTGAGTCTGTGGTCGCGTCATGGGACTGGCTGACCTTTGGTCACTTTAATGTTTCCATGGGCTTCTTGTTCGATGGCACTTCAGCGACGATGCTGACGATGGTCGCCTTTGTCGGATTCTTGATCCACGTATTCAGCCTCGGATACATGGCCGACGATAAAGCACGTGCGCGTTTCTTTGGTGGCTTGTCCATTTTCATGTTCTCAATGATTGGCATCATATTGGCCGACAACTTGATCATGATCTTCATCTTCTGGGAGCTCGTTGGGTTTAGCTCATATATGTTGATCGGTCACTACCTCGATACCGAAGAGGCAGCTGCAGCTTCGAAGAAGGCGTTCATCGTGAATCGTATCGGTGACCTTGGTTTCTTAGTGGGTATCGTTTATGCGTATTGGCATTTTGGCACCACGAACCTTAGCGAAATGCAAGGTATCGTCGCGGCGAACTCCGAACTCATTAGTGCGACGATTGCTGCGCTCCTCGCATGTGGATTTATCGGTAAGTCGGCTCAGTTTCCATTGCATGTCTGGCTTCCAGATGCGATGGCAGGTCCCACTCCGGTATCGGCTTTGATCCACGCGGCGACGATGGTCGCGGCAGGTGTGTATTTCTTAATTCGTATCGCATTCCTTTTCCCTGAGAGTATTCTTTGCGGCATTGCGGTTCTGGGAACTTGCGTGGCGGTTTACGCCGGCTTCTGTGCTTACGGTCAGAATGATATAAAGAAGATTTTGGCCTACTCGACGCTTTCACAGCTCGGCTACATGGCGGCTGCGTTTGGACTTGGATTTCCTGGAGTCGCGCTCTTCCACTTGATCACACACGCGTTCTTCAAGGCGCTGTTGTTCCTTGGTGCAGGTTCCATCATTCATGGCTGCCACCACGAACAAGATATTTTTAAGATGGGTGGCATCTTTGGTAAGATGAAGATCACATCGATTACTTTCTTACTGGGTGTATTGGCACTCTGCGGTGTATACGGCTTCTCTGGCTTTTACTCTAAAGATGCCATCTTGATTGCCGCGGGACTTCAAGGAAACGTGCTTTTCGCATTGTTGACGCTTGGAGCATTCTTGACCGCAGGTTATATGGGACGCCTTGTTTGGATCGTCTTCTTTGGTAAACCAAAGTCTGAGGCTGCGGAGCATGCCCATGAAAGCGGACTCACGATGCTCTTGCCGTTGATACTTTTAGCGGTTCTTTCAGTTGCTGGTGGTTACATGAGCTTGTGGCCTGAGCAACTCGGTCAGATCATTCGTGATGGTAAAGATGCACTGCATCACCTTGAAGGGTATGATGCGATGCACCAAACTGTTTTAATACTCGGTAGCGCGGCAGCTCTGGTGGGTCTTGTGGGTTCATTCTTCTTCTACGGCGCAGGGGCGACTGAAGATCGTCTCGAAAAGAAAGCCGGGCCTGTCTATGGCTTCCTTAAAGCGCGCCTTTGGTTTGATGAAATCTATGGTTACTACGTTGCTAAGATTCAGCAGCGTTTCGCAAATCTACTGAGTGTTCTCGATATCTTCGTGATTAAGGGAGTATTCGTTCGTGGCACTGCAGGAGTCGTGGGGCTCTTTGGAATGTGCTCTAAATCACTTCATGTCGGTAATATACACGGTTACGTGTATTGGTTCCTGCTCGGCCTTATCTTTTTCTGGGTGGTCGCAATCGGATTATTTTAAGCTTAATTTTTAGTTCAGATGGAACACGAAATGAATTCATATTTTCTTTTAGCCGCGATTCTCGTGCCAATGCTCGCTGGGGTGATGGCCTTGTTTGGGGGACGGCTGAATACATCGGTATTACGCTCGATCACTGCACTTGGTTTTGGTGTGCCGCTTATTATCGGTATTTATCTTTTCTGCAATTTTGATGCCTCTTTAGTTGGAGCTTACAACTTTGAGTTTCGCGCGTCGACGGGCTTGGAGAGTTTGGGTATTTACTTACACCTCGGTTTGAACGCGATTTCGTTGCCCTTGTTCTTACTTGCCGGCGTGGTTGGCCTAGCGGCAGGTCTCTATGCGATGAACGCAAATGCGGAGCGCTTAAACCTCTACCTCGCGCTGTTGTTGTTCATGCTCAGTGGTTTGATGGGGACGTTCGCTTCGGTGGATGTGTTCTTCTTCTACTTCTTCCACGAGTTCGCGCTGATCCCGACCTTCATCATGATTGGCATGTGGGGCGGCGCGGGTCGTCGTGGTGCTGCGATTGAGATGACGATCTATCTCACTGTGGGTGCTTTGCTCTCATTGCTCGGTTTGATCGCACTGTATGTGCAGAGTGGGGCGGAGTCTTTCTCATTACTTGAGCTGCGCAACTACTTGCTTGCTCAACCGCTCGCCGAAACGGTGCAGAGCAATATTTTTGCACTCTTACTATTTGGTTTCGGTATTCTGGTTTCTCTTTTCCCATTCCATTCTTGGGCACCTAAAGGATATGCAGTGGCACCATCGGGTGCCGCGATGCTGCACGCCGGTGTGCTTAAGAAATTTGGACTTTACGGTCTCTTGCAGATCGCAGCGCCGCTCCTTCCAGCAGGTGGTGAGCATTGGTTCTCAGTGATTGTGTGGTTGGCCTTGGGTAATATTTTATTTATCGGTCTCGTCACGATTGCGCAAAAAGATTTGAAGATGATGCTAGGTTATAGCTCGGTGATGCACATGGGCTATGCGTTCCTTGGGATCGCTACCTTCTCGGTGGTCGGTGTTGGCGGTGCTTTGCTCATGATGGTGGCACACGGTTTGTCGGTAGCACTGCTCTTCATGCTTGCGACTTGCATCTATCATCGCAGTCAAACGTTCGATATGTCTGCAATGGGTGGACTTGCAACAAAGGCTCCGGTGCTCGCCGCGTTCTTTGTGGCTGGCACGATGGCTAGTATCGGGCTTCCTGGATTTGGTAATTTCTGGGGTGAGTTCACAATCTTTGCCGCACTTGCTGAAACGGAGACGACACGCTGGATCGTGGCACCTGCTGCGATTGGTATCATTCTTTCAGCTATTTACGGTTTGCGTGCAGCGGCAAATATTTTCTTTGGCCCACCTAAGCCTAGCTTTGCGACACAACTCGAAAGTGAATCCGTTGTGGATATGAAACCATTCGAAAAAGTGCCAGCGTTGGTTCTGGTTGTGGCCTTGGTGCTCACTGGCTTGTTTCCACGCTTACTTTCAGACAACGCGAATGCTGAGCTCTCAAATATAGAGGTTTATAAAGTTCAAGACACTTTGCCACACCATGAGGCAATCGCACTTCCGACTAAAGAGGATGCGCATAAGGAGGTTACACACTAATGAACGACGTTCTTGCAGAATTTTTACGCGCTTATACCGCAACCAATCAATGGGTGGCGATCATGCCAGAAATCATGCTGGCGATACTTGCTTTAGGTATGCTCGGGGCTGAAATGGTTTTACCAAAAGGTTCACGTAGCTTGATTCCTAAATTGGCGATGTGGGGGCAAGCGATGGTATTGTTAGTCGTCTTGCTTGCTGGTTGCAGCCTGAGCGAAGGAATGACTCGCAGTTATTTCAGCGGGATGATTGAGCAGACGGATATCACGTTTCTCATGCGCTGTTTCTTCTTAGTGAGCTCAATAGTGGTCTGCTATCTTGGTCAGATTTATCTTTCAAAGCAGAATCTGGCTAAGACAGAGTTTTACCATTTGGTGATCATCATCGCTGCAGCAATGATGTTATTGGTCCAAAGTTCACACTTTGTGATGCTTTTTGTCGCACTGGAAACAGTGACGGTAGCTTTTTATGTGTTGGTTGCTTACTGCCGCACGAACTCGCTTTCCCTCGAAGCGGGACTAAAGTATCTCGTGTTGGGTGCCTTGAGCTCTGGTATTTTGCTCTTTGGTATCGTGCTTCTCTACGGAGCTGCGGGTAATCCGGAACTCGCAGGAGCAAGCAAGGACTCATTGAGTTACGCAGAACTGGCTAATTTCATCACACTGAATGCTGATAATCTCATTGTTAAGTTGGGTGCTTTGCTGGTGATCGCAGGTGTGTGTTTTAAAATCGGTGCGGTTCCGTTTCAAATTTGGGTGCCAGATGTTTATCAAGGCGCACCTACCCCGGTGACTGCTTACTTGGCGGTGGCTTCGAAGGCTGCGGGATTTATCGTTTTACTGACTTTGGTAACAGGACCACTTGCAGGTCTCTCTAATTTCTTGGTTCCAGTCTTATCGTTCATTGCGGCAGTCACGATTCTCTTTGGCAACATCACCGCGGTAACACAGCGTAATGTGAAACGCCTAATGGGGCTTTCGGGTATTGCTCATGCTGGCTATCTTATGGTCGGTGTGATTGCAGCGCTCACAGTGGATTGGGCGGTATACGCAGTTATCTTCTATCTTGCTACTTACCTGCTCGCATCGTTTGCGGTATTTGGAGTGATGGCACACGTCGCAGACTCTGCGGATGCCAATCAAGAGCTCGAACATTATCAAGACTTGGCCCGCCGTCGCCCATATTTAAGCGGAATCTTGGCCTGCGGTTTGGGTTCACTTGCAGGTATCCCGCCACTTGGTGGATTTATCGGAAAGCTCTTCCTTTTCGTCGCAGCCTTTCAAGCTGGTTTATATGGACTTCTTGCGGTTTCCGTGATCGGAGTCGTGATCTCAATCTACTACTATTTCGGTTGGATCCGTGAGTGTTACTTTGCAACACAAGCAGAACCCGAAGAAGAACCTGCAGCGCCTTTGTTTGCTGGCGACCGATTTATGCTCAGTGCATTGGTTCTGGGCACGGTCCTTGTTGGTTTGGTGCCAGCGGTGTTACCGATCATTCCATAAAGTGCATTCATTTTATATAAAAAAGCCCGAGGCTTAACGCTTCGGGCTTTTTTGTAGGGCGCAATTTGATGCGCCCGCTGTAGGATTGGTTCTGCTCAAAAGATTATACCGAATGAAAAAATGTTTGATCGGGTAGCGCTGACTGGCCCAGTCAGCACGATTGAACGCTTCAAGCACGTCGGATGAATGCGGTGTGGGCCCCACCGCGCTACCGAATACGAACGTATAATACCACCGCTTAACTTTTACTGGCAATAAGGGCAGTTTTCAGGCGTTTGCT
>JABBCA010000055.1 GCA_018607135.1 Opitutales bacterium
GAACGAATCACTTTTCGACTGGAACCCGGAGGCAACTCCGGGTTTCTTAGTATATAGATGTCTCTTATCCGAAAAACCTTTCTAGCCTGCGCAGCGTGCCTACTTGGTAGCCAAGTGCTCACTGCGCAAATGACGCCGAACGCGCCGATCAAAAACTTCAAGCTGCCCCGCCTTGCGGACAATGGCTATACGCAGTGGGTTTTGATGGGAGGACAGGGTATCTATGATGGCCCCGAGCAAGTGCGTATTGAAGAGATGGGCTTGCGGGTATACACTGGCGATGAGCGGATGGCGCTCGAAATGTCGATGGACAGCCCAGAGGCGACCGTGCGTTTACAAGAGAACAAAGCCTTTTCAGAGAGTGTCATCGAAATCGAAGGGGCGAACTTTAAGATTTCGGGTGTCGGCTGGACTTGGGATGGTGAGACCAAAGAGATCGAAGTGCTTTACGATACCGTCGTTGAATTTACGCAGAATATCTCAGATTCGTTGACCGGTGAGCTGACTCCAATCGGTGACGATGAGACCCCGCGAACCACGATCTTGAGTGAGCGCCTAAAACTTAAAACGACCGAAAAGGAATATCGCTTCGAGTTCTATAATCGAGTGCATGTAACTTCGGGTGAGATGACCCTCTCCAGTAATGCGCTAGTGGTGAATGTCGATGCACCCAAGGGGCGTGACGAAGGAGCACCAAAGGTCGAAGCTGACCAGATTGAAGCAGTGAGCTTAATCACAGCGCAGGATCAAGTCGTGATCAATCAAGCTGGGCGTATCGTTCGCGCTGGTGAAGCGATCTTTTTACCACGCGAGAAGAAGGTCAACTTGAGTGGCACTCCAGAGATTGAAGCATCGGGTGTGTATTTGACGGGAAATACGATCCGCAGCGAGGAAGGGAAGATCGTTGTCGAAGGCAGTGCCGACACCGGGCGTGCGCAAATGATTTTAACCGAGACGGGTGGCTTAGGTATTCAAGGGGGCAGTGCCTTGAGTGAAGAAACGATTGTGTTATCGGACTCTATTGTAATGGAGGAGTTGGAAACAGAGAATCAGTTCACGTTTACAGGTTCGACTGAAGTGATGTCGGGCGCGGTGCAAATGCAGGCTGGCTCCATGCGTATTTTTGCGAACAAGGAGGCAGAAGAATCTAAGAAGGCTGAAACGAAGGAAGCGGCCGCAGAGGGTGACGAGGATTCTCTGAAGGTCGGCGATGTGCGCGAGATGATTGCCGATGGCGGTGTGCGTATCGAGCAGAGCGGCCAAGTGGCCACGAGTTCAGTAGTGACTTTTTATCCAGCCGAGGAACGCGCGGTGCTTGAAGGAGAGCCAAAGGTGACCAACGGCGAAGCCATTGTGACCGGTGAAAAAATGGAGTTGAAGCCAGGGCTGGCGATCATTCGCGGCAGTGATGCGCAGCAGGTAAACGTGATTCTTCCTGAGATGCCAGACATGGGTTATGAGGCATTTACTGGGGTCGCTACGGCCAGCTCGCCAAAGCCGCTCGATAAGACAGAGAAGCCGCAAGCGCGTGATACTATTGTCCGCAGTAATCTGCTAAGGATGATCGAAGAGCCGAAGCAAACCGTATTTCGATTTACAGAAAATGTTACCGTGGCCGCGACAAATTTAGATGCGAGCTGTCAGCGACTTGATGTGGTGGCGATGGAAAAGAAAACCAAGGATGCGAAGAGCGGTGAATATAAAGACCGTCTCGAAGTGCAACGTATCGAAGCCATTGATAGCGTCGAAGTGAAGCAAGACGGCCGTGTAGCCACCGCGCAAAAGGCATTCATTCTACCCGAAGAGGGCAAGGTGATACTCGAAGGCAACGCAGTCGTGAACGACGAGCAAGGTAAGGTCTCAGGTCACCGTATGACACTCCTACAAGGACAGCGCCGTGCCATCGTCGAAGGTGGCGGCCCAGATGGAGAACGCGCGAAAATTACGCTGCCTGCATTGCCTAAGGGGAAATTCTAAAATCTTCATATTAGTCGATTCACCGCGGAATGGTATGAGCGTATCGGCATGCTGCACAAGCAACGCGTAAGTAAGGTAAAGCTAACTGTCCATCTCAAGTGTATTCAGCTAATTACGCAATTTACGCATGACTTTAAGCCGTAAGCAGACTACTGATCGCAAAGGTAATGGCATGTCCCGTTTTTCAGTGTCAGAGTTTAGCTTCCAGTTGAGAGTTAGACGCTTCAGTGTCCGCAGGTTTCTACGGCTCTCTTCTAAACCAATTGCAGGCTGACGTATAGATATTTTCCAAAGCGATTTCCTGGTCGACTGTCCGGTCGTGTCCGTTGCCTTCCATCTCCTCGATGGTTTCTAGGATTTCCTCTGCTGTAACAAGAGCCTTTGTTGCCCAAGTTTCTGCATCATTCGGCAAATGTTGCTCGCGACAGAGATCGAGGATCTCGTCTAGTTCATCGGTGGGGTCGTCGTCAGGCATATTCTAAGCGAGTTTCTGAAATCAACCGAACAGCTTCTTTTTCGTGGGGTCTCTCTTAAGCCCCTTAAACACTGTGACTGCCAGTGTTGATCAATGGTGCGGGTAGACGGAATCGAACCGACGACCTCTGCGTGGAAGGCAGATGTTTTACCTCTAAACTATACCCGCATCGATTGAAGCGCGTAAAATGGCGTGATCCTAGCGGGTCGGTCAAGACAGGAATTGGGGAAATTTGGGTTAGGGAGGTAAGGGGATAGAGGTGAGAGGATGGGGGGAGAGGTGGCGATGCCGCGATCGCAAAGTGTTTTATGCGGCGGAGTTCGGGGGTGTGGTGTGCATTTTCGACTTCCATTCAGTGCGTAAGCCTACATTAAGGTTGCTCTGGGATATAACCGTTTAATTCGACACACATTGTAACATGATACGCACACTTGGACGCTCGGCTTTGACCGTGGTTTTTGAGCTTGGGGAGATGAGTCTCTTTGGCTTGGGGGCTTTGCGTGGCTTTGTGGGGCAGCGGCATCGCTTGGCTAAGCTGATCTTGGCGATCCATGAAATTGGTGTGCGTTGTCTGCCGATTGTGCTGACGGTGGGCTTGTTTACTGGTTTGGTGATGGGCTTGCAGCTGTATTATACATTGGTGAAATTTGGCGCGGAGTCGGCGTTGGGCACTGCAGTGGCGCTCTCTTTGATACGTGAGTTGGGTCCTGTGCTCACTGCTTTGATGGTGGTGGGGCAAGCGGGTTCTGCGATGTCGTCGGAGTTAGGAATTCAGCGAAACGACGAGCAAATCGATGCCTTGCAAACCATGAGCATCGACCCGAAGGGATATTTGGTCGGGCCTCGCTTGGTGGCAGCGGTGCTGTGTTTTCCGATTTTGACTGCTATTTTTGATTTGATCGGGATCTTTGGTGGTTATCTGACTGGCTCGGTTCTTCTCAATGTGGATGCGGGCGTGTATTGGAACCGTGTCTATGAAAGTGTTACTTTTGGCGATGTTCGTGGTGGGTTTATCAAGGCGCTGGTCTTTGGTCTGCTGACGATTTCTATTTGCGCGTATCGTGGATTTAATACGCACCGCAAGGCATCGTTCCCTGGTGTCCGTGGTGTGAGTGAATCCGCCACAAGAGCGGTGGTATGGTCCAGTGTGGGCGTGCTGGCTGCCGATTATTTAATCACTTCATTTCTACTGTAATGGACGACGTATTTTTAAAAATCCGTGGTTTGAAGAAGCACTTCGGAGAGAACCGTGTCTTGGATGGTATCGATCTGGATGTAGCGCGTGCGTCGGTGACGACTATCATCGGTAAGAGTGGTATCGGTAAATCGGTGTTGTTGAAATGTATCGCGAATCTACTGGCTCCCGATGCTGGTGTGATTGAGTTGGATGGTAAAGCAATCGCACAGACTCGCCGTGGAGGGGATGCGGGGGTGACCTTCAGCTACATGTTTCAGAACAATGCCTTGTTTGATTCGATGACTGCTGCGGAGAATGTGGCGCTGCCTTTACTGGAGGCGACGAGCCTAAATCGTGCTGAAATCAAAGCTCAGGTAGATGCGATGTTGGCACATCTTGAGTTGACGGATTCGGCGGCTCGTTATCCGGGTGAGCTCTCGGGGGGGATGAAGAAGCGCGTCGCCTTGGCTCGTGCCTTGATCACTAAACCACAAGTCGTGCTGTTTGATGAGCCGACAACGGGTCTAGATCCTGAGCGCAAGTTTGGTGTGTTTGAGATGATTGCTGATTACCGAGCGCGCTTCGACTTTACAGCTTTGTTGGTCAGCCATGACATTCCCGAGGTGTTTGAGATTAGCGACAAAGTGGCTTGGTTGGATGAAGGCATCATTAAGTTTTTTGGACCATCCTCTGAGTTGAATGCGGATGCTGAGTCGGCATTGGCTGGTTTTTTAAACAAGGCAAATTATGGGCGAAAGTCGAAAGTTTAGTGAGAGAGGAGAATACCTATGAATAATCGAAAGATAGAATTTTTAGTCGGCTGTTTTGTATTAGCTGGTTTAGCAGCGGTGCTCTACTTGGCGATACAAGTCGGCAGTGCACGTTTTTTTGGCAGTGATAGCTACGAATTGGAGGCGCGTTTTAGTAGCACGAGTGGTGTGAATCCAGGCAGTCGAATCGAGATTGCTGGAGTGCGAGTCGGCACAGTGAAGGACATCGTTTTGAATGAAAACTTCTTTTCCATCGTGACCTTAGAACTACCCAATTGGTTGGAACTTGATGATGATACCATTGCATCGGTGAAGACTGCTGGCTTGATCGGAGACCGTTATATTAACCTATCTCCTGGTGGCTCTGGCTTTCCATTAGAGCCCAGTGACATGATTGTGGACACCGAAGCGGCGCTCGATATTGAGGGATTGATTAGTCGCTTTGCGCTCGGAGGTATTGACGAAAAGGAAGAATAGCTTTCAGATGACTAGTAAATGAAACGTCTTTTTACAGTTTTTATCGTATCAATCATTGGCTTATCCAGTGTGTTGAGTGCTGCGCCTAAGCCAGAAGTGAAACTTCAACAAACCGTGTTCTCTGCGTTGGAGATTGTTTACGGTGATTGCTGCGTGGAAACATCGCATGAGCACAAGCAGGCAAAAGTGCGTGAGTTGATTGAGTCTAATTATGATACGACCGTTTTGATTCGTCGTGCGATTGGTCGTAATTGGAAATTGATGAATGAGGACGAGCAGGCTCGTGTGTTGGATCTCGTTCAACAACTCGTTGTGAAAGCCTATGTGAAGGGGATGGAAGGTAAAGCGCGCCCCGAGATTACGTTTGATAAAGCGATTTCAGTTTCCAGTAAACGTTTGGAAGTGCCGTCAAAGGTCGAGTTTGATGGTAAGACGATCTATGTGCTGTATCGTATGGGTCTAATGGAAACAGGCTGGCAACTTTTCGATATTGTGCCAGAAGGTGTGAGTGTGGTATCGAATTACCGCCAACAATTTGATGATCACTTCCGCGATGGGAACGGAGCGGAATTGATTACAAAACTTGAAGAACTTCTACAGAAAGATGACCTTGATGAAAATATTGAACTCTAATCTCCCATTTTACGCATTGCTAGCAGGTGTCTTTAGTTTCAGCGCAGTTCCAGTAATTGCGAATGACGAAGCCGACCTTTATGGTGACGATATTGCTGCGGGTATCTCTGTGGATGATCCACTGGAGGCGATCAACCGTGTGACTTTTGATCTGAACGATTTCGTTTACCTGAACCTCTTCGAGCCGGTTGCTGATGGTTATGCTGCGATCACTCCAGATCCAGTTGAGGAAGGCGCGAGTAACTTCTTTAACAATTTAAAGTATCCTGTCCGCCTCGCGGGTAATTTACTGCAAGGTCGTTTTGATGGTGCATGGGTCGAAACCGGTCGTTTCGCAATCAACACGACCGTTGGCATCGTGGGTATCTTTACACCTGCGGATTCAGTCGAAGGTTTTGAGCCGATTGCTTCTGAAGATGTGGGTCAAGCGCTGGGTGCTTGGGGCGTGAGTGAAGGGCCATATTTGGTGCTTCCGCTGCTCGGGCCGTCAAACCTCCGCGACCTACTTGGTTTTGTCGGTGACCGCGCGGTGAACCCTCTTAAGGAGCCATTCGCAGCAAACGAGAGCTGGAACTGGGAGTGGAAGCTCGCGCTTGCGGGCTCTGAAATTATTGCCAACAGCCCATCTATGATCGAGCGCTACAAGCAGCTCAAAGGCAATTCGATCGACCCATACGGTGCGATGAAGAATGGTTACACTCAGTATCGCAAATCAGCGATTGCCGAGTAAGTTTCGAGGCTACTAATTTTTTTCAAAAGGGCGGCCTGCTGGTTGCCCTTTTTTGTGTCTGCCTAAGCAGATGTGGGGTCAGGCATGAGTGCCAATCCTAGATTAATCTGCGACCGGTTCGAGTCCGAGTTGCTTTCGTTGGTTTGCATCCTCTGGTTTATTCTGGGACCAATAGTCGCTGTTCATGATGCGATCTTTGAGCACTGCGGTGGTGGTGCCTTGAGCGTCGGTTTCGGTCCACTTTGTGATGATGTGAGGGAACTTGCTCTTAAAGTGGATTGTGAGTGTTCGCTCTAGGCTTGTATAATAAATGCTGTAGATGCGCTCTTGGTTTTTCTCGGTGACTGAGCCGACTGCTGCTGTGGCTTCGATGGCGATGTGTGCGAAGCGTGTGTAAAGTGCTCCAGGCACACATTCAAATTTACCAATGGGTAGTTTTGTCGGTTCCAGTCGCACGAGGAGCCAGAGCTCGTCTTCGAGCCATGCTTCTTGGAGTGTGAAATTTTGGTCGGCTTGACTTTGAAAGTAGGAGCGCAGTTCGACGTCCCAGCCTGTCTTTGTTCGGTTGATTTGTTGGAAGGCTTGCCCGCACCAGTCTTGCACGGAGGTGTTCGTCTTGAGTGCGTGTGGGTAGCGGTCGAGCTCGATGGGGAGGAAGGTGCTCGTCATCGTGCGGTAGCTGTAGAGCCCCGTATTGAAAGTGCGTAGGGCATTGAGCTTGAGCACGTCGGTGGAATTGCCGTTGCCGAATTCATGCTTTACCTGTTCGTTGATTAGAAACGGCTCGGTGACGAAGATAAACTCCGCATGGCCGGGGTGTTGCTCGCCGTAGCGAGACTGTGATAGCTCATAGCGATTGATCTCTGCACCGCTGAACCAGAAGTCGCGCAAGGTCTTTTCATCTGCGGCATTGGCTACGCAGAGACCAATGAGTAAGCCAAAGAATTGTCGTTTCATATTTTGAAGTTAGTGGGCTTTTGGGGTAGGAGCAAGTGAGGGCTGATTATTAAAAAGAATGCTTTTGCTCTACGCGCAATTTCTCTTATCTTCGCTCGTCCATGCAAATCACCGCTGAAGATCTCGAACTGATTGAAAAATACAATCGCCCTGGGCCTCGCTACACGAGTTACCCACCTGCGAATCATTTTCGTGATTATGCGAACCCAGCGCCTTTGCTGGGCTCGGTTGAGGAGGGTGATGCGCCGCTTTCGTTGTATTTCCACCTGCCGTTTTGCGAAACGCTTTGCTGGTTCTGTGGCTGTCATACCATTACGACCCTCGATCATGATCGTGGTCATGAGTATTTGGATTTGTTGGAGCAGGAGCTCGAGCTCTTTGCCCGGCATGTGCCCGCAGGGCGCAAAGCTGCGCAATTACACTTTGGTGGAGGCACGCCAAATTTCTTTCGCCCCGAGCAGATTGACCGCTTGGCAGCTCTGATTGATCGTCATTTTACGTTTTTGGACGATGCCGAAAAATCGGTGGAATTGGATCCGCGTCGATTGACCAAAGAGCATGTTCAGGCCTTTGCTCGAATGGGTATCACGCGTGCGTCGTTTGGTGTGCAGGATTGTAATGAAGAGGTGCAAAAAGCGATTCACCGCATTCAGCCGCAGTCCATGAACATCGAAGCCATGCAGACATTGCGCGAAAACGGTTTTGAATCGGTCAATTTAGATTTGATCTACGGCCTGCCGAAGCAATCGCCTGAGAGTTTCTCTGAAACATTGGAGCAAGTGCTTACGTTGAAACCGGATCGCTTCGCAATTTTCAACTACGCGCACGTGCCATGGATGAAGCCTGCGCAGAAACTGTTGGAGCGTCATGGGTTACCCAGTGCAGAAACTAAGATGGAACTCCTGCGTCTGTGCATTGAACGTCTCACTGCTGAGGGTTATGTCTATATTGGCATGGATCACTTTGCGTTGCCAACCGACGAGTTAGTTCACGCGCAGCGCGAGCAGACGCTACAGCGTAATTTTCAAGGTTACAGCACGCGAGCAGGTGTGGAGATTTGTGGCTTTGGTATTTCGAGTATCTCGCAAGGGGCGGTTGGTTTTCGCCAGAACGTGAAAGACCTTGAAACTTATCGCGCGCGTTTGGCGAAGGGTGAGTTGCCGATCACCAAGGGCTACGAATTCACTGAAGAAGATAAGCTGCGCGGTGACATTATCATGCGCCTCATGTGTGATTTATCTCTGGATTTTGGTGCCATGGGCGAGAAGTGGGAGATTGATTTCCGCGAGCACTTTGCCGCAGCCATCGAGCAATTGCATGAGCCTGCCGCTGACGGATTGATTGTTTGGACGGATCGCGGCTTTGCCGTGACCGAACGCGGGCGCCTGTTTGTGCGTAATTTAGCCATGTGCTTCGACGCTTACTTGGAGCCAGCAACCGAAGGGCGCTACTCGAAGACGGTGTAGTTTTTTGGGGGAGCGTTGGGCTCCGTCCCGACATTGCGTCAGAGTTCGCGGTATCGTTGATTCAGTGTCCGAACGGAGCCTGCTCTTTACCCATGAATTTTTAAAGTGTTTCCGCATCCTCTATTTGTGATGTCCGCGCTTGCGCGGGCCTACGTGTGGTATTTAAAGAGCAGTGCTAGACCGTGTAACTTGCCTTCCGTAGCGCGAGCAAGCTCGCACACTACTATAGCAAGTAGCGTTTCATCAGAAATTAGACATGGGTAAAGAACAGGACGGAGCCAGACGCTCCCATTTATTGAATTTCGAGACAGGCTCCGCTTGTGGACGCTCCTGGTTTGTTGTTTCGTTGCCGCAACCTTGGATGACGCGCAAGCACACCTCACGATGTGAGCGAATTTAAACGAACTCACGGTTTTCATTGCAATTCTGCTATAAGGAAATTAACTCCGCCGCTTTCCTATGAAAATACTAGTCGCAGACCGCATTTCTCCCATTGGTGTCGAATTGTTCAAAGCCGAAGATGGTTTTGAAGTTATTGAAGCTTATGGTTCCTCTCCAGAGCAGATCCTTGAGCTCGTCAAGGACGTCGATGCCATCGCGTTGCGCTCCGACACTAGCGTGACCGCAGACGTCGTTGCGGCTGCACCCAACTTGAAGGTCGTCGGCCGTGCGGGTGTGGGTGTGGACAACATCGATATCGAAGCCTGCACCGACCGCGGTGTGATCGTTATGAATACGCCGACTGGTAACACTTTGGCGACTGCTGAGCTTACGTTCACTCACATGCTGGCTGGCACACGTCCAATCGTGCAAGCCTCTGCGAGCATGACTGCAGGCCGCTGGGATCGTAAACTTTACACGGGTTCTGAGTTGAATGGTAAGACACTCGGTATTCTTGGTATGGGCCGCATCGGCGCTGAAGTCGCGAAGCGCGCACAAGCGTTCAACATGGATGTGCTCGGCTATGACCCTTATTTGACTGAGTCCCGCGCAAAGACACTGGGGGTGAAGCAATCGACTCTCGATGAAGTGATCGAAAATGCGGACTACATCACCGTGCACATGCCGTTGACAAAGGACACCAAGCACATGCTCGACGCAGATGCATTTGGTCGCATGAAGGACGGCGTTCGCGTTTTCAATTGCGCACGTGGTGGTATCATCGACGAAACGGCGCTCATTGAAGCACTCAACTCAGGCAAGGTCGCTGCCGCAGGTCTCGACGTTTACGAAGACGAGCCACCTCCAGCTGACAGTCCACTACGTAGCATCGACACATTGGTGCTCACGCCGCACCTCGGTGCATCGACTCAAGAAGCTCAAGAAAACGTCGGTATCGACGTCGCGAAGCAAATGATCGAAGCCCTCAAGGGTGAAATGGTGCGTAATGCACTCAACATGCCATCGCTTGATCCGAAGGTTCTCGAGCAACTCGCTCCTTACATGACGCTTGGTGAAAAGCTTGGCACATTCTCTCAGCAGCTCGCTCCAGAGGGTGTTGAAAAGATCACAATCCGCTACTTCGGTAAGATTACAGAGCTCGATACATTGCCACTCACTTATGCGATCCAGCGCGGCTACCTACGCGAGATCTCTGAGAATGTGAACGACGTGAATGCACCGAAGAAGGTGGCGCGTCTTGGCATCGAGACCGAGCAAGTAAAGAGCTCTGCACACGCTGAATTTACTGAACTGGTAGAAGTTCAAGTCACTTGTAAGGGGGGCAAAACACGCACAATCGGCGGCACACTCGTTGGTAAAAACCAAAACCCACGTATCGTTACTATCGACGGACATGGTGTTGAGGTGAATACCGATGCCACACTCCTCGTTCTTAAGAACAAGGATGTGCCAGGTATCGTCGGTTTTATCGGTGTGACACTCGGTGAGGATAAGGTAAACATCGCCAACATGTCGCTCAGCCGCGACCAAGGTGAAGGGTTTGCTGTTTCTGTATTCGAACTCGATAGTGCTCCTTCTGAAGCGTGTGCGAAGAAGATTACTGAAAATCCAGCGATCGAGAAGTATCGAGTGATCAAACTTTAAAAAGAATTTAGGAGGTAGGCGCTAGAAGTTAGGCACTGACTTTTAGCCCTGCCTCCTTTTTTGTGTCTACGTGTCAGCTACAAACATCATTCTCGTTTCGGTCGTCGGTTACTTTATAGGAGCCATTAGTTTTGCGGTGCTCATTGCGAAGAGTAAGGGCGTCGATATCTTCAAAGAAGGTAGCGGGAATCCGGGCGCGACGAATGTGAAGCGCGTGCTCGGCTCGAAGTGCGGCAATACGGTTTTCGCGCTCGATGCTTTGAAGGGCTTAGTCGCTGCAGGTTGGCCGCGTTTGGTCTTTGAGGGTGACTTAGGATTGAAGCTCGCTGTGCTGGGCTTGATCGCTGCGATTATAGGTCACAGTTTTTCGATCTTTTTGAAATTTCGCGGCGGCAAAGGTGTCGCCAGCACCATTGGCGGTCTTGTTGCGATTATGCCGTTGGTGTTGTTGATTGGATTATTGGTTTGGGTGATTTGCTTCTACTCGACCAAGATCGTTGCATTGGCATCGATTTTATTTGGGGCCACACTTCCAATTGCTGGCTTTCTCTTATTTGATACTTCCGATCCGAGGTTTATTCTGGGCTTAGTCTTGGGTGCGTTGATTGTGGTGCGTCACCGATCGAACATCACTCGTATGTTTGCGGGTATGGAGAATAGCTTTAAAAAATAGGCTTCGAGGCGGACCTTGGATCGCCACTTTACTTTAAGCTCTCCTCCTTGCTAAGCATATCCTTATACACATTTTGTATGGGTAAATTTACGCGAGTAAGTCTGATGATTGAGATATGTTCTGGTGTAGAACGCGGTTCTTTGCTCAGCAAAGGCCGTGTTGAGCCCTTCCGAACCCCATAACGCGCCCTCTTTGAGAGGCACGTGCTACAATCCATTGAATTTGGAATTACTGACTGTAAGCGCATCGAGCGTGTCGCGGATTAGCCGAAGTCTACTCTTGAAGTTTTTGGCATCTTATATGTGGTGGCGGCTTCATTTTTATTTAAAGCATGTCTGAAAAACGCACCATTCGTATCGGACTTCTTGGATTCGGCGTCGTCGGCCAAGGGGTTTGGAAAAACATCGAGAACAATCGCCAAGCGCTTGAATTGCGCTTGGGCGCGCAGCTCGATATCACCGAAGTGGTGGTTAAGAACCTTTCACGTGAGCGTGATGTCGAGGTGCCTGCAGAGCGCTACTCCGATGATCCTGCTCGTGTCATTGAGAATCCAGACATTGATATCGTTTGCGAGCTTATGGGTGGCACTGGTGAGGCGTTGGAGCACACCCGACGCGCTTTAGAGCTTGGTAAGATCGTGGTCACTGCGAATAAGGCTTTGATTTGTGAGCATGGCGAGGAACTCTTCGCAATCGCACGCCGCACGGGTGGTCATTACTTCTACGAAGCCTCGGTTGCGGGTGGTATTCCGATTATCAAAACGATCCGTGAAGCACTGGTCGCTAATCGCTTTAAGTTGATATTCGGTATTTTGAACGGCACTTCAAATTACATCCTCACACGCATGGAGCGTGAGGGGCTGAGCTTTGACGAAACGCTCGGTGATGCGCGTAAGCTCGGTTATGTGGAAGCAGACGAGGCGCTTGACCTGGATGGTATTGATGCAGCGCACAAAGCGGTCATCCTGGCATACCTCGCTCACGGCAAGTGGGTGAAGCTTAACGAGATCATTTGTGAAGGTATTCGTGACGTATCTGGTGAGGACATTACGATTGCGGGGCAGTTGGGTTACAAAGTGAAGCTGCTTGCGGTGATTGCACGTGATTTCGAGGCGGAAAAGCTATCGGTCCGCCTACATCCAGCATTGATCTCAAAAAAGGAAGTGATTGCGGGGGTCGATGAAGTTTACAACGGCGTCAGTGTGACTGGTGATGTGGTGGGCACGACGGTCCTGATTGGTCGCGGTGCGGGTCAGGATGCGACTTCGAGCTCGGTGATCAGCGATATTGCCGATGCGGTCTTCATGCTGCAAGGTGCACCTGCTCCATTTATTTCTGAAGAAGATGAGGCGGTTTACAACCGTCTCGCAGCAGGCCTTGAGCTGGCAGATGCCAGCGATCTCCAGGGGCGCTACTACTTGCGCATACATGTGAAGGATCAAGAGGGCGTCTTAGCTAAGATCTCTAATATTCTTGCCGAGCACCATATCAGTTTCGCAACTGTAAATCAGAAAGAGTTAGACGATGGTTCTGCACTGATCATGGTGACGACTCATAAGAGTAACGAACTCTCGATTGCTGCGGCGAAGGCGGCGTTGGCAAAAGAGCCGGTGGTGCTGGGTAAGCCGGTCAGTCTTCGCATTTTTGATCCTGAAGCGGTTTAGTATCTTCTTCATCTCTTGAACAATACAGAAAATAGGGTTGACGACTGTCGTTTCGGCTCCATGTTTCTGCCTCTTTTCCAATAATCTGAATTTCTATTTTCTATGTCTATCGAAGTAAAAGTCCGTAAAGGTGAGCCCATGGAACGTGCGCTCCGCCGTCTTAAGAAGCGCCTCGACCGTGAGGGTGTCATCCATCAAGTGCGCGCGAAGCGTTATTTTGTGAAGCCAGCACAAGAGAAGCGCCGTAAGAAGAAGGAGCTTGATTTTAATAACATGCTCCGCGTTCGTTACTCGAATATGTAATTTTTACACGCGAGTCCCTTTTGGGTGCTTGCGCTATAAATCCCGGCTCCGCAATCTGCGTGCCGGGATTTTTTATACCTATCGTCTAATGTCTGATATTTTTGACCGTCTTTCACTGTCTAGCTGCTGGTGCTCATCGCGCCATTCGGATGGCTATGAAATGGTTCAAGAGATGGTGGATCTAGGCTTTAAGCGTATGGAACTCAGTCATGGGATCCGGATCTCCTTGGTCCCTGGGATATTGAAGGCGGTTGAGGAAAACTTAATTGAGGTCTCATCGGTGCATAACTTTTGCCCATTGCCGAATGTGACGCAGTCGGCCGCTCCCAATTTATTTCAGCCCTCCGCTCGCGATCAGCGGGAGATTGATTTGTGGAAACGCTACACTGAGCAAACGCTGGACTTTGCGGTGCAAGTGGGCGCGGCCAACGTCGTCATGCATTCGGGTAGCACGTGGTATTTCTTTGAAGGACCCGAAGTTAAATTAGAAAAGTGGCTCGACGATTCGGAGCTCAAGGCCTGTGACTTCAGAGGTAATAAAGATTTTGAGAAGCGCCGTGATCGGGCGATGCAGCGTATCCGAAAGGCCTCTAGGGATGCGATGAAGCGGATCAACCGTAGCTATGCCTATATTCTTCCATTTGCAAAAGAGCGTGGTTTGACGCTCTGCTTAGAAAACCGAGAAGGCCTTGAGGAGATGCCGATTGATAAGGAGTATTCGGAGTTTTTAAAGGCTTTGCCCGAGCCTGAGCATGTCGGTTACTGGCATGATACCGGGCACGCGGAGATCAAGCATCAGTTTGGTTTGATCGATCATCGTGAGCACTTGGAGTCGATGGCGGATCGTTTAGTGGGGTTTCATCTGCACGATGTTTCTGAAGTGGGACGTGACCACCAAGTTCCGGGCTCTGGCGTGATTGATTTTAAGATGATCTCTGAGTTTGTTCGCCCAGAGCATACCTTAGTTTTGGAGCTCAGCCCCAGATTGACGGTGGATGAAGTAAAAGCCTCGAGGGATTACATCGGTAAGCTGCTGGGCTAGGCGCACCTGGTCTGTATCGTTGCATTTGAGTCTGCATTGTTAGCGGTGCCGCTAGATGCGCTCGTGATTATTGAGCTATTCGCACGGCGGGCGCGTCGAGTCGTGCCCCTGTGTTTACTGTATTGGTGTGTCAGTGTGACGCATTTCCACGGTGAGGTCTGTGTTTAGATTATTGGTGTGACGATATGTCTCTTTTTGGGCTTTGACGCTTTCGTTTAAGTCATTGATTATTAGGAATTAATGCGATCCTACTGGGTTGGCATTCACTTTGCATTACTAGAAAGTGAACAAAATCTAAACAGAAAGGAAACATACTATGAAACTCATACGCTACGAATATCCACAATCCCTCGGTAACTCAGCTCTGGATTCCTTTTTAGGGTCTTCGGCACAGGCACGCTTTGGGGCTCTCTTTGAAGACTTCTTTGGTGCAGCTCCGGCAGCAAGTCAGACTGCGGCTGATCTCTACGAGGACGAGCACAACTACTATGCGCGACTGGAGCTTCCAGGCGTGAAAAAGGCAGATATCGATCTCGAGCTCGAAAACGCGGTGCTGACAATGAGCAGCTCGCAAGCCGATGGGGCTCAGCAGTGCGCTTTTCAGCGATCGCTCTCTATTCCGGACGGGGTTGCGCTTGAGAAGGTCAACGCACGACACGAAGACGGCATTCTCACGGTCACTATGCCAAAAGAGGAAGCCCGTAAGCCACGACAAATCAAAGTTAAATAATATAATTCAACACAGAGAAAGGACTATTTATTATGAACAGCACAGAACTAGAAACTGTAAACAAACAAGAGCACTCCACCGAGGGAGTAGCCAAAGCGCGTAATTGGCGTCGCCCGCGCTATGATGTAGCCGAAAATGACGATGCATTCAGCGTCCGGGTGACACTGCCAGGCGTCAACCGCGAGGGCGTGGACCTATCGATAGAGGACGAAACGTTGACTATTGTCGGCACCCGCAGCTCGCAACTGCCCGATGGCTGGCGCCCACTACGCCGCGAGCTACCGACTGGTGATTATCGCCTGAGTCTTCGCCTAAATGTTGCGATCGATGAAGCAAAAGTCAGTGCGAAAGTCGCGGACGGTATCCTCGAGTTGACCCTGCCTAAAGCGGACGAAGTAAAGCCGCGTAAAATTCAAGTCAGCTAAGTTTTCATTAGGGTTGGTTAGTAGACGAAAGGCCGGTGCGAATGCATCGGCCTTTTTATTGCGAAGTCGTCCACTTAAGGGGAGCGCTGAGCTCATTGCCAAGCATCTTGGCAATGACAATTCTGATGGAGTGTCGGGACGGAGCCCGGCGCTCCCATTTAGTGAAACCTTCCTTAAAATCTGCTGCTTAGTGAAATCTGCTGTGAAACCGCACAAAATCTAGGTTTTCGCTTGCCTTGGCACCTCCGGCTGGTATCCCTCTCCGCTTTCCTATTCGTAAGGATAGAAATGAGGCGCTGCACACTGTGGCGTTTCGCTCAGTAAACTACACACAATAAAGAACCAAAAAGAAACGAAAGTTTCTCCCCGAGCTGCGAAGTTTTGGGCTTTGAAAATATATGAATACTACACCAAAAGATCTTCTCGATGCAGGCGTTCACTTCGGTCACCAGCTCCGCCGCTGGAATCCAAAGTCCAAGCCATACGTATTCGATAACCGCAACGGTATTTCAATCATCGACTTGGAGCAGACTCATGCGCTCCTTGAAAAGGCTTACGCTAAGATTGAAGAAGTCATCGCTTCCGGTAAGGACGTGCTTTTCATCGGCACAAAGAAGCAAGCACAAGAAATCGTTCGCGAAGCTGCGACTTCTTGCCAAATGCCATTCTGCGTAAACCGCTGGATGGGTGGTGGTCTCACTAACTTTACAACTATCAAGAGCTCACTCGCGAAATACCGCAAGTTCTTGAAAATGGATCAAGATGGCGAACTCGATAAGCTTCCCGGTAAGGAAGAAGCTGCGATCCGTCGTCAAATGAGCCGTATGAATCGCAACTTCGAAGGTATGCTCGAAGTGAACGAGTTGCCAGCAGCAGTTTTCGTAGTCGACACCAAGAATGAAGAAATCGCAGTGGCTGAAGCCAATCGCCTCGGCATTCCTGTGATCGGTCTTGTGGATACTAACTCTGACCCGACAGTTCTCGACTTCCCCATTCCTGGTAATGACGACGCGGTGAAGTCTATCCGTATCATCGTCGAGACGATTCTTGAAGCAGCACAAAACGGTCTATCTCAGCGTGAAGCTAAGAAGGTTCAAAAGAGCGCTGGCCCAATCGTTCGCGAGCAAGTATTCGAGCAACAAGAAGACGTCGAAGTGACACTTCCTGCTGGTTACGGTGAAGACGAAAAGTCTGCTGAAGAGGCACCTGCTGCTCCAGCTGCAGAGTCCACAGAAGAGAAGTAGTTATTCGCTTCTATATTTATTTCACAAAAATACGCTATAAATAGAAACATGAGTGTTCAAATTAATGCT
>JABBCA010000039.1:0-3361 GCA_018607135.1 Opitutales bacterium
CAGTGTTAAGTGCCTAACTCAGTTTGGTATAATCCGGAATGTGCATTTGGAGAATATCGATTAAGCTTAGTCATGCGCGGTTAAGGGGTGACCTCAAAGGCCTTTAATAAAAAGGATCTGAGGGGGATCATTTAAGGTAGATCTAATAAAACTAACTAATGAGGCAAGAGCTATTATTCCTGCAATTACACAACCCAGGGGGAGGCTTTGGGGTCGAGTTGTGTATAACTTGGGTCTTTGCTGCACCAGAAGCGCAAGTGATACCTTTTGTAAGTATATGAATTTCAATCTGATATGTATTTGAAATGGCTCTTCTGCGGTCACTCCAGAAATGGCTTTTACACAACTCAAATTCCAAGATTGACTATGTGAAATAATGTTCACTATATATTTCTATGCCGAAAGTAATACATTTCCCGAGATGGGCTGAGGTGCTGGCGAACTCTAAGTTAGAGTCGAAAGCGCGCGAAGGTTATAAAGTAACGATTCGATGGTATCTAAGTTGGTGTGCGCGACAGGCTGTGGGTTGCAGCACACAATCCGCGCAAGACTTTGTCGATTGGGCGAAAGCGGAAAAAAAGGCAAGCGATTGGATGGTGGATCGTTGGAAGGCTGCAATTCGATGGTTTTTTCTTACAGCAAAAGAACAAGCTTTGGGAAGGCCTGAGGAGGGAGATTTGATAACTGAGGCAGGAGGCTTGAGGGGGAAGGAAGGAGAATCAGGGCCAGCCCGCCCGGGCAAGCCGATCACCCCTCCTTGCAAAGGTGTGGCGTCTGGAAATGAGAATGCGGAAACGTCAGGGAGTGGGAATGTGGTTGCCCCTGTTGAGCGTTACGAATCGATGAATGATACTTTTGCTGAGCGGATTGAGGGACGAAGCGAAGATGAGGTCTCAATTTTGAAAGTGATGCGACGGCGCGGTATGGCGTTAACAACAGAGCGCAACTATCTGCGTTGGTATCGAGATTTTTTGCGTCATAGTGGATTGAGTGCTGGCTTGGAAATCAATGCTAAGCAGTTGAAGTCGTTTTTAGATTATCTAGCGATGGAACGCTCGGTGTCATCGTCGACTCAGAAGTTGGCATTGAATGCGTTGGTCTTTATTGCGCAAACGGTCTTTGAGTTAGATATCGGAAATATTGGCGACTTTGTGCGGTCGAAGAATCGGAAAAAAATACCTGTGGTGATGTGCAAGGAGGAGACCCGCCGCTTTCTCTCTCACATAAAGGGGGAGAAATTACTGATGGCGAAATTACAATATGCAGCAGGTTTAAGAGTATCTGAGTTGTTGCGCCTTCGTGTGCAGGACTTGGATTTAAGACGGAATCAAGTCATTGTTCGCTGTGGCAAGGGAAGCGAAGATCGTATCGCGCCACTATCAGAGAAGTTGATTGCTGATATTGAAGCGCATTTATTAATGGTCCGCAGTCTATTTGAGCAAGATCTAGTGAATAAGGATCTCTCGGGGGTCTACCTGCCAGAGGCACTTACTCGAAAGCACAAAAGCGCAGGGCGCGACTGGCGCTGGCAATGGTTATGGCCAAGCCGAGAGATATCGAGAGATCCACGTAGTGGCTTGCGACGTAGGCACCATGTGCTACCGCAAGTTTATCAAGCTGCGGTTCGCAAAGCGGGTATCGATGCGGGACTGAATAAACGAATCACGAGCCACACACTGCGCCATTCGTTTGCTACGCATTTGTTAGAAGATGGGGTCGACATTCGGACTGTGCAGGACCTGCTGGGGCATAAAAGTGTCGAGACGACGCAGATTTATACGCATGTGATGCAGAAGCCTGGCGTTGGAGTGTGGAGCCCGCTGGATAGTTTGTGAGGTTTGGCTGCTTGAGGTCTGTTTTGAGGCAGAATACTTGTAGGTAAAATAATTTTCTGTGTAGGCGTATCGCTGAGGGAGTGGGTTTGATGATGGTGAGCGTGCTTTTTGGGGAATGGTTCTGCCACGAAATGGTTCTGCTCTTTTTGAGAGGCTTGTATCGTTGATTACTCTGACTTACGTTGGGACTTCATTATTGGACTTTGAGCGTTCGATGTTCCTGCCTTTTTTCAACTGGTGGATATTCTGTGGCTTCTGCGTGGACATTTGAGGTGGGCTTGGTTTGTTGGTGGGATGGTTCGTTTGTGGATGCTTTGCTGGTTGCTGGTTGCGGTGGTTTCACTGCGGGCGGAGCATTCTGCAGCTGACTTGGCTTATGCGATGAGCACGCGCTATGCGCCGTATGCGAACTGGGATTCGGTGGTGGATGTGGATGTGCTGGCGCGGCAACGGGTGGAGCGTTATTGGCAGACTGCAGAGGAGATTCGCTCTGAACGTAAGGTGGATACCCGGCCGTTGACGGGCTTGCACATCGCTTTGGACCCTGGCCATGTGGGTGGTCGATGGGCCAAGTATGAGGGGCGAGATTTTGTGATTGAGGACTCTGACTATCGTGTGCGTGAGGGGGAACTGGTTTTGGAGGTCGCGCAGCGTGTGCGATCACAGTTGCTTGAGTTGGGGGCAGAGGTCACTTTGTTGCGGGAGGGCGCTGAGCCAATCAACCCCAAGCCGCCGCTTGCTTATTTAGAATTGGCGGCACGGCAGATTGCTCGGCCTAAGGAATTGAATTTTGAAACTTTGTTGGATTACGGCTATGCACTTCGAGACCGTTCGATTCATTTAAGTGTCGTGACTGGTGAAATTGCGGAGCGGGCGAGGGTGGTGAATGAGGTCATTCAACCCGATGCATTTATATCACTGCATATCAACGCGGCGCCTTGGCCGCTGGGTGATGCGAAGCCTGGCGAGCAAGCGATGGCGCTGGGGCGTGTGAAGCGTTTGGTGAAAAGCAACCACGTGCATGTCTTGGTTTTTGGCTGTATGAGTCGTCGTGAGTTGAGTTCGCCGCGCCAGCAGGAACAGTTCGTGAAGAAGTTTTTAAATGGGAGTGCTGCGATGGAGCACCGATTGGGTCGTTCGCTGGGGGAGGCATTGATTGAGGCGAGTGGTTTGAATGCATCCTCTTATGAGGGGGAGAATGCGATCCGTATGGATGTGGAGGCTCCTGTAATGTGGGCGCGAAATTTGATGTTGTTGCGCACTGTCGAGTGTCCGACGGTCTTACTAGAGCCTTATGTTGCGAATTCTGAGGCTGTCTATTCGCGGATACAGTCGGCGCTGCATGCCCGTGCGACAGGCGCGAAATTGCCGGACAACGATATTTTATTGGAATACACGGATGCGGTCGTCTCTGGGGTGCGTGCGGTGTATGAGTAGAGGATGGCTAATGGCTAATGGGTAATGGCTGATGGCTGATGGCTGATGGCTGATGGCTGATGGGTAATGGCTGATGGCTGATGGCTGAT
>JABBCA010000039.1:3461-16837 GCA_018607135.1 Opitutales bacterium
ATGGCTGATGGCTGATGGCTGATAGGGGTAAAGGGATAGAGGATAGGTTGGGACTTTTTGGTGATTTGATTGGTAATTGCAGCTTTTATGGCTTTTGTTCGTAGCATGCTTAAACAGGCGATTGTGAGTATGGTAGTGTCGATGGTGGTGAGTTCTTCTTGGGGTTTTCACCGGATTGAGCTGCAATCAGGCGGAGCGCTTCGTGGAGAGATTATATTGGAGCGTGCGGATCAGTATTTTATCGATCTTGGATTTGATGTGATCGAAGTGCCGAAGGTTGCGGTGAAGTCGATCCAAGACTTGGATTCAAGTGTGGTTGAACGAGTGGATTCATTACCTGCAAACGTGCTTTATTCACTTTCGGAGACGCAAAGCGACCAACCGGTTCGTGAATGGGTGGATCAGTTGGGCGAAGCAGTTGGCTTGGTGCAAACTCCGACTGGTTTAGGGTCGGGATTCATCATTCATGAGGATGGTTATTTGGTGACGAACGATCACGTGATCGCTGGGGAGCACAAAATTTCGGTGACGATCTTTGAGCAGGGGGAACGCGAGCTTTCTCGAGTGACTTACGACAAGGTGCGCATTGTGGCGACGAGTTCAGATTTGGATCTAGCCTTGTTGAAAATTGAGACCGAGGGAGATTCGAAGCCTTTTAAGGTAGTGCCTCTGGCTGCGGTGGATGAGGGCTTGAATGAAGGTCAGACCGTCTTTGCTATTGGGAGTCCTCTGGGTTTGGATCGCACGGTTTCGCAGGGCATTATTAGCGTGGCAAATCGTGTGATCAACGGGCGACTGTATTTACAAACCACTACACAGATCAACCCTGGGAATTCAGGGGGGCCGTTATTTAATTTACGCGGTGAAGTGGTGGGGGTGAATAACATGAAAATCGCAGCAGTGGGGGCCGAGGGGCTGGGCTTCTCGATCTCATCGCGCGTGTTGAAGTCGTTTTTAGATAATCGTGATGCCTACGCATTCGATCCGCGTAATCCGAATTCAGGATTTCGCTATTTATCTCCCCCCAAAACAAAGAGGGACTGATCCTGCAGTGCTCTTTGGCGGCTGTTTAACTCTTTTATGATAAAATTATTTTTAAGTATTTCCGTGTGCGTGGCGCTGACTTCATCGCTCTTCAGTGCGCCCTTAGCGAATTATATCAAATCCGATGTTCAGGCATTTGTTTCGATCCGTAATCTCGCTGAAACTCAGGCGCAGTGGGAGTCGCACCCTTTTGCTGAGTTACTTGACGATGAGTCAATGAAATCCGTGATCGAGGCCTTGAGTGGAAGTGGTTCCGCTTCGGCTGAGAATGATGCGGAGGGATTTGTGGAAGTGATGCAGAATGAGTTCGGTCTTAGCATGGACGAGTTTTTGAACTTATTTAACGGGGAGATTGCACTTTCATTTTATAATCTTGCGGATCAGTTCGGAGCTGCAGAGGCACCCCGTCGAATGGCCTTGATGGCTCATTTTTCAGGTGATGAGGATCGCATCGAAGAATTGATGCAGATACAGTTTGAGCGAAATGCGAAGGCTCATAAGGAAGTGAATCCATTGGTCGAGCACGTGTGGGTCGAAGAAACGTTTATGGGCGAGGTGCTCTACATGGACGAGACTTTCAATGGGGTGGATACGTATATTGAGGACGGCTATGCTTTGGTGGACGGGGTCTTTGTCCTAGCTACCGAAGACGAACTGCGGCAGATTGTGGAGTGGATCAAAGAGGGGGGGGATTCGATTGCTTCCTCTGAATCGTATCAGCGTGCGATCGAAGATGCAGGGCGTGGAGATCTGCGATTTTATGCCAATCTAAGTGCGATAGTGAAACCTCTGAATGAGGCCTTAATGGCAAAAGTCATGCAAGGTGGCCTGGCTATGTTTGGAGTGACTGCGCAGAGCCTGGATGCTGCCCTCGACTTGGAAGCGTTGCAGGCATGCGTTCTCGATGTAGATTTAACAGAGAAGGGCTTGTTGTTGAGTAGTGGTGTGTTCTACCGTGAGAAGTCAGGGCTGTTGCGATTGCTGCACTATGTCGAGGGAGCTTTACCCGAGGCCTCGTATGTGCCAGAGGCCGTGCTCGCGACCTCCGTTTCGACTTTTGATTTTAGCGCGATGTTTGCTGAATTGGAAAAGGTGCTTGGGCTCGCAAGTCCGAGTGTGCCGATGCTTTTAGACATCCAATTTCAGAAAATTAAAACGGATACCGGGGTCGATTTGAGGGCTTCGATTCTTGAAAATATCAGTGGCGATTTTGTTTCACTCAGTATGATGAGGGAGCAGTCACGGGAGACTGAGGTGTCCTTGTCGGAGCAGTTGTATGTGATGGGGGTAAAAGATACGCAATCACTGTCTGACGCGATGGAGACTTTGAAGGATTTGGTTCCTGGCGCGCGTGACTTGATTGAGACACAAGAGTATGAAGGACAGACGATACACACCATCAAGTCGCAACGCAATCCGATGCAACCGAACGTGCCGGTTAATGATGTTAGTTTTGTAATCACTCGCTCTGAATTGATTCTAAACATTGGCCGTGTCGGTCTGTTGCAGGAAGTGCTCTCGCGCATGGTGGATACTAAGCGAGGTTTTTGGCAGCTTGATGAGACGGAGCGAATCGTTGATTCAATCGCGGCAGAAAATGCGGTAAGTCGTTCGTATGTCGACTTTTCTCAGATGGCAAAGCCCGTGCTTCAGTCGCTATTAATGGCAGCCACCGCGGGTGGTTTGGATACGGAAGTGGATTTCTCTCAACTTTCCGCCGACCTTGAGATTCCTTTAATAATGATTTCAGAAAGTAATGAGGCCGACGATGGCTTGCTGGTTCGTGCGCTGTTATTGAAGAAGGAGGATGCAGAATGAAACTGAATCGTTATATATCTTGCGCCTGTATTCTTGTTTGCACCCGCTTACTTGCGGCAGAGCCAGTGTCTTTTGCTGGGCCAGAGGTGATTAAATTGGACTGGGCCACTCGTGCCTTGAACGTGAGTGACATGAATCGTGATGGCTTGAATGACTTGGCATTGATCAATCAAGATACTGCAAAAATAGAGTTATTATATCAGCATTCAGATGACGGCGGTTCACCTCGGACCAAAAAACGATTGAGCCAGAATCGCTGGGAGCCCGTTTTGGAAGATGCGCATTTTGATGCGGATGGAGTTGCTGTCGGATTTCCAGTATTTGATTTAGCTGTGGGAGACTTGAATGGTGACGGCCATCCCGACATGGCGTATACGTCGCGAGAGGCTCCTTTGACGCTGCGCTATCAAAGCAAAACGGCTCGATGGTCAGAAGTCAGTGAGTTTGACAATTTCCAAGCGCTGGGATGGACGGGGACCGTGCAGATCAAGGACTTAGATTTAGACGGCCGTGCTGAATTGATTGTGATTGCTGCTGATGCAGTGCGAGTTTTTAAGCACGATGCGGACGGAGTTTTGCAAGAGCCGAGCTTGTTTTATGTGACGGGTGAAAATCCGTATAATCTACTTTTGGAGGATATCAACGAGGACGGTCTTGTGGATATACTTTATATTGCTGCGAATGGTAAGCAGTCGCTGGTCTTACGTGAGCAATTGAGTGGTGGAGGGTTTGGTCCAGAACGGCGTTTTGTATTTGATCGGCCAGTGCGTGAGGTGAATGCGTTGCCTCGGTCTAAAAAGGCTCCGCTTGAGTTTTGTGCGGTGGATTCCCGAACGGGCAGTTTAGAGTTTTTTACATTGCAGCGCGAAAATTCCTCGAAAGCGTTGAATCTTCAGCCTGAGATTTATCCGATTTTTAAGAAAGGCCGCATTGCCGCAAGTTATACTCAAGGTGATTTCGACGGCGACGGAGATTTTGATTTGGTGGTCGCAAATCCAAGTGAGGCGGAGGTGGTCTTATTTTTAAAGGAAGGCCAGCGTTATGCAGCACCCAAACATTTCCCTTCGTTTTCTTCAATTTCGTCGATCGTGAGTGGACGTTTTTATGATCAGAAAGCGTCGCAACTCGTGATGGTTAGCGCTGAAGAGAAAACCGTTGGTGAAAGTGTATTGGGTGAACGCGGACGATTGATTTTTCCAAAAGTTTTGGACTTCAAAGCTGGAGACCCAGTGGTATGTGAAGCTTTAGATTTGGACCGCGATGGCTTTGATGAATTGGCTATAGTGAGCGAAGTGCAGGGTGACTACACCTTGTCAGTGGTGCGGCCGCTGGACCGCAAGCAAGTTCGCTCTGGTTGGGAGATTTTGTTGAGTTTAGATCTTGAGGGAGTGAAGCGTAAGCCGACATCGATTCGATCTGTGGATGTGTTTGCCGAAGGAAGCACAGGTCTCATGATTTTTATACCACGCGAGGCTCCGCTCTTTTTCGCGTCCAAACCAGGGCAGTCTGATCAACTCTTTGAAGTCGCTAAAGAATCTGCAATACGCCAAAATTTGTTGAAGGATAGTCAGCCTTCTCAGGTTAGTTTTTTCGATGTAACGGGAAATGGGCAAAATGAATTGATTGTAGGACGGAAGGGGTATGCACGTGCATTGGCTTTGGTTGAGGACGACTTTGTGATGGTGGATCAATTCAATGCGCGTCAAGGTGAGGACGAGGTGTCTGCGGTGGTGCCACTCTTTGATTCGGGCGCAGTCAGTCAGTTGATTTTTTACATTTCTGGTGCGAACGAGTTTCAACTATTAGAGCGAGGGGATGACGAGGTGTTTCGCTACGCTAGATCTGAAACAGTCGGCCAGATTAATCTATCAGGATGGTCTAACTTGAAATCAGATCGAGGGGCTTCGGACTCTATTTTCTACGGAGACTCGCAATTTTGGTATTTACCTGCAGAGGCTCAGCGATGGTCGAAGTCGACTCAGGGTAGCTATGAGACGGAACTTGAGGACGTGCATTACACGGATGTTCAAGTCACCGATTTTAATGCCGATGGCGCATTGGAGATTGTCGCCGTAGATGGACAAAAGCATGTGGTTGAAGTCTTGTCTCGGGATGGTCGCGACTGGTCGAGCTTGATGTATTGGGAAGTCTTTGAGCAGAATATGCACTATCAAGGTCGCACGGGTGGCAAACTAGAGCCGCGACAGACTGTAATTGCAGATTTGACAGGTGATGGGCGCTTGGATTTCGCATTTTTAATCCACGACCGTATTTTGTTTTACCCTCAAGACTAAGGGTTTCTAACAAGCATTCCTTCTGTCGGTATTGAGTTGTCTTCTCGCCGGATAGAGGGCATATATCCTAGCTCAGGATCGTTACTGAATCTTTAATGGCCTAAATCCGAATGCGTATTTCCACAAAAATAACGACAGCGCTGCTTTGTGCATTGGTGACGTTTACGCTATTTTTGGGCCTAAGCCGCTATACAATGTCGCGTATCCAGAACCAAGGGCAGTATGTAATGCAGATTAACGAAGTGTCTCGTGAGATTGCGAATGTGGTGATTGGCAATCGCGTATTTCAAGATGGACTCTCTGATGCGGGCTACGTCGAGGATGCGTTGGGTGCGGCGCGTGAGCAGTTGTTGGTTTTAGAGGGCGATTCGAATGAAATCGATTCGATTGTGATTCGAAGTATGTTGGATCGCATTGATGAGTTCTATGAGGTGTTTCAAGAGCTGGTGAATAGCACTGAGTTCTTGGAGCAGCTGGATCAACAGGTTCGCGACAAAGTTTATAGTTTTGGAGCCATGCATAAGGAGATGCGCAGTCGCTTGGAAGAGTTGCACTCCGAATTGTATGCGACCAAGTATGCAGATCCTGAACGCATCGAGGCAGTGGAGTATTTTTTGCTGGAGCATGCAAATTTATGGGGGTGGTTGAATCGTGCGGTAAGTGTGATTGATAGGGAGTTGATTCTAGAGGATGATTTGGAAGGGTTTAACAGCAATTTCACTGCAGCTCGTGAGTCCTATGAGGCAAGTATGGTTCAATTAAACAAATACGGGCCGTCGACGGGTTTGCCAAATATGGCGCTCTATTTGAGTGCTTTGGATGAAGTGCTGCGTGACCTGGGCAGTGTGGCGATTGAATTCACAGTCTCGAGTAAGGTTGAGACCGATGCGTCACAATTATTGGAAGCACATAGTCTACGGCTGAGGGAGATGGTGGATCGATTGATTGAACGTAGTTCGGCTAGGGCTGAGGGGTTTACAGCAAATCTAAATCTGATTTATTGGCTGTCGGTCGTCATTTTATTATTTGGTTCGGTTGTGACTACAGTGTGGTTTTCGTTAAGTATTAGCCGTCCACTCACTGAATTGGCTAGCAATTTTAAGGAGGTTGCTGGTGGTAACTTTAACTTGAAAATCCCGGCAGAAGGGCGCAGCGAATTGGATGATTTAGCGCGTGCGTTTAATGATATGACAGAGAAGCTGCGCCGTAGTTACGGTGAAGTGGAAGAGAAAGTTCGCCTGCGCACTAAAGAGCTTCAGTTAGCAACTGTTCGGTCTAAGAAGCTGGCAGACGCGGCGCATGATGCTAACTTAGCAAAGAGTGCTTTCTTAGCGACGATGAGTCATGAAATACGCACTCCGCTAAATTCTATCATTGGTTTTAGTGAAATGCTCGATAGCACAGAACTGGATGATGAGCAGCGTTCTGATTTAAAGACGATTCGTATGTCTGGTGGAATCTTGTTGGATCTGATCAATGAGATTCTAGACCTATCGAAGATCGAAGCAGGAAAGGTGTTTATGGAAGTCACTCCAGTATGCTTGGAAGAAGCTGTGGACGAAGTGAGTAGTTTATTTCGCTTGAACGCAGAGCGTAAAGGGTTGGAACTTGTTGTGGAGGTGGCGGAGAATTGCACAGATCCTGTGATGACAGACCGCACTCGTTTACAGCAGGTGTTAAATAATTTGATCAGTAATGCGGTGAAGTTTACTGAAGTCGGTGAGATTCGTATTCGTATTTGGAAAGAGCGCCATGATGAGTCGGGGCATGATCGTTTTTATATCTCAGTATCCGATACTGGAATCGGTATACCTGCCAATAAGCGCGACGAAGTCTTCCTCGCGTTCACTCAGGCAGATTCGTCAACGACTCGTAAGTATGGTGGCACAGGTCTAGGCCTAGCGATTTGTTCACGCCTAGTGGAACTCTTAGGTGGGGAAATTAAGTTGGAGAGCGCTGAAGGATCCGGAAGCACCTTCACATTTAGCATTCATAATTTGGCGGAGCCTAAAGCAGATGAGTTGGCGGAGAATCGTTTACATAAACAAGAGGTGAGTTTTGATATTCCTCCGAAGGTCTTGGTGGTAGAAGACGATCCCGCTAACTACACTTTGGCCAATAAAATTCTAGACCGTTTTGGAATTTCGGTCGATTGGGCGAAGGATGGGCTTGAGGCTGTCGAGGTGATCGATGGTGGTGATTATGATTTGGTGTTCATGGATTTGCAGATGCCAAAAATGGATGGTGTTTCGGCTGCTCATGAAATCAATCGCTTGAACTTGTCGCACCCTCCGTATATTGCGGCATTGACTGCCAATGCACTCGAAGAGAGTCGTTTGGCCTGCATCGAAGCGGGAATGCACGATTTTATTACAAAGCCAGTTTCAAAAAGCACTATTGAGGCAGCACTCATACGGTTCAAGCAGCACTTCGAGGCGGTTTAACCTGAACGATGCAAACGGACTTTTTGAGTAATAGGATTCAATGTGTAAGTGACTTTGTATTAGGCACGTTTCTGATGCGTCGCATTAGAAATATACTCACTGAACGGTGGTTTCTATTTTTGAAGCCGCTTCCTTGCAGAGTGCCGCTGCATTCCGCGGATATGCTCAGTGTGGTTCAAAAAATATGTAAGTGTCTGATGCACCAAAACCGACTTCTGAATCGAGGTGGGTGCACTGCCAGCAGCTCTATGCGTGCTTCCAGCGGGTAGCAGGTGCTACACTTTACTTTTTTTGTGAGTGAACGCCTCAGGGTGAGATTACTCGCTGAGACATTAGTAAATCCAGAAACGTTGAGCTTTTTTTTGAAACTCAATCGCCTGACTCACCCATTGGTTGACGAAGGCTTCAACCCTTGCTTGCGAGCCTCGTTGATAGAGTTCATTCCACCAGGCAGTGCTTCCTACATGCTTATTGAAGAGTGCGGGGTTCTTTACTTGCTGAAATGGGTTCGTTGGTGACCATGCCGCTGCGAGCTGCATCATATGAAAACTGATTTCTGTGGGACGGACTGCTGTCCAGTTGTTCACACCGACATAAACGCCTTGAACTGGAGCACCTGCAGCACTTTGCGTGTTGATTATTTTATAGTTTAAGCCAGGGATTTTCTTCGCTTCCAGCGCGCTTTTGACTTCTTGAGGTGATTTGCCTTTATAGCGTAATAAGCGAAACGGATACGGAGTGCCGATTCCATGAGAGAAGCCACCTTCTTGTGCGCCTAGTCCTGTCATCGCATACCCTAAGACTGCGGAAAGATCTGGGATGTAAGGCGATGTCGGCACCCACTTAAGTCCTGTTTGAGGCCATAGCATATCTCGCTTCCAGCCTTTCATTGGAACGACCGTGAGTTTGCCTTTCTGACGTTTGGCTTCTGTGATTTCAAGAAGGCCAGGTGTGTGCTTTGCCATTCGCGCGAGTTCTCCAATCGTCAGACCATGCACATAAGGCACGTGAAATGCGCCGACGTAGCTGCGCCATTCGCGGTCGAGAGGTGGGCCATCGACCTTGTATCCACCGAGTGGATTCGGGCGATCAAGTATGATGACTTCAACGCCCATCTCAAAGCAGGCTTCCATTACGTATCGCATGCAACTAACGTAAGTATACGAGCGCACGCCGACGTCTTGTAGGTCGATTACCATGGCATCGAGGCCGACCAGCATGATGTTATTGGGTCTGCGATATTTCCCGTAAAGTGAGTAGACGGGTAGGTTGGTGCGAGGATCTATTTTGTCAGTTATAGGAACGTTTGCTTTCTCATTGCCGTAAATGCCATGCTCAGGCCCAAAAAGCGCGACCAGCCGAGTGTTTTTTGCGCGGCGTAGCACATCAATAGTGCTTTCACCGTTACGATTCACACCAGCTGGATGAGTGAGCAGCCCTACGGTCTTACCATTAACTGCTCGGAAGCCACTGTGCTCTAGCACATCGATGCCGAGATAAATGCGGTTGGCTTGCGTAAAGCTAACTAGGCTGAAAAAGCTGAGGAGTAAAATGCTAAGGATTTTTGGCATCGGGGGCGGTAGTCGTGGTCGAAATTTTGTTGTTTTTGTGAGCGTGAATTCTATCGAGAATGAGTTTATAGCTGGCTGCGGTTCGTATCGCAACAATACGGTAGATGAAACTCGCAATAAGCCCGAAGAAGATGCCCATGATGATCGAGCCGAGGTTTGTAACACCGAAAACAATCGCGATGGTTTGAAGATTCTCTCCCCAGTTACCATGGGTGAAATTATCGAGCATGACTTGCACTTGATCACGATTGAGGCTCATCACCTGAACACCGAGCACACTCAGAGTCGCACGCCCAATTTGATAGGCGGCAAACCAGATCGGAATCACTGTGATAGGATTCGAGATCACCTGCAGTCCCGCGAGGATCGGGAGGTTGGCTCTTAGTAAAATCGCGAGTAAGAAGGAGAGCGGTATCTGTATACCGTATATTGGCATCAGTGTGAGTATACAGCCTGCGTAAATTGCTGGCACTGCGTTTTCCACCCGAAAACTCCATAAGTAGATGCGTTTGCGAGCGGCGCTAGCAAAGAGGCGCAGGACAGGGTAACGATGAATATTGGCACGACGAGGCAGCGGCCTAAGCCACCATTTCACTCGCCGTATGCGCCGAAACTTTGATTCGTTTAGCTCTGATTCGTCAGCCGTCATGGAGTTGGGCACTGTGCATCACCTCAGAGACTTTTACATCGAGATTTCTCGCTCCATTGGCAAGTGCTTCTGGTAAGGAGCAATTTTCTGGGGTGATCGTGTAGACAGCGGATTTAGGAAAGAGTTCGCTTACGGTGTCAGCTGCTGCTGAATCGACGGCACCGGCAAAAATGATGCATTGTTTTCCACAGCGATGTGCTTGCTCTAGAAGAGAATAGGGGCCTTTGCCTGCGAGCGAGCTTTGGTCAAACTTGCCCTCACCCGTGAGCACTAGGTCGGCTTCGACGACCTTGGTTTTCAGATCAAGCCACGATTGCACCAGATCGAATCCTGATACGAATTCTGCACGGCAACTTACCTTTAGCCCAAAGCCGATTCCGCCAGCAGCGCCGTTGCCTGGGACGTTCATCAACTCTGAGGGCCGATTGCAGTGTGCACAGAGTTGAGTCGCGAGTGTTTTAGACAGTTTATCAAAGGGCTCAATTTCGTTGGGCTGAAGTCCTTTCTGTGGGCCATAGACTGCTGCGGCTCCACGTTCTCCCAGTAGAGGATTGTCAACGTCGCATGCGATGTAAATGGGGGGCACCTCGATATCGATGGAGCCTTCAAACTTTTCAATGAAGGGCCATTGCTCAGGTGTGGTATTGGAGATGGTTTGGCCGTTCCGCGCTACACATTTGATTCCGAGTGACTCTAGTGCGCCCAATCCGAGGTCGCTGGTAGCGCTGCCTCCAATGCCGAGTAAAATGGCATCGGCATTCGATGCAGTCGCGATACGAATGAGCTCGCCGACGCCTGTCGTGGTGCAATTACGTGGGTGACGTTGAGCATTCGGCACTTGTTCGAGCCCCGCGACAGAAGCCATTTCGATCACTGCGATTCGCCTGCCGCTGAAAGGGATGAATTCGTTTGTGGTTGCTGAAAGGTTACGGGCGTCAACCCATCCGAGTGGTGCATCAATTTCTTCACCCAAGGGGCCTGAGACTTTATGTTGCTCAATGTGACCTCCAGCTGAATGGGTTAGAATGCTGCAGAAGCCTTCTCCTCCATCTGTGAGTGGCGCTTCCGTGATTGTGATCGCGTCACCTAGGATCGTTCGAACTCCGGCCGCAGCTGCTTGGCATGCGGCAGCGGCAGTCATGGAATCTTTAAATTTATCGAAAGCGGCTAATACATGCATCGAAGTCGATACTGTGGCTATCCAAGGTCGAACGTCCAACGTAGAATGGTGTATTCTACAGATTTTTTTCGGAGCGCTCGGCTCTGTCTGCATCTCGATTGGACTGGGCGGACGGCTCAAGCGTAATTTCGGCACGCAGTCCGCCGCTCTCTATGCTCGTTCGCTGTAAAACCGCGTCGTCTGAGCGACGCTGCTAACGGCTTCCATTACTGCCGCACGCGACGGCTGTCTCGAAAGCCGAAAAAGGTCCAAGCTGAATGTCGAATCCGAGATTCAGCTTGAACCTTTGATTATTAATATCGCTGGACGCCTAGCAACTAGCGTTGTTCTTGGCCTGTCTGGACGTCGATTATTTTGAAATTTTCGACGTGATAGATTGGATCTGCGCGGAAGGAGAGTATCGCTCCGTAAGATTGTTCGATGCCGAGCAAGAGATCTTCGTCTTCATTACGAAGGCGCTCTAAGTTTGTGGGGTGAAGGAGCACCCGTAGACTGATTTCTTTGTCATGTCCATCACGCGCGCGGATGTGGCGTATGACACTGATGATACGGCGCTGCACCTCGACACTCATGGTGCGAGAAGATTTCACTGAGCCGCGGCCGTGGCAATATGGGCAGTCGGTGTAGATGCCGCTGGAGTGACTCTCGGAGTGGCGCTGGCGAGTCATTTGCATGATGCCTAGCGTCGAGATCGGGAGGATGTGGTTTTTCGCCTTGTCGTTTGCCATCTCACGGCGCATGCGGTTGAGCACTGCGTTGCGATCCTTCTTCGATTTCATGTCAATGAAGTCGAGTATGATGAGGCCGCCGATATTGCGCAGGCGGACTTGGCGGCAGATTTCGGTCGCTGCTTCGAGGTTCACTTGAAGAATGAAGTCCTTGCCGTCCTTATTTTTGTTCTTATGCGAGCCCGTATTGACGTCGATTGAGATCAGAGCTTCGGTTTCTTCAATCACGATTTCGCCGCCACCAGGTAGTGGCACGCAGCGCATGTAAGTTTGCTCAATCTGACGCTCAATGTTGAAGCGCTCAAAGACTGGAATGTCGTCAGCAAAGCGATGTATCTTTGATTTGGAGCGCGGCGATATTTTGGTGACTTCGTCGATGATATTATCGAAGTCGTCTTTCTTATCCACCATCACACGGTCGATGTCTTCGGTTAGGAAGTCGCGCACGGTGCGTCCTACGATGTCCGGCTCGACATAGAGACAAGACGGTTGGTTGGTCGATTCCATCCGTTGGTTGATCACTTCCCATCGCTTTAGGAGAATGTGCAGGTCGCGAATGAAATAGCGTGCCTTCTTGCCTTCACCGGCAGTGCGGACGATAATGCCCATGCCTTCAGGTAGTGTGAGATCGCGCAGGATGCTCTTTAGTCGGCTGCGCTCTTTGCGATCTTCGATCTTACGCGAGATGCCGAGAGTGCCCGTGTAGGGCATGAGGACAAGGAAGCGTCCTGGAAGTGCAATGTTGGTTGTGGTGCGTGGACCCTTGGTGCCGATTTGACCCTTGGTGATCTGCAAGACGATCTCACTACCGATTGGGTAGAGTTTTGGAATGTCTTTGATCGAGACCTTTTCGCTTTCGCGCTTGCGTTGCTTTTCGGACTTATTGTCACGAACGATTTCGATGGAGTTGTCATTTGCGGCAGGCAGAATGTCCCAGTAGTGCAGGAAGGCGTTCTTAGCTTCGCCAATATCGACGAACGCCGCCTTGAGACCCGGCTCTAGGTTTTGAATTTTTCCTTTGAAAATCGCGCCGACTTCACGGGCTTCGCCCGTGCGTTCGACTTCGAATTTTTCCAACACACCGTCTTGCAGGAGCGCGACACGTTTTTCGAGCGGCTCGGAGTTGATGATCAACTCGGTGTAAGCCTTTTTCTCTTTTTTGATAGCTTTGACGATACGAGTAATGAGGGGCTCTGATTTAGCCCGCTTAGCTGCGTCGTCTTTGAGTTCGCGAGTGTCGATGCGCTCCGCCTTTTTCTCTTTGGGAGAGGAGGTGAGTTCTTCGGTGTATTGATCGTCAGTTTGATCGGTTGTTGAATCTTGCATTGGTAGTGGATGTCCCGTGTTGAATCGGGGTTCCCAGTGCTGATTGCTTTAAATCCTCAGAAAATGTGCAGTGTGTGGCGACGGTATCACGAAAAATCCTTTCGATACCGATAGACACTTTGCACAAGACCTTGAAGAATAAAACAGCTCAGAATGAAGGAACCTCCGTAACTTAAAAACGGAAGCGGGAGTCCAGTAATCGGAGTGATGCCGATAGTCATGCCAATATTGATGAAGAAGTGGACGAGGAATAATACGCTGACGCCTATGGCCAGTTGCATTCCAAATCGATCTCTTGCGAGTCCGGCAATACGTATGCCGT
>JABBCA010000058.1 GCA_018607135.1 Opitutales bacterium
AAAAGCTCGTTGATTCGGAAACCAACGAGCTAAATGGCGGGATAGACGGGATTTGTTCCGAGCGTAGCGACTTGACCGGGCGCGTAGCGAACCGGACCACCGTAGGTGAGAATCCCTGATACAGAAATTAAAGCACAAAAAAGCTCGTTGATTCGGAAACCAACGAGCTAAATGGCGGGATAGACGGGATTTGAACCCGCGGCCTCCTGCGTGACAGGCAGGCGCTCTAACCAACTGAGCTACTACCCCTAAAAGTTAGAAGACGCAGACAGTAGAAATCGAAATTCCTAAGTCAAGCGGTGTTTTTCACTTTTTTTAAATTGATTCTTTTTATCATATGGAGGGTCAGCGCTGACGCCTTCGCAAATGCTACGGGCGCACATGCTGGCCGGACCGTGAGAACGAAAGGGCTTTAACACACTGTGGACATGGCGGAGCATGTCCCTCCATCTTTTGGCTATTCGGACGTTTCCGTAGGTATCTTATTGGCAACGGGAACCACTAAAACCGGCGCCTTGGTTTTGACCCAAACGTTTTGCTCTTTGAGGAGTTTTGCGGTCACGACTTCACAGGCTTCGCCAATCGTTTCGACGGGCATACGGCGGCCCTTAGGTGTGGTATTGAACTCGTAGGCGGCTTGGATGATCTTGCTCGGTGCGATGTTTACTGGATCGTCTTCTGGGACTTGGACGACCCATCCGACGAGGTCTTTCTCGGCAAAGCTGCCGTCGGGATCGGATAAAAGGATCGAAAATTGCTTCTTAATCGGAGGCGGGCGGTTGGCTCGTTCTTCTTCTTCTGCATCGAGCTCCTGCTGGATGTCTTGCATTACGGCATTGATTTTTTGGATGTCTGATTCGTTGCGTTGCAGAATCATTTTGAGAGTTTCGACGTCAATTTTAGGCATGGCAGTAGTGGATAGTGAAACGTGTCTGGTGCAAAGTTATTTGTGCACGGAGCTGAATAATTCAGGAGTTAGTAGTTAGCAGGTAGAAGTTAGATTTTCAATATCATCCTGAATACTGACTCCTGTCTTCTGACTAGGCTTTCAAAGATCATGTGAAGCGGGAAATTACTTTTTGTAGATTTCTTGTGCTCTATCCAGCGCGCCTCCAAATGCATCGATTGAGTCGATGAAGGTCAGTTCCTTCGAGCTGCCCCAGTCCCAAGTTTTACCAATGATGTAGTGGCGAATGGACAATGCTTCTTCGGATGCGGGGATTTGCACAGTATCGGATACGGTAGTGATGACTTGAGCAGCCATGTCTGTGGATTCACTGAGCTTTGAAAGCACCACGATGCTCTCTTCGGTTTGGTAGATAGCTTCGATTAGAATGGACCAGCCCGCGTGTGGGGTGTCGATGCGCACACTGATCGGCTGCTTGTTGCTGGGTGGTTCACTAAGGGTGTCTTTGGGCTCGCTGAGTGAGCCAGCTGCGACTTGAACCGCTTGCTCTGGTGAGAGATATTTACGAATGGCCTGATTGACTTGCTGGGTGTCGAGGGTCTTTAGGCGAGTCGGATACTCGTCAATGTAGCTGGCTTCGAAGCCACGTTGCAGGTAGCTGTGCACTTGCATAGCGACACGACTCGTGGTGGAGAGCCCGACCAGGTAGGAGCCTGTGAGTGTTTCGATGGCTGCGGCGACCTCGTCTGAATGCACGCCGTTGGTGAACCAGTTGTTGACGACGGCTTCGGTGGCTTCGATGCCTTGGTCGAGCATGGCAGGCGAGAAGCTTGCGGAGAGGAGCCAGTTGCCTGGAGTGAGGATGTCGCCCTCGTGGCGTGCGCGGATGTCGTAGGTGAGACCTTGCTTCTTGCGGACTTCTTGCATCAAGCGTGACTGGAAGCTGCCGCCGAGGATGTAGTTGCCTAGCATGAAGGGCAGGTAGTCTTCGTGGGTGCGCTGTAGGCCTGTGTTGTAGGCGTAGCGAACGGAGATACTGGTCTTATCGGCGATGTAGATGCGCTCGGAGCGCTTGCTGTTGTCGGCTTGTTTGGGCACTTCGCTGGGGTAATCGACGCCTCCGGTCCAGCCTTCAAAGGCGTTGCCTATGGCTGCGGTGAGTTGCTCGAAGTCGATGTCGCCAGCAAAAACAAGTGTCATCGATTTCGGGCCGTAGTTGCTTTCATGGAACGCTTTAATGGCATCGATTTGAGTGGCTTGGATGTCTTCGAGTAGCGTCTCAATTGTGGGGCTATAGTTGGGGTGCCCCTCTGGGTAGAGCAGGCGGCTGACTTCTGCGTTGGCTCGATAATCTGGATCGTCCAGTGCGCGGAGCAGCCCTGCTTCTTGGCGACTTTTGACGGTGTCTAAGACTTCGCTATCGAAGGCGGGCTCGCGTAGTTGCTCAGCGAGCAAGTCCATGATCGCGCCTGCGTCGTTGCGCAGAAAGCGACCCGAGAAACTCAAACTGTGCGCGTCGGCTCCAAAAGAAAGGTCGGCTCCGAGTGTATCGAGGCGCTCTGCAATTTGGAAACGGTCACTCTTGGCGGTGCCTTTATCCAGCATGGCTGCAGTGAGGCTAGCTAGGGCGGGCGCGTCGGCTGGGCTGAGTGTGTCGCCCGCGGCGAAGCTGCCTACAAAAGAGACGACTTCTTCGATCGGCATATCCACTGCGATCACGTTGATACCTGCGATGGTGGCGTGTTGCATGGCGCTAGAAAAATCAACGACATGGTTGCTGCTTACTGCTGCTCCAGCCTCGGTGGCGTTGTTGAAATTGGGGCTGAAGACTTCGGGGTCGCGGTAATAGTTGGGACCGTAGAGTGAGCGGCTGCTAATCGCTGCGGTGGGTGATTTCTTCGGAATGAACCAACCGGTGGTGCTGTTTTTTGAGATGAAGTAGTTTGCCGCGACTCGTTGTAACTCTTCTGCGGTAACTGCTTGGATCGCTTTGGGCAGAGTGATGTAGCTGCTCCAGTCGCCCATGGCGATGGCTTCGTTGATTTGATCGGCAATCGCGTAACTCCCGTCGCGACCGTAAACGGTGCTCGCCTTGATGACTGATTTAGCGCGTGCAAGCTCGTCTTCATCGACGCCGCCATTGATGAGCTTTTGAATTTCATCGAGAATGATGGTTTCGGTGTCTTGGTGTGTGGCGTCTGGGGTGAGGTAGGCACCAAAAATAAACAGGCATGGGTCGCGAAGCTGCGGGCCAAATGCGAAGGTCGCGCTGGCTTTACCATTGTCCTCAAGTGCTCGATAGAGGCGTCCTGTTTTGTCTGCGCCAAGTATTTGTTGGAGTAAGGTGAGCGCTGCCCAGTCTTCATGGGTGCCTTGAGGCACTTTGAAGGCGGTCATGACGACGCCGACTTGCCCCGTGCGCTCGATGGTGAGGCGGCGGGGGCCGAGCTGCTCGGGCTCGAGCGTGTCGACCGTGGGGATGGCCTCGGGTGCATTGGGAATGGGGCCATAGTGATCAATGACGGCTTGAATCGTGGCTGCTTTGTCAAAACCACCGATGACGGTGAGGACGGCATTTTCAGGCCAATAGTAAATGTCGTAAAACTCGCGAAGTTTTTTTGGGGAAGTGCTTTCGATGTCGGAGCGCCAGCCGATGGTTGGATGCTGGTAGGGGTGGGCGATAAAGGCGGTGCCGTAGATTTCTTTGATGAGTGTGCGGACTGGGTTGTTCTCGCCGCGCTCATATTCGTTGCGCACGACGGTCATTTCTGAATCGAGGTCTTCTTGGCGAATGCGGAGGTTACGCATACGGTCGGCTTCGAGCTCGATGGTTTGTGGCACATGCTCGTTCGCTAGGGTCGCATAGTAATTGGTGCGGTCGAAGTAGGTGGTCGCGTTGGCTCGGGCGCCGATGCGCTCCATCACGCTGGAGTAGTCATTTCCTTCGGCACTATTAAAGCGGTCGGTGCCTTTGAACATCATGTGCTCTAGAATGTGTGTGGCGCCGGTGGTGCCGGCGACTTCGTTGCGTGCGCCAACTTCGTAGGTGACCATGACGGTGGCGACAGGTTGACGCTCGTTGTGGAGGAGCAATACGCGTAGCCCATTGCTGGTGAGCTTGTATTCTTCGATACCGTCGAGGGTTTGGACGTGCTCGATCCCTTCAGGTAAGTTCTCTGCTCCGATGCAAAGAGTGGTGAGACAGAAAAAAAGTAGAGAGGTGATGCGTTTCATAGTGATTGAAAACTGTGTCAATTTTGACCCAGTAAATGTTCCCTTTTAGGCAACTGCAAGTGCCGCGAGCAAAAAAGGGGCGGTATCGGTGGAGGGATCTTCTCACGCGCATCAAGTTTTGTGAATTTTGACTTTCGGCAACTGGCATTCGCATGGCTGAATCAATCGACTTCTGCTCGGTTTTTTGAACGTCCAACGTCGAACCTTCGAGTTGTCTACGTAGGCTTAACTGAGAGTGTCGAAGCCTGTAGAACGCTCAGCCGTTGGTGCATTCTCATTCAATGTTGAACGTTCGATGTTGGATGTTCGACGTTCCCCCCGTTCCCTCATCGATTTCTAAGAAGAATGCTGGCACGCGACTTGACGCGACTTCGTGCAGGAGCTGTGCACATTTTCACAAATCATGATGAGCGGCAGCCATATTACCCTTACTTGCCTGACTGGTTGCTGCGGCCATGCGAGGACGTTGATCCTCCATGCAGTATAATTGTCTGCTTCTGGGGTTGCGCGACACGATGTTTTGAATACCGATGTGAGTATGGATACCGCAACAGACATCCCTGAGGGCGTGCGTTTGGGCAACGAAAAGCTCATTCTGGTCACTAAGCCTGCGGGTGTAAAACTCAACTCTTTGATCGAGCGTGAGCAGAAGGGCGCATATCTACGTGTCAAAATCACAGGGGGTGGCTGCAATGGACTGAGCTATAAAATGAAGTTTGTATCCGATCCCAAGCGTGGCGATATCATGGTTCGTTCCTCGGGCGCAGAGGTGCTTGTCGATACGAAGAGTGCCTTGTATCTGAAAGGCACGCACCTGGACTATTCCGACAAGATGGTCGGCGGCGGTTTCAAGTTTAGTAATCCAAATGCGAAGTCGAGCTGCAGTTGCGGCGAGAGTTTTAGTATTTGAGGCAGACAAAAAAAGGATGCTTCAAGTGAAGCATCCTGTGTCTTTAAAAATGACGTTTTAACCGAAACTATGCAAACGGATTTCTCTAACTTTAGTTGCAGTTGCATAAGTGGTTTTAAATCAGCCACATTCCTAATGCATCGCATTAGAAATGTGTTCACCTAAATGGTGTTAGAGAAGTCCTTAGGCGACCGAGGCACATGGCTGCCTGTCAGGCCAGCAGTCACGTATGCTTATACGCTCCCTCGGCCTTCAGTTGCCGAGCACCTCGCTCATCCTATTGCATAGATTCGGTTTAAATTAGCGACGGCGGCGATTAACGACAAGCAATCCAGCCCCGAGTCCTAAGAGTAGGGCATATGTGGATGGCTCTGGCACGACGACGTCTGCCCATGTGGTGCCGATACGTAATTCGTCTGCGAATTGACGTCCAGCTGCGGCTGAATTTTGGATAAAGCGAAAGCGATCTACCTTAGTGGCGTCGACGCCTCCAGAGGCTGTAACGATTGCTGCTGGAGGGGTCGCTGCTAAGAACGTGCTGGCGAGTGGATCGACCCAAAGGCGGGCGGTGTCGTTGGTTGCGCCTGCTACGAAATCCAAGCTAAAAACGACGAGGTGAGTATTGCCTGCGGTATATTGACCAGACGACCATGCGATACTTGAGCCGCGTTCTAAGATGCCAAAGTTGTAGGCGTTTACATTGGTGGCATCACGGCGGATATACACGCGGCTGTTTGGATTGTTCTCGTTGGCTGCGTTAAATAAGCCTGCAACACCGACCGGTGTTGCATTGGTCAAAGGCGCGATGGTATCCATCTTGAATAAGAAGGATGCAAAGATATTTCCCGTGGTGACTTGAGTGAACTGAGTGCGAGAATTAGCACCCGCGCCGCCCCAATCCAATTGTCTACCAGTGGAAGCGGGAAGACCCGGATAGCTTAGGTTGCCATTTACAATCGCAATTGTGTCGCCAGTGCCATTGCGCTGCCATGCATCACCGGTGTTGGATTGACGTAGCTCGCCCGCATTGTAGTCGAAGCCGTCGTAGAGCAGGAGGGCTGCATTTGCAGAGCTGCAGAGCACAGCGAGAAAAGCTAAAGTAATGTAATGTTTCATGATTGAGAGGAGTGCGACACTAGAAGGCCAAGTGTGTTGCTTTAAGGAGCAGCGAGATAAATAAGGTTTCTTCTATTCCCCCCAAAAAAACTCATCAACCACGCGCTTGCAGTGAGTGTCGGCTGACTAGGAATGAATTAAATTACGTTTGAATGACTGTAATGATGTTAAAAGCAAGTAAATTGAATGCCTGACTCCCTACTTCGGGTGCAATCTTTACTGCGAGGTCACGCGAAAGCATTGGGAGCGCGGACCTTCGTGTTTACAAACGTCTGCACAGGGGTGTCGGCATGGAGGCCGACGCTCCGGGATGGTTTCATTGTTTAGTTTGCCCTCTGAGGGTAATTACACCCAGAGGCTTCTACTCGGGCTGCAGCCATTCGATTTGGTAGAAGTTTTGTGTGCCACTGGCGGTGGTGTCGGTGAACTCCAGTAGGTCGTCGCCTGATTGGGCTTGGACGGGTGTTGCGTTGAGCTTGGTCCAGCTATCGTTGCTTAGGTCGCTGCAGCGCCAAATGTTGTAGCTGCGGCCAGGCACGATGGGCCATGAGATCATTGGATTGTCGCCGCTGAAGTCGGGGTCGACTCTGAAGGCGCGCGCTGGGTCCATGCGGTCGAACACGCCGTTGGCCGCGCTGTCGCGTAGTGCTTCGACAGATACGGCGTAAAACTCGTTCGGATCAATGTTGCCGTCGCCGTTGCCGGAGGGGGCTTGGGCGGCGAGCGCGGTTCCTGAATCGGTGGGGTAGGCGGCTGAGCTGAGGTAGAGTGTCTCGGGGAGCTGGCCGAAGACTTCGACGAGGTCGATGACGCCTTCGAGACGTCCGCCGCCGACACTGTCGCGCCAGATTTGTGTGGTGCCGCTGGTATTGAACCATCCTGCGTATTCGTTTGCAGATTCTGCGCCGAGGAAAGGTGCGTCTGTTGGGAGTGCGGTGGAGCCTGCTTTGTCCCATGGGGCGGCTGTGGTGGCGCTTGCTTCAAGTGAATCGCTTACAAAGATGTAGTGGTCGTTGCCGCCGCCAGAGGGCGTCCATGTGGCGACATAAAGTAGGGTGCCTCGAACGGCGGCGAAAATACGCATGCCTGGATTTTCGACTAGGTAGCCTGAAGGTTCGGCGTCGCTGCCGATGTTAAAGGATGGTGGTGCGGTTTGGGTAGTTGCGGAAGCTTGTGTGGATTCTTCAGAGAAGCCGCCCTCGTTGCCTGCGACGACGGAGTAGCTGTAGGTGGATGCTGCGCCGAGACCTGTCTCGGTAAAGCTAGTTGTTGAGGTTTGTCCGACTTCGGAGCCGCTACGACGCACGCGGTATTCGGTGGCGGTTGGGCTGGCGTCCCAATCGAGCTCGATGGCGCTTGGTGAAAGTGCAGTTGCGCTTAGATTTGTTGGCGCAGCGGGCGCATTGAGCGCAGGTGGTGTGGTGGCTTGTGTTCGGTTTGAGATGCCTGAGTTGCCCGCGCTGTTGAAGGCCTGTAAGGTGTAAGTGTAGGTGGTTTCTCCAGTCAATGCGGTGTCGCTAAAAGTGGTGGCGGATACGCTCGCGATGTTGTTGCCGTCGCGGAAGATGAAATAGCCGCTGGCATCGGCGACTGCACTCCAAGAGAGATCGATTTGTGAACTATTGAAAGCGGCCGCTGCTGGGGCTACGGGAGACCGCGGTGGCTCAGTGACTGCGCCATCGTCTTCAACATAGACGTGCTGAATTTCTGATTTGTGCACATTGTTTTTTGTGTCAGTGGCTTCGACATAGTAGTCGAGTAGCTGTTCGCGGAAGTTGGGTAGGTTGCTATTGGTGATCTTTGCGAAGTAGTAATCTGCGAGTTCTGGTGACTGAATGAAGTAATTGATTTGGCCGTTGTTGGCTGCTGCGTTGAGCTCGTTCTGTGTATTGGGGAGCACGCGCTGAGTCATTGGTATCGTGATCCACGAACCGACCTCGTTGCCTCCTGTGTAGGTTTCGTTTTGATTGCTTGCGAGTGGGTTGACGCCGTCGCTGTCGACGCGAATTTTCAGATTTACGGTGGTAATGCCTGAGAGATCGTATGCATGTGTCCAAATGTAAAATTCGGAAGGCATGGCCTTGAGGAAATTGGTATCGCCGCCGGGAATACTGTTGAACCAGCCGAAGGTGTAGGCACCTGGATTGTAGGGAAAGCGTTGTGGCTTGAGCACTGAAGGTGCGGTGCGGTCGTTATCGCGTCGCGTCTGAGTCATCCATGGTTGGAGCTTTTGAATGGCGCGTGTGGTGGCGAGGGCGGGTTTGACTTCGTCGTCGTTGCCGAGGCCGCCATAGTAGTTGAATCCCGAGTCGAGTCCGCCGAGGTAGATGTGCCAGGCGAGTTCAACATCGTTGGGGGCGGTCCATGTGCCGTCCCAATCGTAGGGGGCTTGGATTTTCCAGTCTTCGACGGAGCCGCCTTCGTCGTGTAAAATTTGTTCGGCCGTTTCTACCCAGTTGGCTCCAGTGATGACGGGCGCCCAGCTCCAAAATTTGAGCGCGAAGCCAGGGGTTTCCATATCGATGAGAGTGCCTGGCACGATGGTCGTGCTTCCAGGGGCAGCCACGGGGGGCTCGATCCATTTAAGGAAATAGGGGGAGCCGTAGTCGCTTTCTGGGAAGATCCATGCGCCGTCTTCGATATGAGTGATCGGTGCGGCACCGCCGTAGGCGTTGACGAAGTCTTGCGGGGTGGTGGCGTTGTAAGCGCCGAAGAGTTGTGGTGTGGCTTCAAACCATGAGCTGGAGCCTCCGCCCCAAGCGTTGTCGCCGTCGGTCGAGGGCATGACGAGCACGGGGCGAGTGCTGTCGTTTGCAAATGGCTCGATGAAGGAGCTGACCTTTCCAGTGCCCTCATTGGAGTAGCCGTATCGATAACTCAATACATCGTCCGAGGGCACCATGACGATGGTCGACTCAGCGCCTGTGTCTGGATTTACATATTTGGCTTTGTGCAACTGGTAAGCGAAGGGAGAAACGTTCCATGCTGCGTTGCCGGGGTTGGGTTGGGCATACCACCAACCAGTGCTTGGGGAAGGGCCGAGCAGGTCGGCCTTGTTTGGAGGACTTGAAAAAATACCGTAGTTGCCGTTATCGATGTCGAACTGATCGAAGTAAGTCGGGCAGGTGCGACTGAGGTGATGGCTGGCGACGATCACCCATTCGTAGCCTTCTTCTTGGAGAACGTCGACGATGTGGCGCGAGAAGGCCATCTCTGTCGGAAAGAATCCCTTTGAGTGATCGCTTAGGTCGGAGTTGCCGCCCCATGCTTTCCACCACGCTTGTTTAAAGATGCGGATTTCTTTACGTAGCACTTCCTTGGGCAGGAGTGGTGCGAGTGAGTGGTGATAGGTGAAGCCTACGAGGTCGAGTCGAGTGGAACCGGATGGAGTGGCCCAGCTCCGTGCTATTTTGTTGTCGTTGTTCCAACCGCTGCCATAGCCAAGCTGTCCGAGAGAGCCAAGTTGGCGGACGTTGTCGATCAATGATCCCGAGTAGCTGAGTGCGAAGCCGCCGTCACTGGTGAAGCTTTGCAGCGAGTTCTTTGGATTGCTTTGGTAGGCGGCGCGGCGGTCGTCTTTCCCAAAAATATCTGAGAGATTGTTCTCTGGGTGTTGTGCGGTGGACCCCGAGTAGGAGCGACCGCCTTTGAGGACGATGGAGTCCCATGCGTATTCGATGCGGCTGTTTTCTCCGCCATTGGTATTCCACTCCGGCCAGTAGATGGGCTGGTGATTGTGCCAAAAGCGTGTGATGTAAACATTGTTGCTATCAGCAAAGCCTAGGCTGAAAAAAAGCAGGCCTGCGAGGAGCGCGCCTAATGGTTTGATAAAACAGGGCATAGTGGGAGAACGATACACAAACACAGTTGTTTGCGGGCTGCTAGGGGTTCTTTGGCTCTACGGTTGAATGGGGATCTGGGCCCTTCAGCGCGAGGCGCAGTGGTGCTATTGTAGGGGCGCGACTTGACGCGCCCGCCCTTCGTTAGACATCTGCTCGGCAGGCGCATCCATTTCGGCGGGCGCATCAAGTTGCGCCCCTACAGAATGCACAAAAAAGGCGCTCGGTGATGAGCGCCTTTTGCTTGGGAATGATTTTAGGGCAACTTCGAACGTCCAACCTCCAACGTCGAATTTTGAATTAGAATACGCCGCAGCCGCTAACTGTTTATTCGACGTTGAGCGTTGGACGTTCGAAGTTCAACGTTCGTGCCATAGGCACGTATTAGCCTTGGATCTCGGCGAATGCCCAGTCGAGCCATGGTAGCAGGGCTTCAATGTCTGCAGTGTCGACGGTTGCGCCACCCCAAATGCGAAGGCCCGCGGGCGCGTCGCGATAGCTGCCGAAGTCGTAACCGACGCCTTCCTTGTCGAGCAGGCTAACGAGTTGCTTTGCTTTTGCTGCTTGATCGTCGGCGGGAAGTGCTTGATACCAATCGGCGGTGATCTTTAGGCAGATCGATGTATTGGAAATGGTTGCTGCGTCTTCTGCGAGGAAGTCGATCCAGTCTGTCTTTGCGACCCAGTCCGAGATTGCTTTGAGGTTGGCTTCGGAACGCTCGATGAGCGTTGGCAGGCCGCCGATGCTTTCTGCCCAACGAAGGCCGTCGACGGCGTCTTCGATACAGAGCATGGAGACGGTGTTGATCGTTGCGCCAGTGAAGATATCGCTGATCAATTTGCCGCCTTTGGTCATGCGGAAGATTTTTGGTAGTGGCCAAGTGGGTGTGTAAGATTCAAGCCGTGCGATGGCGCGAGGGCTGAGCACGATCATACCGTGAGCACCTTCGCCTCCCATGACTTTTTGCCATGACCATGTCACGACGTCGAGTTTTGCAAAATCGATATCCATCGCAAACACAGCAGAAGTCGCATCACAGATGGTGAGGCCTTCGCGGTCGGTAGGGATGAAATCGAGGTTGGGCACTTTCACACCTGAAGTGGTGCCGTTGTAAGTGAAGACGACGTCGTTGTTGAAGTTGACCTTCGAGAAATCAGGGAGGAGGCCATAGTCCGCCTCGTGCTTGGTGACGTTGTCGAGCTTGAGTTGCTTGATCACATCAGTCACCCAGCCAGAACCGAAGGACTCCCATGCGCACATTTCCACGCCGCGCTCACCGAGGAGCGACCAAAGTGCCATTTCGACGGCGCCTGTGTCGGATGCTGGCACGATGCCGCAGACATAACCTTCAGGTAGGCCGAGGATGGAGGAGGACTTTTCGATCACTTCTTCGATGCGCGCCTTTGCGGGCTTTGCGCGGTGTGAACGGCCAACCAGTGCTTCGTTGAGCGCTTCAAGCGACCAACCAGGGCGCTTGCTGCAAGGGCCGGATGAGAAGAATGGACGATTTGGTTTTTCTGTCGGTTTCATGATGGAAAGAAAGCACATGTAAGGAGGCAGAAATCAGAAGTCGAGAAAGCACTTTGCATATTCACTACGAAAACGTGAAGATTTCTTGGAAACGGGTCCTACATTCGCACCGCTCTGCTGGTTGCGCGCGTGGACATTTCTTGGTCCGCAGCATAGTTAGTAAGAGGGGCGACTGCGCTGTTTCAGAAACCATCGATGGTTTCGTCGTTTTTTCGCGCAATACTTCGTCTTGAATCGTGTTCGCCCTTTGTCTGATGGGTTGCACATGGTTTCGACTGCGTCTTTGTAGTTTTGGACAAATCTGCTTCGACTGAATCGGCGGTCAGTATTCGTTTACTTCTCACAACGCCGCCAGCTGAGTCGCGGGGCGATTGAGTTGTTGCAAACTTGTTTGTGGATAGTCCCCATTGAGGGGTCGACTCTAGTGTTTTGTTGCTCGGCGATGCCGCGGCGAGCGAAGCGAGCCGATGCAACGTTAAGACGTGGCATGTCGTGAGGCACGAACGAAATTGTCCACTATCGCCTGGCTCACCTCAATTTCTGTAGACATCCTTGCGATGCCCAACTTTGACGACTTCGATCAAAATGGTCTCGTCGTGAATTTCGTAGATGGTTCGGTAATTTTCAACCCGAATCCGATAGGTCAGATCACTGCCTGAAAGTTTCGTTTAACCCGGTGGTCGAGGTTGATCGGATAAACCTGGGCAGCACTGATGATCCTGTGAACCTCAGCTTTCGAAATCTTTTTAAGATCCTTTTTTGTCGAGGGACGCCATTCAATGTTACAGCACTCCATCCTCCTTCAGTTCTTTGACGAAATCCTCGTGGGCGATTGTTCCTTCATTCCTTCTTTCTGCACAAGCAGCAAGGTTCTCGAGGTATTCCATAAAAGATTGATAATCAGAGATTTTCGGGACAACACTCTTCTTCTCACCTTTGTCGTCTGTAATGAACTGGACTTCTGTGCTCATGCTGAAAAGTCTAGTGAGAGCGCTACTCGGCGATGTCATCTCCCGACTGGTTGTGTTTTTCATTTTTCAGTAGTTTTTCATACTCCTGATTTCCTCCAACTTCGCAAGGTTCAATTGGATACCATCCTGCCTCATATTCGTATCCCCAAAGCTGCTTACCGCCCTCACTGATGCCATAATGGATTCTTCGGTCATCAACATTCCTTCCGATGACGCCTTCTCGCTTAGGAATAACTTTTTCCCCTGTTTGTGGTATTACATAAGGTTCGGGCTTAATCATGCGCCAATACTCCAAATTCTTTTTTTTAATAATAGAATCGAGATCAATTGGGGCGCGAATCAAGTAGCTTCGATACGCTTGATAAAGAACTTCAGATACCCTGTCTCGCGTCGGGTTCTCGAGACCTTCAGACGCTAAATATTCAATAACACTTTCGTTCTTTTCGAGGTAGTTGCTTTTGACCCATGAAGGAAAAAGGTGTTCTGGGTATTTTTCATCTAGGGGCCGAGGCCCATAGTTCGCCGTAGCAACTTCATCTTTTACAGAAGAAGGAAACGTCGAATCAATCCCTTCGATTATTTTTTGCAAAGTGCTTCCTAAAACTGGCACAGAGCACAAAAGCAGCAAGATTGTGATGAGAGATTTCATTTTTTCAGAACGCGAAGCGTTGGTCCATCGATGAGATGTCGCACGTGGTGAAGGCGCAGCAGTAACGAAGTTGTGGCTATCGTCTGGATCTTTCTCTTTCGTCTCGAATCGTTGCGAGGATTTCTGAGGTCTTTATGTCGGTCGAGATTCCTGCAACGTCGAAAGGCGACTTGGTCTTTGGCTCGGGCATCAGAGCAAAAAGACTTCCGTCCCTCTTTCGGATTAAGACTTTCCCTTCGCGACTCGCCGTGTCCAAGACACTTGCAAATTGCTGCCGTGCGTCACTATAAGTATACAATTTCATTTGATTCCTTTCACTTGAATTTTTTCTAGTTGGGCGACTTCCATCATTCTCCGATCTAGAGTTAGCAGCGGCAAAGAGGATCGTTTCGCCAACTGTAGGTAATAAGCATCATAGGCGTAGATGTCATGCCGGTTACAGAGCTCCAGTGCATCGACCAGAGTTATTTCCATCTCTTGAATCGGGATCATCTCAAAGATTTTCAGGCCCTGTGATACCGACTCGAAATCCATTCGCTTTCGTTTCAAAATTGCGGAAAACGCATTACCGATTTCCCACGAGAGGCAGCTGGGTGCCAAAAGGGTAGCCCCCTCCGTTTCCACGACCAAAGCGGCCTTCTCTGGTTCATCCAATATAACTGCCAATACTACAGATGCATCGACGATAATTTTCCTTCCCTTTGGCACGACTTGAACAATTGGACAAGTCGTAGTAGGAGTCAACCTCCATTTTTATTGGAGCGATGGGCGAACGCGAAGCGTTCGTCCATTCGTGGAGCATGAGCGATGGCGCGTTAGCGACATTGCTCAGTGCGATTGGTTGTGTGCTGGGTAACCGGCTTATTGATTAAAGAGTGAGATAGTATGAGTAAGAAAATAAACATAGTAATCAAGACTCAAGGCCAGCCCGATGAAGGCGAAGGTCATAGTGCAGGGCAAGCTGTGCACGGTAACGTGTCTGGTGAAGAAGGCCTGTGCACGAACATGCGGGGCGATGAACAAGAACCCAATCAGGCGAACTGTAATCGGGACGAGTCTGCAACACAAGACGAAGTCCTCTATTCATCATATGAGGAGGGGCGTATATTGGGCGCTCGCGCATGGAAGGTCAATAAGCACACCCCAGGAGATCCGTTAAGTGTCACGCAAGTGACTAACTGTGCCGTAAGGTCCAGCCATTGCTTAACGGAAGTCAGCAGAGAGCATAGTAGTCGTAGGCGAAACGAAACTGGAGTAGTTGCCGACGGGTTACCCGTCCAACGAAGTTCCGAGGTCTGCCGACAAGACCGGGCAGCTTGCTGAACCGGACCATCAGAGAAGCATCACCCCGACGAAGGCTTGAACGGTGCTGCGGCCGAATGGCGGCGGTAAATGAAATGACGAGTCATCACAGTGTATTCATCGGTGTATTGCAGCAGCTGCTGAAACAACGATGGCATCACGCGTGAACAAAAGTCAGAGAACGTGATCCATTTGTATCGGATGACGTTCCCTCGGATCAGCCGAACCGCCACTTACAGACCTGTATGAGTGGTGGTGTGGGAGGGCTCCTCAGCGATGGGGAGTCCTATCCCTATAGGCTCTGTTTTTTGTTAGTATTTTTATGATGTATACCATGCATAGAAAGCTTACGCAGGATGAAACACCGATTAGCAACGGCTTTAATTCGGTTGGGAATACAAGAAAGAAATTATTTCCTTTGATTGAGGCCGAATAACTGGAAACGCAGAAGGGGAATATATAAAGGCGAAGGACTACCCAATGGTCGAGTTTTTGGTTTTTCTGACTAGCTGCAAGGTTGAGTGCAAATCCGATGATTACTGAAATTCCAAGCGATGATAGCCACAAATTAAGTGATGGGTCAAAGTATCGAGATAGTATGGCAAAATACCACACGAGGTAACACCATAGTATTAACTTAGTTGGCTGAAGTTGCGATATATATCGGATCATTGATTTGCCTAACGCTCCCCGAGCTGGGGCACAAGTGATGGAACTGGAGCAAGCTTGCTTGCGCAAGTGTAATCGCGCAGTTGCCCCTAGCGGGTTGATGGAGGGCGCTTCGCGCCCGGAGTCGACTCGCTAGGGCGAACGCGAAGCGTTCGTCCATCGTGGAGCACTATCGCGCCTGTAGCGCGGAGCGCGAAAAGCGTTGAGACAATCGACTGGTTTACGTCAGTTCGGTTTTGAGGTGATGATCAAGTCGTAGCATTCCCCCTGTGGTTTATCGCCAGACTGGATCGTGTTTCCAGGTGTAAATCGGATCATATGATCGCTTGCTTCTTTTACCTCTTTTGAGCCGGTTGCAAACGCGTTCCATTTGGGTAGTGAGTTAGCCGTGTAACTAGACAATCCATCGTTGCTCATCAAGGTCGCATACGGATCATCAGCTCTCAAAAATACGAAGACCTTCACTTTTTCATTTCCTGTGAAGCCAGTCGCTCCAACTAGGTCTCGCTGCGTGCCATCTGACTTCAATAAAGTAAGGTAGACCATGTCAGTTTCTTTTATTTCTTCAGGAAGAGTTCGCTCAAAATAGTGAACGCTCATTGCCTTCAAGAGGTCAGGCATACTCGGTTGCTTTTCTTTTGCCCCAAAGCAATTAAGCGCGGCAAGGGCTAGAAATAAGGAGATGATCTTTTTCATTATTTTTCGTGAACGTAGAGCTCTGGCGCGGCGCGTTAGCGACGTTGACCAGTAGCGTCTGGAT
>JABBCA010000049.1 GCA_018607135.1 Opitutales bacterium
CGGTCTCCAAAACCGTAAGTTGTGGGTTCAAGTCCCTCCTCTCCTGCCATTTTTAATAAATGAAAAACCCATTCACAAGTATCCGTCTTTTTTATAAAGAGACGATGACAGAGCTAAAGAAGGCTTCATGGCCTTCTAAGACTGAATTGCGCGACTCGACGATCGTTGTCCTAATCGCTACAGCAATCCTCGGTTCTTATATCGCGCTCATTGACTTTTCGCTAATGAATGGCGTCGAGCTACTCACCTCATGGGTGCGTGGCTAGTTTTAGCGGCTTTTCGCTACCTCCTAATTTTTACCTATAGACGCACATATGTCACTTTCTGGTCCACGTTGGTTTGCTGTTCAAACTCTCTCTAATCAAGAGGGTAAGGCTAAAAAATATCTCGATAAGTTCATCGCTGTCGAAGAGATGGAAGATTATGTCTTTGATGTGCTGATGCCGACTGAAACGGTGACCGAAGTCAAAAGCGGCAAGAAGAGCACCAAGACGCGTAAGTTCTATCCAGGCTACGTATTCGTAAATATGTGTCTCTACGATGAGGACGGTAAGCTTTTACAAAAGCCTTGGTATTTTGTCCGTGAAGCTCACGGCGTCATAAATTTTGTTGGAGGCGACCGCCCGACACCGTTGAAGAAGAGTGAGATTGAGCGTATTCTCAACCAAGTCGAAGAAGCCGAAGGCAAAGAAAAGCCGAAGATCGAATACGATCTAGGCGAAATGGTAAAGGTCAACGATGGTCCATTTATGAACCTAGTTGGCAAAATCGAGGAAATCGACCCCGATAAGGGCAAACTTAAGGTTTCCGTATCTATTTTCGGGCGTTTCACGCCTGTTGAACTTGAATACTGGCAAGTCCAGAGAACAGAAGAAAGCTAATCAGCCATGTCTAAGAAAATCACAGGACAAATTCGTCTACAATTACCTGCGGGCTCCGCAAATCCAGCTCCTCCAGTTGGACCAGCATTGGGTGCTCAAGGTGTTAACATCATGGGCTTCTGTAAGGAGTTCAATGCCAAGACTAAAGACCAAGCGGGTATGATCCTACCGGTCGTGATCACAGTCTATGCAGACCGTTCATTTAGTTTTATCCTTAAGTCGCCACCAGCTGCGGTTCTTCTGAAGAAGGCTGCGGGTATTGCTAAGGGATCTGGTGTGCCAAACCGCGACAAAGTCGGTAAGGTGACACGCAAGCAAGTGCTTGAGATCTGCGAAATCAAAAAGAACGACCTCAATGCAACTTCTGAGGATGCAGCGTTCAACATCATCGCCGGCACAGCGCGTTCAATGGGCCTCGAAGTCGAAGGCTAACATTTTTAACGAGGCCCGCTCCGGGCTTTATTAACCACAAAAGATATATAAACAATGGCCACCCAGCAATTAAAGGGAAGCAAGCGCTATCGCCAATCAGCCGAAATGGTTGACTTGGAAAAGACCTACTCGGTCGAAGAAGCGTCTGCGTTACTAAACACACTACCTAAGGCGAAGTTCGACGAAACCGTCGAAATTTACGCTCACCTCGCGGTGGATCCTCGCAAGAGCGATCAGATGGTTCGCGGCACACTCCAGCTTCCTCACGGTAGCGGTAAGACTGTGCGCGTCATCGTATTCACCGAAAATCCAGCCGAAGCTCTTGAAGCAGGTGCGGATGAAGCCGGTCTCGACGATTTGATCGAGAAAGTTACAGGCGGATGGACCGACTTCGACGTCGCTATCTCCACAACCAGTGCAATGAAGAGCGTCCGTAAGGTAGCTCGTGTGCTTGGTCCACGTGGTTTGATGCCAAATCCTAAGTCTGGCACGGTAACCGACGAAATCGCTGAAGGTATCAAGCTTGTGAAAGCAGGTCGCGTTGAGTTCAAGATGGACAAAACTGCGAACGTCGCTGTCGTTGTCGGCAAGCGCTCTTTCACTTCTGAGCAACTTCAGGAAAATGCGGAAGCTGCCATTAAAGCGCTGCTTGCTGCACAACCTGAAAGCCACAAAGGTAAGTTCCTCAAGGGACTCTCCGTCAGTGCTACAATGAGCCCAGGCATCAGTATCGATGCTGCGCCTTATAACAAATAATACGGAGGCTTACATACAATGAGACCAGAAAAACAATATCTCGTCGAAGAGGTGAACTCTCACCTTGAGAAGTCCGACTACGTATATCTTACGAATTACGAACGCATCACAGTCGAAGAAATCGCTGAGCTTCGCGGCCAGCTTTCTGAGCACAATGCAGAGTTCCACGTTATCAAAAACAGCATCTTCGGCGTCGCTGCCGCTGCGAAGGATCTCCCTGATTTAGGCGAGCACCTTACAGGTCAAACAGCGATCGTTGTTGGTGGTGACAACCCATCTGGTGTTGCTAAATTGATCGGCGAATTCTTCAAGAAGAAGGATAAGGTCGAAATGAAGGCCGGCATCCTGAACGAACGTGCGCTTAGCAAAGAAGAAATCGAAGCGCTTGCGAAACTCCCAGGCCTCGAATCTCTACGTGCACAACTTCTTGGATTGCTCACACAGCCTGCTACCGGATTCGTCCGCGTTATCAATGCGGTTCCACAAGGTCTCGTCAACGTCTTGCAGGCAAAAGTCCGCAAAGAAAACGGCGAATAAACGTAATCTAAATACACACTTTTGGCTGTCGCTTCATACTTGATGCGACGGCCAACTACACAACAACCATATAAAAATAAGGTTAGGGGGAATGACTCCTTAAATATCCCGATTCTCGGGGTGCTAACCATTGAAAGGTAAAACATCATGGCAGATATCACAAAAGAACAAGTAGTCGAATGGCTATCCTCACAAACAGTGCTCGAAGTAGCAGACCTCGTTAAAGAGCTCGAAGAGAAGTGGGGCGTTAGCGCTGCGGCTCCCGTTGCTGTTGCTGCTGCTGGCGGCGCTGCACCTGCAGAAGCTGCTGAAGAAAAAGACGAATTTGACGTCATCTTCAAGGCTGCGGGCGCAAACAAGATTGCTTCCATTAAGGAAGTTCGCGCTATCACAGGCCTCGGTCTGAAGGAAGCTAAGGACCTCGTTGAAGGTGCACCTAAGCCTATTAAGGAAGGTTGCTCTAAGGACGAAGCTGAAGAGATCAAGAAGAAGCTCGAAGCTGCCGGCGCTGAAGTCGAATTGAAGTAATCTCGGGACCTCCCAATTATATTCTATAGTTCACAATTTCACAGTTAGGTGAGCTCACCCAAATCGGGTGAGCCTCGCCTAGCTGTTTTTGTCTTTTCGCCAATCTCGTATTGGCAACCACAGTTCATCAATCGTCACATCACCGTCATCCCGACATCCTCATTATGTCAAAGCGCATTAATTTCGGTCAACTCAAGGAAGTAATCCAGCCACCAAACCTGATTGAAAATCAGGTCGATTCCTATAAGGAATTTCTCCAGATGGAGAAAGCTCCAAGTCAACGCGATCCCGTTGGTTTAGAAGCAGTTTTTTCGGAAGTATTCCCGATCGAGAGCTATGACAGTCGCTGCCATCTCGAGTATGTGAGCTACAACGTGACTCCGCCGCGCGAGTCCGAGATCGAAGCGATCCGCGAGGGTGTCACATATTCTGTGTCGCTCTATGTGAAGCTTCGCCTACGCGAAGAAGACCACATCAAAGATGAAGAGATCTACATGGGCGAGCTCCCAATGATCTCCGAGCGTGGCTCTTTCATCATCAACGGCGCTGAGCGTGTGATCGTCAGCCAGTTGCACCGTTCACCTGGTATCGCTTTCGAAGAGAGCGTGCACACCTCAGGCAAGATCCTTCACGCCTTCCGTATCATTCCTGACCGCGGCACATGGCTCGAAGTTCAGTTCGACCAGAACGACCTCCTTTATGTTTACCTCGACCGCCGCCGTCGTCGTCGTAAATTCCTCCTCACTACTTTGCTTCGCGCAATGGGCTACAGCTCCGACGCTGAAATCCTCAACCTTTTCTACGAGCTTGATGAAATCACGGTTGCGGAAGCACTTAAGCGAGACTCTGTCTCCAACCTTGTGCTGACTGAAGATATCGTCGATGCCGACAAGGGAGTGGTGCTCGCACGCGCATTTGAGCCGCTCACAAAGACCATCATTCGCTCCTTTGATAAAGCGGGCCTCAAGAAGGTGGTTGCGATCGACACGACTGTAGATGATGGCGCAATCATCCGCTGCTTGAAGAAGGATCCGACTCAAAACGAAGAGGAAGCACTTAAAGATATTTACAAGCGTCTTCGCCCAGGCGAACCGCCCACAACTGCAAATGCGAAGGCACTCCTCAAGCGTCTCTTCCAAGACCCGCGTCGTTATGACCTCGGTCGCGTGGGTCGTTATAAGCTCAATCAGAAGCTTAAAATGGACACCGATCTTGAGTTCCGCGTGGTTGGAGCTGAAGACGTCGTTGAAGCCACTAAATACCTCACACGCCTCAAGCGTGGTGATGGCACACTCGACGATATTGACCACTTGGGCAGCCGTCGTGTGCGCACAGTCGGTGAGCTCCTTGCGAACCAATGCCGTGTCGGTCTTGCCCGCACTGAGCGTTTGGTTAAAGAGCGTATGACACTTTATGACCAAAGCGTTGATTCGATCAGCCCACAAAAGCTGATCAATCCGAAGGCGTTGAGCACAGTGATTCGTGACTTCTTCGCACGTAGCCAGCTATCCCAGTTCATGGACCAAATCAATCCATTGGCTGAGTTGACTCACAAGCGTCGTCTCTCCGCTCTTGGACCTGGTGGTCTGAATCGTGAGCGCGCCGGTTTCGAAGTCCGAGACGTGCACCCATCACACTACGGTCGTATCTGCCCGATTGAGACTCCTGAAGGTCCAAACATCGGTCTGATCAACTCCCTTTCGCTTTACTCGCGCATTAACGAGTTCGGTTTCATCGAAACACCGTATCGTAAGGTAGTCGATGGTAAGGTGCTTGATGACGTTGAATACCTGAACGCTGACCAAGAAGAGCCCTACATGATCGCTCAGGCGAACTCCGAGCTCGATAAGAACAGCAATTTGGTCGGGCGTGTTACTTGCCGTAACCAAGACGAGGTTCTTGAGCTTGAGCCAAGTGAAGTGCACTACATGGACGTTTCTCCAAAGCAGCTAATTTCGGTTGCTGCGGGTCTCATTCCGTTCCTTGAGCACGATGATGCGAATCGCGCGCTCATGGGATCGAACATGCAACGTCAAGGTGTGCCGCTACTTCAATCCGATTCGCCTTTTGTTGGCACAGGCATTGAGCAGCGTGTCGCAATCGACTCTAAGACGGTTGAAGTTGCCGACATCGATGGTATTATCGCCTCTGTAGATGCAAACCGCATCGTTCTGACCACTGACGGGGAAATTCCCAAACAGAAGGAACTCAAGACAGATGCGAAGAAGGGCATCTACGTTTACGAGCTTCGTAAGTTCATGCGCTCCAACGCGGGCACATGCTTCAACCAAAAGCCAATCGTGAGTAAGGGGCAGCCTATCAAGCAGGGTGACATTATTGCGGACGGTGCTTCCACAGATGACGGCGATCTAGCGATCGGTCGTAATATCCTTGTGGCGTTCATGCCGTGGAATGGTTACAACTTCGAGGATGCGATCCTCATCTCTGAAAAGATCGTTAAGGATGATATCTTTACATCGATCCACGTTGACGAATTCGAAGTCACTGCACGTGACACGAAGCTCGGACCCGAAGAAATTACCCGCGACATTCCAAACGTCGGTGAAGAGGCGCTTAAGGACCTCAATCACGACGGTGTGATCCGCGTGGGTGCGGAAGTGAAACCCGGCGACATCCTTGTCGGTAAGATCACTCCAAAGTCTGAAACTGAGCTCGCCCCTGAAGAAAAATTGCTTCGCGCGATTTTCGGTGAAAAGGCAGCTGACGTTAAGGACACTTCACTCGTTGTTCCATCAGGTGTGCGTGGTATCATCATGGATATCAAGGTCTCCGCTCGTGTAGATGGTGAGCCAGAGCAAATGTCTGCTTCGGACCGTCGTCGTCAAATCAAGAAGATTAACGAAGAATACCGCTCACAAAGCGATAAGCTTCGTGAGGACCTCACTGAAGCACTCTCTAACATCCTCCTCGGTGAAAAGATCCCTCTTGATGTCAAGAACGGTGACACCGACGAGATCATCATCCCCGCGAACCGCAAGATCACTAAGACTTTGCTGCGTCGTTTGGCGGCTGTTTCCAAGCACATTGAGATCGATCCTTCACCAGTGAAGATCAAGATCATGGAAATCGTCAGCAACTACCAAGGTAAGTTCGACGAGCTCGACTACGACCGTGAGCGCAAGATCGAGGCTGTAGAGTCTGGTGAAGATGCGGATCAAGGTGTCGTCAAGAGCGTGAAGGTCTACATCGCTAAGAAGCGTAAGATGCAGGTCGGTGATAAGATGGCGGGCCGTCACGGTAACAAGGGTGTTGTGGCTAAGGTCGTTCCAGAAGAGGACATGCCGCACCTTCCAGACGGCACTCCAATTGAGATCTGCTTGAATCCGCTCGGTGTTCCATCTCGTATGAACGTTGGACAGGTCCTAGAGACTCACCTCGGCTGGGCTTGTAAGCACCTCGGCATTAAGGTGGCGACTCCTGTGTTCGACGGTATCTCAGAAGCGAAAGTTCGTGAATATCTCGAAGAAGCAGGCCTGCCAGCCACTGGTAAGAGCATCCTTTACGACGGTCAGACTGGTGAAGCACTTCACCAAGAGGTCGTTGTTGGCTACATGTATATGTTGAAGCTGAATCACTTGGTAGCATCTAAGATTCACGCTCGTGCGGTCGGTCCTTACTCCCTCATCACTCAGCAGCCGCTCGGTGGTAAGGCTCAGTATGGTGGACAGCGTTTCGGAGAAATGGAAGTTTGGGCGCTCGAAGCTTATGGCGCTGCATACACACTCCAAGAGCTCCTCACTGTGAAGTCTGACGACGTTGCAGGGCGCACACGAATCTACGAATCGCTCGTTAAGGGTGACAACAGTCTACAAGCGGGAACGCCTCAGTCGTTCAACGTTTTGATGAAGGAAATCCAGAGTCTCTGTTTGGATGTTCGTCTCGGCACCGAAGGGAAGTTCGAGCTCGATACAGCAATCGACGTCTAAGGACACACTTAACCGATAATTTCTAAAAAAGGTTTACTAAATGAGTAACGAAGTAGCACGCGACGTCCTAGGCTATGAAGCCACCAAGCAATTTGACCGCGTCGGCATTACAGTCGCCGCGCCCGAAGCCATTCGCGAATGGTCTCGTGGTGAAGTCAAAAATCCTGAAACCATTAACTATCGCACATTTAAGCCAGAGCCAGGTGGTCTTTTCTGCCAACGCATCTTCGGTCCTGTGCGCGACTACGAGTGCGCTTGTGGTAAATACAAGCGTATCAAATACAAGGGTGTTATCTGCGATCGTTGCGGTGTTGAAGTCACTGTATCACGTGTTCGCCGTGACCGCATGGGCCACATCGAATTGGCCGTTCCTGTATCGCACATCTGGTTCCTAAAGAGCATGCCATCCCGTTTGGGACTGCTCCTCGATATCACCGCGCGAAATCTTGAGCGCGTCATCTACTACGAGAACTATCTCGTTATCGATCCAGGTAAGACACCTCTCGAAGATCGTCAGCTCCTTACCGAGCAAGAATATCTCCAAGCTCAAGACGAGTATGGCGAAGATTCTTTCGTTGCTCGTATGGGTGCGGAAGCGGTTCGTGATGCACTCGCATTGGTCGACCTTGAGTCGACCGTTGCAGAGCTCCACGAGCAAATGCACGCGACTCGCTCAAAGCAGATCAAGAAGAAGCTATCTAAGCGTCTCAAAACGATCCAAGGTTTCATGGAATCTGGCACACGCCCTGAGTGGATGGTGCTCGAAGTTCTTCCGGTTATCCCACCAGATCTTCGTCCGCTCGTTCCTCTTGAAGGGGGTCGCTTCGCGACATCCGATTTGAACGACCTCTACCGTCGTGTGATCAACCGTAACAATCGTCTCAAAAACTTGCTTCTTTTGAAGACACCAGACGTGATCATTCACAATGAAAAGCGCATGCTACAGGAAGCTGTGGACGCGCTCTTTGATAATGGTCGTCACGGTCGTGCAGTAACAGGCGCAGGTAATCGTCCGCTGAAGTCCCTTTCCGATATGTTGAAGGGTAAGCAAGGTCGCTTCCGTCAGAATTTGCTCGGTAAGCGCGTGGACTATTCGGGTCGTTCCGTTATTGTTTCGGGTCCATCTCTGAAGTTGAACCAGTGCGGCCTGCCTAAGAAGATGGCGCTCGTTCTCTTTGAACCATTCATCATCCGCCGCCTCAAAGAGCTCGGCTTCGTGCACACTGTTCGTGGTGCGCGTAAGATGATCGAAAAGCAATCTCCAGAAGTTTGGGATATTCTTGAAGAAGTCACCGAAGGTCACCCAGTTCTGCTGAACCGTGCGCCTACATTGCACCGCCTTTCTATCCAAGCTTTCGAGCCTGTTTTGATTGAAGGCGATGCGATCCGAGTGCACCCGCTCGTATGCACAGCTTATAATGCTGACTTCGATGGTGACCAAATGGCGGTTCACGTGCCTCTCTCACTCGAAGCAGTGATGGAAGCAAAGACCCTAATGATGGCGACCCATAATATTTTCTCACCATCGTCTGGTAAGCCGATTCTAACACCATCTCAGGACATTGTTTTGGGTTCCTACTTCCTGACCACTGAGCCACCAAAGGCGTATGATCCAGAGGTTCGTTTGCCGATGCTTGTGGATGCAGATGAGTTGGAAACCGCTGTCGTTGATGGTGCGTTGAACGTTCATGATTGGATCAACTTTGTGAATCCGGACTATCAAAAGGACTCAACACCTTACGGTAACACAGAGAAGAAGATTATTCGCACAACTGTTGGACGCGTAATTTTCAACACAATCTGGCCAGACGAACTAGGATTTATCAACTTCCCAGTGCCGAAAAGCAAGCTGGGTGATATCATTCTCGAAACTTACAACACCGTCGGTCGTGCACGCACAGTGATTACCCTTGATAAGCTCAAGGACACTGGCTTCAAGATTGCAACTAAGGCAGGTGTTTCGATCGGTATCGATGATATGATCATCCCGCCCACTAAGCCAAAAATCGTCGCGGCTTCCCGTAAGAAAATCGACGAGGTTGAGGCACAGTATAAGAAGGGTATCATCACCGAAGGTGAACGTTACAATAAAATCATTGATATCTGGACAGGTTGCACCGATGAAATCGCGAAGGCGGTATTCGAGGAGTTGAAGAGCAACGGCGGCAATGCGGATGCAATCAATCCTGTTTACTTGATGATGGATTCTGGTGCTCGTGGTAACAAACAACAAGTTCGCCAGCTTTGCGGAACTCGTGGTTTGATGGCTAAGCCCTCTGGTGAAATTATCGAACGTCCGATTCTTTCCTCTTTCCGAGAAGGTCTCTCCGTTCTTGAATACTTCATCTCCACTCACGGTGCTCGTAAGGGTCTTGCCGACACCGCGCTTAAAACTGCGGATGCCGGTTACCTCACACGTAAGCTTTGTGACGTCGCAATGGACTGTATCATTGAAGATAAGGATGATGGCAACCGCGATGGTGTTTGGAAGTATGCGATCTACGAAGGTGACGACGAAATCGTTTCTCTCAACGACCGCATCGTTGGTCGTTGCTCATCCAATGACATTAAGAATCCACTCAACCCGGATGAATTGATCGTCAAGAATGGTCAGCTCATTACGCAAGAGATTGCGGATCAGATCGACGAAGTCGGTGTGGAGCGCGTGAAGGTTCTTTCCTCACTCACGACTCGTAAGAAGGTCGGTATCACTGCACTTGAATACGGTATCAACCCTGCGACTAGCGCAATGGTTGAGCGTGGTTCTGCGGTTGGTATCATTGCCGCTCAGTCGATTGGAGAGCCAGGCACACAGCTGACTATGCGAACCTTCCACATCGGTGGTATTGCATCGGGTGTTCTCAAGAATCCCGAGATTAAGATCCGTGTTGGTGGTAAGGTTAAATACAAGGGCCTACGTATCGTTCAAACTGCAGACGGCGCAAACATCGTGCTCAATAAGACTGGCTCTGTTCAGATTGTTGACGAAGATGATCGCGAAGTCGAAATCTACAAAATCGTGGTTGGCTCCGTGCTTACAGTAGCTGATGGCGGTTCGATTGGTAAAGGCGACATCCTCGCAATGTGGGATCCGCACAATATTCCAATTCTTTCCGAAAAAGCTGGTCGTATCGGTTTTGAAGACATGATTCCAGGTGTGACCGTTAAGCGTGAGCTCGACGAATCCACAGGACGTATCGCAACCGTTGTTATTGAGCACAAGGAGGACTTGAATCCTCAAGTCCAAATTATCGACGACTCAGGCAAGATCATCGCAACCTACGCGATTCCAACGGGTGCTCAGGTCTCCGTTAACGAAGACGACGAAATCGCTCCAGGCTCTATGCTTGCGAAGACACCACGTCAAGCGTCAAAGACGCAGGATATCACCGGCGGTCTTCCACGTGTTGCAGAGCTCTTTGAAGCGCGTCGTCCGAAGGAAGCTGCAGAAATGGCTAAGATCGACGGTATCGTTTCTCTCGACGGCACAGTTCGTGGTAAGAAGAAGTTGCTTGTAACCGATCCAGAAACTGGTGACGAAGAAGCGCACCTCATCCCACACGGCAAGCAACTCACTGTTCAAGTCGGTGACCTTGTCCACAAGGGGCAGCACCTCACCGACGGTGGTGCGGATCCGCACGAAGTGTTGGAAATTCTCGGACCCTCTGCGGTTCAAGATTACCTAATCTCTGAGATTCAAAAGGTCTACCGTCTCCAAGGTGTGACGATTAACGATAAGCACATTGAGGTCATCATCTCGCAAATGCTCAAGAAAGTCCGTATCACCGATCCAGGCGACTCCGACTTCTTCTGGGGTGAGCAAGTGGACCGCTATGCGTTCATGTCTGCAAACGACTACCTCGACGAAGCCGGTGGTAAGCCAGCTGAAGGCGAGCCCGTTCTTCTCGGTATCACCAAGTCCTCGCTTGAGACTGAATCCTTCATCTCCGCAGCGTCCTTCCAAGAAACCACACGTGTTCTCACCGACGCCTCTACATTGGGTAAGGTCGACATGCTTAAGGGCTTCAAGGAAAACGTCATCATGGGGCACTTGATCCCTGCGGGCACAGGTCTTCCGGTTTATCGCAACCTCCGTATCGACACTCTCGGTGCCGAAATGGAAAAGCTTTCTCCAGAGGAAGCCGCCGAGCGCATCGAAGGTGTGGCCCTGCCAACACCAGAGCTCAGCACCGAAGCTCCAACTGAGCCAGCAACCGAGGCACCCGCCGAAGGCGAAGCCCCAGTTGAAGCAGCTGGTGAAGGCGAAGAAGCGAGTTAAGCGAACTTAGAGGTTATTTCACAAAGGGCCGTTCCGAAAGGAACGGCCCTTTTTATTGGAGGGCAACGCTCCAGCGTTGCTGCGAGCGTTTCAAACCCGCTCGATGGAGCCAACCTATACGGCGGCAACGCGGAAGCGTTTCCCTCCAGAGATCAGTGGAGGGCGATGCTCTTGCATTGGCGTAATCGTAATCAGATAAAGTCGAAATAGTTTCGCAAATTCTGATAGGCAGTATTCTAATCAACCTATGAAACGAATTCCACTTATTCTTCTCACAACGTTGGGCCTTTTCTTGACTGCCAATGCGGGCTTTAAAGACTGGGGCAATAAGGCGCTGTCGATTTTTGGTCAGTCGGCAGAATCAGGTGAGTTGGCCAATGGAGCCTTTGGCAGTGCTGAAGAGCTGGTCTCTGCCTTACGCGAAGCGCTGGCAGTCTCTGCGGAACGTGCGCTGACAGACTTGAGCCAATCTGGTGGATTTTCGAATTCAGACTTATATCGGATACCGTTGCCAAAGTCGGTGGAGAGTTTGCGCAAGCCACTTGCTTTGGTGAAACGTGAGGACTTATTGGAGGACTTTCAATTAACACTCAATCGAGCTGCGGAAGAGGGTGTCGCGGCGGCACCAAGTGTGGTGAAAGACACGATTCAGAATTTGTCTCTACAAGACTTGCAGGAACTATGGAAAGGTGAGGAAGATGCAATTACTCGGTTCTTGGAAAAGCGTTCTCGTGATCAATTGGCAGAGCGCACTTTGCCACTCATTTCCCATGCGACGGATTCGACCGGTGCAACGAGTTCATACAAAAAGTTGCATGCGGCACTGCCTGCTTCCAATAGTGGTTTCTTTTCGAAAATTCAGTCGTTTACTGGCATCAAATCCGAAGACCTTGATTTGGATAACTACGTAAACGAGCAGGCATTGAATGCACTCTTCAGTGCGATGGCCGCGGAAGAGAAGGCTATCCGCGAGAATCCAGCCGCACGCTCTACGGATTTGCTGAAGAAGCTTTTCGGAAGGTAGTTTGAACCGCAAGTTCACCAAGATCGTGCACTTTTTGATTTTTTAAACAAGCGGATTGAGAAGGCTCAACTTCCGTCTTCTTCATTAGGCTGATAAAACTGTTCGTGCACCTCGGTCATTGCAGTGCGAATGTCGATACTTGCAGGTGCCTTGCTGGTGTCGATTTTTGCGACAGCTTCTGGGGTGGCAAAACTACCAGGGTGCCAGGCGTCGTGTTCTTCAAACATATTGTAGCGCATCCTAGGGAAGCTGGTATGGGCGTAGCATTTCCACATACGGCGCATCCGCAGAATGTCGGGTATGTTGATTCCAGATGGGTCGTCGAGCATTTCGTAGCCGTCCCAACTGCTCTCTGGATGATCTAGGAGCGCTCCGTTCATTCGGTGCACGACTGCAAGATCGTCGCGGGAAAGAGGCACATTGTAGGGAAAGATTCCAAGCATCTCTTCGAATTGATCGAGCTCACTGAGTCCAAAGCTGAGCGTTTGTATTTGAGTATGCGCGAGGCACCAACGTGCATTGAATTGGATCGGGGTGAGTGGGGCGCAAAGTTGACTGAGCTTTTTGGAGGGTTCGTAAAGCTTTCCACCTTTATCGTTTGGGGAAATAATGAAGACGCCAATGTCTTTGGCGGCGGCATAATCGACTGCGCCCCGGTTGCGCTGCATGAAATAATAATAGTGCAGGTTTACAAAGCTGAAGAGGTCGGTTGCGAGGGCATCTATAATGATCTCAAGTCGACCGTGCGTGGAAAAGCCTACGTCACCAATGATCCCTTCCTCGCACATCTTGTGGAGTTCTTCTACTGGGCCGCCGGTTTGAGTCGCATTGGCAAAATCTTCTGCAGTGTTGATTCCGTGCCAGGCGTAGAGGTCGATGTGATCCAGCTTGAGGGCTGCGAGCTGCGCTTCGACGGTGCGGCGCATCTCCTCTGCAGTGTTGCAGCGACCTTTGGTCATGAAGTGATAGCTGTCGCGCGGTGCTTGGAGCACATCGTTGAGGACACTGCCGTAGCAGTGTTCGCTTTTGCCGTAACCGTGCGCAGTCTCAATGTGGTTGATGCCGCACTCGAAGGCTTTGGCTGTGATCTCGGCGCATTGGTCGATCATCTTAGTGGATGGCTGATCTTTGGGACCACTCCAGCCATCATGATAGCGCATGCCACCCAGTGTGATATTGGAGAGCCATTTATCTGTCTTACCAAAACGGCGGTAGTGCATCGGGGCACGTTGATTTCGAATCACCATATGTCAAAGTTGCTGTAACGTGCACGTTTTGCAACGCTCAGTTCATAAGCCTTCGATTAAGCCGCTACCGATGATACAGCTATTTTCAGTCATGCTTAGCTGGTTCTGTTGTAAGCTGACCATGCCGCTTTGGCAGTGGATTTGCTTAGAGGCGCTTATACTTAGAGTCGAGCAGCCTGTGCCCAGTTTAACTGCGACGAAACGTGAGTGGTCGCTGGAGCTGTAGTTGAGCACGTAAAGTCCTTGCTCACAAACGCCGAGCACTTCCATGTGTTCACGTTGTAGCAGTTCGAGTGCGTTCCATTTTTTGCGTTCGCGTAGGAGTGCTCCATACCATTCGAGACTGCTGTATTCGCCATCGGCTTGGGCGGGGAGTTTGGACTGATAAAAGGCTTCAGGACTGGTGGGGGAGATGGCTGCTTCCCAAGAATGCTGAGGGAATTCGCGTGCGCGTCCTAGTTCGACCGCGGTGCGTAGTTCGGCGCATTCAAAATCGGTGAAGAAGAGGAAGGGGGTGTTGGCTGAGAACTCTTCGCCCATGAAGATCATAGGTAAGGTTGGGTAAAGCATGATGAGTGCGGCGAGTGCCCGTTGTGCATCAGTCGATGCATAGTGGTGGATGCGTTTGCCGCTGGGGCTGTTGCCGACAATGTCGTGGTTTTGTAGTTGGTTGACGCAGCGATTGATGAGGACTTTAGGTGCGTCTTTGCTTCGTCGTTGTCCATGTCCTTGCGCTGTTCGATAATACAGACAGCCTTGTTGAAGTGCGGTCAGTAGGTCTTCAGTGCCGTTGTAGTGGCGAGTGCCATGTTTGTTGATTGGAGCAACACATGCCTCGGCGGCGTGGCCAATATCGTCTGACCACAGGGCATGCATGTTTCCGCCATGTTCGGGGAGGAACTCTGGTTGGTAGATGTTACTTTCTCCGATGGCATGTATTTCGCGGCCAAGCTGTTGACTAAGTTCACGATACAGTGTGCCGATTTCATTCATGATGTGCACAGGCATGGGATCGTAGATCATCGCGATGGCATCGAAGCGTATTCCGTCGAAATGATACTGTTCTATCCAGTAGCGAGCATTCGTGATGAAGAATTCACGCACTTCTGCGCGGCCCATGTCTGGGCAGTCGCCCCAAACGGTGGCTTTATCATGGAAGTAGGGGCCGAATTGCCCGAGGTAGTTTCCTTCTGGTCCGAGGTGATTATAAACCACATCTAGGTAAATCGCGAGTCCACGCCTATGGCAGGCTTTGATGAATTCACACAGCTCTTGTGGGCTACCATAGTTGTTGTTGGGTGCGAAGAGCTGAACACTGTCGTAGCCCCAGTTCCATCTGCCAGGGCACTGCGGCAGCGGCATGATTTGCACGGCGGTGATGCCGAGATCGACTAGTTCATCGAGTCGTTCTATCGCGCTTAAGTAGGTGCCGCACGCAGTGAAGGTGCCGATGTGGAGCTCGTAGAAAATGAGATCTGTTTGTGGGATGCCGTGCCAGTTTTGATCATCCACCCAATCGTGTTGGTCAAAGTCAACTACCATCGATGGTCCATGCACGCCTTGAGGCTGATAGGTCGATGCGGGGTCGGGAAGGGCTTGGCCGTTAATAAGGTAGTGATAGTGAACCTCGCGAGCCGAATTGGGTAGTCGGTAGCTGTGCTTACCAGCGTAGTCTCGCAGCATGGGGAAGTCGCGACTAGTGTCGCCATCATAAACCCTCAACACGACTTCGTCGGCCTCGGGTGCCCATAGTTTAAATTGAATGCCTTGAGGAGTGATCTTCGGAAACATTGTAGGTCAAGTTAGAGCGCAACTTTGGTAGGTCAATTCGTTGTTTTGTAGGAGAAGGTGTATCCCTCGATCGACTAGCTTGTGGATTGATATGAGTCGTGGATGAACCCTCTCCCACAGAGCTACTTTAAGGAATCAGAGGCAAAAAAAGGTTCATCGTCGATTAGTGGGGAAGTGGTGCTTAGATTGAGGCTCTCTTAAGAGTCTCTTAAGCAATTTAAACTTAAATACACCATCCCGTCTCGCTTCCACCTTCGCTAAGGCTAGGGCGGACATGTTGCGCCCCACCCCTCCTCATCAAGCATATCCTCATACATAAGTTGGAGGGCGTGAGCACTCTCAGG
>JABBCA010000001.1 GCA_018607135.1 Opitutales bacterium
TGACTGCTGGCCTGACAGGCAGCCATGTGCCTCGGTCGCCTAAGGAGTTCTCCAACACCATTTAGGTGAACACATTTCTAATGCATCGCATTAGAAATGTGGCTGATTTAAAACCACTTATGCAACTGCAACTGAAGTTAGAGGAATCCGTTTGCATAGTGTCGGTTTAAGAAAGGTTTTATCAGTCATCAGCTAGAAGACTTTGTAGAGCGTTTATCAAAAGACTTTTGCCCATTTGGCTGCACTCAGAGCTGAGCACTCATTCACGATTGGACGTTCGAAGTTGGACGTTCCCCGCTTGAGTTACAGACTCCAGAGGTAGCTCTTCTTGGTGGCGAGCACCACACCGTTGGGGTCTTTGATGGTAAAGCGCCATGCGGCTGGTGTTACAGAGCCCTCAGGCCAGTCCTCGCCGGTGAGGCCGACGAAGATCTCTTTGGTCTTCGGCCGTTTAGCTGGAACGGTAAAAGTGTGTTCCTGTGCATCGAGCTCCTTGGCGGTGTGAAATTCGCCTATGATTTGGGTGCCAGATGGCAGACGGCGCACCTTTTCGTCGAGAACGAGTGTGAAATAGTAGCCAGTGCGTGCCTCCGGATCGGTGCGTAGGATTAGGCGGTCGCCTGTGTATTCTTTGCCCGTCATATACTCGCTAATGCGCTTGAATTGCTCTTCTTCGATGAGGCGTGGCTTAATCTCTTTGATCTCGACCGACTTCAGAGAGGCAGGCTTACGGGAAGATGCACAAGAGATGCAGAGGAGGCTGAGTAGAGCTACGAGAAGAAAACGCATGGTGCTAGATTCGTTAGCGGGCTTGGCTTGTCAATAGTGGGTGTATGGGAGAAGGCTGTTCTGGAGGGCGATGCTTTGTCATCGCCGCCACGATGTATGGGACGCGCTCGATACTTCGCAGAGAAGCACGTGCTACAAAAAAATACACTTAGTTCTCTAGTGGTAGTTCGATGACCTGCCACGGCAGGCCGCGGAGGTTGAGCTCGTCCATGAATGGATCTGGGTCGCGCTGCTCCATGTTCCAGACGCCTGGCTCTTGCCAGAGGCCCTTGAGGATCATTTGTGCACCAATCATCGCAGGCACACCTGTGGTGTAGCTAATCGCTTGGCTGGAGACTTCCTCGTAGCACGCTAGGTGGTCGCAGGAATTATAGATGAAAATACGCTTCTTTTGTCCGTCTTTGGTGCCGACGATATCGCAACCGATGCAGGTCTTACCCTTGGTGCGTGGGCCGAGGCTGGCTGGATCGGGTAGGACTGCTTTTAAAAACTCAATCGGTTGGATTTGCTGGCCTTTAATCTCGATCGGCTCGATGGAAGTCATGCCTACGTTTTCCAACACGCGTAGGTGTGTGAGATACTTTTCAGAGAAAGTCATCCAAAAGCGGATACGCTTGAGGCCTTTGATATTTTGGCAAAGTGACTCCATTTCTTCATGATAGAGCAGGTAGGCGTCTTGCTTGCCGACCACAGGGAAGTCGTAAACTTGGTGCACGCTCATCGGGTCGACTTCTTTCCATTCGCCTTCCTCCCAGTAGCGACCGTTTGCTGTGATCTCGCGGATATTGATCTCTGGATTGAAGTTGGTGGCGAAGTGGTAGCCATGGTTGCCTGCATTGGCGTCGAGAATGTCGATGGTCTCAATCTCGTCGAACAGGTGCTTCTGCGCGTAGGCGCAAAATACATTGGTCACGCCGGGGTCAAAGCCAGAGCCGAGCAGAGCGGTGAGGCCTGCTTCTTTAAAGCGGTCTTGGTAGGCCCATTGCCATTTGTATTCGAACTTCGCTTCTTCGGGCGGCTCGTAGTTGGCGGTGTCCAGGTAGTGCACACCTGCTGCGAGGCAGGCGTCCATCAAGACAAGGTCTTGATAAGGCAGTGCGACATTGATCACCAGCTCAGGTTGTTCGGCTTTGAGCAGCGCCGTGGTGGCTGCCACGTCGTCGGCATCCAACGCAAGTGTGCGAATGGTGCGACCTTGCTTCGCCTCAATGTCTTGGGCGATGGCCTCGCACTTAGAAACTGTGCGTGACGCGAGTATGATTTCGCTGAAAATATCAGGGAGTTGAGCACATTTGTGGGCGACCACATTGCCAACGCCTCCCGCACCGATGATGATTACTTTAGACATGCGCTGTTTAATGGTGGGTTGGCGTGAATCTTCAAGATTATTTGAGATCGGTCTTAATCTTATATCTATATTTGTAGAACCGTAGAGTTCGCCCCAGATCGCAGCTAGTTTCTTTCTTATTTGTAGCCCTCTATGTTTCCTAGGAGTCTTTACCTTCCAACGACTCAATAAAGATTATGACTGAATAGTTGAAATGCTCGTAGTCATTGCTATCGCTTAGGGCATGGGGTCAATCATTGCCTACGAATACATTACACATGCACATCTGCTGGTTAGCGATGAAGACGCGGCAGATTTTTTGCAGAGTCAGTTTACCAATGAGTTGCGCCCCTTTGGGGCTGGGCGTTGCACCTACGGACTTTGGTTGGATGTGAAGGGAAAGGTGCTCGCTGACAGCTTTGTGCTTTGCGAAGGTGAAGAGTCGTTTCGTTTAATCAGTGAAACATCTGAGGCATCAATTCTCGCTGACAAGTTTGAGAAGCATATTATTGCGGATGACGTCGTCATAAACATTGAGGGGGCACTTACTGGATTTGCCTTGGTTGGTTCGGGTCTAGGCGATGTCTTGGCTGAGCTGGGTTTGGAAATCCCTGCAGTGGGACAGTTTGTGGCGAAGGCGGACTTGCGTGTGTTCATAGGGCGCCGGTCCAAGGATGCGAGCTGTGAGGTCATTTGTTTGAGTGAGCCAGCGGTTGCGCGAGTTAAAGCAGTCTTGGCGTCTCAGGTGGTGGCACTTGTCGACCGAAATCGGGTCGAGTCGAAACGTATCGAAGCGGGCTATCCACTGGTCCCCCAGGAAATTGGACCCACAGACCTTCCAGGCGAGGGGGGATTGCAAGTAGATGCGGTATCCTTTACCAAAGGGTGTTACCTAGGGCAGGAAGTGGTGGCTCGTATGCACAATGTGGGTCGTCCACAGCGTGCCTTATTTGTGATCAGAGGGGAGGGTGCAGTTCCAGAATGTCCGCTCGCAATCTATAATAGAGAATCCAAGCAAGTGGGTGAATTGCGTAGTGCGTCAGTAGTGGGAAATGGCTGGCTAGGGGTCGCTCTAATGAAGCATCGCTATGTAAGCGTTGGGGATGAATTCGTTGTTGGAGGTTTTGCCATTTCTGTTGAGCGTTATTTTAGGGAGCCGAAAGGACTTGAGGATGAGTGAGTTAGATTCAAGTGAATTGGAGGGTGTGACTCGGATTTTTATCAATTTAGGCGCTAGGGATGAGCAGGCTGAAGTGATGGCTGCGCAGCTTTTGAAGCGCGCGGGGCAGATTGCTGAGGAGCGTAAAATTTCAAAAGTCGAAGCGGCGGAGACCCTATTGAAACAGGTGATTCAAGCTCGCAGTGGGGAGCAAAGCAGCTAATAGAGCGGATTTCAGCGGGGCATCCGTCTCAAAACCGCTAAAAATTCGGCTTTAGAGCAGATTTGTTATTGACGACCTGTTTTTTGAAACGTCTTCTCATTGGCAGTCATCACGACTAATAAACCTCAACAAAAATATATTCTATGAACAAAGCAGAACTCGTTGCAGAAGTGCAAAAATCCCTCGGTAAAGATACATCCAAAGCAGCAGCAGAGCGTGCAATTGAAGCAGTGCTCGAAGGTGTGAAAAAAGGTATCAAGAAGGATAAGAACGTTCAACTTATCGGCTTCGGCACATTCTCCGTCACTAAGCGTGCAGCTCGTGATGGCATCAACCCACAGACTCGTGAGAAGATCAAGATCAAGGCTTCTAAGTCTGTGAAGTTCAAAGCAGGTGCTGGCCTTAAGGCTATTCTCTAAGAGTTATCCCACTCGAAAGAATTCAAACAGAAACCCGCGGCGTGAGTCGCGGGTTTTTTTGTGCGAAGAATGGCTATGGCTGCGGCGGCACGACGCAAGCGTAGTCCCTACGTTTTGGAGCATTTCTCGAAAGTTCATGCGTAAAACCGTAGTGTGCGGGTTTTGAAACTGTCTAAAAAATAGAAAACTATAGTGCATTCATCATTTAAACTGACCCAAAGCTCACGCTATCGGCTACCTATTCTAGGTTTGTAGCCGGCCCGAGGCGACGCCGACGACCCTCATCGGTAACGATTTGGTCATTTCTGAGCTTGTCTCCCTGCTCGTCGCCCTGATTTTCGAGCTGTGCTCGGATCCAGAACTTCGCCACGGCTGGCCTGAGCAAGCTCAGTCACTACACTCTACCGAATGCTGGCCGATCTAAAGGTTTGAAATCGGCGCAATGATTTTTGCGAATCGCTTAGAGTCGTTTCATGTATTTCTTATCAACTTTGTCGATGAAGAGCACACGTGTCTCTTGGATCGCGAGAACTTTCAGCCCAAGATTGTAGTGAACGACATCGCCGACCATATAGGCTTTGTTGTTTAAAATGACTTTGTTGCCGCTGGAGGACAGGCGCACGCCTGTGATCTTTGCTTGGCCGAGCCAGTCAATTACGGCTTGGCTAGGGTTGGCCTTTGTTTGCTTTGCGGCTTCTGCCTCGGCTGTGAGGCGCTGTGCTTCCGTTTCGATGGCAAGCTTCGCTTCAGCAGCCTCTCGCGCAAGGCGGAGTTCATTGATTACACTCGATGATTCTGTGCCTAGCCCAGCCGTATGGTTCGTTTGTGGAATGGGCGCTGGTGTGGGGGCTGTGGCTAGTGTTGGTGCAGGAATTGGCGCTGTCGCAGGCTCGGGGGTTACATTGGCTGGTTCGGGCGGTTGAGCTGCGGGCTGTGCTGTTTGAATTGGAGCCTTTGAGTCTTTAAGTAAGACGACGCTGAGGCCTGCGATGACGACAACTAATAGGGTGACGACTACGATTAAGCCAATGATGACTATGGGCTTCATACCTGAGCTGGCCATAGGTGACGCTGGCTGACTTCGGGCCATCGGCTGCTCGGCTGGAGTCGCCATGCTTGATGGGTTGCGGTCTTGTTGTGCTTTGCGAAGGGCTTGGCTAATGAGGCTCATGTTTAAAAATGGGTAATGAGTAATGGATCATGGCTAATGGTATGTGGACTCGTCAGTGCAGATATTTAGCCATTAGTCGTTATCGATGAGTCATTTATTCTATTATTTGTGCAAGCGATTGATGTCTTTGAGTGCTTTGCGCACGTCCCACCAATTCACTTCATTTCCATTGCGGATGAATGTGGAAAGTAGGGCCTTATCGCAAATGTTATTGATCATGCGCGGGATGCCGAGACTTCCTTTAGTGATGAGTTTGACGGCTCGTTTGGTAAATTGAAGGCGTCCGTTGCTTCCAGCTAGGGTCAGACGGTGAAAGATGTATTGATGGATTTCGTTTAGGTTCAGTGGTTCGAGGTCGTAATGCACCAGCACGCGTTGGCGAAATTGACGTAGGCGCTTTTCCTTGAGTTTCTCGTTTAGCTCAGGCTGCCCCATCAGAATGATTTGCAGTAGCTTTTGGTCGTAGGTTTCGAGATTGGAGAGCATGCGAAGCATTTCCATGACTTCAAAGGAGAGGTTTTGCGCTTCGTCGATTATGACCACGATCTCTCGACCTTGCTCAATTTTTTCGAGCAGGAGGTCGTGCATTTGATCGAGTAGGTCGTTTTTGTCGCGACCTTTTACCTCAGAGCCTAGTTCCTTCATGATTCCTGAGAGCAGTTGGCTTTCAGAGACGCGAGGGTTGAGGAGTAGGGCGGTGTCGCAGTTTTCGTCGGCTTCGAGCTCCTCTAATAATTTGCGACAGAGTGTGGTTTTACCGCAGCCGACTTCCCCAGTGAGCACGATGAAACCCTTTTTTTCTTCGATTCCGTAGCGTAGGTGTTGCAATGCTTCTTCGTGGGTAGGGCTGAGAAATAGGAAGCGCGGATTAGGCGTCACATGAAAGGGCATTTCTGATAAACCGAAGTAGTCTTGATACATAGCTTGAAGATTCTTCTAAAGGATTCTGAAATTACCCTTTTCAATCGAGGCAAAATGGCCTTCTTTGGGTATCTTGATGTCGAAGGGATCCGCACACAGAAAAGAACGCGTAATCGTGCTCATGTTATTGGGCATGTTGATGGTGCTAGTTATCTTTTTCAGTAGCCTCATTCTTCAGACGTATCGTGAATATAAGAACTTTAGAGCCCGTGAAGTTAGGATTGAGGCTAAGCTCACACAAGCTCGAAAAGAGTTTGAGCAAAAGGAAGCTTACTTGGCGCGTTTACTTGAAGATCCAGAGTTTTTAGAGCGTGTGGTGCGTGAACGCTTAGGGTATTCTCGGCCAGATGAGTTGTTGTTTCGCTTTTCGGACGAAAACTGAGACTGAAATGGCGGATCTGGTGGATCGAAGTTTGCAATTTGTAATCCGCGCTTTAGCAAAGATGCTCCGATTATGAATAATTCAGAAGCGACTCAATCACTCATCCAATCATTTGAACAGGCAGGACAAGGCCAAGTATTTGCTTTTTTCGACCAACTCGACGCTGAAGCTCAGGCTCAATTGGTCGAGCAAGCTTCGACTATCGACTTAAGCGAAGTGGCTTCGCTAGTTGAGGAGCACGTTGTTGGTTCGCACGATAGCACACTCGATTTAGAGGGTCTGGAGCCCGCACCTTATAAGGCGTTGCCTGCGAACGGTGGAGATGCTGCGGAGTGGGAAGCAGCACTTGCAGCGGGTTCAGCTGCTTTGAAGGCAGGTCGCGTGGCTGCGTTTACGGTTGCGGGCGGTCAAGGCACGCGTCTCGGCTATGACGGCCCCAAAGGCACCTATCCAGTATCGCCCGTTTCTAAAAAGACGCTGTTTCAAATATTTGCCGAGAAAGTCGGCCGTTCTGCGGAGCGCTTTGGAGCACGCATTCCATGGTTCATTATGACGAGCCAGATCAATCACGAAGCGACCGTCGCGGCCTTCGAAGAGGGCAATTATTTTGGTCTGAGTCGTGAAGATGTGCATTTCTTTTCTCAAGGATTGGTGCCGGCGGTGGATTACCAAGGTAAAATCCTTCTTGCTGAAAAGGGTAAGATTGCAATGACGCCAGATGGTCATGGTGGCTCGCTACGTGCTCTGGTTCGCAGTGGCGCGGTTGCTAAAATGAAGGAGCTTGGCATTGATGTGCTGAGCTACTTTCAAGTGGATAACCCAATTGTGCAATGTATCGATCCTGCATTTGTGGGATTCCACATTCTGGGTAATTCTGAGCTCTCCAGTAAGATGGTGCCGAAAGCCTATGCGCTTGAGAAGGTGGGTCATTTCTGCGTGCAGAATGGCACCTCACTTGTGGTTGAATACAGCGATATGCCCAATGAGATGCAGGAAGAGACTAGCGAAGATGGTTCGATCCGTTTCAATGGCGGTAGCGTTGCAATTCACATTTTTGATCGTGGCTTTGTTGAGCGTGCGGGCGGTGACGCTGCAGACCTCAAACTTCCTTTTCACCGTGCGGACAAGAAGATCCCATTTGTGAACGCCAAAGGTGAAACCGTCACGCCAGATGCGCCCAATGGTGTGAAATTCGAAATGTTTGTTTTTGATGCGCTACCACTGGCAAAGAATCCAGTGATCATTGAAGCCGCTCGTGAAGACGATTTCAGCCCTGTGAAAAATGCGGAGGGGGTGGATTCGCCGAAAACTTGCGCGGAAGATCAGTTGCGTATGTTTGCTCGTTGGCTTAAGGCGGCTGGGGAGAGCGTCGAAACTGATGACAGTGGTCTGCCGAGCATCACTTTTGAAATTAGCCACACTTTCGCTGCGGACCAAGCCGACTTTATTGCACAGTGGAGTGCTTTAGGCGATAAACCTGCACTGTCCGACGGTCTTCTCATCCAATAAAAAAGATTCCTAATTCTTAATTCCTAATTCTTAATTCCTAATTCTTAATTCCTAATTCTTACTTTTAAACATGAGTGTAATTGAAAAAATTGAAACTGCTGGTGCAGAAGGTTCCCTTTTGCCGAGCACGGTTGAAAATTTGAAAGTCTGGGCAAGTGCCGACTTTCTTCCTGCCTGGACGGGTGAGAGTATTGCCGAGCTCGTAGAGAAGGGGGAGTGGGATGAGTTGAATGACCGCTTCTATCAAAACCTTGCTTTCGGCACCGGTGGTATTCGTGGCCGCACCATTGGTCGTGTGTCCACTTCTGTTGAAACTGGCACGCTCTCCGAGCAAGGCACACCAGCGCATGCCGCTGTAGGTTCGAATGTATTGAACGATTTCAACCTTGTTCGTGCGACGATCGGTCTCTTCCGTTACGTGAAGCAGTATCTTGATGACAACGATCGTCATGATCTTCCTCGTTTTGTGATCGCTCACGATGTGCGTCACTTCTCTCGCCACTTCTGTGAGCTCGCTGCATCGACTTGGTGCAAGCTTGGTGGCCAAGCCTTGATCTTTGAAGGTCCGCGTTCGACTCCACAGTTGAGTTTTGCGGTGCGTGATTTCAATGCGACGTGTGGTGCAGTGATCACTGCGAGCCACAATCCTCCGCACGATAATGGTTTCAAGGTATACTTCGAAGATGGTGCGCAAGTAGTGTCTCCTCACGCCGAAGGTATCGTGGACTTGGTGAATCAGGTGAAGCTTGAGGAATTGCCGCTGTTCTTGGATGTCGATATCACACCAGTCATCACACTGGGCGAGAAGGCCGATGCAGCCTACCTCGACTTGCTCAAGGAGATGGTCGTGGACACCGAAGTTATGGAGGCGCAAGCGCCCAAGATTGTCTTCACGCCCATTCATGGCACGGGTGCCATTAGCTCAGTTCCTGTATTGAAGGATCTCGGTGTTGAAGTGATCGAAGTGCCTGAGCAGTCTGTTATTGATCCACGTTTCCCAACGGTGAAGTCGCCAAACCCTGAGAACGCAGAAGCCCTTGCGATGGGGATTGCGAAAGCCAATGAAACTGGAGCCGATGTCGTCGTGGCAACCGACCCAGACGCCGACCGTATGGGCGTCGCAGTTCGCAACCGTGATGGCGAGATGGTGCTTTTAACCGGCAACCAAATTGGCACGCTCCTCGCGGAATACCGGATCAGCACTTTGAAGGATGCGGAAATTCTGCCAGATGACGGTGGCGAGAATGCAGTGCTTATTAAGACTTTCGTCACAAGCCCGATGCAAGAAGCAGTCGCGACTTGGCACGGTTTGAAGACCATCAACACCTTGACTGGTTTCAAGTGGATCGGTGAGAAGCTTGCGGGTTATGAAGCTGAAATGAAGGCGAAGCTCTTTGAGAAGGAAGGCCTCGCGCTGGATTACGATGCCTGCGATATTTGGACCAAGGCAGATCTCATGCTCGATTACTCTACCTACTTCGTTTTCGGTGGTGAAGAGAGTTACGGCTATTTGGCGACAGATAAGCTTCGCGATAAAGACGCGAATGCTGCGGTAGTCATGTTCTGTGAGCTTGCGGCTTACTTGAAGGCACAAGAGATGACTTTCTCCGAGTATCTCGATTCCTTGTATCTACAACATGGATACTACGAAGAGAAGACTATCAATATTTACTATGAAGGTGCTGCGGGGAGTCAGAAGATTAAGAATATACTTGAGTCCTATCGTTCCAATCCACCAAAGGCATTTGGTGCTGTTAAAGTGACTGGCTTTACTGACTTCGGCAAAGATGAAATCATCGATGCGGATGGTCGGAAGATACCGCCACAGGACTTCTACTTCCTCGAATTGAGCAACGGTTACAGCTTCGCAGTGCGTGGTTCCGGCACAGAGCCGAAAATTAAGTTCTACGTCTTCGGTCGCTCCGATCTCACAGATCCAGAAGAAATCGATTCTGTAAAATCGAAAGCTGCTGACGAGATGCAAAGTGTGTTGAAGTCTATTGACGCTGACGCCCGCGAGCGTGCAGAAGCTTAATCAAGCAATCAGCTTATAAACGAAAGCGCTTCCTGGTTGGGAGGCGCTTTTTTTGTTCAAGTGTGTATCATGGAGGGTCAACGTCCTCGCTTGACCGTTATAGGACGCGGACAGGCCAGAGGCTGTCCCTCCAGATTAAAAGTGGTTATGCCTTAGCCGTTGGTGAGCGCATCGAGTTGCGGTGCTACGTATTTTGGGGATCGTCTTTAGCTTCGATTACTTCCGTTCCAGCCTGCGCGGTGGCGATCATGGCGCTGTTGAGGCGGTTCTTCATGATGAAGTAGGCGATCATTGCTGGGATGCCGATAACGAGTCCTGTGGCAGTTGTGATCAGTGCTTCGCCGATATTACCAGCCAGCACTTCTGGGCGACCCATGCCCACTCGGCCAATGCTTTGGAAGGCTTGGATCATACCGCTGACGGTTCCGAGGAGTCCGATCATGGGGGCGACCGATGCCACTACATTCAGGTAGGTGATCCATTGACTGACGGAGTTTTCTTCAGCCTCTAGGTTTTCGACGAAGAGTGTCTCTGCTTTTTCGTGACTGGTTTCTAGCTTGGTGAGTGCGGGCGCAAGCGCACGACTGAGTAGTGTGTTGCTTGCTTCTAGTGCGCTGCGGCCTTTGGCGAAGTCACCTGCAGCGACTGCCTTTGAGGCGGCCTCTGTTTGTTCACCAGAGAAAAATTTCTTACGATTGGTTTCTTTGAGTGAATAGAAAATAAGGAAGAACATGATGAGCGAGCATGCGCCGAGTGGATACATCGCCCAACCGCCTTGTTGGATCATTCCCCATAGGCTGAGGCTGGTTTCCGCTGGGACTTCTTCGGACTCTTGAGCAAAGGCGATGTATGGCGTGAGTAAACAAATCAAGCATGCGACAGTTGAGGGCAACTGCCCGCCCTTAGGCAATGATGAGGGGAGGGCGACTGTCCTCAGTCGCCGCACATTGGAGAGTTTCGTGTGGGTCTTCATGTGTCAGTCGTTTCGTTTAAGATTGTTTTATAGAAGGGAGCTAAAATGGGGTCACTCTCAGGCCAGTGAAAGTCGCGTTGGAGCATTTCGCGATACAAGGTGGATGCATACTCTTTTTCTCGCAACCCTAGAGCGGCGCTAATCGCGACAGCGTAGCAGTGTGCTAATTTCTCTTTGGTAACTGGAGATGCAAATACGATTGGGCGCAGGGCGAGTTCGAGAGCTTCTTCGTAGCGTTCACTGCGGAGCGCATCCGCCCCGAGCACATAATACCCGAGCGCTGAATACTGGTAGGGGGTGCGATTCTTTACCCAGTCTTGAGCGAGTGGGAGCGCTTGCTCGTAGAGTTGCAGGTTGTAGTAGCTTTCTAGAATTGCGTCGTCGAGTGCTGCGAGGGCTTTGGGATTCTGAATCTGCGGGCGTAGGATTTCAGTCACTGCAATGGCTCGTGCGGGATTTTCTGACTGGAGAATGAGCTCTACGTAGGGGATGAAGAAGTGTGATTCGCTTGCAGGTAAGAAAGGGATTAATTTCACTCGCTGATTGTAAAGTAGCTCCATCAAGTCGAGCGCTTTCTGGGAGTCGCCAGACTCGATCCATTCGAGCGCGAGTGTTTTGTAGCTTTCGCCAGGGATCTCGAAACTATCGATTTCGTCGGGACTGAAGGTATAGATGATTTCACCTGCGCCTTCGGATGTGCCGACGCGTAGTTGATCATTGGATACGTCAAAGGAGTGTCCGGGGATGGTTCGGCGATTCTCGAGTTTTACTTGAGTGGGTTCTTGGAGTTCGCGGTAGATGGTTTCGCGTTCTTCCTCGGTGAGGTTTGCGGCGGTAAGTGTTATCGAAAGAAGTAATACGCTTAATAGTATGATGGAGGGACAGCCTCTGGCCTGTCCTAGTTTAAGCATACTCTGAAGGTCAGGCCAGAGGCTGACCCTCCAGTTGGAGTTGAACTGCTTCATGGATTTACCTCCGTTTCGGTGGCATTTGTGTTTGCGAGTGCTGCTTGTGCGCGTGCGGCTTCTTCGAGGGCGGGGCGTTTCGTAAGTGCTTGTGTGTAGAGTTTGTTGTCTCTTAAGCGTTCATCGCGAAGCATTTCTTCGATGGTATTGTGCGCGGCGATGTGGTCTTCAATTTGTTCAAACAGTAGTGCGCTCTCCCAATAGGCAGTGGCAATGAGGTCGGGGTAGGCGCGATAGAGCGTATAGATGCGCTGCCAATAAGGTATGGCGCGCTTGGGGTTTTCACGTTCGGTTTCGATGCGTGCGAGCCCTGCGAGTGCGCTGGCGTGTGGGCGGCCGCGCATCTCTTTGAGCTGTAGGATGTCGTTGAGCGCGGCTGTGGCTTGTGGGTAGAGTCCTTGGGTGGTGAGGACGTCTGCTGCCAGCAGTCTTGCTTCGGCGGCGAGTGGATGAGTCGGGGTCTCTTCGAGGAAACGAATGAGCCATCTTCGCGCTTCGATCAGGCGATTGTTTTTTGCGGCGAGTTGGGCTTTGCCGTAGTAGGCTGCGGCTCGCTCAAAGCGCTTTGGGAACTCGGTGAGCAGTTGCTCGAAATAATCGTCGGCGGATTCGTAGTCGCGATTGGATAAAGCGATCCCGACTGCAGCGAGTGTTTCGGGGTCTTGTTGATCAATCGGGACGTATTGATGTATGGAGAGCAGCGTCGCTTCGGCAGCGGTTGCGCCGATGCGGCTACGCTCACGGTAGGATGTGAAGAGTGTCAGGCGTGCGAACCATGTGAGCTGTTTTTCGGTGAGTGCCGTTTCCTTGGATTCTTGAAGCCATGTGTGGAAGCTGGGTTGTTGGGTGTCCCCATTGCGTTGTGAGCGTTTAAAGAGATCGCCGTATGCGGAGAGTATGGCTCCCACGGCTCGGGCTTTGGGCTCGTTGCCAAATCGATGGAGCGCATCTTCATAAAGTGGAAAGGCTTCTTCGGCGCGGTCCTCTTGGAGTAGCGACCAGCCGATGTGATAGAGGGCCTCGCTGACTCGTGGGCGGTCGGTGGCATCATCACGATCAATATAGGCATGTAGGTGTTCGCGGAGGAGGTCGTAGCGTTCGAGTGCTTTATAGATCTTGGCGGCTTGAAAGACTGAATAGTCGTAGATCTGTGAGTCGTCGGGTGGAACTTGTTTGAAGGCGTGCGCAGCTGTTGTGAGTTGGCCGAGTCCCATGTAGATATCGCCACGTAGTGCGAGCGTCTCTGCGATGCGATGGTGATCGGCATAGTGGTTGAGGATACTCTCCGTGGTTTTTAGTGCGGTTTCGTAGTCACGCTGTGCGTAGTAACTATTAGCGATACGGAAGTGGACCTCTGGGTGAATCGGGTGCTTTTGAGTGCTCTCTCTAAGTGCGATGAGTTGTTCCAGGCAGGTTTCGTAATCGCGTTCGAAGAAGTAGGTAAGTGCCTTCCACAGTTGTATCTGTTCGCGTAGGGAACTTTTGGGGAAGGAGTGGAGGGCGGTTTCGAAGTTCTCGCGTGCATCAGCATAGCGCTCGAGGACACTGTAATTGTAGCCGCGTGTGAAATACCAGCGGGGCGCTTGCTTGTCGCTTGGGTAGTTTTCGATTAGCTCATCGAGCACGGCGATGGCTTTGATGAATTCGTTTTCACTTTGAAATGCGCTTGCGATTAAGAAGAGTGCGCGGTTGGCCAGTGCGTGTGAGGGGTGCACTTCTAGGAAGTTGCGTGCGACTTCGCGAGCGTTATGCCATCGCTCCGCGGAGTTGAGCGCAAGGATCCAGCGATAGTGGGCTTCGGCTCGTATTTCTGTTTCAAAGGATACGTCTTGGGCGACGGTGCGAAATAAAATGGTCGCTTCGCGAGTGCGCTCTGCGAGGAGGTAAGCTTGCCCCGAGCGCAAGTAGAGCCCGGGCGTGTAGTCTTCCATTACTTCGAGGCGGTCGAGCTGACGTTGTAAGCGAGCGATGAGTTGTTGTGAGTGACTTTTCCAGATGCTGGAGGCGAAAACAGATTGTTGGGCGAGGGCCTGCTCGGTCGCGGTGAGGCGCTCGCGTTGCTTTTGAATGAGAATGTCGCGTGGTAAAGTCAGTCGGTAGGCACGGATTGCTTTGAGGTAGCGGCCTTCCTTTAAGAGGAGGTCACCTGCGTCGAGTGCTGCGAAACTGAGCACCGCGATGTCTGGCATGGCTTCGGTATTCCAATCCGTTTCGAAGAGTATGGTTTCAGCGAGCTCGGCATTCTTGGTGTCGCCTGCGAGTTGCAGAGCACGCAGACGTGCCTGCATGCGTAGGGTCAACGGGGCATCGGATTGATAGAAGGTGCTGAGTAGTTGGCTGGCTTTATCAGATTCACCGATCTCGGCCCAGAGATCCGCCTCTTGTAAGAGTGCAAGCGCGGCCTCATTCGAATTTGGGAAGCTTTCTTGGAAGGTGCGGAATGTTTGAGCTGCTGCGGCGAGGGCGTTTGTCTGAGAGTGAGCAATTGCCGCATTGTAGAGGGCAAAGGCACGCACCCCCGGGCGTGGATTGTATTGACTGAGCAGCTCGTGGAAGTAAACCAGTGCGTCGGTAGGTCGGTCTGCGAGGAGGGCTGCGTAGGCGCGCACCGGCAGGAGGGAGCTCTGGAAGGTGCGGTTGAGGTATTCCGGTTCTTGGCCGTAATCGAGCTCCATACTCTCCAGTTGCCAATAGGTGCTGGCATAGTTCCCTTTACCGAAGTCTTGAACTGCCTGGTCGAGCTGCTCTTGAAGGGTCGAGGCCGTAACAGTGGTCGGTATTACCATCGCCAGAAAGATCGAGACGAGACACATTTTACAGGTGCTGACGAGTGGGAGCCGCATGTTCAGTTTCGAAGCTTGTTTAGCATCGCTTGAATCGCCAACAAATTATGGTTAATTTTTACTGGAAAGAGCGTTGACAGAGTCTGAAATTCTGATCCCATACGCCTTTCAATTTTGGCACGGGGCGTGGCGCAGCCTGGCTAGCGCATCTGCTTTGGGAGCAGAGGGTCGCAGGTTCGAATCCTGTCGCCCCGACCAAAA
>JABBCA010000050.1 GCA_018607135.1 Opitutales bacterium
ACAGTGGTGGAGGCCACGTTCGTTGGTGTCGCCGATATACATATCGGGGCGTTTTCGGACACCTTCTAGGCCTTCGAGCTTCTGAATTTTGGACGAGTCATAAACGTCCTCAGGGGCGTCGTTTGCGACGTCTTTTCGAGCTTTGGTAGGTTCTAAATCTTCTGGCTTATCTTGTTCTGACATAAGGAGAAGACAATGCTGAAGAAGGACGACTGATGCTACTAAAATCTATCACAAAAGAGCAGTTTTTCACGGTTGCTCTTAAACCCTTAGCATAGCTGGCTAGAACGCCTCCTTAACCACTCTAAAAAGACGTTACTCCAGGGTGCGTCCATGGCTTCAAGCGCTTACTGACCAATGTAAGGTGATTTACTTATTTTTCAGCGCTAATCAGTGCAAAAATTAAGCATCTAAACAGGCTAGAATATCGGCTGCAATTCGTTGGCTACTACCTCTACTGGCGCTATGCCAAGTGCGTCCAGCCAGGCTCATCTCCTGTAGTTTCGCGGGGGCCGTAGACAATTCAAGGATCCTTGTTTTGAGCTGCTCCGAGTCGTGCACTTGCAGTGCTGCACCGGCTCGAACCAGTGATCGACATAAATCCTTAAAATTACTCATTACTGGACCCATTACGCTAGGAATTCCTAATCCTGCTGCCTCAATCGGAGTTTGTCCTTCGTGATGAGGGGGTAGACTTTTGCCGATGAACGCTAAGTCTGCCGCTTGGCTCAGCTGCGCCAGTTCTCCTGTTGTGTCGGCTAAATGAATCCGTAGGTCGGCAGGGGGCGCGTCACCCGAGGAGCGCTGATACCAAGAGAGTGACTGGCTGGAAAGAAGTTTGATAAGCTCAGGAGCCCGTTCTGCGTGCCTCGGAACTAAGAGGAGGCGGCAATCGGTGCCTTGTTCAATGAGTGCCTGTTGAATTTCTAGGAGCCGTGCTTCTTCGCCCGGCCAAGTGGATGAGCCCAGTAAAACAAAGGGTTGCTTTGAAGCACTTAGCGTAAATCCAAGACTTCGTTTAAGAGATTCACATTCATCTTGCGTTAAAAGAGCAGGCATGGACACATCGAATTTGATACTACCATGCGTGCGCACCTTATTTGTATTCGCACCCAAGCTGACGAGGCGATCACGATCTAATTGGCTCGCAGCGAAGATGAGTTCAAACTTTTGTAGCATGCGCATCGCGAGGGACTGCACTTTCTGGTAGCGAGAGAAACTGCGATCTGAGATGCGTGCATTGACAAGGAAGGCGGGCACTTTTCTACGCCTTGCTTGATGTAAATGCTCTGGCCAAAGCTCGCTTTCTGTCAATATGAGGGCGTCGGGTTGTATGCGGCCCCAAGCTTTGCTTGAGAATAGCCAAAAGTCTAATGGGAATATTCCAATCGCTAATGCCTGTGTGCCGTAACGTTTGCGGGCCTCCGTGTAGCCAGTGCTGGTGGTGGTCGTCAGAACAATTTCGATAGAGTTGTTTTTTTGTAATGCGTTCAATAGTGGGCCAATCGCGAGAACTTCGCCGACGCTAACCGCTTGTATCCAAATCCGCTTGTTGCCTGCTATGGGTTGGGGGAGCTGGTGAATACAACCAAAGCGATGTTGAAAATCTTTGCCGTAACCGCCTCGACGCCACATGCGCAGCCCGTAGTAAGGAAGAGCTATTAATAAGCCTGGCAGATACAAAAACCGATATAACCAAATCATTCGAATCAGATATGATTGGTGTTTGCTGAAGTTTTAAAGGCTAAAAGTAACTCATTAGTTGCGAGATTCAAAAGTGTGGGCAGCTTGCTGCTCATGGATCCTTTGACACAGGCAAGTATAGGAGCTGCGGCTGCCGCGCTCGTGAGCAGTAGTGGGAGCGTGCGACGTGCAATATTTGTGGGAGCGATCGCTGGAGCTGCGCCTGATATCGATGTCTTAATACGCTCGGAGACGGATCCAATGCTTGCTTTAGAATATCATCGGCATTTCACCCACGCACTTATATGTGCACCTGTCATTGGCTTACTAGTGGCTGGATTATTGAAAGGACTCCTGTTTTGGAAAAAATGGCGCTATCGAGAGCTTGCGCTGTTCGGTATCGTAGGGGCGCTCACCCATGGAATGCTCGATGCGTGCACTAGCTACGGAACCTTGCTCTACCTGCCATTTTCAAATCATCGAGAGTCTTGGGACATTATCTCAATCATTGATCCACTATTCACACTCCCCTTGGTGCTGCTCACTGCTGGAGCTTTTGTAGTGCGCAAGCCTGCTATGGCCAGATGGGCCTTATTTCTTTGCGGATTGTATTTTTGCTTTGGCGTGGTTCAACGTGAACGAGCGCAACGCTTTGCGGCAGGGTTAGCTGCGGAGCGCGGCCACCTAGAGGTGACCCAGTTGACGGCTCGTCCATCATTCGGGAATACTCTATTGTGGCGCATTGTCTACAGAGTGGAAGGTCGCTATTATGTGGATGCAGTTCAGCTGATGCCATTCGAGAAACCGAAACTCTACGCAGGGTCCTCAGTAGATGCTTTCACAGTGGGAGACCGTAAACTCTTGGTAGACGATGGGGCTTTGCTCGCCTATGACGTAGAACGCTTTCGATTTTTCTCACAAGATTACTTGTATCAATACGCTAAAGATCAAAATGTGATTGGTGATCTTCGCTATGCAATGTATCCGAATTCGACTCAGCCACTGTGGGGACTACGAATTGACCTTGAGCATGTCGACGAGCATGCCGAATTTGTCTACTTTAGGGATCCTTCTGCACAAAATTTTAAAAGGCTTTGGGACATGGTTCTTGGTCGGGACATTCAGAACTAAAACCTATAACCAAGCCCTAGGGTGTGCATGTCTAAGCCAGGGTTCGGCTCGTCGAAGTCGGCATTCGAGGTATGCTGATAGCCGTAATTAACCGACCACTGTTCCGAAACGTCCCAGCCCAAGCCAACGCGACTGGTAAAGTGGAAGTGACCACCCATGTCATAATCATCATAGCCATCCTCTGAATAGAAAGAGGGTCCAGAGCCTACGGTTAGGTAAATTGGAAAGTCAGCAAACGAAACCTGTAGGGTAGGTGCTACCCTTGTATAAGCACCTGTGGCGCCATCACCCGTTAACATCCCTAGTGCCGCTTCAAAGCTTAAGTTTACTTCGATGTTATTGGCAAGGCTCCAGCTCCACGGTGAGTCGATTGTAGCATACACCTCGTAGCTGTGTAGGTTGAGAGAGTTCTCGTCATCAACTCCCATGCGAATGCCAGCGTTAGTTAAAAAGCAATCTTCACCTGTAGCAAATAAACTGCTAGTGGCTAGTGCCATTAAATTGATTAAGCGAAAGCATTTCATTCTAATTTATATGTAGTTAGTAAGCTTACCACTTATCGTGCGGCGTGCAATACAAAAAGCATTTCACTGATTTGGAGAGTAGTGATCGAGCAGACTGGGATTTACTTTGCGCTCGCCCCGACCTTTTCTAGCACTGAATCCACGTCTAAAAAGTCATTATTTTGAGTGGATACCGTAATGTCGCTGATGTGCAGTTGTTCAACGATTTCAAAAGCAACTAAGTTTTCACCGCCCGGTGTGTTCAAGGCTTGAGCCTTGAGGCTTTCACCTTCAGCATTTGCCTCACGTTCAAGCAAGGTGCCTTTAGCCTCGAGTTCGGCCTTATAAAGGTCCGCATCTGCCTTTAACTTAGCAGCCTCCAAACGAGCGTCAGCATTTATCTGAGCGATTTGTTTATCGGTCTCAGCCTTCATAGTTACTTGCTTTGCTATGAGCTCTTGCTCAATGACTCGGACCTTGGCTTCAGTTTCGGCCGCAATGCGATTCGTCTCACCTTTTTTCTCTTCGGCTAGGGCACGTGATTTGTTTAGCTCCACATCTTGGTCAGCTAGCTTCTTATCAAGAATTTTGCGCTCATAGGATGGATCAAAGGCAATATCTCGAATCAGAATATCAATGAGTTGTATACTATTTGAAGCGAGGTCTCTTTCAAGCTGCGTGGTCGCTTCGGTTGTTTTGGTGCGGCGCACTTCAGGGTCATAAAATTGTTCGGTGAGCATGGTTCCAAATATGTCGCGAATCGTTTTTTGAACTTGGTCGCGAACGATGCCTTTATATCGAACCTCGGAACCTAGCTCTTGGTAGAGTCGATACACCTGTCCTGGGCTGATGCGATATTTTACGGTTACATCCAGACGCACAGTATAGCCGTCTTTAGATTTTAGCTCTACTTGGCCTGGGCCGCCGACAGGAGTTGAGTCGAGATAGCGGCGAGAAGTCTTTGACAGGAAACTGTAGATTTTCTTTGTCTCTTTACGTTCTTCTTCGGTGGTGAACTCCGTTGTTTGGACGGTCGCATCGAAGACATCCCAAGTGTCGAGCAGGGGTAGGTTGCGGTGCCAACCAGGGCCAAAGTCTTCTTCGACAACGCCTTTTTTTCCGAGAAAATCATATTGTTGTGTCCTGACTCCTGTTTGGCCGAGGTCGATGCGAATAAACAAGAAGCTTACTGCAATAAAGATGCTGGCAACTGCCAGTATCACGAGGATAGAGAGGTATTTGATGAATTTCATGATCGTATTCGTCGGATAGGAAACAGAATTTGCTTACTTGATAGATGGTTTTTTCTTGGTGACTGCAGCCTCGTCCTGATAGCTCAAGCGTTCCGTTTTACTCTCGATGGTGAAGGGCTGCCCAGTGATTTTCATATCTCCAACTTTTTGCGCATATGCGCGTTTTACCAAGTTGAATCCGCCGATTCCCTCGTAGGCTTGAGCCATTGCTGTGAGTGCTTCTCCCTCAGCCTGTGCTTTCACTAGAATCGCTTGAGCATTCTTATCCCGTTGATAAAAAGTGGCGTCAGCACCCAGCTCAGTATCGATTACGTAGGCTTCTGCCTGCTTAACGTCCTGCTCAGCCTTAGCAGTCGCTTCAACAACAAGTTTTTCCATTTCACCTGCATATGATGCAAGAACCACTTCTTTTTTCTTAGTCGCTTCAACGACGCGAAAGATTTGGTTTTGGCGCGCAGCATTGGCTTTTGAAATTTGTTCTTCGACCTCTTGGTCGGCGAGTTTTTTAGCGCGAATACGTTCTTCGTATTCTTTGTGAAAGCTAAACTTTTCGGCAATGACACTGCTTATTTCAATTCCATAGGGTTTGAGCAAGGTGTTCAGCTCCACCATGGCAGTTTGTGCTTTCTGGTTACGGACGCTGGCATCATAAAATTCCTCAGTGGTCATTTCGCCAAAGACTGCTCGACAGACAGAACGCGAGTAGTCTCGAACCCATTTGTATTTGTATGCATCTTCAAGACCAGAAGTCGTCACGACTTCCTCCACCATGTCGCGGCGTAATTGATAGTTGATCGTAAGGTCTAAGAAGACATCGGAACCATCGACAGTTTTTATGCGTAAATCATCGCGACCGCTACGTTGCCCACGATTCGACTGAGCGACCATTTCGAGTCGCTGAACGGTCATGTCGAGAAGGTGAAATGAATTGAGCAATCCGTTGTATATATTCGTTCCAGACTCAGCAATTACCGTAATATCTCCAGTGACATTGTTGACCAAGATACCGACTTCTGTTCCAGAAACGCGTTGAACTCGAACTGTTTGAAACAAGAAGACGATGACCGCAATCATCGCAATCAGAACCAGAACGAGTGGCCCCCTAAAGCTTTCCAGTAACGATTGTGCAGGGCTTTTTGTGTTGGGAAATTGATGTGTCGTATTTGCCATGGTGAAGGTTTGTCGAAGATGTATTTAAGAAGGGTAAATTGCTGGGATTTGTTTTGCTGGTGCTTTTATAATTCGCATGAAAAATATAAGTGCGAGTGCACTGCCGCCGAGTGCAACCAACGGAAATGGAAATTTTGCGGTAATTGCGAGAAGGAAACTGAGCGCAAGGATGCCGAATGACGTGCCGAGTGCTTTTATCAGACGGTTTTCAAATTCTTCTTTGATCGCACCAGGGAATTTACGGATAAATGCGTCGTTACGTGCATAGGCTGCCTCTGGATATCTGCTAGGCGCTTGAGTCCAAGACTTCAGCTCTGCGTGGTATTCTAGGTCGCCTCGCTGCTTTAGTTCTTTCAGTCTTTGCTCTACTTTGGCCAAGGGCAGGCGCGAGTGCCCAGCAATTGTGCTGGTGGTCACTGGGGCTGGCAAATTGTCAATTAAGTAAAATAACTCATGTTCCCATACCGCTTCGGACGGCCAAACATGGTCCTCAGCCATGAGCTTGAGCTCGGCCTCAACTTTGTGTCGGATGATAGGTGCGAGCACGCTATACTCGTAGCTGTCGAGTGATTCATTCGAATAGACACATTTACTCGGTGCGAATTTACAAGGACTTTTGCAAAGTGAATCTCTAAACACGTAGGCACTCAAATCGCTGACTGCGTGCCGGGCAACGTGATCTGACTCAGCCATGCGATTCAATACTTGATCGATTAAGCCGATGTTCACCGGTAGATAGGGCAGTAGCTGCGATGCATGCACGACGCCACCCTGTGTTGCAGAGATTTGCTCTGCTAGGTTCTCGATGACAACTGGACAAATTGGTTCACTCATTTGTGATTCGTTTTTAAAAAAAGTGCGACTGTTGTCACTTGCAAAAGCAAGCGATTACAAATCTCCAATGTTTGCGTGTGTTTGTAGCATGGCTTTGAAATCATTAATACTACATGGTTTTCTCATATAGTCGTCCATGCCAGCCTGTAAGCAAAGTTGTCGGTCTTGTGAAGAGGCGTTGGCTGTAAGCGCGATGATGATTATTTTATCGGCATTGGGAGGGGGCGGAATGGCCTGTATCGCTTCCAAAGCTCGTATTTTTGCAGTCGCGTCATAGCCATCCATTATAGGCATTTGGCAATCCATGAATACTATACTAGGCACGCTTTCTTGAACCTTATCGATAGCTTCTTGGCCATTGTCTGCGACTGCCACATTACATCCTAATCGTTTCAAAATAGTCAGGCCTAACTTCTGATTAACTAAATTGTCATCTACCAACAGCACGCGTAACTGAGAAGAGTTTGACTGTGGATGATCGCTAGAGCTATGGAGGTCGGAGGCTGGAACGGTAGCTTCCTTATGCTCAGGGCATTTAAACGGGACGCGAACAGTCACCGTGGTGCCCTGATGCAGAGTGCTGTTTACGCTGATGCCACCCTCCATAAGCTGAGTTAATTCTTTGCAGATCGCCAACCCTAAGCCTGTGCCACCATATTGTCGCGTTGTGGATCCATCGACCTGAGTGAATTTATCAAAAAGCGTTTTTAGTTTTTCTTGAGGAATACCAATTCCTGTATCTGAAATTTCGACACTAGCTACACCAGTAGTCTTCGACCCTTTCCAGTGCACTGTTATTTTTACGCCACCATGAGCTGTGAACTTCAAGGCGTTGGCTACCAAATTAGTAATTATCTGCTTAAAGCGCACTGGATCTCCCATCACGAGTGGTGGTATTTTGTTATCAGCAAAATGATCGAGTAAAATTCCTTTTTCTGACGCAATGGTCACAAAACTTCCGACCACTTCGTTGATGGTTCCGCTTAACGAAAAGGGAATGCTTTCTAGCTTGAGTTTGCCTGCTTCAATTTTTGTAATGTCTAAAATATCGTTGATGATATGTAAAAGGCTATTACCTGAGTTACGAATGTAGCTTGTCCAGAGAGTTTGATCTGGGTCCAGTCGACTAGACGCCAACAGCTCTGAGAATCCGATCACACTGTTCATGGGTGTTCGAATTTCATGGCTCATGGTCGCGAGGAATTCACTCTTCGCAAAGTTTGCTGCCTCAGCGGCTTGTTTGGCTTCCTCGGCTTCAGCCTCTGCGTGTTTACGGTCATTAACCTCTTTTTGTAGGTGACTGTTTGTTTGTAGGAGTTCTGCAGTCTTTCGATCAACAATGGAATTTACTCTGCGATTTGTGCTTTGTAGGCTAACGACAATGCCTACTAATAAACAGGTCCCCAAGGCTAAGCTAGCGGTTGCGATGGTTGCTGAGTGTGTTTGTTGCTCTTGGAATGCGCTGCCTCGAGTCCAGCCAAGGGTGAACACATGCCCGACTAGATCAAGATTACTGATATGTTCAAAATCCGTGGGGGAATCTTGACTCGTATCACTCAGAGAACTGTAAACCACGTTTTTGCGTGATATCGCGGGATTGTCATAGATTACAAAATCAATTTGATCCGATCTAGAGCCAAGGATGCCTTCAAGGAAGTCTGTAGTAATAAAAGGCGCATAGGCCCAGCCTACAAATGCTTCACGTCGTTGAGCTACGGTTGTGGTGGGGTGCTCTGGCTTGTAAATAGGGAAGTAAATTAAAAACCCTGGCTGGCATTTTTCGTCCTGCACTAGCTCAATACGACTGGTCATCGTGACTCTTCCACAATCGCGAGAGGTATCTGCTGCGAGTCTTCGATGCCTTTCAGATGCAACATCCAGCCCCAACGCCTGTTCATTCTTTTCCAAGGGCTCGATATGAGTGACGATGTAGTGTGTGTAGATTGAATCCTCTTCTGCAGGGCGCGTCACGCCGGGCACAGACTTTATAGCAAATTCCTCAAAGCCATCGGCATGGACTTGGTCAACGTAAGCTTTCAAGCCACTAGTAGTGAATGGCTTAATGAATCCAAGACCATTGATGCCAGGGTAATGTTGATTGATATTCACAAAAGCTACATATTCCTTCCACTCATGTCGGGTCATGACCTCTGAATTCATGTAGTATCCTGCACTTGCGCGCAGCGCATCGATATAAATGTTTAATCGATGCTTTAGAGATCGCTCGGCTTCCCGAGTGATTTCTATAAAGCGAACCTTGTCTAATTCTTGGGAATTACGCTTGAGGGTGAAGTGCGCCCAACCACAGAAAGTCCATCCAATCAGGAAGAGAATCGCTGGGAAAAAGAAGTAATCTTTACGATAAAAAGTCGAAAGCGTTAAAGAAGTTGCTGCCAGCGCGAAGATGAAAAAATCAAAAAGTAAACGATTGCCATTGAAGGTCGCAGTTACTGGTGCCTCTTTAAATGTAAGTATTGAGCTGATTGCAAATAAGGTAAATCCGAGAGTCGCCCAAGCGGAGCCCGATGGCCCGAACCAATGGCATGCAATTAAAAGTATTGGAAAGACCAAAAATAGCATCGGTGTGCTACTGGTTCCTTCAAAAAAGATTAACGTAAAAGTAAGCCCACTAAGGACGATAATGAGGAGCAGTCTAATTAACCATGACGGACTTATCTTGACTGGGCACAATGTCATGATGACTGGTGCGATGATGACCGCTCCGATGGCGTCACCCATCCACCAGGTAAACCAAACAATCATGAAGTGAGCATTCGGTGCTGTAGTTTCTAAGAGGTATAACGCAAAAATTCCTACTGTTGCAGAGACAATCGGCGCGAGTAAGCTCGCAGCCATAATCCATGTCGGAATATATATACGCCCCAGTAAACTTTTATAGCGGGTGATGTAAGCCAGTAACCAAAATGAAAACAGCGCGCTCAACGTGACCCCGCAGGCAATTGCAGCCGCAGCGATCGGCTGATTTCCTGAAATATATTGAGAGAGTAATGCACCCGTAAATATCCCAGGAAGTAGTATTCGACGGCCCAAAAAGACACTGGCCATGACGAGCCCAAAAGGCGGCCAAAAAGGAGATACCAGATGATGTAAGCCGGAAATTAAGTTACCGTATTGCGCTAATACTATATACAGAAACGCCAAGGCAACATTTGCGAGAATGCGATTTTCTCTTACCCATTGGCTGAGGGTCTGGCTATAGAAGTCGCTGGCTGGCATGGGATACGATTTTACTTCACGCGGCATCAACCTCGTGTTTAGCATATTTTGCATGCTCCTTATTGAAATCCAAGGAAATATAACATGGTTTCATCGTTTATCGAGTGGTGGCTTAGTATTGCCTCAATCCGTTTTGCTCTCATTTTCCGAGAGCAATGTCTGATTTTATTAAGCAGCGATTACGGGAGGAGTCTTTATCATTAGGATTTCACACTTTTGGGGTGACTGCGGTCCCGCTTAACCTGCGCAGACAATACTATCTAGATTGGATTCAGTCGGGTCAAAACGGGACAATGGAATGGATGTCGCGTAATAATGACCGTAGGTTGTCTCCTGAAAGCATCATTCCTGAAGCAAAATCAATCATCGTGCTCGCGCTGAATTACTATCAGCCAGACCCAGATCGTGCATTCAGAGTCGCAAAATATGCCCTGGGAGATGATTATCATAATTTTATGCTCAGGCGTTTGAAGCGTCTCTGCCGAATTATGCGTGAAGAGTTTGGCGGGGAGCAGCGCCCTTATGTGGATACTGGTCCGTTATTAGAGAAACCAATCGCTGAAGCTGCTGGTGTTGGTTGGCAAGGTAAGAGCACCATTCTAATCGAACCTAAGAGAGGCACTTGGTCATTTCTAGCAAATATCGTTACCACGCTTCCACTTGTTGCAGCTAGTGAAAAGTCCAAAGACCGCTGTGGTTCCTGCACTCGCTGCATTGATGTGTGCCCGACCCAGGCAATTACGGCTCCATATCAACTGGACGCTCGAAAATGTATTTCATATCTGACAATTGAGCATGATGGCAGTATCCCTCTGGAATACCGTGACGCTATTGGTAACCGTCTATACGGTTGCGATGAGTGCTTGGATGTCTGCCCATGGAACAAATGGGCGACTCAGACGACCGAACCTAAATTTACAATTCGTGAATTGCCCGAATTGAGAGAGATGCTTAGCTGGGACGACGTTCTGTTTAAGGTGCGCATGCAGGGGTCGCCCATGCGGCGGTTAAAACTACATCGCTTCAAGCGCAACATATGTGTTGTGCTTGGAAATGTTGGAACCAGTAACGATATCAATGCGCTCGAGGAAATTGCTCTTGGCAAAGACGCTATGGTGGCTGAGCATGCTGAGTGGGCAATTCGTAAAATTAAAAGCCGACAAGTTTGATAAGATGAGATTATTTTCGTATTCGTATTTAAGGGCTCGATTTGGCTGCTCAGCGTTCGCACTTTTAGTCTACGCCAGTCCAGTTGTGGGGCAAGGGGTGCTGCCAGTCCCAGACTATCAAGAAGATCCATTTTCTGTGCCACATTCCACGGAATCGGTCGAGAGTTTGCAAGATAAGGTGGACCGATTGCGCGCGGAATTGATGCAGGCCGAGGAAGAGTTATCATTGGCAACAGGAAGCATAGGTGCCGCCCAACAAAAAGAAACCGTTTCATCCGCATATAATGATATACCTACGGGGGCTTTGGTAGTTATTTCAGGAGCTGGCGGTTCGGGCTCTGGCTTTATGGCTAGTATTAAAGGTCGAGAATTTCTAGTTACAAATATACACGTCCTCGGTGCCGCACGGGACGCGACTTTTACTACCATTGAAGGCGTTAATGTTAAGATAGAAGACGCGGCCTTTCTTAGTAGGCATCGAGATATTGCAATTGTTCCTGTGGAGTGGAGCGGGCCTGTATTATCCCTTTCACCTTCGCTCAGTTTTGATGAAGTTAAGATTGGGCAATCAATTACTGTAATGGGTAACTCGAGTGGTGCTAACGTCGCAACTCGGCTGACAGGAGAAATACAAGGTATTGGTCCTACAGAGCTCGAGGTGTCTGCCAAATTTGTCCCAGGTAATAGCGGCAGCCCAATTGTGCATGATGCCTTGGGAACTGTTGTCGCAGTCGCCTCACATTTGAAAGACTATAGCTCGGATAGTAAATGGACCGAGAATACTGAATTTGATAAAATACGCCGCTTTGGATACCGCTTAGATGGAGAGATTAATTGGGAGCAAATAAGTTTATCAGACTTATTTGACCAAGGCGAAGTTTACGAGAAATTCGAAAGTCGCACGGCTGCTATGTGGAATATTAGCTACATGCTCCTTTACGAATCAAAATTGGTGACTTCATACCGCGACGACGAGTCGATTGGACATCTCTATGATGATATATCAAGCGACTTCAATTGGGGACGCGGAACTGCATCTTCCCACAATATTCAGATGCTCAGACGCTTTCTTAATGGTATGATGTCGGAGGTGCAAAGCGACATCTACGATACGGATGAAGCAATTTCTACCGGGTTCTATCGCAAGCGATTCAATTCTATCCGAGGTTATCGTGACCAGATACGAAACAATCTTTCGAGGTTTTCAGAATCACGTTTATAGGCCCGAAGCTCATTTCGCTCTTTCACTACGCTTAGCAAGGAGAGTCAATAAGTGTTCCTCGAGCTCTTTGGGTCGAATTGGCTTGGTCAAGAAGCCATCCATTCCAGCTTCTAATGAAGCTTCGCGATCCGATTTCAAAGCAGCAGCGGTCAAAGCTAAGATATATGGTTGCCGATTGTAGGGTAGCTCTCTTCGAACATGCCTAGTAGCTTCCAATCCGTCCATACGAGGCATGTGGATGTCCATCAAGACTACATCAATGTCTTTTGCATGTAAAAATGCAAGAGCTTCCATGCCGTCAGATACAAAATCAATTCCAGTAAAGCCCAACCGCTTGAGGAGGATACGTAGCACTTGTGTGTTCACCTTGTTATCTTCCGCTACTAATATGCGAAGCTGAGTGCGATCGATACCATCTTCGTCGTCAGGCTGTAGGCTAGGCAATATTGTATGCTGTTCATGAGACAGTTTATGTCCGCTATGTGCGCTAAAAACATCACTTAGTATTTCGAGCAGTGACTGTATGTTTATTGGTTTGGTTACGTAATTAAGGCACTTTAAATTAATCGCTCGAGTGCGAGCGCTGCTATCGGGTCGACCCGATAACATAATGACTTTCATGTGCCGAACTTTTGCGTAGTGATGCTGGCGTATCGCCTTAACCAGTGTGATGCCGTCCATCTCTGGAGCGAAGACATCGACTAATATCAAATCGATTAAGGTGTAGGATGCATCGATTACTTCCAAAGCGTCATTGCAATCTGCCACTAGGGTCGCCTCAGCCCCACATTGTAGTAAGTATTTTTCGATTAATTGCGCATGTGTATCATTGCCTTCGACGATCAAGATGCGCTTGCCTTTAAGTGGACCCGTATCAATGTTTCTGCTTTCTGCGTCTGGGGCAACGCTCACTTGAACTGTAAAAAAGAAGCTGGTGCCTTCATTTTCAATGCTATTGAAATGTATATGACCACCAAGTAATTGCGTGAGTTTTTGTGAAATTGCTAAACCTAATCCAGTTCCGCCGAAACGCCTCGTAGTGGAATTGTCAGCCTGTGAAAATGCTTTGAATAATTTGTCTTTACGGTCTGGACGAATGCCAATGCCAGTGTCTGCCACTTCGAATTGCAGCGTCACTAAATTTGAATAATCATTCAAGTAGTCGACTCCTGTAGCTCCCTCTAATTGAGTCACTTTGACAATGACCTCACCGATTTCAGTAAATTTCAATGCGTTGCCTAAAAGATTGACGAGCACTTGGCGAATTCGAGTAGGGTCACCGACCACATCGTTCGGGACATTCGGCGCAATCTCATAGATGAGTTCGATTTCTTTTTGAGCGGCCTTGGCTGTGAACAAGTCGAGCGAACTTTGAATTAAGTCAGCCAATTCAAAATCAACAGTTTCAAAATCAATTTGGTTCGCTTCAATTTTTGAAAAATCGAGTATGTCGTTTACCACATTGAGTAGGCTCTCATTACTACTTGAAATAGTCTGCAAGTAGTCTCGCTGCTCCTCGTTTAAATCGGTTTCGAACATTAACGAGGTCATACCCATGATGGCATTCATGGGGGTGCGCACCTCGTGACTCATGTTCGCTAAAAAATCACTTTTCGCCTGATTGGCGTTTTCAGCAGCCTCCTTTGCGCGGATCATCTCGTTTTTTGCAGCAAGTTGTTGAGTGATGTCGTTGCAGGTCGAAATTACTTCGACTATTTTCCCATCCTGTATAATAGGTTGTAATGCGAATGTATAGGTCGACTTGGTTTTAGGATGTGAAATTTTGTAGGTGCATAAATCCCCGTTCCATGCCGCGGCATAATGCTCATTATTTAAACAGATCAATTCGGGGTGCTTTGTGAAGCACTCTTCAACACGTTTATTTTCGATATCTTCAGGTTTATATCCTAAAATTTTGAGCAGTTTTCCACGTGCGAGCGTGTAGCGAAAGCTGTCGCCGTCTTTAATGAACACCAGTGTCATTCCGCTTTGGCGTGTTAATGTGCGTTCATATCGATCGGTGATTTCTTTTAATTTTAGCTGAGAAGCTTTAATTGCCTCATCATGCACGAGAACCAACGCTTCGGTGCTTTCCATCTGCTTGAGTGCTTGAATTGAGCGCTCAAACTTGACGTAGCTACGGTGCACTTTGCCTACGAACTTGCTGAACTCTTCATTGTCGAGACCCGTATCTTTAAAAGATTCTCTGATCTGTCTTTTTAGAAGCCGATGCATGCGGGAGAGAAGTATAGTTCGAAGCGAAACAGTAGCACAGATCATAAAGTGAGATGGTCGATCTACGCAAATCTCTATTTTAACGTTTAATGGATAAACGAGTAACGAATCAATAGCGGTGAAAGAGTCAAATGCCACAACTCCATGTAAGAAACCACATGCCCACACTCGAAACCTGATTGGCCACACAGGTCGTTAGCGATTCGCTCGCTATTTTAGATCCAAAATCTACTGTCGAATGGTTTGAGCTTACGCGTTAACAATGGCCTCCCGTAGGGGATTGGTGGTGCGTTGCACCATCGCTTCGCGATCACCC
>JABBCA010000012.1 GCA_018607135.1 Opitutales bacterium
GCCCGCCGACTCGAAAAGTCTGACGGGCTAAAAATGGTGGGAGCTACAGAATTCGAATCTGCGACCTCATCCATGTCAAGGATGCGCTCTAACCAACTGAGCTAAGCCCCCATGTTTGGGAAGGCAGGAATAAAGGTAGGCACCTAAACAAGTGCAAGAATAAATTTGAAGATATCTCAAAGCTGATAACAGTGTCCTCAATATGGAAATCGCACGTATACAACAAGCTGACGGCAGTATTCACTACGGCAGCGAAATCGGCAATCAAGTCTATCGCATCGAAGGTGACCTTTACGGCAAATTCCAACAAACCGATGAACTGTTGCAGCCAATCAAGCGACTCGCTCCCATCGTGCCGACGGCTATTTTTTGTATCGGACTCAACTATAAAGATCATGCCGAAGAAACAGGCAGCCCCCTCCCCGAGCACCCGGTGGTGTTCATGAAAAATCCAGCCTCGGTGTGCCATCCATCCGACCTGATCCTTCTCCCTCGCCACCTCCACAGCGACCAAGTCGACTTTGAAGCCGAACTCGCAGTGGTCATCGGCAAACGCTGCAAAAACGTCTCAGTGGATCATGCACTCGATTACGTGCTCGGCTATACTTGCGCCAACGACGTCAGCGCCCGAGATTGGCAAAAGTTCCACGGTGGCGGGCAATGGGTGAAAGGCAAAAGTTTCGACACCTTTTGCCCGCTGGGTCCGATCCTAGTCACTGCCGATCGCATTCCGAATCCGCAGATCTTGCCCATTCGCGGCATTCTCAACAGCGACATACGCCAAGAGTCTTGGACTGGCGACATGATCTTCTCGGTTGCTGAGATCATTTCATTCCTCAGTGGCAGCACCACGCTCTTACCTGGAACAGTCATTTTAACGGGCACGCCGTCCGGGGTCGGGATGGCTGCAGATCCGCAGCGCTTCCTCAAACAAGGAGATCAGTTCACCGTTGAGATCACAGGCATTGGTTGCCTTCGCAACCCAGTCGCAGCAGAAACAATCTAGTCGGATGCGCACGCTCGACATTGAGCCCTTTATTCTGTCTCGCACAGAGGACTTGTTCATCCTCAACAAACCGCACGGATGGCCCACCACTGGCCGCACTGTTGAAGACGACGATTGTATCCAGCTTCACCTCATACGCTACCACGGCGCGATGGTCTGGGCGCTGCATCAACTCGACGCCGACACCTCTGGCATCTGCTGCTTCACCAGCCGTAAAGATTGGGTGCAGCCGATCAAAACACTCTGGAGTCACCCAGAAACAACAAAAGAATACACCGCAGTCGTTCACGGTCGTCCAAGCTGGCAATCCATCGATGTCGATGCACCCATAGGAAAAGACCCTACTGGTCAACTTGGAGTCCATCCAGATGGCAAAGACGCACGTAGCCATTTTGAAGTCATTGATAGTCACAACGACTTCAGCCTCCTACGTGCCCTTATTTCCACGGGCAGAACCCATCAAATCCGTATCCACCTCCAGCACCTAGGCCATTCACTCGTTGGCGAAGAGTGGTATCGCTCACCACCTTGTAACTTACACCCTCGACAAGCACTCCACGCATCACGCTTATCTCTGCCCACGAACCCACACTTCGAGCAGCAGATCTATACAGCTCCACTCCCAGAAGACCTCACTAGGCTGATGCAATCACTCAAGCTTTCGACACTACTAAGCCACTGAGCCTAATATGATGCGTTGAACCGTCAGTTCATCAATAAGACAGAAGTGTAGGCACGTCGCTCTACGAATAGTGGTGTCTGAAATGTGTGGTGATGCTGAAATGTGACGAATTCTCACATCTGCGAGTGTCGCTATTTTAATCTTACTCATAATCGTAATCTTAATCGAACTCTTGGCTGGTAAGGATTTATGCGAAATAAAGAGGATTAAGATTAAGAAACAAATATGTAGGGATCGAGGTAAGTGTTTTGTATTTTTGAGACCGCTTGCTCAGGCCTACGGCACATCCAACACACCTCGGGCGCGAGACAAGCTCGCACACTACAGCCTTTCACACAAAATTGACGTTAATTAAGGTTAATTAACGGTTCAATAATCCAAACCTAAGCGAACCACCAAGTCATCTTCTGGATAGATCCTATAGCGACTCTGCATCTGAATTCACTAGTCGGTCTGATCACGAAACTGAGTCGGAGTTTTCCCTGTCACGCGCTTAAAGGAGCGGTTAAACTGCGAAATCGATTCAAAACCGGTTTCGAACGCAATCTCGCTCACACGCAAATGCGGATTTTGCAGCATGTTTTTAGCCTTTTCGACCCGCACACGCGCTAAATAATCCGTAAAGGTAATACCAGTCGCCTCTTTGAAAACTTTGCAGAAATGACGAGTGCTTGCATTCACCGCGTGCGCAGCTTCATCGAGCGAGATTTTTTCACTATAGCGCTGTTTGATATAGCGCTTCGCATTGCTGACAAGCTTGGGCTCCTCAGCTGCGGCCTCAGTCTCGATGCTATTGCTAATCGTAGCGAGGTGCTCGGCGAAGGTCGAAAGCAGACGTAACATGGCACCATACTGCCCCTCATCAAAGACCTTAGTCTGAAAATAGGCCTCTTCCAAGGCTTTCAAATTCACTTGGCTCCCCCATGCAAGCAGTTGCTTGGTCGTGCGAGAAAACTCCTCCTGATTGGGCTGGTGTAGCAAGATTTGCCCAGTCTGTAAAAAGGCGATGAGTTCATCACCCACACGAATGGGCACCGCACTATCACAAAGACCCGCAAAACAATGGAGTGATCTAGGCTCTAGCCCTGCTTTCACTTCCAATTCTTCCTGCATTTTCAGGCAGTTTGCACAACCCGCGTTTGTGCGCGCCAATATCGCGCAAAACGGGTTCTCTCCCGGGGTTTCCCTAAGCGCATTGTCATAGGCCTTCGCCGGTCGAATCGCCAATGGTAGACCCGTTGCTTCGTAAAATGCCTTTTCGTAATCCTTAAACAATTGGGTGCTAGAGAGCTTGCTACTCAACTGTCGGCGACGACGTGACTGCGATGCCTCGGCATCACATGCCGCACTACTTCCGGTAGACTTTGTTAGCATTTCTGGACTCAGTTTTTATCGATATAAGAAAATATGCGCAGCTATGTGCGCAATATGCTGAGACAGCGTAGGCATGGATTTGCAATAATCAAGACCATGCACGCACGTCTAATCAACTACCTCAGAGACAACCGGGATCAAGTGATCGAAAACTGGTTGACTGAAGCGGAGGTCCCGACTCCCAACGGAAAAGTGTCGGAAACAGGTGTCGTCCCTTATGCATTTTTCGCAGACGCCTTTGATTCAGTTGTCGAAATCATCGAAAGCGGCAAAGCGCCGGAGAAAAACGACAACCTTATCCACATAAATTCTTTTATCGGAGCTACTTGCGACTGCAAACAACGCTGTTTCGGTGGCCGTATCTGCATCGAGCTCCACGATTCTGGACTGAGTGCCTTCATGAGCATCTTCGACGAAGATTGGGACTGCGACCACGAGTTCAACCAACTCGACCGCACCTGCTGCCAAGACCGCATCAACCACGCGCTCTCAGGCTACTTTGCCAACGAGATCGAGCACTGCACCCGCAAAGATTTCCGCACCGACTGCCCCTTCGTCGCTCAATAGAGACCACTACCAAACAACAATGAACGTCCTCTTACTCACCGTCTTTCTCAGCATGCTCCTCGCATCACTGTTTCTGCTGTTCTTCCTGCGCGAACGTCGCAATCAGAACACTTTCTTTAATAGCCCCGAGCAGGATGCCTTGCGACCGTTCGATGTGGAAACCCCGAAAAACGCTTTACGCAGATGAATACAAACAACACGACCACCACCATCACCATCACCTACGATGATGACATTGTAAGGAAGTTCATGATCGCTTCCATCTTCTGGGCCCTTGTGGGTTTGGGAGCCGGTGTCCTCATCGCCTCACAGCTAAATTTCTGGCAGGCTAACTTTAATATGGAATGGCTGACCTTTGGTCGCCTCCGCCCACTGCATACCAATGCCGCGATCTTCGCCTTTGTGGGCAATATGATGTTTGCTGGGGTCTACTACTCCTCGCAACGCTTGTTACGAGTGCGCATGGCCTCCGACCTACTCTCGAAGATAAACTTCTGGGGCTGGCAATTCATCATTGTCTGCGCAGCGATCACCCTACCGCTCGGCTACAGCCGTGGTAAAGAATATGCAGAGCTCATCTGGCCCATCAACATTCTCGTTGCCGTCATCTGGCTCGTGTTTGCCGCCAACTTCTTCTGGACACTTGCAAAACGTAACGAAAAATCCATCTACGTCGGCATCTGGTTCTACATCGCAACCATTGTCACGATCACGATGCTCTATGTGGTCAATCACCTCTCGATTCCCACGAGCTTCACACACAGTTACCCCATCTTCGGCGGCGTCCAAGACGCCCTCGTGCAATGGTGGTATGGGCACAACGCCGTAGCGTTCTTCCTCACCACACCAATGCTCGGCATCATGTATTACTTCGTGCCCAAAGCCGCGAATCGCCCAGTGTATTCGTATCGTCTTTCGATCATTCACTTCTGGTCCCTAGTATTCATCTACATCTGGGCTGGACCTCACCACTTGCTCAACACCTCCCTCCCCGAGTGGCTGCAAACACTCGGCATGCTCTTCTCGCTCATGCTTTGGGCACCGTCTTGGGCTGGCATGCTCAATGGTCTGCTCACTCTACGTGGCGCATGGGATAAATTGCTCACCGATCCGGTGATTAAATTCTTTGCTGCCGCCGTGACTTTCTACGGTATGGCGACCTTCGAAGGACCACTCCTTTCCATCAAATCGGTCAACGCGCTTTCGCACTATACAGACTGGACAGTCGGTCACGTGCATAGTGGCACACTCGGCTGGAACGGCTTCCTAGCTGCGGGAATGTTCTACTGGCTCGCGCCACGCCTCTGGAAAACAAAGCTACACTCCGTAGCCATGGCCAATGCACACTTCTGGCTAGGTATGGTCGGCATACTACTCTACGTCGCCTCGATGTGGGTCTCTGGGATCACACAAGGACTCATGCTCAATGCCACCACTGAAGGCGGCACCGTGCTCCAATACCCGAATTTCTTGGACACTCTTCAAGCGATCCGTCCAGTCATGCTCTTCCGTGCAATTGGCGGTGGTCTCTACCTCGCAGGTTACTTCATGTTGGCTTACAATATCTGGAAAACCGCACGCAGCGGCACTCCAGTCAACGGCACTGTTGAAATCACTGTCGAAGAAGAGAATGCGTCTGAGAAACGATTCTCCACTTTCCTCAACGCGCCCGTCATCTACTCCGCTCTCATCGTATTTGCACTTTGCTTAACGATCTTCAGTAATGGCGCGCTCTTCATCTTTGGCATGTTCCTTACGATCACCTTCATCATCGTAGCGATCGCCCACTTCGAGTTCTGCAAAGCATCCTGGAATGATTGGTATGAGAAACTACTCAAACACGGCTTCGGATTCAGCGTGCTCACCATCATCGCCGCTGCAATCGGTGGCGCGGTGCAGATCATCCCAACGGTGACCATGCAACGCGCGGACAACATCGAAGGTCGTATCCAAGTTCCTTATACACCACTCGAACTCGCGGGCCGCGACATCTACGTCAGTGAGGGTTGCTACAACTGCCACTCGCAAATGATCCGCACACTCGTTCCAGAAGTCATGCGCTACGGTGACTACTCACACCTCGGCGAATACGTTTACGACTTCCCATATCAATGGGGCTCTAAGCGCACTGGCCCAGACCTCGCTCGCGAAGGCGGGCTACGCTCCGACGACTGGCACTATTTCCACATGCTCGATCCACGTAGCGTCTCTCCAGGATCCAACATGCCGAACTACCCATGGCTCTTCAAAAAGCCAATAAAGGTAAAGCAGTTGCCAAACAAGATCCACGCAATGCGTATGCTCGGCGTGCCGTATCCAATCGATCTCTCCGAAGAAGACATCCAAGCACAAATCGATGAACAAGCCGCAGGCATTGTCGCACGCCTCGCAGAGAAAGGAGCCTTCACCGATCCCGACAAGGAGATCGTCGCGCTCATCGCCTACCTACAAAAGCTAGGCACTTACGAGCTCACATCCGAAAAAGACGAAGTCGCTACCAAGTAATTACAACCATTAGCAATTATTCATTAGCTATTAGCCATTTAAAATCATGTTTAAACGAATCATCTACGACGACTGGACCACCATTGTTCCAATCATCTCCTTCTGGCTCACCTTCGGCGTCTTTCTTGCGATCGTTGTTCGGGCCATGCTCTTGAAAAAGAATGCCGTCAATCATATGGAAAATCTCCCTCTTGAAGATGGAGACAGTTCAACCACCAACGCACACAACAAATGAGCACAGGCGAAGAAAACAACGAAACCCTGGTGAAGGAGGAAGACCTACCCGAGGGCATCATCCTACGTGAACACGTCGTTGACGGCATTCAAGAATACGACCAGCGTCTACCATTCTGGTGGCTTTGTATTCTCTTCGGAATGATCACCTTCTCGATCATCTACTGGCTCGTCATGGACGATCGCAGCTATGAAGGTGGCAATAAAGCGAGTCTAGAAGCGAAGCTCGAAGAAGTGGCTACTGCGCGTCTAGCGAATTCCATCGATGTCACCAACGACAAGCTCTTCTGGGAAATGGCCAGTAACCCTGCCTTTGTCAGCGCAGGTGAAGCAGTCTACAATACGAATTGTATCGCTTGTCACGGAGCAGAGCTTCAAGGCGGTATTGGTTTCAACCTAGTGGATGCCGAATGGGTGCACGGGTCTAAACCATCCGAAGTCTATGTAACTATCAGCAAGGGTGTCCTTGAAAAAGGCATGCAAGCATGGGAGCCGCTGCTTGGCCAAAAGCGTGTCGCAGAAGTCGTCGCGTTCGTCCTAAGCAAGAACCCAGATCTAAAACCAACAGAATAACATTATGGACGCGCAGATCTCGGTTTACGCACACGTCTAGCTAGTCCCGACAGAGATCTCCGAACGGAGCCGGACGCTCCCTAAAACAAGAGAATACGCATAACCGACCTTAATCTTACTCATAATCTTCATCTGAATCCATCACCCATGATTCGATTACGATTAAGACTCAGACACCAATGAAACCCGCCACTCCATCCCGTGAAACGCCAACGACCATCAATATAGATGGTTCGCGAAATTTCCTACACCCAGCGGATGTCTCTGGTTTCTTTACCACGTATCGCCGTATCTTTGCGCTGCTGCTCATCGGTATCTACGTCTCCCTGCCATGGATACCCATCAATGGCCATCCCGCAGTCTTCCTCGACGTCTTACAACGCCGCTTCCACTTATTCGGTCTCACCTTCGCCGCGCAAGATTTATGGATGGCATTCTTCCTGATTACAGGACTCGGCTTTTCGCTTTTTTTTGTGACATCGCTCTTAGGGCGTATCTGGTGCGGATGGGCCTGCCCACAAACGGTCTTTCTTGAGCACGTCTTTCGCCGTGTGGAGAGTTGGATCGATGGGGACGCGACCCAGCGCAAGAAACTCGACAAGCAAAACTGGGACAACGAGAAGATCATTAAACGTGTGTTCAAACACGGCCTCTTTCTTATTTTCTCTGCACTCATTGCGCACCTCTTCCTCGCTTACTTTATATCAATCCCTGAGCTTTACCAATGGATGACCAGCAACCCAAAAGAACACTGGGGCACCTTCGTTTTCATGGCAGTGGCCACTGGTATCATCTACGGGAATTTTGCATGGTTTCGCGAACAACTCTGTCTCGTCATCTGTCCCTATGGACGCTTGCAGTCCGCGTTGATTGATGACGACTCCATGATCATCGGCTACGATGTCGCACGTGGAGAACCACGCGGCCCCGCAAAGAAAGAAGGCATTGGAGACTGTGTCAATTGCACCCGTTGTGTGCAGGTCTGCCCCACCGGCATCGACATTCGCCAAGGCTTGCAGATCGAGTGTATCGGTTGCGCCAACTGCATAGATGCCTGCAACACCATCATGGCGAAACTCAACCGTCCAAAGGGTCTCATTCGCTATGACTCCCAAGCAGGTCTCGATTCAAAGAAACGCCGAATCATACGTCCACGGGTATTCATCTACGCAGCGCTTATGTTAGTAGGCGCGACTGCATTTGCGCTCTCCGCAATGCAGTTACGCAGTGCAAACATGAACGTCGTGCGCATGTCGGGAGCCCCCTACTTCTTAACCGACACAGGCGTGCGTAATCAATACATGGTTCGTGTGATCAACAAAACCAACGAAACCAAAGTCTATCAAATCAGCAGCGCTGCTGAAGGACAGGCTTACCGAATGGAGGGCAACGAAAAAGGCATCACCGTGCCCCCCATGGGTGAAGAGGTTCGTCCAGTCATCATCTCCATCAATAAAGACGATTACACAGGCCAGTTCCCATTCACCCTCACCCTTGTATCACCAGACGGTGAAAAAGAAATTATCACGCGCGAAGCCGAATTCCTCGGTCCGAATCCACGACTTTGGAAGGTCGCTGAATAATGAGTGCTAAAAAGAAATTTGCATGGTCGCTTTGGATACCCGTGGTCTTGGCGTTTCTGCTCGTCTCGGCTGCGTGGTTCACGCTCATCAAAATCGCGAAAGACCACCCGACGCAAACCATCGAACTCAAACAACAACCATAAACTACCAATTAATATGTGTGATCAAACGACTAAACCCAAAGACAGCTGCAAAAAATGTAAGTGCGGAGGACGTTGCAAAAAGTAACGCGCTGCAATGGCCGCGACCGCATCAGCAAAGAGCACACAGTGCACACACTGTGGCACGCCCTTCATCCCTAAATCCGATGAACACTTTTGCTGCCATGGGTGCTACTACGTGGCGCAACTCTTAGACGCACAAGACCTCGGTCGATTCTATGAGCTCAAAGGCGATCAAGTCGTTCCCCCAGTGGGCTCAAAGGTCTTTCACGAGAATGACACGGTTGCGCTTGAAGCTGCGATCCGCGAGGTCGAAGTCACCACAGAGAAGCCAGTCGCCCACATACGTTTCAGCATCGAAGGCATCAGCTGTATTGGCTGTGTCTGGTTGATCGAAGCCATCTTTAAGCGCCAAGCAGGCGCCGCAGGTGTGCGAATCGATCCACGTTCCAGTGCTGTCGAACTCAGTTGGCAAACCGCGCACTTCGACATCAAAGCTTTCGCCACCGAGCTACAAAAAATCGGCTATCGCCTCAGCCTCTACACTGAAGATTCAAACGTCCACAACAGCACTAAGCAACTCACGCATCGCATCGGGCTCTGCGGATTCTTTCTACTCAACACCATGCTCTTCACCCTACCAGGGTATCTGGGCATGGCAGACGATTTCTTTCTCGCTCCACTCTTTCAATTACTCGGTGCACTCTTTGCCACGTTAAGTTTATGCGTAGGCGGTGGCTATTTCATCCATCGAGCGTGGCAAGCAGCACAAAACAAAGTGCTTCACATCGATCTACCAATTGCGACTGGACTGATTGCAGCTTACCTCGGCTCGCTTATCGGTTGGTATAGCGGCACGATCGAGCTCATCTATTTCGACTTCGTCGCCACTTTTGTCTTCCTCATGCTCGCGGGGCGCTGGCTGCAAGAATACGCACTCGAAAAGAACCGAAGCCACCTGCAACGACAACAAGTTGGGCCACGAAAAGTCACACAGCTCGGCGGCGCTAACGATGGCCAATCCATCACGGTGCAATCCGTCACCAAGGATCTCGAATACAGCATTGCGCCTGGGGAAATCAATCCAGTCGCAGCAGATCTCCTTGATGACAGCGGCACCCTCAGTCTCGAATGGATCAACGGCGAGGCCGAACCCCTCATCTGGAAAAGAGAACGTATCACCCCCGCAGGCTCGATCAATGTCGGGATGCAGAGTTTACGTTTTCGTGCACGTGAGAGCTGGGCAGACAGCCTGCTCGCCAAATTACTCGAACGCCCCGGTGATGTCTTTCAAGAGAGCCGCCTACAAACCGTCCTCAAATGGTATATCGGCACGATTCTGATCATCGCAGGAGTCGGTTTTACCGCATGGCTCGTAAGCACTGGAAATGTGCTCAAGGCCACACAAGTATTAATCTCGATCTTGGTGGTTTCCTGCCCATGCGCGCTTGGCGTCGCACTGCCGATGTGTGACGAATTTGCGACGACCCGACTGCGCAGGGCAGGCCTGTTCATCAAAACCAGTCAGATCTGGGAACGTATCCGCCAAGTCTCTACAGTCGTCTTCGATAAGACTGGCACCTTAACGATGGACATCCCACGCTTAGACAACCCAAAGGCCATCCAAGAACTGGACCCACTCTCTATCCAAGCGCTGGCACACCTAGTCGATCATAACTTACACCCAATCGCTCGTTCACTCCGAGAAGCCCTACTCGCCAATCACCCACATCTCGGACAGGCACTCTTGTCTGTCCCTATAGTCGAAGAATTCGTGGGCAACGGCGTCGCTTGGAAAGCCGCGGCACACAACGAATGGACACTTGGTAAGCCCAACTGGAAAGCCGCTCACAGCGATGCAGCAGACGCCCACTCCGCCCTACGTCAAAACGGACTCCTCATCGCAGTCTTCCACTTCAGTGAAGACGTTAGGGACGACGCAAAAAAAGCTATCGAAGCCTTTCAACAAGCCAAGATCCGCACCACCATCTTAAGCGGCGACATCGAGAGCCGAGTCACACAGATCGCCCAGCAACTCGGTTTATCAGAAGCACACACACGATCCAGTTGCACACCCAGCGACAAAGCAGATTGGATCGATACACAGGCAAACGGCTCCGCGCTTATGATCGGCGATGGAGTCAATGATAGCCTAGCATTCGATAAAGCAATTTGCCGCGGCACCCCAGTCGTCGACCGCAGCATACTACAAGCCTCTGCCGATTTCTTTTTCTTTGGCCGTAGTCTTCGCTGTATCCCTGAGCTCTTCACCACTACACAGCTACGCCGCCATACCATCCAGATGGTCTTCACCGCCGCCGTGCTCTACAACATCGCGGCAGTCACCCTCTGCCTAATGGGCAAGATGCACCCACTACTCGCAGCCATCCTTATGCCACTCAGTTCCATCGCGACCTTAGCGATCGCTTGGTTGGGCATGAACCGCAAGCCAGTTTAATAAAACTACCAATAAACGTAGCCGAACCAACTACCTAAATCTTAGCACCCACAGGCTTCGATGCTTTACTTCAGGCTGCCATCGACGCAGCAGCTAACGCCTTCTATTTCAGTCTCTCGAAGCTCAATGCGCGCGCGCATACGCCACTCTTTTCACATCAAAGACCTTGAAACAATAATGGACCATTGTCGTGAAACTAGCTTTCGTGTTCACCGAAAATGTCTCTGCAAACCGCGACGCCTACGGGTAAAAATGCCGCAAGGAATACAGTCTAAAAGACATAGATGAGGGCAAAAAAACTCCTCATCGATAAAAATTTTTCGGGCCTCTAGGCGACATTGTGAGCATACATTTTTCTCGATCCAGTCATTGATGCGAGTGTGTATACCTTACAATCGAAGGCCATGGTCGACCCCCCGAATACGACAAACTGGTGGCATGCGTCGACCGCAAATCAGCTGATACAGTGCAGAATGGCAGCGACTCAAAAGAGCTGGTCGTAAAGCTCCTTTGAGGACATAAAGTATTAATTCAGGTTTTCAAGTGAGCGCTTTAATTGCTCACGAAGAGACGCTTGCAACTCTGGATTACTCATCGCATCGATAGAGTGCTCAATTTCAGAATGCGTCAGCAGTGCACTGTCTTGATTACGAAGTGTAGTGCTTAGAAATGTGTTTACTAAAAGATCATACACTTCGCTGGCATGCAGATCGACGAATTCAGTTTCTTTTTTAGGTGACCCGATTCTGTCGATCACATCTTCGTTATTGAGCCATTCAAGTGCCCGCTTTGGTTCAGTGACTGTAAGCGTCTCAAATGCAGACTGAAGTGCCGCATGCCTAGAGTTCATGCTCAGGCTTTCGATCCATTGCAGCGCCTGTTCAGGCTCTTGATTTACATAGCTCACAGAAAACTCAGGTATCGCGCTTCTGAGTCGTATATCTGTATCATACGTTTTCAGTTTTGCAGCAACTGGCTCCATCATTTCTGGGCCTGCATATTGACTGATACTGGCAAGTGCCACGATAGCCGTGTCCGTATTACCGTCCGCTTCTTGAGCGTTTGCCCAGTCTAGCCATTCTTGTCCGTAATCATTTTCAAAATAAAGTTTGGCGAGCACCCTTAAATAATAGGCCCCTAGAGGCTCGGCAATCCCACCTTCGATCTCATTAGCCACATTTTCGGATAATGCCTCGATCGCCTGATTAAAGTCCGCTGGCTCATTTTGCTGCCAATGATAAAGCGGAATGCTTTGATAAACATCATAGTCAAAGTCTAACTGCATCTTTGAAATCGTATTCAAATAGTTTAACGTAGCTAGATGATCTTCATGAGTCCAAAGATCTATAAAAATCCCGAAAGCCGCCAAGATCGCAGAGTTCTGATGATCTTGGCGGAGACTCTCGAGGATGTCTTTGAATTCCAGTGCAACGAGGTCCCACTGTTTGTCGGTCAAACTCTCGAAAAATGCGACCACTTCAGTCTCAGAGGCCCCAAATTGAAGTAGCTGCTTAAGCGTATCTATCGGACCTTTGGCCAGTTGTGTCGACGCCACCTCTATGTCCGCAGATGCTAGGCCAGTTGAAATATCACCCTGCTCTAATGGTTTCTGCTGTTTCTCCACATCTGCCGTTTCAATGATCACTACTGAATGCTTCGTAAACCGTATGGTGACGAAAATCAGTATCAGTAGACTCGCCACAGCGGCGATGGATTTATATACAGATTTCATATGAAACATCAGGCAATGACACAATAAGCAACTAGCTATAGTCGGCAGAGGCTATTTCATTTAGGCACGCTGCTTCTCTGGTTGTAGAGTTGGCGCATGACCGTCTTTACTGAATTTAGAGACCCTGCAATAATGTATGAGCGTGCAGTGTAAGTGGTATTTGCATTACGATTTGCCCAAGGAGTCACCGCGCCACATTTTTGCACATTACCAAAAGTGCCTGGCTTAAAAATACTAAAGTGGCTAATGCTACCACCTACTGCAGTAGTTGCACCATAAATACCGATCGCGCGGCTCCCATTATCCGTCGCATAAATACAGCCGCCATACCCCGAGGCTGGCTTAAAAGATATACCAGTATTGGTTCGGTCAGTTAAGTTCTCTGATTGAGCGTCAAAAGAGTAAGCCTTATTCAGATGATTCAACATGTAGATGGTCGGCGCTTCCCAACGCCAGACTCCTGTAGTCGTCGGGTCGTATACACTCACGTATTGCGCTGCGTGTTCCGACTTAAAACCTAAAGTGAGGTCTTTTCCAATTAAGCAGTTACTATGTTGTATTTCGCGACCACGAGGAAAACGCTGAATAGCATTATCGTCAAAGCCCCATCGGTAACCATCCCAGTCCATCGGCTTAGAACGTGTAATATGAGTATCTCCTGAATTATAACTGTTGGTAGTCACCGACTTGTGGTGCCCGTTTGAAACGTTACTGCCTGCTTCATTTGGATTAACTGGACGAAAGGGAATTCCAATAAACGGATCCTTGTTATTAAAGATCGTGCTGTAATAGAGACTCGATCCACGAATCTTCCATGTTTTCCCTGGACGTGTATCCGCTTGAAACTTTGGCCAATTTTCAATAAAGGCGGCGACCTGCATTTCGCGACCAGCGTCCAAGACATCGACGAATTCATAACCGTCCCATTTATAAGAAACCACGGCCCCTCCCCAATCTGTATTGGAAGTGACGCTAAGTCGGTCTTTGGTTTTGGTTAGTCCTGTGCGTGGCAGGTCAGTCGCCGCACTTAACGCAGCGCTAAAGCCTAAAAAAAGGCCAAGGAATAGGGGTAATTTAGCTTTTATCATATGGAGTTTAGGGTGTGCCGGAGTGGATACATGGCTCGCTCCGAAAGGCACGTGGGGCTCGCCTGAACATTTAGGGCAAATGAAAGTGATCATATCTATAAGAATCCTTTCTTAAGCGTATAAGAAACTATTCTTTCACAACTCTGTCGAGCCGCAATCGAGTTAAAATAATGTTAACTTAAAGACCGCCTCCGCGAGTAAGTTGCTCGCAAAAGTCATCTGCTAAAACCGATTAACCATCGCCAAAAAGATCTACGCCCACAGGGTGATAGCAACTAACAACTAATTAGTTATCCACATTCCTAACGAATTGTAGTTGATTGCTGAATACCAAAATCACTGACAGATACTTTTTCTGGTGCCGCTTCGACGAACAAGCAGATTACTCTTTTCCTCATACCCATAAGTGAAAGCATCTCTGCCGCCACTACTGGTTTAGAAGCGGCCAAATACGTCATGGCCATAGGTGGTAGACGACCCGAAGATCACCCTCACCTGAGAGACAATAAGGGATATCCAGCAGAACTCCCAAGGGCATCTAAATTACGAGTCAGTTGAAGACTTTAGTAAAAAGTGCTACAACTTATCCAATACGTGGAGCGGTTGAAATCGGCTCCCTCGTGTATGCAGTTGTGCTTGCGGGTAAACTACCACGAAACGCCATTGATGGCATCACTAGCGCTCGCTTACCTAAAATCGAGCCAGGATTTAAAACTGAATTACACCCGACTTCCGCCTCGTCCCCAAGCAAAGCACCTAGCTTACGCATACCTGAGGAAACGCGTTCTCCATCTGCTAGCTGCACGGGAACTTCGGTTTGGTCTAGCCGTAGGTTTGAGCAAATCACACCTGCACCCAGATGCGCTTTATTGCCCAAAACACTGTCACCTACATAGCTGAAATGCGGCACCTGCACCCCATCCAACAACAAACAGTTTTTAAACTCACAGGAATTACCCAGCACGCAACCCGCGCCCGCAATTACATTCCCACGAATATAGACCCCGGGTCTTAACTCACAACCTTCCGCAATATAAGCAGGCCCCTGAATCGCGCCAAAAGCAGGTAATCGCACGGATGGGTGAATGTAAACCGAGCCTTCAATTTCAAAACCTGGCGGAACTTCACCATCGTAGGATACAAACTCAATCCCAGCCAATGCCTTCTTAATTAAAGGAACCCACTCCCATGGCGCAGAATCAGCAGGAAACGTAGCTCCAAAGGGCAAGGATTCGGGGAAGGTAAACAAATCACTGGCTTTCAACATAAATCAAATCAGAACGAATCCCAAGCGGCTGGGCGACTCAAAAAATGACAGACAAGCGTATTCAGTATAAGAACGGTGCCTGAGGCTTTGGAGGGCCACGCTTCTGAGTGAACGCGGTTTTCCAATCAGGTATTAATATAAACCGCCCTCAAGCCAGACACGTGGAAGCGCGTCCCTCCATTTTACAAGCGTTGTAGAGTCACCAATCGCGCATAAATTTATCCAACATAATTCAGGCTACTATGCGTCGCAGAATCAATTATTGGTTGTGGACTCGGACGACATACTACCTAAATTGATCCGTTTTCCAATTTCCCACTTGTGCACGACGTAAAAGAAAAACCTAAAATGGTCGAAAAGGCCATGCTTATTGGCATTACTCTACCTCAGGGTGAGGAGTCCACTACGCGCAGCCTACTCGATGAGTTGCGCGAACTCGTCACGACTCTAGGGATCGGCATTCAGCACGAGCGAATCATTAGTATTCGTAAGCCGCAAGCGAAACTCCTCGTCGGCTCAGGTAAAGCCGAGGAGCTCGTTGAAGAAGCCAAAGCACATGGCTGCGATGTGATTGTGTTCGACAACGAGCTCACTCCTGCACAGCAGCGCAATTGGGAAAAAGCAGCCGATGACAAGATTCTAGTCATTGATCGCCAAGAAGTAATTCTGGATATTTTCGGCACTCGTGCACAAACAAAAGAAGCGGTTCTGCAAGTTGAGCTCGCACGACTCGAATACAATTTACCTCGCCTCAAAAGTGCGTGGACACACCTAAGCCGTCAGCGAGGCGGTGGCTCGATGCAGCGTGATGCGGGTGAAACTCAGCTAGAGCTCGACCAACGTATGGTCCGCACACAGATTTCTCGCGTAAAGCGCGAGTTGGTCAGTGTGATCAAACACCGTGAAGTGCAGCGCAAGAAGCGAATGACGGTGCCTGTGCCGACCTGCGCAATTGTCGGCTACACCAATGCGGGTAAGTCGTCACTACTCAACAAACTGACTAATTCCGACATTCTTGCTGAGGATAAACTCTTTGCGACGCTCGATCCGACCTCGCGACGCTGCCCGCTGCCGAGTGGCCAGCCACTAGTTGTTACCGACACGGTAGGCTTCGTTCGCAATCTGCCGCACCGACTTGTCGACGCGTTTAAAGCGACGCTAGAGGAAGCCATCGTATCTAATTTTTTAATACATGTGCTCGACGTGAATAGCCCTGAGGTGGAAGCCCATGCAAAAACCACACTCGATGTGCTCAACGATCTAGGCGCTAAGGACAAAAAGATGATCACTGTCTTCAACAAGATTGACGACATGTGGGACGATAGCGTCATACCTAGCCTCAAGATCACTTATCCCGATGCGCTTTTTATTAGCGCACATACGGGCGAGGGCATCCCCGAGCTTCTTCAACAAATCGAAGCCATCATTGAAAGCGATTTTGCTCAATTACGTCTACTCGTTCCTCATGAGCGCTACGACTTAGTCGCGCGACTGCACCGCGAAGGAGGCGTTCGCAAAGAAGAAGCCAGGGATGACGGCACCTATTTAGTCAGCTCAGTCCCTGAACGCATGCTTTCAGCAGTCAAGCCATACATACTGGCGAGCCAAGAAGCTTAGTTTGACTGTGGCTTAGAATCGCGAATCATTTCGCGTAAATCATCGATACTTTCACTGTCGTCGGGAAGAGTGATTTTCTCAATTTCTTGATTCAAGTCTGACTCGCCAGCAAGTGAAGGTAAGAGACATGCCATGGAGAGATGTAACAACCAGTGTAGCACACCTTCTGTCTGCGGATCATTCAGAAACATTAATTCACGTGCCTTGTAAGCTGAATCATGTAAACGGATTGGCAAGCGCGGTTGCCGCTGTGAAAAATAGTGCAGGCAGTCAAAGATCTCAGGCAATAACTTCTTACCAACCACATGGGGCAACTCCAATGCCTTCCCCATCAATCGACTCCGTTTACGGCGACGTTCATGATACTCATAAACCATTTGCAGCTCATGACGACTTAAGCGATTCAAGCAAAAGGCAAGTGCTTCGGGCAAATGAAAGCCACGATGCCCCTTACGATAGGGAAAATACTTTGAGAGCCCTTTCTCGTCACCATGAGCAAAAACGTTCTGCAGGTTTTTATAGGAACCGCCGATCCAAGCCTTGTCCGCAAGCTTATCTAAAAACTCCATCAAATCGACGAAGGTAATAATCTCTTCAGCCTGACACAATTCGTGTAAGTCAGCCCCGAGGTTCGCCAAGCGCACAGGATAATCTTGGTAGATACCATATTCCTCCACGAAGCGCATTCGCTGGGCGTTAGCCTGCGTATCGATCTCTTCAAAAGACCCTAAGTCATCACATTCTGCTTCGAACAGGAATGTAGTTTCACAGATCTCAATGAGATGCTCTGCCGTCTTCAGATCCAAATGCTCAACTTCCAACAATTCTTCAAAAGTCAGATAAATATAACGAGCGACCGTATCTCCCTTCACCTTACCACCAGGACGCGACCAAGCACGCACGCCAGTATTCTTGGCAAGGCCCGCAAGTGTCAAATCCTCGAAGGGAGATCCTTGTGCGCGAAACGCAACCTTGTCCCAACGCGCGGAAAGCGCGTCTCTCTTCTCAAGATCGTCACAAGGTGCTGAGTTACTTTCGCTCATTATAGTCTATGAAACACCAAGTAGTGTGAACTAAGAGGCACTGGCCATATCCGAAGATGGAGCCGATGCATTGACGTTGTGCGCAAGGATTTCTTCAGCCAAATCATCATAGTCTTGGCCCACGCCGTCAACCACATCACGACTCTCAACCAAGCAAACTGGCAAACCCAGTGTCACTGCTCGACGAACGATCGTCGCATCACGCACGCAAGCGTTGTAGATCTTTGCCTCATTCGAAACCAGTCGCTGCTTCTTGAATTGATTCAAGCGCAGTTGCATACGCATTTTAGGGACGCCGATATCAACATTTGCTTTAATTGAATTAAAGATCACTCCAGAGACGCGAGCGAAGTTACCCATTTCCTGGGTGCGGAAACCTGCAGAACGGCGATAAAAGAGTAAGAGTTTCTCGATCATCAAGGTAAAGCCAATCAGTGATAGTGCATCTGGATTGGATGGAACATAAAGTTCGTCCGCACTAAAAATACCACACTGTGATGCGTTCAAGACATTCGGAGGGCAATCGTAGAGGATAAAATCGTAGTCTTTCTCAACTTCACGAATTTGCTCATTGAAGATCAAATAGTGAGGATTCTGAGGGTTGATCTTATACTCATTCTCAATATCGATCAGATTGAATGTCGTAGGGAGCAGATCCAATCCTGGCAATTGAACGTTGCCTTGGTTATCTCGGACGACGTCTTTGACAATGATGTCTTTAATACGGTCCTCACCTGGATCAAAGATCGAGTAACTCGAACCGCGTTTCTCCATATTGATACGGTTCCAACGCTCGATACGTAGTAGCCAGATGCTGGAGTTCGACTGTGTGTCCAAATCACAAAGAAGCACACGTTTGCCCTTCTTTGCGAGACATGCAGCAATGTTTACAATGAGTGATGTCTTACCGACTCCACCTTTATAATTAATGAAAGCTAACTTTCGTGCCATGGTAAATCCTTTGGTTAAATGTAATAGTATACTGTTAGTAAGAATGACAATCAACGACTAGAACTTGTTTTCAAAATCGTCGATTGTAGGTAGATCCTCAGAGAATCCGACGGAGAAATCACCGAACTCATCGACACCATCATGCGTGCCAGTTTTGCCGCTAGGTGCTTGTTGGTTCTCCAAAATCTTTTCCGAGACTGCCTTATCAATGTAGAGTTCAGCCCAATAACCATTTTCAACCTCATAATCGTCTGGAACGTATCCATACTTGTCCAAGATTTCGAGAATCAAGGATGAATCTGGAGTCGCACTAAAGCCTGAGAGCATACCGCGATCTTCATGAGCAGTAAGCACCTCGTCGACAATGAACGGAGGCACGATTCCATCATATGAAGGATGGATTGCGTGCTGCTTTGACCACCGTTGCCAACGTTCGCGATCGACCGAGCGCTCCGTCTTGGAGAGTGCTTCGAAGTAATAAACTTTACGGCGGCTAAGACGACGAACCAATGCACATGCTTTAATGTCACCATGTTCGATCTCGAGCCAATCCCCGCGACGTGGTTCTGTAATAGGATCACGTGTTTGTGAAATATCTTCTGGGGCTTCCAGGAAGTCTTTACCTCCAGCGAAACAGTATTTCACGTCGGTTTCACCATGACGCAGGATATCAATCTTGCCTTTTTTAATCAGTTCTTCTTGAAATTTTTCCGCGTCTTCGCGAGACGACGCCCACATAAATTGAGTGACCGAAGTTGTTACTTTGAATTTTCGTTGAATAGACATGACTTATATTGGTTGTTTTATAATTAAAGGGGTTGATAAAATAGGTTAACTCGCAGCTTTTTCTTCGTCTGCACTCGACTCTTCACCTGAACTATCCAGTCCGGGTATTTCTTGCAACATTTCAGCTGCAGATTGAAAACGATTCTCTGGGTTGTAAGCCAGAGCCTTAGCCATCCATGCATTCCAACGAGGATTGATGCCATTTACTGCATTCGTCGGTTGGTCTAAGGAAAGACAATGGCGACCGGTTAACATGCGATAGCTAATCAAGCCCACTGAATACAAATTACTCACTGCATCTGGCTCGTTACCGGCACGCTGCTCTGGACTGTAAAACTCGAAGGCTGCCAACAAGGCAGGTAGTGCACGGCTGAATCCAGGCAAGGGATCAAATGGAGTGGGCTCAAAACGTGCATCTTTTCTCAACAGATGGAAATCATCCCATGCATGACCAATCAACTCTGTGACACCAAGCTCAGCAAGTTTCACACCTTCGTCGGCTATCATTACATTTGCGGGCTTTAAATCCGCATGAATGACACCTTGCGCATGCGCGTGGTCGAGACCGAGCAACAAGTAGTAGAGATAATAGCAGATCTCTTCTTCACTCATGGGTCCTTTGTTGTTACGCATCAAATCTTCTAATGTGCGGATGCGCTTCTTCTCAGAAGTCATCTCACCATCAATGAGCTCCATACGTAACCAATAAAACATATCTTCTTCTCCTAAGTCATCGACCCGAAGGATATGTGGATGCTCCAACTTTGTTTGTATGCGGGCAGCACGTTTGAAGGCTTCCGAAGCTTCGTTTCCTGAAAAGCCTTTAGGTATGACTTTAACGGCGAATTCTTTGCCTAATATATCGTGCTGAGCTATATAGACCTCACCGATAGCGCCTTTTCCGACAAAACTCACGATGTGCAAGTTGCCAAGCGTCATACCTGGCTGCAGCGAGCTGAGTTCGTCTGTAAATCCCATTCCAGAAATATCCATAATTAATTGGGGTTGAAGTTTGAAAACAAATAAAGGGTAGAGTTAAAAACGTTTTTTAGGCTTTGAAGGTGCCTTGATCTGGCTGGGTGCATTCGGTGCAGAGGAGGATTTGCCAGAATTTGGTTTTTTAGGAGGTGCTATACGAGTGGGAAGCTTCGGCTTACGCACATTTGGTGGGGGGGGCGTTGCCGCAGCCTTCTGCTCCACTGGTTTCGTTGGCTTCGGTGTAGTCACCACTTCAATATCAGACTCACTATTGAGAAATTCAATAATTGGGTCAGGCTGTGCGGCTGTCGTCGCTGCGACTGGAGCTGGGTTCGAATCAGTCTTAGCGGTAGCTTTAGATTTGGTAGCGGATTTAGACTTCACCGCTGGCGCCGCGCCTTTGGATTTATTCATAAATACAAATACCGCGGCTCCGACCACGCAGAAAACCAGTATGATCCCTATGATGATACCCATGCCTGAACCACTTTCAGGAGCAGGTTTGACTGATTCCGCAGCCACTACCTCTGTAGCTTGGCTTGCAACCTCTGTAGGTTGGCTTACATCCACTGCCGGCTCAAGCGGCTCAAATACTGCAACATCTTCCTTGGCCTTATCATAGATTACTGGCTTGAGCAGTGAACTCTTGTCGGCAGTCCCAGTCTCTTTATTAGCCTTTACTTCTGATAATAAACTCTTACGCTCACCTACATTAATTTTTGATTGAAGCAGATTAACTGGTTCTTTCGACTGGCTAGATTCAGAATTAATCGGAGTTAACAACGAGCTTTTCTTCACTGGCTCAGACTTCGAAACTGGGGCGATCGGAGTTAAAAGTGTAGCTTTTTCAGACATAAAATCGATTCAAGGGGCTTAAACAAAGGAATTGGTATGTGCGCAAGATAGGTGAGCTACCAATCCCCAGTAAAGTAGTAAAACACAAATAGTAAAGTTTTTACACTTTCTTCAATAATTCACGTAGGTCCCATAGGGCGAACACCCTACTTATAGCCGCTTTCCCCTATAATTTATAAGTAAGTTGCTGAGAATCGCGCTAAGGATTAATAAACAACAGCTCGCTAAAAACAGTAAAGATAGCTGGCTCAATTGACATCTGGTGGTAGTCGATTACCTCAGCAGTCATTTCAGATGGATTTAAAAGACAAACTAAATCAGCGCAGCCGACTGCTGTTAACGCTTTGGTGCTTGTTATTTATAAAATGCCTCAGCCTAGAGTTTTGCGTGACCTACTACTCAGTCCCGATCGATTCAAAGTTCTACGTCTGGGCATTATCAATATTTATGGCCACTTTCGCCACCCTACTGTCATTCAAGGCGTCAGGAAGCACACAGGATCTGCTAACACCGCATCGACTAATATGGTTAGCATGCATCATTGGAGGCGCCGCTTGTGCCACCATAGCCAAACTATCAGACGACGTAAGCGCGCTCATCGTCCTGCCGACGACTGCACTATTGATTGGTAGTGGTTACATCGCACAAGGACTACTACTGAAACAGCGGATTGATATCGCGAGCGGTGCCGGCTGGTGGACAGGTGCGGCCATACTTTTTAGGGTCGATACGCCGCATGACTATTTAATTGCTGCCGTTTGCGTATTCATATTCAGCCTCGCTCCCACGTTGATTCGTTACTTGCAAGTCCGCAGAAAGATAAAACGCGCTTCAGTTGATTGAGTTATTGAATGAATATACAAGAAGTGGCTCGACGGAACTTGGCTCATACTCAAGTTTAAGATTTATGTTCGAGGGATTAGATGCGATATATGATGAACTCCGCCGCTTGCAGAAAGAAGGCGTAGGACATATTTATATTGATGATGAGACCAAGGATTTGCTCAAGCCTGCACTGTTAGAGACAAAGCACCGTAAACGGGGTAAACCCGTTGAGCATGCCAACCTAGCAGAGCTACTAAAAAAGCCTCAACCAGTCGAAAAAACGGTAAATAAGCCTGTGAAAGAAATATCGATTGAGCCACTTCCTGCTCCACCGACGCTAGAAGTGCCTGAGGCGGATAAAGCAGATCAACTTAATTGGCTAAAGAAAAGCTTGTTAGCCTGTCCAACTTGCAATGAGCGAAAAGGTGCCAGTGAACAACTCGTCACCGGAGACGGCAGCCCAGACGCGGACATTCTCTTTTGCGGCGATGCGCCCGGAACCGACGAAGCAATGGAAGGCAAGCCATTCATTGGCAATGCAGGACAACTCTTGGATAAGATCATTAAAGCAATGGGCTTAAGTCGTGAGCAGGTGTATTGCACCAATATCATGAAATGGCGTCCTAATAATAATAAGCCTTATGGCAACCGCCCACCCAATGAGGACGAAATGACTTTTTGCCTACCCTATTTTCGCGCTGAGCTAGAAATCATTCAACCCAAGGTGATTATCGCCTTAGGCAATCACGCGGTAACTGGCTTGCTTGGCCATGATCCAAAGGTAAAATTTGGAAGCATCCGGGGCACCTGGCAGACTTTTCAAGATATTGATGTCATGCTCACCTTCCACCCTTCTTACTTATTACGTAACGACACGTTGAAAACAAAACGCATGCTGTGGGAAGACTTACTTGCAGCAATGGCAAAGGTAGAGCTACCGATCAGCGATAAACAAAAGGGATTCTTCCTTAAATAACAAAAAAGCCGTGGCATCGGCCACGACCTTTTGTATAGTGCCCTTAAGAGATCAACTAAGAGCCCGTCGCACCTGAAACAGGCTGATCTTGCTCGAACTCCAGCTCCTTGGCGTCTTTGTTGACTCCAACTCGAATCAACTCACCTGGTTTGATTTCACCCCCTAGGATAGCCTCAGCTAGATTATCTTCAAGATGACGCTCAATTGCACGACGTAGCGGACGTGCGCCATACTTCTCGTCGTAACCTTTCTCTATAAGGAAAGCCTTTGCTTCTTCGGAGAACTCGAAAGTAAAGTCTCGCTCCTTCAAACGCTTAGAAACATTGCGAAGCTCTAGTTCGACGATAGACTGCATATCTTCACGAGCGAGGGACTTAAAGATAACTAGATCGTTCAAACGATTCAAAAACTCTGGTTTGAACACGCGCTTTGTTTCATCGAGAATTTTTTCGCGAATCTTTTCGTATTCGTTCTCGGCGTTGCTTTCGACACCAAATCCCATGGATGTATTACGTTGCAAGATATCGGCCCCTACATTTGAAGTCATTATCAAGATCGTATTACGGAAATCAATCTTACGGCCCAAGCTATCAGTAAGCCGACCTTCCTCTAGGACCTGCAAGAGTAACTGAACCACGTCAGGATGTGCTTTTTCAATTTCATCAAAAAGAACGACTGAATAAGGCTTGCGGCGAACCGCTTCAGTTAATTGACCACCCTCCTCATAGCCCACGTAGCCTGGAGGTGAACCTACCAAACGCGACACCGCAAATTTTTCCATGTATTCAGACATATCGATCTGAATGATAGAGTCTTTATCGCCAAACATTTCTTCTGCGAGCACCTTAGCTAAAAGTGTTTTACCTACACCTGTTGGCCCAAGAAACATAAAAGAGCCAATTGGACGTTTGGGATCTTTCAAATCTGCACGCGAACGGCGCAGTGCCTTAGAAATGACTTCGGTGGCTATGTTTTGCCCGATCACCTCGCTCTGAAGTTGCTTTTCTAGCTTCAAGAGCTTCTTGCTTTCCTTCTGCTCCATGCGTGAAAGCGGGATGCCCGTCCAATCAGCAACGACTTGCAGCATTTCATCTTCATCCACGGTTAAACGGTTCTCTTCACGAGACTTCTTCCAAGCTTCAATGATGTCTTCCTGCTTCTTGCGGAGCTGCTTTTCTTGATCACGGAATTTAGCCGCCTCTTCGAAATGTTGCCCCGCAATAGCTTCTTCTTTTTTGGTGCAGACCTCTTCAATCGTCGCAGTCATCTTCTCAATTTCTGGAGGACGCTTGAGCGACTCGATACGGGAACGTGCGCCCGCCTCGTCTAGAATATCGATCGCTTTATCGGGAAGAAAACGCGCGGTGATGTAGCGTTCCGAAAGTTTTGCAGCAGAGACCAAGGCTTCATCAGTAAAGATGACCTTATGGTGGTCTTCATATTTACCACGGATACCCTTCAGTATGAGAACGGTGTCTTCAACGGAAGGCGCATCGACCTTTACGGACTGAAAACGACGATCTAACGCACTATCCTTTTCGATGTATTTGCGATACTCGGCGAGCGTAGTGGCACCGATACATTGCAACTCGCCACGACTCAGCGCAGGCTTGAAGATATTAGAGGCATCCATCGCACCCTCGGCCGCGCCCGCACCCACAATCGTGTGCAACTCGTCGATAAAAATGATGACGTTCTTTGCACGACGAATCTCATCCATGACTGCTTTGATACGCTCTTCGAATTGACCACGGTATTTCGTGCCAGCTACCATGAGCGCGAGGTCCAGGGTGATCACACGCTTGTCTTCTAAAATTTCTGGAACCAGACCCGATGCTATTTCTTGTGCGAGCCCTTCAACGATGGCAGTCTTGCCGACGCCTGCCTCACCGATTAGGACTGGGTTATTCTTAGAACGCCGGCAAAGGATTTGCACCACTCGGCGAATCTCATGTTTACGGCCGATCACAGGGTCAAGTTCACCGGCTTTGGCTAGCTCAGTCAGGTCACGACCAAAGGCTTTAAGCGCTGGAGTCTTTGTATCTTTCTTGTCTTCTGGAGCATTTCCTTGCCCGCCTGCAGAGGCCTCTTCAGGCTCGCCCGAAAAGTTAGGATCTAGCTCCGATAAAATTTCGTTACGGCAGCGCTCAATATCCACGTCCAAAGACTTCAATACGCGTGCGGCCACGCCCTCACCTTCACGCAGGAGGCCTAGTAAAATATGCTCAGTGCCGACGTAAGAGTGGTTCAGTGCTTTCGCTTCTTTGCCAGCCAGCGCTAAAACCTTTTTTACGCGCGGTGTGTAAGGTATGTTACCCGATGGCTTACTTTCTGGCCCAGTGCCGACCTGCTTTTCCACCGCAGAACGCACGGTTTGGAGGTCGAGCCCCATTTTTTGGAGCACGTTGACAGCCACCCCTTGACCCAGATTAATCAAACCTAGTAGTAGGTGCTCAGTCCCCACATAATTGTGGTGAAAGCGATCGGCTTCCTTTCTGGCGAGGGCTAAAACTTGTTGAGCGCGAGGGGTGAAATTGTTCATCGGTTCCATAAATTATATCAGTTAAATAATGTTTACTTCGATTCGCCAACCTTGTCAAAATTTAGAGGTGGAAGATGGCTAAACTCTTCCCGTAATTTGTCTGCACGCGCGATGTCACGGAGTTCAGGCTCAATGCCTTCATGAGCGGCATATTGTATGTGACCAGGCTGACACTCAATAAAGAGGCGATCCACATCAGATCGATTGGACTCGGGTAGCATGTTGAAATCAACTGACAGTCGCATCAATGAAAGTAAGTTCATCGCTTCATTCGAAGAAAGAAAATGCACGTTTTGTAACACACCGAATGCGCGGCCGATCTTATCGAGTAGTTTCGCGCGATTCTCTTCGAGATATTTGAAACGCGCATTCACCTCATGATCGATAATGGTCTTAAGCACACTGCCAAGACGGGTGATAATCTCAGATTCGCTCTCCCCCAAAGTTTGCTGATTAGAGATCTGAAAAACATGTCCTGTCGCGTCGGAGCCCTCGCCAAACAAGCCACGCACAGTGATGCCGAGCTGGTTCACGGCACGAATTACGCGCTCCATCTGCTCTGAGATCACTAGACCAGGAAGATGCATCATGACTGAGGCTCGCAAGCCAGTGCCTAAATTGGTCGGGCATGCGGTTAAAAATCCAAATTCAGATGAAAACGCGACATCGAGTAGATCTTCCAAATCACTATCAAAACGATCCATCTGCTTCCAGACCGAGTTCAAATTGAAGCCTGTTTTCAAAAACTGTATGCGCAAATGATCTTCCTCATTGATCATCACCGAACATGTTTGGTCCTTGTTGATGATTACGCCCGAGCCTTGCTCGCTCTCACAAAGTTCACGGCTAATCAAATGGCGCTCCACCAAAACCTGCTTCTCAAGCTCAGAAAGTTGAGAAATATCGAAAAAGGCACCGCTTTTCATCTGCTTCAATCCGCCAATATGATCGGCGCACTTAGACAAAACGTCACTGCGCTGCGCCGAAGTGGCACGCTCTGGGAATGGGATATCCGACAAATTACGAGCGAGTCGCACACGAGTGCTGAGAACGACAGGTGAGCCTTTTCTAGTGCTCTGAGTTAACTCGGCCCGGTCACTTTTGATGAGTGATTCAATCATGCTTCGGTCACCTCCAACTCAGCTACAGCCACTTCGAGCTCGTGTATGAGGTCACGCAATTTAGCAGCCTCTTCGTAGGCTTCTTCAGCGATCGCACTCGCGAGTGAATCTTTGAGCGCTTGCAATTGAGCCTGGCTGTTTTGACGAGTCAGCGCGACTTCAGGGATCTTGCCCTTGTGCGTTAAACCCACGTGCATATCTTCTAAGGCAGGACGCACCAAGTCGCCGAATACTTGGAAACAAGCGGAACAACCGAGTCTACCGGTGCGGCGAAAATCAGAAGTCTCAAGCCCACAGTTAGGGCAGACTAAGCTGGCCTCGGACGAATCAGGCGTCAAAGCAGTCTTCGAAAGTAAATCTGCTAGTGAAAACCCTTGAGGATCGGTCACCCCTTTCTTTTGAGCGCACGACTCACATAAATCCACTTTGTGGATCTTATTGTTCACGATTTGAGTCAAATGAACGGTCGCCTCTTTATTACAGTTACTGCACTTCAGATTATCTGCCATAATTTAATAATAGGAATGTCTGAAAAGATCGCAAAGCGAAAGTATATTTTGTAGCTGCCTCATTACGAATTGCAAACGGATCAAATACTAAGACCGCACATTGCAATAATTGTGCCAATGCATCACCTGACTGAGGCGCGAGCAACCAGAGCCCTATAAAATGCTTAGAGCATCGTGCCATCGCGAACCACGCGGTGACGGAAGCTCTCAAGGAATTTTGCGGTAATCGGACCTGGTTTACCGTCGCCTATTGGACGTGCATCCACTTCGACGATCGGAACGATCTCCGCAGCAGTTCCAGTAAGGAACAACTCATCAGCAACCCAGACATCGTAGCGAGTCATGTTTGCTTCGCGCCATGGAATGCCGAGCTCTTCAGCAATTTCCAATGCAGTATCACGGGTGATCCCCTTCAGGGCGCCGGCACTAGCAGACGGAGTGATCAATTCACCCTTGTGGATGATAAACACGTTGTCGCCTGTGCACTCCGCCACGTAGCCCTGATCATTTAGCATAATAGCCTCATGATAACCAAGGTGCTGAGCCTCAATTTTCGCTAAGATATTGTTTAAATAATTGAGCGACTTCACCGTCGGAGGCAACGCAGCTGGATTGCAGCGACGAGTCGGAACGGTGATGATTTTGAGGCCATTCTCGTAGAATTCCTGCGGGTAGAGCTGGATCTTATCGGCAATGATAATGAGCTGCGGCGTATCACAATTCTTAATCGACAAACCAAGGCTACCCACGCCACGCGTCACCACCAAGCGTATGTAACCATCCTTTAAGCCATTTGCAGAGCAGGTTTCACGAACTGCGTCGGAAATCTCCTTACGCGACCATGGCATCTCTAGCATGATCGCCTTTGCAGAATACTCTAAGCGCTCTAAATGCTCCTCAAGCTTAAAGACACAGCCGTTGTAGAGACGGATCCCCTCAAAGATTCCATCGCCATACAGTAAACCATGATCAAACACCGAGACCTTAGCCTCGGATTGATCCACCAACCCGTCATTCATGTAAATTTTCATAAAGTGCGTGGATGATGAGCGCGGATTCGGTTTTGTCTAGTCTGCATCGCTGATTGGAGTAGCCAAAAGCGCAAAGTTTTTCATTTATCCGTTCAAATACTGTTGTTGCAGCTCCTCAACGACACTCGGGTCGGCCAAAGTCGTGGTATTGCCTAGCTCCTTACCTTCAGCAATGTCACGCAATAAACGGCGCATGATCTTACCTGAACGAGTCTTCGGCAGGTCTGAGGAAAAAAGAATACGCTCTGGACGCGCAAATTTACCAATGCCCTTATCAATCATTGTGACGAGCTCCTTGCGCAAATGATCATCGTGGTCGCGGCCATCAATAACCGTCACAAAGGCAATCAGTCCCTGTCCTTTGATCTCGTGAGGCACACCAACGACTGCGGATTCCGCTACGTCCTTATGCTCAACAAAGACTGACTCCAATTCGGCAGTGCCGATACGGTGCCCCGAGACATTCACCACGTCATCGACCCGACCAAGTATCCAAATGTAGCCGTCCTCATCCCGCCGCGCACCATCTCCGGGGAAGTAATACTGACCATCCCACTTGCACCAATAGGTATCTTTGAAACGCTGAGGATCGCCATAAATACCGCGCAGCATGCCTGGCCAAGGCTTCTTGATCGCCAAAATACCGGCATCGACCTCCTTGGCATCGTCAGTCAAAATTGCGGGTTCAACTCCGAAAAACGGCAAGGTCGCACAGCCTGGCTTGGTGGGCACCGCCCCAGGAATCGGGGTCAACATGTGGCCACCCGTTTCCGTTTGCCACCAGGTATCCACGATCGGGCAGCGCTCGCCGCCGATCTTGCTATGATACCACATCCATGCTTCTGGATTGATGGGTTCACCGACTGTGCCCAGCAGGCGTAATGACGATAAGTCACGTCCATCGACCCACTGATCACCCCACTTCATGAACGCACGAATTGCAGTCGGAGCCGTATAGAAAATAGAAACCTTATACTTCTCCACAATTTCCCAAAAACGCCCCTCGTCCGGGTGATTCGGGGCGCCCTCATACATCACCTGCGTCACACCATTCTGCATGATACCATAAACGATGTAAGTGTGCCCCGTAATCCAACCAACGTCGGCGGTGCACCAATAAACATCCTCCTGCTTGAGATCGAAAACGTATTTCGAAGTCAGATAGCTAAACACCTGATACCCAGCAGTCGTGTGCATAATGCCCTTCGGTTTGCCTGTGGTGCCACTGGTATAGAGTAGAAACAAGAGATCCTCAGCTTCCATTTCCTCAGCAGGACATTCATCGCTCACATCCGCTACCAAATCATGATACCATGAATCACGGCCCGCGACCATACTGCAATCGACTGGATGATCCTCGCCGCGCTTCACCACGATTACGTCTTTTACGCAGGCACATGTTTCAACACCCTCATCAACGATCTTCTTCAATTCCAGCATCTTGCCACGACGGTAGCCACCGTCCGCGGTGATCACCATGCAGGTCTCACTATCAAGCACACGGTCACGAATCGAATCTGCCGAGAAACCAGCAAAAATCACGGAATGCACTGCGCCAATTCGCGCACAAGCCAGCACTGCGATCGCTAGCTCTGGAACCATTGGTAGGTAAATCGCAATACGGTCGCCCTTACTCACACCACGAGCCTTCAGCACATTGGCAAAACGTGACACCTCGAGCAACATCTGACTGTAGGTCAGGTCACGCGTATCACCTGGTTCGCCCTCCCAATGTATTGCAACTTTATCGCCACGCCCCTCCGCAACATGACGATCCAGGCAATTATACGAAAGATTGGTGCGACTGCCATCATACCACTTGAAAAATGGAGCATTCGAATCGTCCAAAACAGTATCCCATTTCTTAAACCAGTGCAGCTCCTCAGCTGCTTCAGCCCAAAATCCCTCAGGGTCTTGAATACTTTTCTCATACATCGCCCGATACGCATCCATTCCGGAAACGGCAGCTTTTTGAGCAAATTCAGAAGTTGGGGCGAAAAGTCGGTTTTCGTGTGAAACCGACTCCATAGAGGAAGATTCTTCAGACATGGTGAATGAGTTAAACGATGGATTTACTATCACAGCGCAAAAGCCCTGCTAATGAACTAAATAACCAAACTGTGAGCGCACAAGGGTCAATGACTTTTCACCCGTTTTCGTATTCCTTGGTAACCATTGCACTATATATGTAGTTCGGCCCAAAAGCTATTGACAATGGATTCCCTTAAAAGCATCACCTTCTGCTCTACGCGTAAAAAAGACGCCTTTAGCTAATGGAAAATTTTGCAGATCAATGCCTCGACATGGCCCAGTCAATCCTGGGACATAATTTAGAATCAATCAGTGAGCAGGGAAGTATCACCCCAGTAGCTGGAGAAGACAGCCGCCTGGACGAACCGGGTCACGCTGCGCTCGCAATCGGTGAGTATTATCGCGCGACGAACGAAACGGAACTTGCAGGTTATGACTTGGTCGACCTCTCCGCACGCTGCATTACCGCACAAGCGTTCTCACCCGAAGTTCACGAAAACGGCCTAGCTTACTCAGCATTGGGCCTACTCTCCTTCGGGCCAGCCAAGGATCGTAACCCAGTATGGGAGCGCCTCATGGATCCGACTCGTGAGCAACTTGACAAGCTCCTCCTTGAGCGCAGCGATTACGACAATCACTACCAAAGTTTCAACATCGCTAAGGCGGTTACACGCTTCAGCCTAGGACTCTCAAAGAAGGACGAGACTGGCCGCTTGATTGACCGCTTCCTTGAGCGTATCGACTCCAGCTCATCCACAGGATACTTCGACGATTCCAGCGCTGCCGATGGTCAGTTGAATGGCTCGTTCGACATCTATGGCGTGCTCAGCTTCGTTTTCATTCGTCAAGCGCTTCAGCTCCACGCGAATCTACACCTTCGCGAGCGCAAGCTTCCGAGCCTACGCACCTACTCTGAGAAATACCTCAAGTTGATTCCAGACCTCGCTCGTCAAGACGGCGTCGGACTCGCTTATGGTCGCTCGCTCGGTGCCTACGGCCAAATGCACTGTATCAGCCTCACACTTCAAGCACTTCGTGATGGCTGGGTGCCCGCAGCACAGCGCGATTTATACACAGATGCCGTGCGCCGCTTGTTCATGAATTTCTTCGTCACTTACCTTGACCAAGAACACGGCTACCTCGTGATTCGCGATGAAGAGCGAAACACAGTGCCCTACCACACTACACGTATGGCCAACTTCGATGCGGCTCGCTATCTCTGCCAATGGGCACGTCTTGCACGTTCCACAGGTGGCAGTGCGGCACCCGCCGCGCCAGTGGCTCCTCGCAAAGTTGCCCGCTACGTCAGTTTTGATAAGAGCAACAAAAAAGAACAAGGCCTCTTCGTATATCAAGATCCAGACTCAGGGCTCGCACTACAACTGCCACTGATCGCTTCCAGCAAACTGGGTAAAGGCACCTCCGATTATTTAGCATTTCCTCACTCACCTGGTATCTTCGATTGGCCCGTTGCAAAGTATGTTCCGATCATGATGCCCGAACTCACCTTTGGCGACAAAGTGATCGTGCCTTCATTCTATGGAAAGAACTGCACCACCAGCATGGGTCTGCGCAACGCACTCAATTTTAAATACGATCAACCTGAGCTCATCACCAAGGACGAGCAAATCGTCCCTGGCCTTGGCAGTTGCAAAGTCATTTGGTCCTTCAAGGGCGGTCAGATCGGTTGCGAATTCTGCTTCACTGTGAAGCAACAAGTTCAACTCGACAAAATGCGCTACGTGCTCGCAATTGCAGCACCACACAGCCGTTACCGTGTAGCCACTGCATTTACACTTGGCGAAGGCGGACACCGCACCGAAGTCGTGAAAGATGATTTCCAAGCAGAGTGGAAAGAACTGGAGGTCGTTACCGACAACCCGGACTACCGCACCTATTACGGAAACTTACACTACTTGCAAATCCTCGAACGCGATCATCCATTGATCATGCGTCCAGGCATGCAATACCGCCTAGCACTGACTTTCGAGCCAGACATCACATTCGCGGATGAATAATTACTAATGAATAATAGCTAATTATTCATTAACCATTATTCATAAAAATGCTTTCGGTTCGCATCATACCGTGCCTCGATGTTCATGACGGTCGTGTCGTGAAAGGCGTGAACTTCGTCAACCTCATCGACGCAGGTGATCCCGTTGAGCAAGCCAAAGCTTACGAGCTGCAAGGTGCGGATGAACTCGTCTTTCTAGACATCACCGCCTCCAGTGATGAGCGTAACACCATGATTGACGTCGTGCGTCGCACGGCATCCGAGTGCTTCATGCCGCTCACCGTCGGTGGCGGTCTCCGCAACGTCGAGAATATCCGCGACATGCTCAATGCAGGTGCCGATAAGGTCAGCCTAAACACCGCAGCGATTCTCAATCCAGAGCTGATCAAAGAATCCTCTTCCAAATTCGGCAACCAATGCATCGTCGTCGCAATCGATGCCAAGCGCGTGCCCGACCAACCTGGCAAATGGCAGGTTTACACACATGGTGGCCGCAACAATACAGGCCTCGACGCCATCGAATGGGCGAAGAAGGTCGTTTCACTCGGCGCAGGCGAAATCTTGCTCACGAGTATGGATTCTGATGGCACCAAAGCTGGCTTCGACAACGAGCTCAATAAAGCCGTCAGCGAAGCCGTCGAAGTGCCTGTCATCGCCTCAGGCGGAGCTGGCACGCTCGACCACCTCGCTGATGCCATTACCGAAGGTAAAACCAGCGCGGTGCTGGCAGCATCCATCTTCCACTTTGGCACATTTACGATCAAACAAGCCAAAGAACACCTACAATCCCGCGGCCTTCCCGTGCGATTGTAACAATATGTTCACTGCTAGGTGACTTGACCTCTGCGCTTGTGGTTTCTATAAAAAATCATGACCTATAAAAAACTTTATGCCTGCGCCCTACTCGCGAGCATCGGCGCAACCACCGCAACCTACGCAGCCTTCGACCTCGCTGCTGTTCAAGTCGGCGGTTTCTTCTCTGACGGATCTGTAGATAACGATCCAACCGACCAGAACTACTATGTCGGCTACTCAACCAGTAGCTCCATCGCCGAGCGTCGAAACTTTTTTGTTTTTGATACTTCGGGACTCACAACTGATATTTCCGCAGCGAGTCTGTCGCTCACCCTATTTGATGGCGGGCTCATTTTTGGGGTAGATACTCCTGGTATTCCTCCAATTTTTGATGCTACGGAAGACTTCATTCTCTCTGGAACTCCAGCCACCAGTCTCGAAATCCTCGAGCCAATGATTGACGCGCCTTCCGCAATCGGCATCTGGGACACGTTCGGCGATCCGTCTGAAGGAATCGGCGCAATAGGCTTCGCTGCAGATGAACCCGTCCCCATTCCACCCGAAGGCCTAGAAATCGTAATCGATCTTACTGCCGCTGGAGTCATGCTCATCAACGACAGCCTACTTGGCAATGGAGGTAGCGGAGAAGTCATCCTCACCGGTCGTATGCTCGATGTCAGCATTCTCATTCCAGAGCCCGAAATGGATGAACTCATGTTCGGCTTTACCGACGTCATCAAAGACGGATTGCCCGCAACAACTGACATGCCCTTTCTCAGTTTAACTGAAGTGCCAGAATCCAGCAGCGCCGCATGGCTAATGGGACTCGTCGCAACCGCAGCGATTCTGAATCGCCGCAAGCGGTAACATCTCAGCCTACTCTTACTCTGGAAGCATGCGGGTCGAGTCAGTCCAACGCTGCTTCAACTGACGCACAAAATCTTCGTCTAAGTCCATCTCAGGCGAAAGAAAGAATGTGAACTCGACGCCATCCTTACGAGTTACCGTGACATAGGTATCTCCAAGAAGGTCGCTATCATCGACTGCGATGTCGGCGATATCTGCGTAATAGGCGAACTCCCCCTCGTAACCGCCGTCGTAGAAATCCTCCCAATACGAGACGACGCGTTTATCTGTAAAAAACTGCCCACCTTCCTTAAACGAAAAAATCCCTTCTGAGTAAAAGAGCAGAATTTCTTCATCAGGAGTATACACCCCCAACTCTGTCATAAACTCTTTATGACTTTCTGGAACTCTAGAACCAGGGACAATAAATGTCGTCGGAATCACATTAAAGGCTGGCAACAAAATTAATGAAACCAATCCCACCCCGATCACAGATACAACTAGATGCTTCAGACGAAATGTAGAATAACTCGATTGCTCACGCACTTCCTGCGCTGCATTCAAAAGGTTCACACTTTGAACTACAGGCAATAATGGGACAAAAGTGAGCAGCGAGAACAACCAATACGGATCTGGTAATTGCGTGATGCCGCTCAAAAAGAAATAAGCAGTCGCCAATACGATCATACGAGTTTGATCACCATCAGGATCCAGCTCTTTATTCAGGCTGAACAACCAAATCGGTGCAAAGATCGCCCTCCATATCGGTGAAACCTCGGGCCGACCATTTGCTTTTATGAACTTCCAACACTTATAGCTCCAATAGATTTCGTATAGGCCTAAAGTTGTCAGTGAAAGTAAGATAAACTTCCAACGAGCGACCGGATGAAACAATACCGAGTTATCAACTGCAGTAGTAATTGGTGGAGGTTCACTCATAGCATAATAATTAAGCTTACCACCGTTATGTCGAGGCTAAGGATTCATTAAAATCTTTCAATCAATAAGCACTTGTTAGTTTTCTCATAGAGACACCTATATAAATCTCCACCACAAATCATACAGGCTAAAATATCCAACTTAATCTCACTTTGGCAATAATCTCAGTCGTATGAATACAGCATCATTCTCTTGAGCCGACTTGTAGGACCTGAACGACTGAATTGCTGTATTCGTCTCATCAAAAGATAGATCGTAGCTAAGAATATCGTCTGAAGACCATGTCGTCAGATCAGAACTACATTCAGCGACCACTCGAATATATGCTAAAGCATCACGATTGAATGTATATTGCGCATTCAAATAATTATGAGTCTCACTAGTCATTCCATCAAAAACGAAACCTGACGTAAAGAATAGCTGGGCTAGTGCACCTTGGTCCGAAATGGTCGGATTTGTCCCAAATACAAATTCTTCCAAATTTGAAAAACCATCCAAATCTTCATCCCCATTAGCTAATAATCCTATATTTGAAGCATCACTGGCAAACATCGCCTCAAACGCATCCGAAAGTCCATCACTATCCGAATCGAGGTTAGCTCCATCATAAACAAACTCATAGGCTCCAATGTCTACATGGTTCCCACTGACTCGTGGATTTCCATTAACGTCAGTCAGTAGATCTTGAACTTGATTGATGCCAGGACCGGCATCATCTAAATCTACGGTCTTGTCCCCCATACCAATTGCGGGGGAGTGCAGACTCAACCTGAAGTCATCTGCAGCTATAAACATAGGATCATTTCCGGGATCCAGTCCGTTTATGTTGTTAATGTGGCCACTCCTCGAAGCGATTAAGCTACTTTTCACCACTATGTTCGAAGGAGACAGAATACCTGATTTCTGCGCTATTGAAGGTGAAGTAAAAATAAATTGCTCCCCACCATTGCTACTCAACATCGGCGTATCACTGCTTCCATAGGACAAATTATCCCAAACGAGTAAATTTGAAAATACTGCTTCGGTGGTATGCAAATATATACTTCCATAACCAGAAACTGCCTCATTTTGAGTAAACGTGCAGTTAGTTAGAATTGGACGAATGGATCGGACTGCAATGGCTCCTGCTCCGAAATTCTCAGTGATGTTACCAACAAATAGACAATTATATGCTACCAGAGTATACCACTCAAATTCTTCACCGAATGGGTAAGTAGCTGTCAAATTAATCGCGCTACCCCCACCCTCAGTTATATTTCCATCAAAAATCGTAGATTCAACTCTCAACAAAATATTCAACCCGCCAATCGCACAGGCAGTATTCTCAGTAAACTCAGATCCAGTTATTCGAATTTCAGAGTCACCGACACCATAAATTGCACCACCCACGCTTGAATACGAATATGTATTATTTCCCGATCCAATAGATGAACCATTCAAACCACTGTAATTCAAGGGAAACCCATTTTCTCGAAAAAGACACTTATCAAAGGAAGGAGATGCCTCCTCTGTGAAGACTGCCCCGCCAGAATACCCTAGGTTTGATTCAAATCTACAATTCACAAACGAAATACCAGAATAACTAACCGGAGGAGGATTGCCATCATCTCCCAAGTAGGCTCCGCCACCTTCGTAGCCATAGTTATTTATAAAGTTACAATCAGTAATCTCAGCAGAGGCGAATGGGCTATACAACCCTCCTCCTTGTTTACCATGATTCGGCTCTTCAGGCGTGGTAGTCCATGCACAACCTGCCGTAATAGTAATCCCACTGATTCGAGTAATCGTGCCACTACCTCTCTCAAGCCATAACACATGATATGCATTCGCTAAAATTGAAGCCCTAGGAATATAATCACCAAAGCTAATCCCAGATTCATCCTGATTAATGTCTCCAGAAAAGATTGCCACATGGCCAATTGGGTCACGCGCCTCACGAGCCTTTTCATTTCCAGCAAAGCCACCATATAAGTTAACTCCTGCTTTCACATAAAACATCGAATTTCGATCATCATCGATTTGATTCTGACCTTCATCTGGATAGTAGATTCCATCAGCAACCCAGATTTCATCTCCAACCTGAGCGAGTAGCAAAGCACGCTGGAGATTCGTAACCTTACTCGCTCCCCAACCAGAACCATTATTACTATTCCCAGAATCAGCCGACGGTTTCACACGTATCACAACCGCACTCACATGCTGCCCAAAACAACATCCGATTAATGCAACACACAAAAGCAATCGATTCATTGCTAATAGTATCTCTAACGATTTTTAAATAGCAACATCTATCCAGCTGAGCCGTAAGCACAAAAAAGCGCCACTCCTTTGGGTGACGCTTATTGAGTTTAAAATGGACTTTGTTTAGTGAGCGGCCTCTTCGGCGTGTGGCTCTTCAGCTTCTGCGGCTTCACCTTCTGCGGCTTCTTCAACCACAGGCTCCGGTTCTGGAACGGGGCCGAGACCTTCCTTTAACTCGGGAGCGGTCCATGGTGTGGAGCGACTTGCGTAGGCTGCTTGGTAGTCAGTGACCATCGCAACAGTCATATCAGATGCTTCGTTGCCCCACTCCTGACGGATGTAAGTCATCACACCTGCGAGGTCTTTGTCACTTAGATTCAAACCACCGGGGCCAAAGGCAGGCATGTTGCCGTTATAAGTATTACCCTTCACTTCAATCGGACCATTCAGACCGTTGATCAAAATACGTGCGAGCACTTCAGGATGTTCGGTAACCCAGCTAGAGCCAACCATTGGAGGATACACACCTGGAACACCTGCTCCAGATGCCTGGTGGCAAACCGCACACTGCTGTGCAAAAACTTTTTGACCGCGCACGAAAAGTGGAATCTCCACTGGAGCTGGTTTGTCTGCATTTGGATCAAAATACGGACTATATGCATCCCAACGGAATTTAGCGGAATAATGCACCAGATACACACCGCCCCAGAAGCAGAGTGCTGCAAAAAGGAACATCAACACGATTGGCACCGGGGAGAACCCTTCGTGTGGCTCTTCCTTCTCGCGCATGAGCTGCGCGTGCACATCTTGCATGCTGTTGTCCTGCATCGCTGCTTGTTCCAGCGACTCCTTGTTATTCGGATGTGGACCTGAACTTTTTGTATCTTCGCTCATTATTCGACAATCTGTGCTTCAGGTAAGCTGTAATCCAATTTCAAGCTGAGCATATACTCAACCAATGCTTCGGCGCGACGAGTCGGCACGACTTCATAACCGGCCTCTGGGCTAAATTCTGAATTGGGTGGAAATTTGAGTGCGTTGGCAGCAGGTGCACCTTCGATCTTACGTGTTTCGTAAAGGAAGGGGAACGGAGCCATGTTGGAACCTGGCGATGTAATCTGCGGATTGTAGAGGTGCAGGTGATGCCAGTCTGCATTGAGCGGGCGACCGCCTACGTGCATGAGATCTGGACCGGTGCGCATTGTGCCGAGTAGGACGCGATCTTGAGTGATGTAATCACGAGCAACAGTTTGACGTGGGCCCCAGTTACGGCCGGTGTCTCCACCAAATCCATCGCGACGCACTTGTTGTGTGTGGCAATAGATGCAGCCCATCTCAATGTAAACTTGCTTGCCCTGTTGAGCGAGACCAGAGGCCATCAACGGATAGAGGGTTTCACCTTCCATAGGGTTGCCGTTTTCATCTTCAGTCTCAGTCGTCTGAGTGAGGGAACCTATTTGGATGTTACTGGAGAGAACCAATCCAGTGAACGAAAATGCGAGTGCGAAGAAAATTCCGCAAAACAGTAAAGGTAAGTTTTTCATTACGCTGCACCCTCCTCGCTAGTAGAATCAAGGAGTGTTGGACCTTGCTTGGCGCGGATAGCACCCGCAGCAAAGAGCATCCAGAAGAAATTCACTGCAAACGCAATGTGTGCCACGGTGAGGAAGACACCAGATACGGTGCGCGCCTTGAGCCATGGCATTGTGTTTTGCACGATTTCGAGAAAAGGAATTTCAGAGTTGTTCATTTCAACACCTTGAATCCACCCACCAATTTGTAGTGCGACCACCATTACAGTAATCCCGATGGCACTTCCCCAGAAGTGTAGCTTGATCAAAGTTGCGGATGGCCACTCGCGTTTGAGCAAACGTGGCATCATGTAATAAACACCACCAAACATTATCATACTGAAGAACGCATACACACCGTGGTGCGCGTGTCCGACTGTGAAGTGTGTGAAGTGTGTCACCTCATTGACTGTGCGAACTGCCATGGCAGAACCAATCAAGCTCACCAATGTATAAGAGATCGCACCAAAAACCGTGAATCGAAGTGTCGGACTGCGCCAGACCTCCTTGTGAAGACCGACGACCGACATGTGGTGATTCAAACCCACCACAATCACAGGAATCACCATCATCACCGAAGCGACGATACCCGCAGAGATCAACCAGACTGGAATCGGTCCACCAATCAAGTGGTGCACGCCGGCCCAGTTGTAGAAAATCGCAAGTGCCCAGAAACCGAGAACGGACAAGTAGTAAGAATAAATGGGACGTCCCAAGACTTTAGGGATCAAGTAGTAAGCAGTCGCCAAAGCCATCGGTGTGAGCCAGAGGCCGAGCACGTTGTGCGCAAACCACCAGTTCGTCACGGACTGCACAACACCTCGAGCTGGGAACCAGATAATCATGATCTGTGCGATCACATATAACCAAGGGAACCAGAACAATGCCGCCAGGATATACCACTGAGACACGTAGACGTGCTCCCCTTTACGGAACTTAAAAGCAACGATGCCCCAGACACCGATCAGTGCATATGAAATCGCAAGTAGCGGAGTCGCGTAGTGAGGAATTTCGAGCCACTCCACAGAAGTGATGTCGCCCTTAATGATACCTGCGATACCGAGTGTCAGACCGAGATTCCAAAAGATACCCGCAATAGTGAGCATACCACCGTGACGGATTGGAGAGCGGCAAAGACGCGCCATGATCCAGAGCCCCACGGCAAAGATAATATTATTTCCCCAGCCGAGTGCCATCGCGTTCAAGTGAGCGGAACGCATACGGCCAAAAGTCGTCAATGCGCTGTCTCCCATGAAGGAAGGTTCGTGTGCTTTATACGCAGCGATCAGCGCAAAAACGGTTCCTGCCAACAACCAAAAGATAGCCGACACCGTAAAGAAAAGTGCCGACGACCGAATGGATGCATCTATCTGGCTCAGCTCGGCGCGCTCCGCAGCGTCTTGCGACGAATACGGATTGACCGACTGGCTGTTTGACTGAGGAGCTGTGCTCATTAAATGAAATTAGTATTTGCTTGGAAAAGAATCGGAGATTTCGCCTTCAGGTTCTTCTTTAGTGAAGATCGTCTTGGCTTGATCGTCGAAATTACGGAGTTGGCCGCGCTTGGAAGACCAGTAAAGCATGGCGATCGCAGAGATGAAGAACACCACACCCAGAAGGATGATCGGCATCAAATCGGTGTAGCTATCGACGTCCATGAGAACTTACTTTTGGTATTCGCTTACGGTCGCCTCCATTGCGGATTCGAGATTACCAAGCTTGGCAATACCTTGACCGCGAATTTCGTCGGCCTTCGCTTGGCGGTCCGCATTCACTTGTGCATCCACAGGAGCTGGACGGTTCGGCAAATACGCAACGAATAGAATCAACGCGAAGATGAGGATCGCGCCGAGCCCGCCGAGAACGGTGAGCAAGTTCGTGCAATCGCATTTTGGTTTTTGTGAGTCAGACATCGTAATTACTCCGTGTAGTCGAGGGACGTTTGAATGTTTGGATCGCGCACAGGAATCGGCTCAGCCTTCTTCATGCTGCGGCACATCGCGAAGATGCAGATACCACCGATACCCACGAGTGCCGCGATATCGTAGATGCTGATCGAGAACTGGCGCACGAGGTATCCAGGTGCGTGATCCGGTGCAACGAGCTTACCAGGAACGATGTTCCAGTAAAGGTCGAGGATGTGGAACGCGAGAATCCAGATTGAAATGCCGACGGTGCGCCAAACCACAACTTTAGTCTTATACCATAGCAGACAAAGGAAGGGCGTGAGGAAGTGACCGAAGATCAGACCCATGCTCACCCACCACCAGCTGTTCAAACCGCCGTCGAAATTCTTTTCGCGGATATTATACCAGAACGTTTCTTCTGGAATATTCGCACTATAGATAAGGAAATACTGAGAAAAGCTGATGTATGCCCAGAAAACCGTAAATGCGAGCATCATACAAGCGACGTCGTAGCGGTGCGCTTGCTTGAGGATACCCTTGAGGTAGCCCTTAGCGGCAAGGATCACTGTAAGGATAATGATCGAAGCCAGTGCGGCACGCATACACGCTGCGAAGAACCACACACCATACATTGTTGAGAACCAGTGATATTCGAGTGACTTAAACCAATCGATGGCGCCCATAGTCATCGCAACTGCACAAAGGAAGAGTCCCAGCGAGGAAAGAATGCGGGCCTTGTGTGTATTCTTAATATCACCTGTGGTATCGGTATCGAAAGAGAACTTGCGAAGGAGACCAGAGATCACAATGAACACACCAAAGATACCGATTGCGCGGATCGCAAAGAATGGAATGTTCAAGAAAGGTGACTTCCAAGTGTAGAGCGGGTCTTCACCGACAGTGCCATGACCTGGCAATTCGTTCGCGCCATTCATCCACTTCCAGAGCACGCCTGGATTGTCGTGCAGGAAAGGAATCGCAAGCAATGGAAGAAACAAGACGAGCAAATATGGAAATGCTGCCATGAAGTGCTCACATTGACGGCGAATGATCACCGGCCAGCGAGCATGGAACACATACCAGATCTGAGTGAGGAAGAGCATGCCAATCGCAATCGAGAGCCAGAAGGCGAAACCGATAAGCCAGCTCATCAGTGGGCGTGCATCATCATTATTCCAGCCCTGCATGAAGCCAAATAAGGCAATCGCAATACCGATGACACCGACTACGAGAGCGATGAGCCCGACGTTGCTACCTTTGGAGTTAGTTGTATCCGAACTCATAGTTTTAAATTCCTTCCTCCGCTACAGTGTTTTGCGACTTTTGCAGAGCGCGCACGTAGAGCACGATTGCCCAGCGCTCTTCTGGAGTAATGCGGTCGTTCAATGGAAGCATCAGACCTTTACCATTAGTAATCACATCGAAGATGTAACCATCGGCTTCATTGCGAAGTCGATCATCGTGGTAGTTCGTCGCGAGCACACCGTATGGCTTCGTCACACCGTTACCATCACCCGCCGCACCATGGCAAACCGCACAGAAGATATCATACTTTTCCTTACCTTGCTCGATGAGCTCGTAAGTGACTTCGATTGGAAGCTTCTCCACAAAAGAGCCGTCCTCGTTTTTACCTTCGAGGAAAGTCGTATCACCGAGGCGTGTGTCTTCGAAATCTTCAGAGAAGACTTCTTGCTGGTTAAAGTAGTTACCGCGAGCGACTGTGCCAGCTGGCGAGAGGCGATCGTTGCGACCATCGGCGAAAAACTCGTTTTCTGCCTGTGGCTTGTAACGGGCCTGACGGTCCATATCTGGAAAGACTTCGAGGGGCGGCTTTGTGCTAGTCGAACCGCGGAAGCCGAGAATCGACAAGGTCGCGACGACCACAAAGAGATAGATTGCTAGAAAGATACGCATGATGATGACCTACGCGGAGACCTCCTCAATATCAGTTCCACCGATTTCTTCTAAGAATCGGCGTGTTGCTTCTGGATCGTATTTAGCATCGCGAGCTTCAATCGCGATGACGAGACGGTCACCAGAAACCTCTAAGAACTTTTCGCTGTTAAAAAGTGAATTGTAGTGTTGTGGGAGCAAGTTCATGATAAACATGCCGCCAAGTGTTCCGAATGCAGAGAGCAAAATGGTGAGCTCATACATGATTGGAAATGGAAAAACGGGACTGAAGAAAGGCTGGCCACGAATGATCAACGGATAGTCAAATGCATTCATATACCAGACGATGAACGTTCCGAGCGTGAATCCAAATAAACCGCCACAGAATGTGAAGACTGGCACCTTAGAACGTGGCTGGCCCTGAGCAGCGGGCATCCCGTGGACTGGAAAGGACGAATAAGTGTCCCACTTCTTGTAACCGGCATCCCTCACCTTTTCTGCCGCATGGAAGAAAGAAGGTGTATCTGGAAAGCTTGCGATGATTCCGTATGATTCAGACATTATTGGTGATCTCCTTGTCCTCCTTGTGCAACGTCTCCGTGACCATGGCCATGGTCATGACCATGTGGATCCGCAGCGGGCATAACAAATTTAACTTCCGCAATCGGCATGAGTGGAAGGAAGCGTAGGAAAAGTAAAAATAAGACGCTGAAGAGTCCGAACGTTCCGAAGAATGTAAGGATGTCGACCATAGTCGGTGAGTAGTAACCCCAGCTGGACGGAAGGAAGTCGTTAGCGAGCGATGTAACCGTGATTACGAAACGCTCGAACCACATACCGACATTAATGAAAATCGACATGACCCAAACCAAGGCTGCGTTCTTGCGCACTGCGCTGAACCAGAAGAGCTGCGGTGTAAACACGTTACAACTAAACATCATCAGGTAAGCCCACCAGTATTGACCGAATGCACGGTTGATGAAGGCGTAACTTTCATATGGATTCGCACCATACCATGCGATAAAGAACTCCATGATGTAGGCGTAACCGACGATTGAGCCAGTGCCCAAGCAGATCTTACACATGTTGTCGATATGACGCTGTGTAATGAGATCATGTAAACCGTAGAGCGCACGGAGTGGGAGCATCAACGTAAGCACCATGCCAAATCCCGAGAAAATCGCACCTGCCACAAAATATGGAGGAAAGATCGTGGTGTGCCAGCCTGGCAACACCGCGAGGGCGAAGTCGAAGGAGACGATCGTGTGAACGGAAAGAACGAGCGGCGTAGAGATACCTGCAAGGATGAGGTAAGCCATTTCGTAGTTACGCCAATGGTTACCTGCGTTGCGCCAACCCATTGCGAAGATCGCATAGAGGTTTTTGCGGAAAACATCCATGCCCTTTGCAAGTGCACCAGCACCTTCGTAAGCATTCTTTGTAAGGCGCTGCACTGCGCGATCGCGAAGCACTCCAAGGTCAGGAATCATGCCCATATACCAGAAGAGAACCGAAACCGTTCCGTAAGTGGAGACCGCAAACACGTCCCACTCCAGTGGAGAACGGAACTGCGGCCAAATGCCATTTGAATTTGGTATCGGAAACAGCCACCATGCGAACCAAACACGACCCACGTGAAAAAGCGGGAAGATACCCGCACAGACCACCGCAAAAATTGTCATGGCTTCCGCTGCCCGATTGATCGAGGTTCGCCAACCTTGTTTCAACAAACAGAGCACGGCAGAGATCAGTGTTCCGGCGTGGCCAATACCAATCCAAAAAACGAAGTTAACAATCGCCCAGCCCCAGTTGATCGGATTTGCAAGACCCCAAACACCGACGCCGGAGCTGACGAGCCAAACAAGACCAAAACCAGTAAATGCCGCAGTCACGAGTGCGACCGCCATGCAAACCCACCACCAAAGTGGTGTCTTGGTCTCGACGATTCGACAGATTTTGTCAGTTACCCAATTGAAGTCACGGTCGTTAGTGACCAGGGGCTGTTCGTGCAGTTCAGCAGGTTGCACCTTAGCCAAAAGCTCAGCTTGGGCAGCATCCATAGAACATTCTTGTGAAGTGGTAGCCATTATTAAAGGTTCCGTATATTCAAATTAGTGAGCGGGATGCGCTTCGGTAGAGTGAGAGGAATGCTCGTGACCATGATCGTCGTGGCTCGGTGCCGCGTGATCATCGTGCTTCACACCGTGGTCGTCGCCTTGTGAAGCACTCTTGCTGCCATAGCGCTCTTTGTATTGAGCATAGGCGTAAGGCTTCTTGTAAGCGTCTGGCATCTTTGGATTTGGATTCCGAAGGCGTGCCAAGTAGGTGGTGCGTGGACGTGCGTTGAGGTAGCCCAAGACTGAGTAGTTACGATCGCTCGCCTTCATCTTGGAAACTTCAGTATTTGCGTCGGAAATATCACCAAAGGTAATCGCATCAGTTGGGCAGACCTGCTGGCAGGCTGTCTTGATGGCACCATCCTTGATCGCGATATTGTTGGAAGCACCCGCGAGGCGCTTTTGCTCAATCTTCGCAGCTTCGATACGCTGTGTGCAGAAAGTGCACTTCTCCATCACACCACGCATACGAACGGTGACGTTTGGATTCTTCTGCATCTTCTGAAGCTCTGGCTCATCGACAGGACCGAGTGGCCCCTTATAGAACTCACCGATCTGGCGCTTGTTCCAATCGAAGAAGTTGAAGCGGCGGACCTTATACGGGCAGTTATTTGCGCAGTAACGAGTGCCGACGCAGCGATTGTATGCCATCGTGTTCAGACCTTGATTGTCGTGAACGGTTGCATTCACTGGGCACACTTGCTCACACGGAGCATTCTCACAGTGCTGACACATCATGCCCATGAAGGAAACTTGAACGTCTTCAGGAACTTCTTCCTGATCGTATTTCTCAGCCGCGAAGTAGCGGTCGATACGCATCCAGTGCATTTCGCGACCGCGAAGCACTTGGTCTTTACCAACGATAGGAATGTTGTTCTCGCTTTGGCAGGCGACCACACAAGCAGTGCAACCGGTGCAGCTATTCATATCGATCGCCATTCCCCATTGCTGAACATTGGGAAATTTCGCGCGTGCTTCTTCACCCTGCCAAACTTTTACGTTCGGTGCTGGATCTGCGAAGCTTGGGTGCTCGTATGCGGAGTTACCACGGTATTGACCAGTGGACTTCTCTTGTAGTGTCTTGCCATCGTCCTTGCCGTAGTTGGCAGGAGCGTGCGACTCGACGCCCATTTTATTCGCAAAATCTGGGTGCTTTGCGTAGTAGTCAACGTTGCCTTCGCGAATGATCGCGCGGCCTTCCATGGACCAGTGCTCTTGAGTGTTGGCCAGATCGCTTTTCTCGTTAGAAAGTTGTAGCGAACCACCGAGTGCACACATTGCAGCATCGGAGCTACGAACCGAGTAAGCATTGAAACCCACACCTGTGCCGACGCGACCGACCTTGGTGCGGCCCATACCGAGTGGCAACACGACGGTGTAATTCGCCATACCAGGAACGACGTGGATCGGTCCAGTCACTTTGCGACCATTAATCGTCAACTCAGCAACCACACCCTGCTCCTTGCCGCGCTTGAATTCGGCTTTGTTGGTTTGAAGTGTTCCCTTAGCGCCTTCGAAGAAGTCGCTGTCTTTGTTCATGGGCTTCTTCGATGGGAAGATTTGAACACCTTGCTGCTCTTCAAGCTCTTTCGCGAGGCGTGGGCTGATGAGGATCGCATTATCCCAAGTCAACTTGGTGATTGGATCTGGGCATTCCATCATCCAGCCGTTGTTTGCGTAGCTGCCATCACCCGCATGCGAGCTTGGTGCGTAGCGCACTTCGAGTTGAGAAGCGGATAGCTCGTAAGCCTTAAGATCTTCGAGGTCGAGTGCTGCAACTACCTTGGCTGGATCGGCCTTAGCCTTCGCCGCATTGTATTCACTACCAGCAAGCAAACCGTCGCTGAGGAACTTGTTAAAGTCCTTGCCCCCTTGCGCCTTGAAAGTCGCTTGAGCAATAGAATAAGCATCGGTTGTTTCTAGACCCGCAAGACGTGCAAGCACCTCGAGATCACTAAATGTAGGGAACAACGGCTCGATCATCGGTTGAACCGGAACGTAAGTGCCGTCGAACGTGCGTCCATCACCCCAGCTTTCGAGGTAGTGGGATCGAGCGATCAAGAGGCTCGCTGCCTCAGAAGTTTCATTGATCGAACCACTGACGTAGACGCTCTCTTCAGCCTTCGCGACTGCGGCGCCAAATTCGAGATCAACGGGTGCGTCGTAAACTGGGTTACCACCGAGGATAACGAGTGTCTTTACGTCACCCTTATTGAGGCGTGCAACTGCGTCTTCGATGCCAGCTGCTTTATCGGCAACTGCCACGTAGTTCACTGGAGCCGAAAGCGCATCATTCAATGCGATCACAATCGCATGAACGGACTGCGAAAGATGCTCACCCGCAACGATGATTGAGTGGCCTGCGTGATCTGCAAGGTCTGCCGCACATTCTGCAATCCAAGATTCGTCGACCTTGAGCGATGCACCCGCTTTCTTAAGCTCGGCTGCGAGTGGACCACTCACGTGCTTCTTCTCAAGAATGGCTGCACCGACTTGTGCGATGAACGCACCCATTTGGCTTGCGCTGAGACGCAAGCGGTGATCCGCCATAGAACCAGTCAGTGTCAATGAACTCTCTACTGAATAGAGGCGGCTCATCTTCTTCGCGTCTTTAGAATCTTTTACCTTACGAGTCTTTGTGAATGCACGGGCATTACCGACTGCAGCATCTGAACCGTGCACGAAGTCCGCATCCAAAGAAAGCACACGCTTTGCCTTAGAATAATCAGGCAGGGCGCGTAGTGTCTTACCGAATACAGCCTTAGCAGCTTGCTCGGAAGTAGACTGATCCACGGGTGTGTATTCAGTCCAAGTAGCTTCAGGGAAGCTCTTTTGAAATTGCTCCACGAGTGCTGCACGACTTGGAGAAGTGCTAGGCTCTGCAACCACAACCAGACCCGCACCCTTGTCGACTGAGCTTGCTTTGTTGATCGCCGCGAGGCGGTCACGCACCGCAGACGGTGTGATACTGCTCTTTGTTGCGCGATCTGGATCGTAAAGATCGAGGATGCTTGCCTGCGTGTAGACCGAAGTCGCACCGCCATATGGCTTGTAGCTAGGATTACCTTCTACCTTCGTTGGGCGACCGGTCTGCGTCTCGATGATGACTGGCACATTGTCACGAACACCCGGCTGTGAGGATGTGTAGTAAACCGGGATACCAGGAACGACGTTCTCTGGCTGCTTCGAGTAAGGAAGGATGGTTTGCTCGGGACGACGGCAACCAGCCATGCCCAATCCAGCAAGACCGAACGATGCGGCCATAACCTTCATGAAGTGGCGGCGGTTGACACCTTCCATTTCGGAAGCGCCGGCAGGAAATTCACGCTCTACCCAGTCTTTAAACGCAGGAGTTTCGGCGAGACTGTCGAGGCTCTTCCAGTAACGAGGACCTGAAAATTCAGAGTTATTCATTGCTCAATAAAAATCGATTAACGGTGGCAGCCAGAACAGCTTTGCGGTGGGTTAACACCCCAATCATGGACAAAACCTTCAAATTCGGCTTCGGCATCAGCACCTTGAGGGCGCTCCCAATCGAGGTTATAAACTTCTTCAGTCGGACGAATATATTCTTCCGGATTACGGTGACACTCTAAGCAGAAGGACATGCTGAAAGATTTGGTGTGCTCAACGACTTCCATTTCATCCACGCGACCATGACACTCCACGCAGCTGATGCCACGGTTGACGTGCACGGAGTGATTGAAGTAAACGTAGTCAGGAGTCTTATGAACACGCACCCAAGGAATCGGCTCGCCCGACTCGTAGCTCTCGCGAACCGGAGCCAGTAAGGGGTCATCCTTACGCACCATACTGTGGCAGGTCATACAGACATTAGAACCAGGCACATTTGAATGCTCTGAACGGTCTACATAAGTGTGGCAATAGCGGCAATCGATTTCAAGCTGACCTGCGTGCAGGGCGTGGCTGAAAGCGACGGGCTGTGTCGGCGCATAGCCGACTCGGGTGTATTTAGGAGTGGCGTAGTAAGTCACCCCCAACACGACCGCTGTCTTAATTAAGACAATTGCAATAATTACTTTAATCGGGATCGTGTTGACCCACTTTGGAAATACATTCGCCATTGCTATATGTGTATTAAATTCTCCGTAGCACGTTAAGCCAAGTCGACTGACTTACGGGCGACTGCTCCTTTCGCAGGGCGAATACGCGACCATGCACTCGGCGTTTGCACCTGAGCGTTCGTCTGTTTCGGTGAGGATGTAGCGTGCGCGGTGCCGCCCAACGTGAACGCAGCAGCCATTGCTATGCCAACGCGTTTCAGAAATCCTTTGCGAGTAGTATGAGTAGTAGTTCCGGTGTCCATCGGTTTTAAAGTGGCTGATAAAAGACCCGCTCTTTCGCTTGGCAACCGTTTTTTAAGCACATTTTCAAAAACACTGGGAACCTTTTTGAGTATTTGCCATGGGATGCGCTGCATAATTCCCCCAAGATTCAAGCCTTAGACGTGTTTTACAAATTTCCCTTAAGTTCAGTAAGCTTGCTTATAAGGGCTAATAATTAGCCGTCTCAATAACCTGCATCACTGTTACTTATCGATTGAAACTACGTAAAAACTTAACCCGCCGAGCCTTTGCCCGCAAAGTGCAGCCAGTTAACCAGTCCTCTGGCCCTCGTGCATTCACGCGATCGAAGACAACTCCAGCCCTACAAAAAAAACAACACACAGCCAACTACCCCACTCGAGTGCTTAACGCCCGCGCAGTCACCATGAAACTCGAAACCAACATAATCGCCGCTGCCACAACGGGATGCAACCAACCAACAGCCGCCAAAGCCATACCAATCAAATTATAGCTGGCCGCATAGATTAGATTGCCACGCAAACGGCGGCTGATGCCTCGACAGAGCGCAATCGCATCTGGCAACACATCGATTTGATCCGACGTGAGTTGCCCAGTCGCGGCGGACCGAGTAAATCCTGCGCCAGTCCCCATCACTACCGATGCATCTGCACACGCCATAGCCGACGCATCGTTGACACCGTCTCCAACAAAAACAGGAGCCTCTCCACTCTGCTGCGCCTTTATAATATACTGAGCCTTTTCCCTCGCAGAGAGCCCCGCATGCAAATCGACGGATTCTGGCAACGCAAATTGCGGCTCGGGGTCCCCAGTCAACACCGTCGTTTGAATCCCCTTCGCCTCCAATTGACCCCAAAGCGTTGCAACTCCATCACGCTCACGCTCTCGCAAAACAAAAATCGCCACGGGAACTCCATCAACAAACACAAAAGTGCGCTTCCCCTTCTGCTCAAGCAGCTGATTAACAATCGCTTCCGTCGAGGCATCCACTAAATCACGCTCACCTATTCGCAACTCACAGCGCTTGCCCGCCAACAGCACATTCGCTTGCACCCCCTGCCCCGGGAGCAATTTCAAATCCTGAACATCCGCCCTCTCACCGCCCAAGGGAATCGCCCGCACCAAAGCCCTCGCAATTGGATGCGCAACGCGATCTTGAATTGCACGAACCGCACCCAACAAAGCATCTCTTTTTGCCTCAAACGATTCGACAACCAGCAGTTCAGTCACACGCATTTCAGATTCACTCAACGTGCCCGTCTTATCGAAGAACACGTGCTTCGTATGCGCCAACCCATCGATCAACGATCCATTTCGACTCACCAGACCCATCTGCGCCAGTCGATACAGCCCCTGCCAAATCGCAACAGGAGTTGCCAGACCCAAGGCACAGGGACAGGCAACCAAAAGCACCGCCATACTGTTAAACACCGCTTCCACCCACACGCCCATCCACAACCAATAGAGCGCAGTCAACACACTCACACCCGCTACCAAGGGCAAAAACCATTGAATCAAAGTATTCGCCTGCACCTGCATTTCAGATGGCTGACCTGCAACATCTTCCACAGTCTGTAAAATCTGGTCCAATTCACGCGCACCGCCCGCAGCTTCGACTTCCAGCTCAAAAGCACCGTCGACCGACCAAGTCCCCGCACGCACACGATCCCCCACTCGGCGCACCACAGGCAAGGGCTCGCCAGTCAAAGCCGTCTCACGCACATATCCTTGCCCTGAAACCACCACACCGTCCACAGTAAACGCAGTCCCAGGATCGACTCGCACGCGCATGCCGACTTCGACCTCAGCCACTAACATCGCTTCAACGTGCCCAGCAGCATCCAGCACCCAAGCCGTCTCATACGTCTCACGCAACTGCTCACTCTCCAACGCCAGTCGCGCTTGCGAGCGCTCACTCAACATCCGCCCCACAGTATAGATCGCGATAACGATCGAAACGACCTCATAGTAAACACCCCCCTCACCCGTCAAGCTACTCGCCAACGAGCCCACAAAGGCACCCATCAAGCTCAGCGTAAACAAGCCCTCAATCGAGAGCCGCCGCGAGCGCAACATACCTAGAGTCGAGCGAAACAAAGGGCCGCCAAGAAACAACATCACGATCACCGCCGAAAACACCAAGCCCCCGTGCAACACCCAATACGCAGTCGAAGCATACGGCGGCGGTGTCATATTCATCGCCAACGAGAACACCATCCCCTGTCCCGCAAACACACCCGCAACCGCAATTCGCAACCACGAACGCGCCAGCTGTTGATCCAAAGCATCACACGACTGATCCTCCGTCGTGCAAACGACCGAAGATGAACTAGAAACGGATGACTCAGAAGACATATCAATGAATTAGACAGAATGATTTTTGACAGAACGATTAAAAAAGCATCCGTTGCATCATCGTAGTCATTATTCTGTCATCAATCATTCTGTCTAAATTCACTCTATGAAAGGCAAATACGTAGCCATTATCCTAGTCCTACTCACCGGCATCGTCGGCGGACTGTTCATCGTGCTCGGCCCCAAAGCCACCGAACGCTCCCCAGGCGTCGTGCACGTCGGCATCCGCTACGTGGATGAAATGACGATCGCCTTCACCCACTACCCCAAAGGGGGCCCCGGAGCGAACATCGAATTCATCGCTCCAGACGGCAGTATCGCTTTCACTTTTGAAGGTCTAAAAATCGGTCGCAATCTTATGCCCCTCGAAGGAGTGCCCAACGGCCCCTACACCGCTCGCCTCTCGGCCACCGATTACAAAACCGTCGAAATCCCCATCATCGTCGAAGGCCGCATGATCAACCCACCCAAAGACGCCGAATTTCAAGCAGGCACCCGCGCCGACTACAACATGCTCGGCGTGCGGTTTGAAAAGAACCCGTAAGGGCGAAGCATCCCCAGCAGCGACTCAGTTCCGTGCCAATTTATAGTGTGCGGGCTTGCTCGCGCCCCAGAGTATATAGGCCTGCGACAAGCGCAGACACTACGACTCAAATCCTACCGTTTCTTCTTAGGCAACCCCTTCGCGTTATACACCGCTTTACGCTTCTTTTTCGGTTTCGCCTTCGCTCCACCCGAGCTACCACCACCGTGCTTGCCACTTTGCAACGTCTCTATCTGATCACGGATCATCGCGGCTTTTTCAAACTGTAACTCACGCGCCGCTTCGAGCATCTCCTCTTCCATCTCAGCTATCACCTCGGCAACGTCACGATCAGAATCTTCCGCTGCAATCAAATCATGTGGATCTGGCTCATCGTAGCGTTTACCTGGCGCGTGTAGACTGTCATCAATTCCGCGCTTCACACCCTTCGGTGTGATGCCATGCTCCTTATTATAAGCCAGCTGCTTTTCGCGGCGGTAACTCGTCGTCTCCAGGGTCTTCTCTATCGATCCGGTAATCACGTCAGCATACAGTAACACCCGTCCCTTCTCGTGACGCGCCGCACGACCTGCGGTCTGAATCAAACTTGTCGCGCTCCGTAAAAAGCCTTCCTTATCCGCATCCAGAATCGCGACTAAAGCCACTTCTGGAAGGTCCAAACCTTCACGCAAGAGATTCACCCCGATCAACACATCAAAGTCCCCCTTACGTAAACGCCGTAAAATTTCCACCCGCTCGATCGCATCGATATCTGAGTGTAAGTATTCCACCTTCAGTCCCGCCTCACGCACAAAGTCGGCCAAATCTTCCGACATCCGCTTAGTTAAGGTCGTGATCAATGTGCGCTCGTTCTCGGCTGCCGCTTTGCGCACTTCACCGATCACATCCTCCACCTGCCCTCTGATCGGACGAATCTCCATCTCTGGATCCACCAGGCCCGTAGGACGAATCACTTGTTCCGCCACGACTTTCGAAACAGTTACCTCATGATCCGCAGGAGTCGCTGAAACATACACCGTCTGCCCAGTGATCTCTTCAAATTCTTCCAGCTTCTGCGGGCGGTTATCCAGCGCCGATGGTAAACGAAAGCCATACTCGACAAGACGCTCCTTGCGCGCGCGATCGCCATTATACATCGCCCGCACCTGCGGCAATGTCACATGACTCTCGTCAATAAACACCATGAAGTCCTCTGGGAAAAAATCGATCAAACAGAATGGACGATCCCCTGGATTGCGCCCCGATAAATAACGCGAGTAATTTTCAATTCCCGTGCAGAAGCCCATCTCTTGCAGCAATTCGATATCATATTCCGTGCGCATCTTGATGCGCTGCGCCTCGATCAACTTATTCTCTTTTTCAAAATGCGCCACCTGCTCCTCAAGCTCTTTACGAATTCCACCAATCGCGCCATCAATCTTATCCTTTGGAGTCACGTATTGAGTTGCTGGATACAAATTAAACATTTCCAGCTTTTCACCTGTGCTCCCTGTCAACGGATCCAACTCGCGAATGCTCTCCAGTTCATCGCCCCAGAATTCGACACGTATCGCGCTCTCCATGTAGGCCGGATAGACATCCACTACATCACCGCGCACCCGAAAGGTGCCACGTTTAAAATCGACGTCATTGCGATTATACAGAATCGTCACTAAGTTCTCTAAAAATGCATCGCGTGAGATCTCCATGCCCACTTCTAGCGGCAACATCATCTCCTTAAAATCCTCTGGCGAACCAAGACCGTAGATACACGACACCGAAGCGACCACAATCACATCCTTGCGACTGATCAACGAAGACGAAGCCGCGATACGTAGCCGCTCAATCTCCTCATTGATCGAAGAGTCTTTCTCAATGTAAGTGTCGGTGCTCGGCATATAAGCCTCTGGCTGATAGTAATCGTAATAGCTTACGAAATACTCCACCGCATTCTCTGGAAAAAAGGCCTTAAACTCAGAGTAAAGCTGCGCCGCCAAGGTCTTATTATGCGAAAGGATCAAAGTCGGTCGCTGGACCTCTTGAATCACATTCGCCATGGAAAAAGTCTTCCCCGACCCCGTCACCCCCAACAGCGTCTGATAGCGATTGCCCGCATTCAGGGAAGCCACCAACGCTTTAATAGCAGCCGGCTGATCCCCTTGCGGCGAGTAATCACTCTTGAGTTTAAAATCCACGAGCCAAGAGAAAGCCAACTCCGATCGTTTCGCAACGTTGATTCACAAAACACATGCGCTTTAATCCATGGCTAAAATCCTTCGGTATCATTCGACAGAGCTACGAGAGCATGCACTGTTAACGAGATGAATAGGATATTGTTCTATGATGGAGACTGCGGGATCTGCACACGCTCGGTGCGCTTTCTATTAAAACGCGACGTGCAACAGCGCCTTCGATTTGCGCCACTCCAAGGAAGCACTGCCCAATCACTCCTCCCTCAAGGCTTACGCAAGGAACTCTCAACTGCGGTTTACCGTCGCAAAGAAGGCGAAGTCTATCTGCGCTCCGATGCGGTCTTTAAAGCACTCATCGACACTGGCAGTTGGTTGCGCATGCCTGCAAAAGTCGCCCTTTGGTTCCCAACAGGATTTCGCAATGCCTGTTACGACTGGGTCGCTCGCAACCGAGAACGTCTCTCTCAAAGCGGAGCCTGCGCACTGCCGACAGGGCAAGAACGCAAGCAGCTGCTGCCGTAGATTTGGAAGTTCAAACTAGGAACTGCAAAATGGAGGGCGGTGCCCTGTCACCGCCGTCGACAGAACCGAAATCTTAGAAAGCAAAAGCGCTTGCCACAGAGCGCAAGCTTCCAACAAGAGCTGCCTCCATCCACTAGCTATGAAAACCGATCTACTACCCGATCTACTGACCGATCTTCAACAACTCGACATCAAAGACCAATGTGCCAGCAGGTGCGCCACCTTGCGGGTTGTCGCCGTAGGCGAGCTTGCCGGGAATCCAGAAACGGCGCTTTTCACCGACCACCATGAGCTGCACACCTTCGGTCCAGCCTGGGATCACTTGAAATAAACCAAAACTTGCGGGCTGACCACGCGCCACAGAGCTATCAAACATCTGACCATCGGTGGTCCAACCACTGTAGTGCACGGTGACCATGTCTTCCTTTTTAGGATGCACATCACCCGTGCCTCCGCTCAATACGCGAGACGCCAATCCGCTCTCACGGACTTCTGCATTCGCAGGCACAGTAGCCACATCTTCAGGAACCTTTGGTGGCTCAGGAGCCTTTTCGATACCAATTAGCTCCACATCAAACACTAGCAGACCACCTGGGCGACCGCCACCTGGGTTTTCACCGTATGCCAACTCCGCAGGGATCCAAAAACGACGTTTCTCGCCAATCGACATGAGCTGTAGGCCTTCAGTCCAGCCCTTGATCACACGATTTAAAGGGAAACTAGTCGGCTGACCACGCTTCACAGAGCTATCAAACATTTGGCCATCAGTCGTCCAACCGCTGTAATGCACAGTGACCGTATCTACCGCTGCAGGCTGGCCTTCGCCAGAACCCGCTTCGAGCACTGTAGAAGCGAGACCGCTCGCAGTTACTTCTGCATCCGCAGGTGCGGCGCTAACATCTTTTGGTGTTTCTAACATGCGGGGCATACCGAGCATACGAGCGAGATCGGTCAACCGAAAAGCTGAATTCGAAATTAGATCCGATATAAAACCTCAAATTAACTGAATTCATTCAAGCTGAGGACGCACTGTCGAAGCGGGTTTGCTCCACGCGCCACAGGAGCTTCAAAGCAACCAAAAATCAGTATCGTCCCCTTCGTGATGCAATTGCGCTCCAACTGGATCGACCACTTTCTCTGGAGTGGTCTCAGCTGCCTTGGACTTCACCTCAAGATTCACCGCAGCATCGCAACATTCCAATACTCGCTGTGGATACTTCGTAGCGACGCGCATCAATAGTAAAGCACAAGGCGGTGGCTTGCGCCGCCCCTGCTCCCAACCCTGGACGGTTCCTAGCGGAGTATCTAACAAATGCGCAAAGGCATCTTGAGTCAGCCCTAGCTTCATACGAGCCGTCGTCACTTCATTCGCATCAGCGCTCTTCATCGGTTCAATCGCTTTTTTCAAAATCAATAAGGGTTTCGGTGGCCATTCCATATAGTAGATAACAACCAACTAGTGGTCAATATGCTCAAAACAAGAGATAAGTCAATGACGCACCAATCGGGCAAGATAACTTCCTTCAGCAAACCCAAAGAACTGCGTGGCCTTTCGACTACGAACGCTGCAAATAAACTACTTGAGTCTGCATAAACTCATAGAGGCCGTGCTTTCCATCGGCTCCGCCGATACCTGACTTGCGCCAGCCGGCATGATAGCCCTGCATTGCCTCAAAATGCTCACGATTTACGTAAGTCTCTCCAAACTTTAGAGCTTCTACGCAATTCATCGCTTCGTTGATGTCAGTTGAAAAGACAGATGAGGTCAGGCCGTATTCGGTGTCATTGGCCATCGCGAGGGCTTCATCGATTTCGTCGAAGACAATGATCGGGATCACAGGGCCAAAAATTTCGCTTTGCACGATGTCCATCGCTTGCGTGCAATTTGCCACAACCGTAGGCTCAATATAGTAGCCCGAGGTATCGGCCCCTCGCTTACCACCACAAAGAACTTGTGCACCATCATTCACAGCACTCTCTAGCAAGGCCATTACCTTATCAAAGCCAGCCTGGTTGACCATCGGCCCGTAATCGACCGTTTCATCTTCCAAAGGATTGCCAAAACGAGCGGCATTCATCTTTTCGACCAACTTTTCAGTAAAGGCCTCAGCCACGTCACGCTGCACGTAGATCCGCTCCGCACAATTACAAACCTGCCCACTATTGATCACACGCGATGCCTGAATCGCAGTCGTAGCAAGGTCGAGGTCTGCATTCTTGGTCACGATTGCCGGAGCCTTCCCTCCAAGCTCTAGATTCACCCGCGTCATATGCTGTGCCGCAGTTTGCATAATGCGAGACCCAGTATCGACACTCCCTGTAAAGCTGATCAGCCCGACCTTCGCATTCTCAGTGAGCGCACGGCCAGCGCCCGCGCCAGAGCCTGAAACCATATTGACTAGGCCTGCCGGAATCTCGGTTTCTGCCAAGAGCTTGCAGAACTCAAAGGCATTGTTCGGCGTCTCCTCGCTGGGTTTTAATACGATTGCATTTCCTGTCAGCAATGCTGGGGCCAACTTACGGGCAATCAGGAAGAACGGAAAATTCCATGGTAAAATACCTGCGACCACACCGATCGGCTTATGAAACAAAAAGATGTTCTCTTTGGGACGGTCACTCTCGATAATTTCGCCTTCGATACGTCGGCCCCACTCAGCCATGTAATCAATATAATCAGCGGTGAAATTCACCTCCACGCGGGCGAGGGGAAGCGTCTTGCCTTGCTCCTCTGTGATCACCCGAGCCAACGGTTCGACTTGCGCGCGTATCGTATCAGCCAATACATGCAACTGCTTTGCTCGCGCCACCGCAGGCAACGCCGCCCATTCAGGCTGTGCCACCTCTGCCGCATTGACTGCTGCCGCAACCTCTTCGTCTGAACTATCTGGAATCGTCGAAATCGCTTCGCCTGTCGCAGGATTGATAACGGTGATCACATTGCCGTGGGTGGATTCGACAAATTGACCTTGAATAAAGTTGGAGTAATGAATCATGCGAAGAATCATCATTCGCTTCCTGAATAGATTCAACCAGAAAGCCACCCTTAATAACCAGACAGATCAATCGCTTCGCTCGGTTTCATTGGCACACGCTGCCCCATCTTCTTTTGAATCACATAGAAATGTGGCTCCTCCTCGTCTGTAACGAGTGAAATCGCCTCGCCGAGTGCCTTTGCCCGCCCCGTGCGACCGATGCGATGCATATAGTCTTTCGGTGAACGTGGGAGCTCGTAATTAATAACATGAGTCAAGGTATCGATATCAATACCGCGCGCTAATAAATCCGTAGCGACTAACACCCTTATGCGTCCTTGTTTAAATGCCTCCAAGGTGTCACGCCGTGCCTGTTGCCCCATCTTAGAATGAATCGCCTTCGCGTTGATATCGTTCTTACGCAACTTCGAGGTCAAGTTGTCCGCCTTCTTTTTCGACGACACAAACACCAGGGCTCGCTCCAATTGTTCAGACTTAATAATGAAACGCAGTAAAGGCCCCTTGCGTTCTTCCGTCACAGAATAAGCCCACTGATGTATCTGCTCAATCGACTCCCCCACTGAATCCATCTCCAAAATCTGCGGCTCCTTCAATATCAAGCGCTGCATCTTCGCGACATCCTTATTGAGCGTCGCCGAGAACAAAAGATTCTGACGCTGAATCGGCAACAAAAGGAAGATCTGATTCATTTCTGCCTCAAAACCGAGGTTCAACAACTTGTCAGCCTCATCTAGCACCAAGGTGCGAATGCATGAGAGCCGCACCGCATTCTTCTCAATCAAATCAAGCAACCGCCCGGGTGTCGCTACGAGCACATCCACACGTCGCAGTGCCTGCATTTGCGCATTAATCGAAACTCCACCATAAACTGCCAGACAACTCAACCGTGACGTCAAACACGGCGCAAATTCACGTAGAACCTGCGTCACTTGATCCGCCAACTCACGCGTCGGCACGAGGACTAGCACCGTCGGCTCACGATGCGGCGAGACCAGTGTGCCTTCTAGTTGCTGCAAGATCGGCAACACATAAGCCGCCGTCTTCCCTGAACCTGTCTTCGCAATCCCTAGAACATCTTCGCCCCTCAAGATAGCTGGTATTGCCTTCTGCTGAATCGGCGTCGGCTCCGCATAATCTGCGCTCGCGAGCGCTTCCGAAAAGAGAGGATTCAGTCCAAGATGGGAGAATGACATAGGTGGAGCCAGCAGAACCCAGAGACCCTGCGATGTCGAAGGCTTTCCAGCAGTTCTCAAAGAAAACATACAGGGCCTTCGCTCGCGGAGCGCCGCCGCATGATTACTCAGCACTCTAAGTGCTCAAAACTCAGTTGCCTATCGAATCCTGAGACTTAAAAAAACGACATGACAATCGCAGCCGCCAACTCAGACGCTTGGAATATAGCCAAAGGTAAAAATCCAGAAAAACCGACAGTCTTACGCTTTCGCCCCAGCTTGGAAGCATTTCTCGGAGATGAGAAGTATCCCAAACGACTCGCAATCTTTTGGAAATTTGACGCCGCAGATTACAGCGGTATGCCGACGGATAGCCAGAGTGCAGACATGAAAGAGTTTGAAGACATCCTCATCGAAGCACTCGACCCCGACCGTCTGGCAGTGCTCGCATTCGTCTTCACCAGTAGCGGCACGCGAGAGTGGAATTTCTATTTATCAGATGTCAGCGAAGTCGGTGTCCGAATCAATAAAGCCCTCTCGGCAGTTCCCAAATTACCCATTGAATTGAAGGTCGAAGACGATCCCAACTGGGACGAACTCCGACAGGTTTATCAGATGTGTGGGCGAGGCGCTTAACGAGAATCAAAAAAGTAGCAGCTCAGTTCCAACTGTTTAGAGGCTGCGTCTACAAGACAAGTTATGGAGCAAGAAAAGCCTGAACATCCGTATTTTTTTTAACTCCCTTAGATCCATACAAGGTTTCCTACTCTACCAATAGCATGCCCCATTTTCAAAAAAGCGCCCCGTTACTTTTCAGTCGCGCAATACGCCTCCACCCATAAGCTGAGACATACATGAGTATCTTAAACACGCTGAGGAGTGAATTCTCTAGGCAGCCCACCAAGCACGCCTTTAAACAAGAATGGATACACACGCTGAAAAATTCGATGCCGCTGTATGCGCGCCTGCCACCAGCGCTCAAAGAGACCTTGCATCAAAAGATCACGCACTTCGTCGGCACCACTAGTTTCGAAGGGCGCGACGGGCTGGAGCTTTCTGACGAAATCATTTTATCGGTCTCCGCACAGGCATGCCTGCTCGTGCTCAACCACGAAGACGCACCCTACCCAGACCTACACACGGTCGTGCTCTTTCCTACAGCATTTAGTTCAACCATCGAAGCAATCGAGGACGACGGCATCCTCCACGAAACCACGGTCCAATGCGAAGGCGAGTCATGGGAAGATGGCACTGTCCTGCTCGCATGGGATTCGGTGAATGGAGGTGCTAGTAATCTCTCCGATGGTGAAAACGTCACACTGCATGAATTTGCCCATCAGCTCGACGCTCTAGACGGTGATACCGACGGCGTTCCTATTTTATCATGCGTAGACGCCTTCCACACTTGGGCAACCGTCCTCGGCGAGCACTGCTGCGACTTTCTAGAAAAAGTCATGCAAGGCGAAGTCACCGTGCTCGATCCCTATGCAGCCACCAGCCCAGGTGAATTCTTTGCCGTGGCCACCGAAACCTTTTTCGAAAAGCCACACCAACTAAAAGCAAAACGCCCGAGCCTCTACGCGGAACTCCAAGGCTTCTACAAACTCGACCCCGCAGCTTGGTTTGAAGGATACATAGACAGCCCTGAAAACGTTTAAAGCCGTCGCGCGCCCCAGATCTAGGGATATTGAACAAGTAATCTGCAAGGTTTTAGAGCAAACACCGTTCAATCAATGTGTTTCCAACAAACAAAGCTTTAGCGACTCAACACCTAGAGGAGTTCCTCCCACGTGCAGGAATCGATTATACCTCTACACGCAATTACGACTACGGTCGAGGCTGGCGGCAAAACGTATCGATGCTCTCACCTTGCGTGCGCTTGCGATTACTTCCGGAATGGGAAATATGCCGTAAAGCCTTGGCGCACTATAAGATTTCACAGGCGTCTAAATTTATCGATGAAGTCTGCTGGAGAACCTACTGGAAAGGCTGGCTCGAACAGAGGCCATCGGTATGGGCTACATATCTAACCGAGCTTAAATCTGAGTTGACGAATCGCTTCGACGGCTCCGAGTATCATAAAATCACTGAGGGTAATTCAGGTATCAAATTTATGGATACTTGGACACGTGAACTTAAAGAAACAGGCTATCTTCATAACCACACTCGCATGTGGTATGCAAGCATCTGGATTCATACACTAAAGTTACCATGGGTTTTAGGAGCAGATTTCTTTATGCGACATTTACTGGATGCAGATCCAGCTTCGAACACGCTCAGTTGGCGCTGGGTCGCGGGTTTACACACTCCAGGCAAATGCTACTTGGCTCAGGCAGATAACATTCGAAAATTTACCAACGGACAGATCAATCCAGATATTCAACTAGCCACGGAACCAGCTGAACTCGCCTTAAGCACAATACAGCCAGAGCCAGAACGACTCACCCACTCAAAGCCACTTCCAACTCAAGGACGCATTGGGCTCTTATTGCACGACGAAGATTTGTCTGCGGCTAGCTGGTTGAAGCAAACCTCCAACTGTGAATCCATCGCTGGAATCCTTCCAGTGTCCGATTACCGCTGCCACAAACTCTCCGCATCTGTAACTGAGTTTCGCAGCGCTTGCTTGAAGGAAACTCTTGCGGAGAACGATGGCACTTACTGCACCACCGTCGAAGCAGTGCTGGACTGGGCGCAGGCAACTAAACTGGATCATGTGATCATGGCGCAACCCTCCGTCGGCATCTGGTCTGAGGTGCTGCCGACCTTAGAAACGGCGTTCAACACTCAGAACATTCAACTAACAACGAAACGCCATTGGTGGGATGAACAGCTGTTCCCCCATGCAACTGCAGGTTTCTTCAAATTCAAGAAGGCAATCCCATCGGCACTTACGCAATTGGAGACACCCCTATTAAAACTATGAACGAAACCTATCAAAATGCGATGCTCGGTGCACTGGTCGCAGACGCCGTCGCGATGCCAGTTCATTGGTATTACGACACCTCTGCACTCGACAACGATTACGGAAAGCTCCGCTCGTATGTAAGTCCCAAAAACCCACACAGCGGGAGCATTCTCTGGCGCTCAAAATACCACCCGCGTAATGCCAAAGGCGATATTCTCAAAGCTCAAGCACAGTTTTGGGGCCAACGCGGCATCCATTATCATCAATTTCTCAAAGCGGGCGAAAACACACTCAACTACAAACTGGCCACCGAACTCTACATCCAAGTGCTGGATGAAGGCACTTACAATGTCTCACGATGGGCAGACCGCTACGTTGAATGTATGCTTCAAGAAGGCTGGCACAATGACACCTATGCAGAAGAATATCATCGCGCGTATTTCGACAACTACGCTCAAGGAAAAGCGCCGCTCAATTGCGGAATTGATGACCTACATATTGGCGGCCTAAGCCACGTGCCCTCACTCTTAGCTGCCTTGCAGAAAATAGGGATCACCGAGCTCGACGCGCAACTCGAGTGTGTCAACACACACGTCCGACTGACCCACAAAAACAAACACGTAAGCGATGCTGCAAACGCACTGACACAGATGCTACATGCGCTCTCGAAAGGCTACAGCTTACAAGAAAGCCTAAACGGATCTAAAGACTTCAGCATTGATCTCTCCCAATTTGAAACCTGGTCAAACTTCCCAGACCGAACCGTTGTCGGCAGGCATCTCAGCACTGCTTGCTACCTACCAGAGTCATTCCTCGCCAGCCTCTACCTGACGTGGCGGCATACCGACGACTTCAGCGCAGGCATTCTAGCCAACGCGCATTGCGGCGGTGATAACTGCCACCGCGGCGCCGTAGTCGGCTCACTCTTAGCTGCCGCAAATGGAATCTCGAAACCATGGCTCGCAGGTTTACGAGCACATGCAGACTTAGAACTTAGCACCCAGCACAAATGAGCTCGAAATACACAGGCAAAATTACCGCGCTGCCTGCACCACAATCTTCAAGCGGAATGATCTTAACGTATGAAACAAGCACGAGTCGCAAAGTCATTCACCTACCACCTAAAACGATATCCAGCACAGAATCCGCCCCGCATGGAGCCGGCAGCTACCACGACCCTGAGCATCATATGAAACTCATGGAGCGCGTGCATGCCCTGCTGCTCAATTCGAACGCCAAAAAATGAGCACTTCGCCATAAGCGTTGTAAGCTCACCGAGCACAATACGATCACTCAACATGTCCAAAACCTTTACCTACCATTCCAATGTCTATTTCGATGAACTCGACGGACTCGGCCTCCTGCACCATACTCGTTATCTGCTACACCTTGAGCGCGCTCAGCAGAAATTTTTTGAGCAGTTGTTGGGTGTGGATGATTTCGATGCCGATCGTGATGAAGACATCTATGTAGTGGTTCACAGCCTAACGTCCCGCTTTCGCCAACCGGTCAGTAAGCCAGGTCAGATCGTCGTCGATTATACGATACAAAGAATTCGCAATGGCGGTGTCACCATGGCTTACCGTATTCGGTGCGCAAAGGGCGACACCCTTTACTGTGATGGTGAGCGAACCGTCTGCAAGCTTTCTGCCAAAACACATCGCCCAGCTCCGTGGTCTGAGCCTTTTCGCAAGGCATTAGAAGCATTCCAAAAAAACGATTAACTCAGACGCAAGACGTGCCCTCTAAACAAAACAAAGCACTCAGTGAAGAGCAAGTGGACCACATCATTCGCATGGCGTGGTGCGACCGCACGAGTTTTGAAGCCATCCAAGAAAAGACTCAATTTGCTGAAAACGAGGTCATCGCACTCATGCGCACTAAGCTCAAACGAAAAAGCTTCAACCTCTGGCGCGCACGTGTGAGTGGACGCATCACCAAGCACCGTAAGCGCTTCCGTCGTGAGCAGAAAGCACGACACAGCGATTGCGATCGAATTTGAGTCAGTCGCTACAGCAATTCGCCCTAGCCTTCTAGCAGAACTCAAATCTTCTACAGGCCTGCCCATTGGCGTGGCAATATACCAGCCAGTAGCAAGTGCCTAGAGCTGGGACAAACCTCTCCTAACGGGGCGTAAAATTCAACCCACAAAGAATTAACGATCCGCGACCATACGAAAAAACAGTTGCTGTTACAGTCATACACCCACACGCATCTGTTTTTTTTTGCATTCGCCCTCGATGCGCAGATAACTAACTTCGATTACAGCCATGACTTTGCTACTCATCTACGTCTCGATTGCACTCGGCTTCTCTTTTTTGTGCTCCCTGCTTGAAGCCACTCTACTCACGATCACGCCCACCCAACTGCAAGCCGCCAAATCCAAAGGCCGCAGCTGGGCAGAGCGCCTGCAAGAACTCAAGCAAGACATCGACAAGCCTCTTTCCGCGATCCTCACACTCAATACAATCGCCCACACCATGGGAGCAACAGGGGCCGGTGCACAATATACTCGCGTTTATGGAGATGCAACTGGTGGGGCCTTCGCCGCCGTGCTCACTCTACTCGTTCTGATCCTCTCTGAAATCATTCCCAAAACCCTCGGCGCACGCTACGCCTTATTCTTCGCGCCCTTCACCGCAAGTATCCTCCCAAAAATGGAAGTTTGCTTACGCCCCGTCGTCTGGCTCTGCCAGTGTATTACAAAACTCATCACATTCGGTGCTGCACATGAAAAACCTAAACACCGCGAAGAGCTCCTCGCGGTCGCACGCTTAGGCGAAGAACAAGGCACCATCCTCGCGGGCGAACGCCGCATCGTCCGCAATATGCTCAGCCTCTCGCAAATAAAGATTAACGCTATCATGACACCCCGCCCCGTCATGTTCACATTGCCAGAAGCTACCACATTACAAAACTTCGTCGAGAAGGCAGACAAATACCCCTTCTCGCGAATCCCAGTTTACGGAGACAACCACGAGGAAATCACCGGTTTCTTCCTCAGGTCCGACGCCCTACTCGCCTGCCTCAAAGATCCCACGCAAACCGTAGCCAGCCTCACTCGCAAGATGGCATTCGTCCCCGAACTCATGACAGTCGATACACTCTTCCGTCAAATGATCAAAGAGCGCGATCACATCGCAATGGTCCAAGACGAATATGGTTCCACCATTGGTCTCGTCACCTTAGAGGACGTGGTCGAGACGCTGGTCGGCGTAGAGATCGTCGATGAAAAAGACAAAGTCACCGACCTGCAAAAGCTAGCTCGACGCCTATGGAAGCAACGCGCACAGCAAATGGGCATCGAAACAGAGGATTAAAGCCAACTGCCCATATGTAGGTCAGCAGAGCTGCGCACCGCTTATCTACGCTTATAAAAAACTTAAAGACGTATGCATCACAGCGTTGTAGGTTTAGCGTAATTAAAGCGGTTTAAAAATCCCGCCTTGAAACACGATACAACTTGCAGCGTGACTAAAGCGTTTAAAACCGCTTCTACGACTTTCATAACCAAACGTTCAAAGCTTCAGCTCATAGCGGGTGCTTCGCCCGCCTCCGATCGAGATAAGAATCTCTTGTTGCAAGAGTTCCTGTAGATCTCGCGTCGCTGTTGCCTTGGAGACTCCTGTGATACGTTGATACTTACTAGCATTGATACCGCCCTCAAATCCATCGGGACCGGCATCCAAAATCCGTCGAACGACTTTTAGCTGACGCTCCGAGAGCGCTTCACGATGTTGATCAAAGAAACGTGCCTTCTTTAGGACAAATTCAATGCGGGACTGCGCACCGTCTAATGCCTGTAAGCACATATCTACAAAATAACGCAACCAATCAGTCACCTCGTTACTGCGTTGCGCAGCTTGTAGCGCGGAATAATAGCTCGATCTATCGGCTTCGATTGCTTGCGAAAGACTCAGCAATAGTGGGCGCCCCACTCCTTGAAACAAAGCTTTCTCTGCCAGTGCGCGCCCAATCCGACCATTCCCATCCTCGAAAGGATGGATCGATTCGAAATACAGATGCGCCAATCCTGCCCGTATAGGCGCATAGCGGATTGCATCGCGACTCACATTAAACCACTCAACAAAGGCTCTCATTTCGGCAGGCACGCTAGTAGAAGGTGGGCCTTCGTAGAGGACCTTCGGTGTCCCTAAGGTAACCTCCACCACCTGCATCGGTTCCTCATGGCTGCGCCACTCACCGATCAATACGTTGTTTGAGCCCTGCAATAATGAACGGTGCCATTCAAAAAGAACAGAATCAGAGAGACCTGCTCTCCAGCCTGAACGCACTGCCAATATCAATTCCGCAGCTCCCGCCGAAGCTCGATCACGCACACGCTGATGCGGACTATTCAGCCTCAATCCATTCCGAATCGAAGACGCCACATCTGGGCGACTTAAGACTTCACCCTCGATCTCCGAAGTTTTCAAAGCCTCCACAATCATCAGATCGGCGATGGCATTGTTTTGCTCCGATTCAGGTAAGGCCTGAACCGTGCCACTGACCAAACCGGCACGATCCACAAAATCGAGCAAGGCCCCCTCCAATTCAGCCAACTCGTAGCGAAAATCCGGCCAGTCCGGCAACTGCCAATTATATTTCATGAGCCGAAGATGCACTACATTCGGCTCATGTAAATGATAATAATGAGCCGAATAGGCGACGCAATCGGCTCACAATACCCATGAAGCTGCGCTATCAGGATGGTAATGTTGATCGAAGGCGACCTCGCTACCTTCAAAATTGGACATTCGATATTCGACGAGCACCGCCACTTCTACCTATTCGTAAACCAGCAAAGCTGGACACCGCTTATAGTCGCTTAATTTACGCTAAAAATAGAATGCATCTACTTAAACTCAGTGTTGTAAGTTTAAGCGTAAATTTAGCGTGATTAAGCGGTCAAAAATACATCTGCTTCCCATCCGTGAGTTTCTCACGCCCGCTTCGCTCAAGACACAAAGGCACAGAGCTTACATGACGTATCCCTCTTTGCGCCTCTGGGGCTTTGCGTGAAAGCTTTGTTCCTGTCATTAGTCTGTCGTAGATTGCGTTCGCCCCCGTTTTCAACACCACCGCCAACAAATTGGAACCTACTCTCCGAAACCTCCGAAGGCTCTAGTTTTCAATTCAACGCCTCCGTCATCTCCGACGGAGGCGTCACACCACAATCCATCGAAACCACGGTTCAACAGACCTTAGGCAGCGCCCCAGAAAAACTATTCTTCAGGCTGAATTTGAATTAGTCAAAGACGCGCGCTACCCCGCCCCTTTATTCCACCACCATTTTGTGTGATAATTATTTACGCCAGCATAGAAACAATTGCCTCGATTAATTTTACCTACTAAAAGTCAATCATGTTCAACTACAGACCGTTACTTTACTTACTCATTGTTTTAAGCATTCACAATGCAGTCCTCGGAGAAGCCATATTTAAGGACCTCGATTTACTAGAGGCAGAAATAACCCCTTACTATATCCCCAAATCAGCAGAAAATAAAATCATACCTCGTTTGCAGTTAGAGAATACGACCTTTGCAGATTTCATTAAAATCCTTCAGCAGAACGGAGTGAAAGCGACTTCAACACGGTCGCTGAAGGATGTAATCATTGATATCAAATTAAGACAACTAAGCATACTTAGATGCATTGAATTTATAACGGCTCAAACAGATACCAAGTGGATACATGCCGACAATCAGTTATACCTTTATAAAAGCTTAACCGAGCTTGATCCACATTTAGCCAGCCGAGTGAAAGAGAAAACTAAGCTGGAAGAACTAATTTCCTTAGAAGAAAACAGAGTGCACGAGCGGCTAGTTGCAAAATATGATCAATTAATAATTGATTCATTCGAAGTGACTGACTTGCCGCTATCAGATATACTAGCAAGACTAGGAGCCAAAACAAGAGAGCTTAACTTTCTCGATGGCGGGATAGGGTTCATTCCGTTGTTCAATCCGGAATCCACAAACCCAAAAGCTTCGTTCACCTTCAGAGATACCTCATTAAAAGAAGTTTTAGACACAATAATAAGGACTCACCATTACGGTTGGCGTATTGGGAATCGAGGTAAAACCGTAATCGTTTGGCCTACAGGGGGGATCTAACGCCCGAAAGGACTCATTATATGTCTTCGCGCCTGCAAGCGAGCACGCCACGGATTCAGACTAGCAGGATGTGCAAAGCGGTTAAAACCGCTTCTATGTTCATACGCGGGTGTCACAAGTGACACCCCTACATTGCTTCGCCATCTACAGCAGACCTCCGTCAAAATTGGACGTTCAACGTTGGACGTTCGGCGTTCACTCCCCTTCATCAATCAGCTTATTTAGAAGCTGATCTAGCATGCCCGGGTTGGCTTTGCCTTTAGTGGCTTTCATGACGGGGCCTTTCAAAGCGTTGAGTGCCTTTTCGTTTCCATCTTTATATTGGCCGACTGCTTCATCTGCTAGGCTATATTTCACGATCAGCGCACCTCCACAATTTGTTGACCTTCCGAAAAGGCTTCTTCTATCGCAGGCCAGCGTTGATTGAGTAGCGTGAGTAAATCAGTGGTTCGACAATTTCCGACTCTTAATCGGGTAGCGGGAAGCATTAACGCTCCCCGCCCCCACACCACCACTCATACG
>JABBCA010000048.1 GCA_018607135.1 Opitutales bacterium
TAGCGCGGTGTGGCCCACACCGCATTCATACGACGAGCCTCTAGCTTTCAATAGTGCTGACTGGACCAGTCAGCACTACCCGATCAAACATTTTTTCATTCGTTATTAGTCAGGCACTCTTGCTAGAGCATTCTGAAAGAAGGTAGACCGTAGAAGCAGTGGTCCAAAGCGCTCGGTTGCCGTGCCAGTCTAAAGCGCTTCTCGAAAGTTCCTGCGTAAAACTGCAGTATGCGAGCTTGCTCGTCGCCCCGATTGTTGTGCTGCGTTGGGATCCAAAACATAGGCGCGGATGGCCTGAGCAAGCACAGACACTACACCCATCAGATGTTGGGCGCTTGAAGGTTCAAGATAAGCGCAAGAACTTTTAGAAACGCTCTATAAGCTTAAAAGGCAAACGCCTCAACAGAGTGAGGGGGCTACATTTCGCAACGAGTCACACTAAAGGCAGAATGCTTTAAGCTTCGCTGAGCAGTTTGTCGAAATACTCAATAGTCGGCTTTAGGCCTTCGTCGAGTGATACTTTGGGCTCCCAGCCGAGAACTTTCTTCGCTTGAGTAATGTCTGGTTGACGTTGCTTCGGGTCATCCGAAGGCAATGCTTCGTGAATGATTTTCGAAGCACTGCCCGTTTGCTCGATGACTTTTTGAGCAAGCTCAAGAATCGTGAATTCTCCCGGATTACCAATATTCATTGGCCCCACTGTTTCATTCTGCGACATCAGGCCAACAAAGCCCTCAATCAAGTCATCGACGTAGCAAAATGAGCGTGTTTGCTGCCCTTCTCCATAGACGGTAATATCGTGACCTTGTAGTGCTTGCACGATGAAGTTCGAAACCACTCGACCGTCGTCGGGGCACATGCGTGGGCCGTAAGTGTTAAAGATGCGGACGATGCGAACATCTACACCGTTTTGACGGTGGTAATCCATAAACAAGGTCTCAGCAGCACGCTTTCCTTCATCGTAACAAGAACGTATGCCGATTGGATTCACATTGCCCCAATACGATTCAGGCTGCGGGTGCACTGAGGGGGCGGGGTCGCCGTAAACCTCCGACGTAGATGCTTGAAAGACGCGAGCATTTAAGCGTTTCGCCAATCCCAGGCTATTGATTGCGCCCATTACAGAGGTCTTGATCGTCTTAATGGGATTGTGCTGATAATGCACGGGTGATGCCGGGCACGCCAGGTTGTAGATTTGATCCACTTCCACTTTAAATGGATCAATCACATCGTGACGCAAAAGTTCAAAATTAGGGTGCTGTGCTAAGTGGCGAACATTTCGCTTTCTCCCAGTGAAGAAGTTATCCAAACAGATAACTTCATGTCCCTCGCCAATAAGGCGATCACACAAGTGGCTTCCTAAAAAGCCGGCTCCTCCAGTAATAAGTATACGCATAATTTAAATCAGGTTGTGATTTATTCGAAAATTGATCAGAATAGTGACAAGTCCTTGTAAGGAAACCTTTTTACCGCGTGTTTATGAAAAAAACTAAATTCTTCACCCTCTTATTTGCCGCAGCACTCTCACCGCTATTACTGAACGCACAGCAGGCACCCTCCGCAGTTCCTGAGGAGGGAGAGGCAGCACCCAAGAGCACCCGCCCCAAACAAACTGACAAAGCCAGTAATCAATTAATCAACAATTACTTGGCAGTTACCGGCAGTAAACAGGCGCATTCAAACTTAAGAAATGTCGTCGCAACTGGAACGATAGAGGAAGCGGGTCGTATCAGAAAGTTCAAGCTCGTGGAGACTCAAGATGGTAAACGTAAAGTGACCTATACTTGGCGTCACCTAGGAAGAGAGCACGAAGTCCAATACGCCTTTGATGGCCTACAGTCGTGGAGTCAGGAGGTGAAACCCAAGGAAAAGTCTTCTCAATCTTACGGCGGGCAAACTGGTAAGCATTTTCAAACTCAGCGCTGGCTCCTACATCCATTCGTGCTGCCTTTAAGTGCTTCGTATGTGTTTAAATACCAAGGCCTAGACAAGGTTTATGGGCGGCCCACCTATGTGATTGTAGGCTATGGTAAACATGATGAGCGTTCATGGTTCTACTTTGACCAAGAAAAGTTTTTAATCACACGCTGGGGCGGCATCGGACTCATCGCGGGGGTTGAGGAGTATATGGATTATAGCGCGATACGCTTTGCGAAGGTGAATGGCGTATTACTTCCCAAAGAAATTGATTTACTTGCTGAGGGACAGCCCTTTGGCACGATTTCTATCGATTCTATTGAGGCGAACCAAGTAATTGATTCAACGATATTTAAACGTCCGGCGAGCAATATTCCCGTGCTTAGACAGCGGCCTGTGCAGTAGCTCTACTGACTGCATTTGCATACCAGACCTACGGAAACTCGCTTCAATTGATGCAAATCGACCCTATCGCTCGATCGGTAAAACTGAGTGTGCGCGAGCTGGCAGCATTTCGCAATAAGCCGGCATCCGAAGGCATCGGTTACTCCCAATGGCGCGCTGCGGTCGGACAAGAGTGGCATAAATTATCGGAGCAGCAGACGCGCCAACAGCAGCCAGATGCACAATTCGAAGTCAGTATTTCAGCTCAATGGTCGCACAAGCAATGGGCCTACGAAATCAACGGTCGCATCGATCAAGTCGTTCCTAGATTAAATGGAAACTGTCTGCGTGAAATCAAAACAGTCAGAACTTCACTGCCGATTGACATCGATGAGTTGCTGGCACGCTATCCGGAATATTTCGCCCAGACGGCAACTTACTTGGCTTTAGCCGCAGGCTTACCTGAATTTTCAAAAACTGAATTAACTGCAGAACTGGTATTCATAGACATTGAAAATGGTGCGATTCAAGTGGTGCCTATCAGCGATGAATTTGCTGAGTTGTTTACACATCAGCTAAATGCCTTGTTACCATTCCTCGAAGACCGCCGCCAATGCCGAATACGCCTCAATGAGGCGACAGTTCGCCCCGCATTCCTTGAGTTACGAGAAGGACAGGCCGAATTATTTCGGGCCTTAGACAAGGCATCACTACAATCAAAAACGGTGTTACTTGAAGCGCCCACAGGTTTTGGGAAAACTGGTATTGTCTTAGAGCATGCACTGAAACAGATGAAGAATGGTCTCTTTGAGCGTTGTATTTACTTAACCAGTAAATCCACCGGCCAGCTTGAGACGATTCGACAGTTACAGTCCATGATCGGTGAAGACATCCGCTACATTCAAATGCGGAACCGTAAAGAACATTCTATTGAGAGCGGTCTACATACCTGCAGTGAAGATCGACAGTGTGATGTGGAGTCGGAGCACTATTGGCATCAAATTGAACCGTTCCCTCCCGATTTTTTTGAAGGCGCAACACTGAGTTTGGATCGTGCTAAAAGTTTGGGCGAATCCATAGGCATTTGCCCTTATTCCTTAACTAAATCATGCCTACCCTACGCCGAGTTGTGGATCGGAGATAGTAATTATATTTTTGCTCCAAGCAGCCAAAATGTCTTCCTAGAGCAATTTGGTTTCGACGCAAACAAAACACTGTTGATTATTGATGAAGCTCACAACTTACCAAGCCGTGTAGCTGATTCGCTAAGCATCGAACTGAACACTGGGGAGTTGATTTTCGCCCTAGAGGAAATGCGGGCGGCAGGCCTAGCGCGTAGAGTCGTTGCCATTGGAAATGAACTCGCACGCTGCATAGATTCACAAACTGTAGGCGTTCCGCTGAACGCCAATTCAATCTATGAATTACTCGATCTATCTGAGGATTTTTCGAAGCAATTACGTGAGGCTCAGTTAGACTATACGCAATGTGCGCCCTTTGCCCTAGAAGTCGCATGGCGCATTCCCGATCTCGCCCATCGATTGGCGGAGCCAGAGCACAATTGGTTACATTGGCTACCACAAAAAGGCAGTTTGAATGCAACCTGTCTCAATGCGAGCGATTGGATCGCAAACTGCATGCATCCCTTCGGCGGTAGTTTACTCATGTCGGCCACCATTCACCCGATTGACGTGTTCAGGAAGCAGTGTGGCCTGCAAACGGAGAACACCACCATTGCTGTGGGACACGCACCCTGGCGAGAGTTCGCATATGAGGTCGCAATCGACTGTCGCGTAGACACCCGTTACTCAAAGCGCGAACACTACTTTCAAACCACAGCACAGACCATTGCGGCCCTGATTGAATCCAGCCCTGGTGTGCCAGTGGCTGTCTTTTTCTCATCCTATCAGTATGCTCAGAATATTTTAAACTATCTGGAGGTCTTGGCACCCTCAGCGCGAGCCATGCTGCAACCACGTGGGGTCGACCTCCATGCGCAAGAAACGTTTATCGACGAAAGCCTACTCCTCGCAGATGCACTGTTTCTTATTTTAGGATCTAGTTTTGCGGAAGGAGTGGATAAATTGGGTGGGCGTATTGAGGTAGCGATGGTTGTGGGTCCAGCATTGCCTGAAGTAAACCTCATTCAAAAAGCGAAACTCGATGCTCACCCTTCCCTGTCCAGAGAGGAATCGTTTCGAGATGTGTATATACTTCCTGCCATGCAGCGCATCCATCAAGCACTCGGCAGAATCGTTAGAGCTCCTGAACAGCGCGCACGTGTGCTCTTACATGGCAAGCGATTTGCAGATAACGCGTATTCAAGCGCACTGGCTCCTGAGTATCAAAACTCAACTGAGATACGAACCGATGGCGAACTACTCGATTGGTTAAGCCAACACTCAAATGTCTAGACAACCGCACTTACTGCAATGGCCGAATATTATAGCCGTAGACGCGGCAATGATTGCAGTCGCTTGGCAGTGGATTTTCGCAGCTTCCATGCATACGAAACCTGCGATAGCTGCGCAGGCTACGTTAGTATTTTCAGTTTGGTTGACCTATATGGCCGACCGGCTCTTTGATGTCGCAAAGCGTGACCCATCCCAACTGCTTTCACAGCGGCATCGCTATGCAAAAAAATACGCGACTCCGCTTTGGCGTATTTGGTGGATAATCCTGATCACGAACATAGTGATCGCAGTTACCTCGCTCACCTTCGACACCTTGATGCGAGGCATGATACTTCTGGCGTGCTGCTTACTTTACACCCTATTGAACCAGTTATTATCGCGGCGTTTTTTTCCTAAGGAACTACTCGTTGCTTTAATATTCACAGGCGGAGTCATTGTGCTCTTAGAGCCACCCTTTTTATTACCAGCTGCGACCTCATTCATGTGCATTTGCTTATTCAACTGCCTAGCGCTTGGCCATAAGGAGCGTAGTGTCGATGCAGCCTTGAAGGTGCGATCCTTAGCGAGTGTCCGTTCGCTGCGCCTCGCTTGGCTTGTCTCAATAGTCGCAATCGCCTGCCTGCCTTACATTGACGGCACACTTGTTGTATGTTTGGCGCTTACCATGCTATTAAGTGCCCTCATCGTGCACTATAGAGAACGATATTCCTGCGAAGCCTTTAGGAGTGTATTGGATGCGGCGATGCTCAGTGGCTTGATCCCACTCTTCTTTAACTAATGCGCGTTGGTCATTTCAGTCGCAAATAGACTCAAACGAGCGACCTCACCGTTTACAGTTAGATAGCCGTTCGTGAAATCAAATGAATACAGCTCATCGTTCAACAATTCTTGAGTGTCATTATCGGTCGTCAGTTTCGCAGAGATGGATTGGTTTTCCATTCGTAGTGAGAATTCCCCCTCAGAGGTCATTTTGTCACCAATCTTGAGCTCACGAACCGGTGCATTCAAGTAAGCGCGAAAGACATCGTGACCATTGGTAGCGACGCCAAATGAGGCAGGTTTAAAGCTTACAGAGCCCTCCCCCATATCGGATCGCGTCGTCCCGACTTGCCCTAAAACGGCAAGACTCAAAGCATTCGCAGAATCTGACCTCCAGCGAAAATACCCAGATGCATCCAATGCAAAACCCGTAGCTAGTTTTTCTAAGCTGAGCACCTGTCGGTGCCTCGTGCTCTCATCTGCGAGATCTCTAATGAGTATTCCAGTGAATGGTTTGATCTCATGAATCTGCACCCTGAAATCCATTGACAACGATTCAACCGCAGAGTCAACGGTCGCTTGCAGCTGAAAATCCAAATCTGAGTTCGTGAAACGAAGCGTCAGCAAACGTTCCTCACCTGAATGACTATTGAACACAATGAGACCGGATCCGCCGAAGCTGGAACCCCGGGAATGGATCACTTCCACTGTTTTAATTTCAAGCTTCAGGGAACGAATCTGGAAAGACTCAACTAGATTCAGTAATCGCTCGCATTGTTGGGTTACCAAGCTTGGGACCTCTTGCTTGAATTCATATATGAGCTGCTCGGCCTCAAGGCCGACACTTTGAGTGCACCGCAACGATAGCCTCTCTGCATGCATCTCAAGGCTTAGCTGATCTCGACTAAACAGCATTCCTAAAATTGGAATCGTCACCTCCACTTGCTCTATAACGAGTGTCTCGTTTCGGCATTCACGAATCAGCGCAACAAGCCCATCCTCAGCCTGGTATCGAAGACTTGAAACGTCAACGGTCACTCCTTGCTCTTGGATCGACTGGTTAATCAGTGCCTCCACAATAGTCGCAGCATTCCATAACAGCACGCAGCACATAACGAGGCATAGAAAAGCGATACCGAGTAAATAGTTTACTAACTTAGAGCGCATTTCAGCTAGAAATTCTGAGTAATGTGGAGACTGTTTAACATGTTGGGTAATTTCACGTGTTACTCCCCAAACTACAAGGTTTGAGGCATAATGAAACCATTAGTTGTGTTGTTGGTCTAAATTCTTCAATCTCCACATATATTTCTGACAGCCTACACCAATTCATTATGCGACCACTCATTGCCCAACTACCCGTAATCATTCTCATTCTTAGCTTTTTAAGTGGTTGCGCCACAATTGATCGAGATTACGAGAAGCCCAAAATTGACGTGGTAGGCATTACTAAAAGTGAGACTGATACCGCCGCACTTCAATTCACCATTCAGTTACGTATCGTGAACCCAAATGCGGATACGCTTCGGCTGAAGGGCTTGTATTATGAATTAAGCATTGAAGATATCGATTTAATTACTGGAACCGCCAATAACATCCCTGCCATTGAGGGCTACAGCGATGCAGTCGTTTCGGTAAGCTCAGCAGCTGGCATCATTGGCAGCGTTCGATTGGCCTCGTTGATGATCAACGAGCCGCGAGATTCATGGCAGTATCGCCTTAAGGCGAAATTAGGAACCACCTCCAAGTGGCTACCTTCAACGACTGTTGTTGAAACAGGAAAGATTCCGCTAAAGTAATTGTGATATTCGTCTCCTAAGGAAATCGAACCCTACCAGGTGTGCATCAGGGATTGAATCCTGTATTTGGACTCCCGAACCTAGCATGATGAGAAAACCTACTACAAGGCCGAGATAAGCTGACTAGATCAAAAAAGAAGAAAAAGAACTCAGCTATAGCTGTTTACGATAGTTCGTAGGTGAGAGACCGAAGTGCTTTTTAAACGTGCTGCTAAAATGTGGCGCATGGCAAAAACCCGTAAGCGCTGCGATGGTCTCGATCGGCTCTTTCGACTGTTGAAGCAGAGATTTTGCTTCATCCAATCGTAAACCTATTAGGTATTCACGAATACTGCTGCTCATGTGCTCGCGAAACTTCGTTTCTAAGAGACGTCGACTGACTTGAAAGCGCTCGGCAAGATCTTTGGTGCCAATCGACTTGCGGAAATTTTGCCGTAAATAACCAAGGACGTCGCGAATCAAAGGATCGGTTACTGCCAGTGCATCGGTGCTCTGCCTCACCGTGATTCCCGACGGCGGAATCAAAACCAATGGCTGCTCCACCTTTTCTCCGTTCATTAAGGTGTCGAGCATACTCGCGCCTTCATAACCGATTCTAGATAAATCATAACGCACACTCGACAGAGACACCGTCTGACTCTCACAAATAAGTGGATTGTCATCGGCTCCAAGGATGGCGACATCATCAGGAACTTTCAAACCTGCATCATAACAGAGGTTGGCAATCCATGCAGAATCATAATCACTCTTGGTATAGACCGCACATGGTTTTGGTAATTCCAGTAAACGCCCCGTAATATAAGCAGCATCTTGAGGTCTAACTGTGTCCAGTCGGATACATTCAATACCTGCGGCCTGTAAGCACTCTTGGTAGGCTTTGAAGCGCGTGCGACTGACTGGATTGATCGCCAAGCCAAACCAAACACAATTTCGATGTCCTAGCTCAATAAAATGCTCTGCTCCCATGCGACCAATCGCCGCATTATCCGCTGCAACACGAGGCAACTTAATATCTTCCCTCCAGATCGACAAATCAACCGTAGGCACATTGGCCTGTTCTATAAACTCCTCCAACTGACGACTTGAATTAAGCGATGTAATAATCCCATCCCCTTGCCAGTGCTCAGGAAGCTGAAAATCTTTCAAGATACTGACATTCAAATGCCACCCCTGCTGACCGGCGTATCGTGCAATACCTTCGTGTGCAGATTGATCATAACTGCCTAAAACCATTAAAACATGCTTCGCCCGTGCCATTGCGCATTTTTGTAAAAAAACGTAAGTTTATGCAATTTTAATTATCTATAAAAAACAATAAGGTATTCATCTCCCTTAACGTAAATCTGAATAAATACTCCTATGGCTATCGATATCAAATCTGCTGACTCTTGTGAATACGGCTGCATCTCTCTCGGTGAAGTGATGCTACGTCTAGACCCCGGTGAAGGCCGCATACATACTGCACGCCAATTCACCGCATGGGAAGGTGGCGGCGAATATAATGTCGCTCGCGGCCTGCGTCGTTGTTTTGGCTTAAAGACTGCAGTGGTGACCGCGTTTGCCGACAATCCTGTGGGGCGTCTGGTTGAAGACTTCATCCTTCAAGGTGGTGTCGATACGCAATTTATTAAGTGGGTGGATTATGACGGCATTGGTCGCACCGTTCGCAATGGCATGAATTTCACAGAGCGCGGCTTTGGTATCCGCGGCGCGGTGGGTTGCCCAGATCGTGGTAATACCGCAGCGGCTCAACTCAAGGTGGGTGACATCGATTGGGAGGAGATTTTTGGTAAACGTGGCGCACAATGGTTCCACACTGGCGGTATCTACGCAGCGCTCAGCACGACCACCCCCGATGTGGTTCTCGAAGCAGTCAAGTGCGCGAAGAAGCACGGCACCATCGTCAGCTACGACCTCAACTACCGCCCTTCCCTCTGGAAAGACTTCGGTGGACTTGCGAAATGCCAGGAGGTCAATCGTGAGATTGCAAAGTATGTCGATGTGATGATCGGCAACGAAGAGGACTTCACTGCTTGCCTGGGATTTGAAGTTGAGGGTGTGGACGAAAATATTTCTCACATCCCAGTCGAAGCGTTTAAGCGTATGATCGCGACTGCGACGAAGGAATTCCCTAATTTCCAAGCGACTGCGACAACTTTGCGTGCAGTGAAAACAGCGACTGTCAATGACTGGGCGGCAATGGTTTGGCACGACGGTGAGTTTTACGAGTCCATGCAATTTCCAGAACTCGAGATCATGGACCGTGTCGGCGGAGGTGACAGTTTTGCCTCTGGTCTTATCTACGGATTCTTATCAGTGAATGATCCGCAAGAAGCAGCCGACTACGGTTGTGTGCATGGGGCACTCGCCATGACAACTCCTGGCGACACCACCATGGCGTCACTCAAAGAAGTGAAGAAGATCAAAGCTGGTGGCGGTGCTCGTGTAGACCGTTAATCAGCATTCATTTGTTCATTCAGCTGCCCTATACAAGCTAACGACTGGCCGCTTCAATTCACTTTCACCGTTTCAGCTTTTCAGAATTTCAGCTTTTCCAAAAAATATGTCTGATTTACATCAATTTCCCGTCATTCCAGTCATCGTCCTCGACGATGCAAATGACGCCGAGCCACTTGCAGAGGCATTGCTCAACGGTGGCCTGAACATTATCGAGGTGACTTTTCGCACTGCTGCTGCCCCTGAAGCGATAGAGCGTATCGCCAAACAGTTCCCTGAGATGCTCGTGGGTGCGGGCACTGTGGTGACACTTGAACAAGCAAAGCAAGCCATCGATGTCGGTAGCAAGTTTGGCCTCGCACCAGGCACAGATCCAGAAACGATCGCCTACTTTAAAGAGCAAGGAATCCCCTTCATTCCCGGCATCATGACTCCTTCGGATATTCAAGCGGCAGTCAAAGCAGGATGCCGCTCGCTGAAGTTCTTCCCAGCTGGTGCAGCGGGCGGCACCAAATTACTGAAGTCAATGGTCGCCCCTTATGGAAACTTGGGCATTAAATTCTGCCCCACTGGCGGAGTCTCCTTGGGCAACATGAACGACTACTTGGCCATGCCAGAAGTATTCGCAATTGGGGGCTCATGGCTGGCGACTAAGTCGCAAATTGCCAACAAGGACTGGTCCTCGATTACCGCTCAAGTAAACGAAGCGCTCGCTAAAGCCAAGGAAGCTTAAGTGCCGCACAGGAAACTCTTTGGCCTGGACCCCGCGTCCAGTGGTCGTCCTTTCTGACTTTTAAGTTTCGAACCAATTAAGTTCTGCACCCAGCTGCTATCGGCGAGCTCGCCTATTTATCGAGGAGGTTCATGGTCACCTCTTCAATGTGTTTGGCGTATTCGATATCTCCTAGGTAGGCGACCAATGTATGCATGAACTCATGTGAGCGACTGTCCTCAGTCAGGGCTAATTCGAAGAGCGCGCCAAGCGACCTTGCGGCATTGTAGTAAATTGGATTCACGACCTCTATACGCAAACGAATCAGTTCTTGGCGGGCTTCTAATAGTTCACGCAATTTTGGATCTTCGCGCTGCTGCCAGAGACTCCTTAAGTTTTTCAGCTCACCCCCGTTTTCGCGATAAGCATCAAAGTTGACCATATCTTCAATCCATGCGCGCGACGTCGACATTAATTCAAATAGTTCGTAGTCGACTTGAAGGAATAAATCTCGTTGTTCGCGCCACCATAATTCAAGCGTGGTTACGGTTTCGGTTGGATCGGACGGCAACACTTGTTGTGCAACCAACTCTGAAGGGTCGATGCCCGCTATCGAATATTCAATGAGCAGCCTAGTAAGCTCTCTTGATTTAAAAGTTTGTCGAATGGTGTTCAACCAGAGATACGCATGATGTGCGAAATTTGGCTCTCGTGCTCCTATATGCTTCGCGCTCATCAAATCAGCTGCACCTATAAAAGTCGCTGCCTGCATATCGTTTAGATGGCTCAGCAAGATGGCAGCGCGTAAGCTATATAAACTGTCCAATGCCAGAGCGTGCACAGGCCAAGCTTGCATGTTTTCTGGACCTTTCGGGCCATGTTGATAAAGTGCGTAGCGAGTCAAAAAAGCTTCGGTAATCGCGTAGCAGGTCTGTTCGAATGTGAGTGTTTCAGACCAGCGAAAGTCGAGGCGGACTGAGCCTTGATCTTCGACTGTTAATGTCGAGTCGCCATCAAAGTGAACGTGCTCTTCAGGGCGAAGTGTGATCAATATAGAATTCGGAAAGTAGACACCACCTTCTGGCAGAAACTGATTCACCTCATTTGCAATATGTTCGGCGAGTTCGCTTACATATGAAACGGATCGAGTCTCCTCACCAACAACGTCGAAATACCTCGTTTCAACAGAGGTTAAGTTACTAGCGAACGAAAACGCAGGAACTAACACCATCCATAAGGCGAATCGTTTAATGGGCGACATAAATAAAAAGACTTAGCGTAGCTTAAGTCTGAGTGTGCCCTCTGACTGCTCTACAGACTCGACACGCGACCACGCTTCTTGAATCGAAATAAATTCATCTGAACCCGCATAAGCCTTCAAGAGTGTGCCGATAAGATGCGGCCCAAGTTGATTCACTAGTGGCATTACTGCATTATCGATACGTAAGTTTAGAATATTAAATGCGGCTGTGGTATCTTGATTTTCAATACGACCGATAGCAACGATGGTATGTTCATGGCTCTTACCAAACACAATGATCTCTGTTGGTAAACTGATATAGACGATTTCTTCGGCAAAATACACGTTCGGCACTCCCGGGATAACCAATACGCTGGGCGCTTCGCCCTCTTCAGGTGCTTCGGCCGGGCGAAACTTAGCAGCAAGCCATGCATTGAGCTCCGCATGATTCAAGTCCACCACTCCAGGTTGACCGCCGATGAGTGCTTGGCGCTTCGCCTCCCATGCCCTAGTGCGCAGCAACGGACCTTCCATGTAATAAAGATCCCCCGGTGCGGCTAAGCGCCCCGCCTTACCTTCATTAAATTTTTCAATTTCAAGATTCTGGTTAAAGGCCAATGCAGGAAAGGATGCCATGTAGTAGGCGCCAAGCAATGCGCCGAACATGGCCACCAACAGTCCGTAAAAGTAGGCTGCAAATACTGAAGGATCATCAGAAGTTTTCTTAACTGCACTCATTGTGTAAAGTTGTTATAGAGATGAGGGACGACCATTTTCAAGTGATCGATAGCATAAGCCTGTATATGCGATCAGCATTAGGAAGCCGAAAAATACCGCAAATCCATAAAACGGCACCGCAAGTGCAAAAACTCCAAGAAAAACAAAGGCAGGAATCACAAAACGTGGCATCTCGACGTATGTCATGCGTATAATTAAAGCAAGGTCTAGGAGGTCTTTGAAATCAGAGCGCATCTGCAAGCGATACAATGCTGAGCTAAACAGTATGGGTGAGATCAGGAACGTAATGGACAATATCAAATACGAAATCGCGCCCAAGCCCATGGAGCCTAAAAAGCCAGTCAGTAAAGAAATTAAGAAGATCGGAAGTAACCAATAAGCCAACCAGACCACGGCGAAGCGTAAGCCATCAAAAAAAAGTGCTTTCCAGTCAGACCATTCGGGCAAGTTGATTTTCCCAGTTCTCCTCGTTGAGCTAGAGAAACGATACAAATAGCCAAACGCAAAAATATTTACTATTGGCACAAATGAGAGCAGACCTCCGATCAACACTTTTACCCAAAAACTGGGTTGGCGGATCAGGCGCATAAAAACTTCTTCAAAAAATGGCGTTTCCTTCATAAAAATACTCTCCATAACTATCGAAGTGAACGAATCATTGAAAGAAAAATTGCTCCATTATCAGCAGAGAGTTGAAACTGCCATCGACCACTGGATTCCGCGTGCGGATACCCGGCCAGTGAAGCTACACGAGGCGATGCGCTACTCAATGGAGGCTGGCGGCAAGCGTATTCGACCCGTCTTGGTTATCGCAGCCAGTGAGCTCTTCCCGTCACAGGCAAATCCAGACGCGGCAGCAGTGGCCATCGAATGCCTTCACACCTATACGCTCATTCACGATGATCTGCCATCAATTGATGACAGTGACTTGCGTCGTGGTCGACCGTCATGCCACGCTCAGTTTGACGAAGCCACCGCAGTCCTTGCAGGTGATGCGCTACTCACCTATTCTTTCCAACTACTCACGCGTGCGTATCGAGAAGACCCGATTCTCGCATCAGACTTAGTCTCTGACCTGTCCGAAGCCAGTGGGAGTGAGCGTTTAATTGGCGGTCAGATGGAGGATGTCGACAATGAAGGCAAGCCGATCGATGCAGCGATGTTACAGTTCATCCATGAAAACAAGACAGGTGCCTTGCTCACTGCGGCACTCACGATGGGTCTACGGTTTTGCAAACCAACTAGAGCTCAAATCGAAACAATCACAGAGGTGGGGTATCATATGGGCATGACTTTTCAAATCGTGGACGACATCCTCGATGCCACCTCAACGGCTGAGGTGATGGGCAAGCCTGTGGGCAACGATCACGCGGCAGAAAAAAGCACCTACGTTGCCCTACATGGAATCGAGGGCGCGTATGCAGAGGCGACGCGGCACAATCAAGCTGCTATTTCGGCAGCTGAAGCACTCGGCGGTAACAATAACTTTTTGATTGATCTCATACGAGAGCTTGGCTCCCGCGTGAGTTGACTCACAAATCACCGACGGCGTAGGCTAGACTCGGTGGGCGTATCGGCCGAATGTTTCCGCGAAATATACTTTTATATATTTTATTCCTGGGCTTGCCGATTTTTGCGATAGAGAAGTCATGCCTTTTCACATGATACGGCCCATAGCGATAGCTAGCCGCAAGTAAGGGGTAGCTGAATTCACCGTGCTTTTGTAAGTAGTCACGGCAAAAAGCAAGGTATTGAATGCCAACGCGTAAATTCGTTCTCCAATCCCAAGCATGGCGATAGGACTCGTCAGTCACTTCGTTCCATGCGGGGCGCGTAATCTGCATCATTCCGCGTGCGACGGAGCTGCGAGCTCTAGCATTCAAACTACTTTCAGCCCAAGCAATTGCATACACAAATTCTGGATCCAGGCCCGACTGGGGTGCGACCTCCTCGATATAAGCCCAGACCTCTTCGGCCGATACTTTCTCCGTGTGATTACCAATGGTTTGAGCAAAGACGATCGCAAGAATTCCAACCAGCACTCCGAGTATCACCGCAACTCTGATGATGAGGCGTTCGTCTCTATGATAGTTTCCATCAATCGGCATTCGAAACAATAAAGCATGCTTTGATTCGGTTGACAATGGCCAACACTGTTTATC
>JABBCA010000106.1 GCA_018607135.1 Opitutales bacterium
CACGGGTTGCTCGTGAACGGGGTGCTGTGGTTATTGAAGACGCGTGTCACGGAACTGGAGGAGGTTTTGAGCACGAAGGTACAGCCTACAAACTCGGGGGGCATCCTTGGGCCGACATGACTACATTTTCTTTCCATCCAGTCAAAACCATGACCAGTGGTGAGGGGGGTATGATCGTTACCGATAATGCGGATTTTGTTGCACATGCACGGCAGCTACGTATGCACGGGATGGAGCGCGATGCGTCAAAATTTAAAGGTTTTGGCTCCAGTTCAGGTTATTTATCAGAGCAAGGCCCATGGACCTATGAAATGCAGGACCTCGGCTATAATTTTCGAATTACCGACTTCCAATGTGCCCTTGGCCGAAGCCAACTAAAGAAGTTGCCAGGTTTTGTTCAGCGCCGCTTGGAAATCGTGGCCCGTTACAACGAGGCATTTAAAGACTTGTCATGGCTGCAAACACCTCAAATCCGATCTGAGGCATCGCGTGAATTGATTTCTTGGCATTTATATACGGTGCAAATCGCTTTTGATAAACTAGGGTGTACCCGCACCGAAACTATGGCGACCCTCCGAGAGGCTGGAGTTGGCTCTCAAGTTTTATACATCCCCGTACACTTACAGCCGTGGTATCGTGAAACCTATGGTTACACCGTGGGGAAATGTCCAAATGCAGAAGCGTATTATGCACAAGCCTTAAGCTTGCCGTTATATCCAGCCATGACAGACGCAGACGTTGAAAAAGTGATCCAAGTGGTTAGCTCACTTATGTAGATGAAGTTTGTATTACAGCGCTCAAGTATAGGTGAATAAAGTCCGAATCATTTTACAAGCACGACTCAGTAGTCGTCGTTTGCCAGCGAAATGCTTACTACCCATGGGGGGCATGCCATTAGTTGTGTTGTCCGCACTCCGTGCGGCGAATACTGGGAGTTCCGTGGTCGTTGCGACTTCTTCAGAAGTAGAAGACGAGATACTTGCAGATACAGTTCGGGCGCATGGCTTGAAGTGTATCAGAGGATCATTAAATGATGTGCATAGTCGCTTTCTGGTCGCATCTGAAGACATGGACGATGATGAGTGGATCGTTCGTTTAACTGCAGATAATTGTTTCCCCGATGGAGCATTTATTGCTTCGCTAGTCGATCAAGCAATTGAACGCGGGCTACAATACTTGGGCACATCGTCACCTGCAGATGGATTGCCTTATGGCCTAAGTGCGGAGGTCTTTACCGTTAGAGCACTTAGAGCAGTCTCAAAGACAAACCTTTCCGAGAGTGATCGTGAGCATGTGACGCCAGCGATTAAGCGTGAATTTGGAGCTGAAGTTGCAAGGATGGAGGCTGCATCTTGGCCGCAATTACGCTGCACGGTAGATACAAAAAGCGACTATTTTAGGCTGTTGACTTTGTTCTCGGAAATTCCTGCTCCGCTTCAGACTGCTTGGCGGGAACTTTGTGAGCAACTCGCCCGACAAGCGGGTGCCGCACAATTCAGAATTCCTTGGAAGCAACATCCGTCCGGGATTGTCGGCGCGATTACTTTAGGCACTGCGCAGATCGGAATACAGCAATATGGCCGAGTAAATTCGAAAGGACAACCATCACACAAAGAAGCGTATCAACTTTTGGATACTGCAGTTCGGCATGGTGTGACGCATATTGATACAGCGAGCGCTTATGGAAATGCGGAGCAAAGGATTGGTGCGCATCTTAGTGCGGGCCTTGCCGCTGAGCCGACAATCATTACCAAGCTAGATCCACTCGCAGATCTAGCGGACGGCGCCACAACTGTTGAAGTGATCAATGCAGTCGAGGCGAGCGTTTATAAATCGCTTCACGCATTACAAGTTAGCCAACTTCCAGTTTTGATGCTGCATCGATGGAACCATTATAGTTCACATGGTGGGTTGATTTGGAAGACTTTATGCCGCCTACAAGAGGAGGGCGCGATTCGTCAGTTGGGCGCGTCAGTTTCTAGCCCCATGGAGGCAATTGAGGCGCTAGAAGAAGCAAGTGTCACCCATCTTCAAATACCTTTCAATTTATTGGATCATCGTTGGCGCTCAGAGTCTTTCCAAGTTGCTCGTGCAAGTCGACCCGATGTGGTTGTTTATGGGCGCAGCGCATACTTACAAGGGATCTTGATTGCCGAGGCGGATGCTTGGCCGACGGGCGAAGGTTATGATGCCAAACAAATAGTCGGCAAGTTGGATTCCTTGGTGAAGTATTTTGGCCGTAAGGGGCGAGCAGACCTTTGTATTGCCTATGCTCAAGCATCCGATCTTGTGGATACGATTGTGATGGGAGTTGAGACGATTGCTCAGTTAAATGAAAATCTTTTGCTGGGGTGTCAGCCTCCATTATCGCAAAGTGAAGTGCAGCTCGTGAATGATACTTTTTGCGATGCTCCAGTTTGCCTGCTAGATCCAAGTCAGTGGACATAACAAATTTATATCATGAATGATTTAAGTCAGAAGACCATTTTACTCACCGGTGCAGGTGGCTATCTTGGTGCAGCAATGGCACGCGGCTTTGCGGCTGCGGGTGGATTTGTGTATTTGAATGGTCGCACACGAGCCACATTGGAGCCCTTAAAAGAGCAAATTTTGTCTTCGGGCGGCCAAGCTGAGACTCTTCCGTTTGATGTGACAAACAGTAAAGGGGTAGCAGATGCATTAGATGAGATTCGCTCTGTTCGTGGGCGGCTAGATGTGTTAGTCAATAATGCTTACTACGGTAGTGGTGGAACATTAGAGACTTCGACCGATGAGGACTTTGAAAAATCGTATCAAGTCGCAGTTACAGCGTCTGCGGGATTGATTCGAGCGGCGTTGCCACTCCTACGCACCGCAGCAGACAATAATTCGAGGGGTGCTTCAGTTATCAACGTCGCGTCAATGTATGGCCTAGTCAGCCCCGATTTTCGCGCTTACCAAACAGACGCTTCAACAAACCCTCCGTTTTATGGAGCTGCTAAAGCCGCTCTGATACAGCTTACACGGTATCTGGCATGTCAGTTGGCGAAAGATAAGATTCGCGTCAACGCGCTGTGCCCGGGACCGTTCCCCGCGCCAAGCGTGCAGGATTCCAATCCAGATTTTATTCAAAAGCTGGCAGACCGTGTGCCGCTTGGGCGAATCGGCTTGGCTGATGAGCTTCAGGGCCCTGCGAACTTTTTAGCAAGTGATGCCTCAAGCTATGTAACCGGATCGACATTAACCGTAGATGGAGGATGGACCGCATGGTAACTACTTCGGCAACGGAGCCATATTTGTTAATCCGCGCCGATGCGGGTGGCTTTACTGGGACAGGTCATGTCGCGTATGATGGCCTTCGCTCAGGGGTATCTACGTAGCGGAGCTAAAGGTAAGGCTCTCATGCAAAGGACAAGTTGACAGTATCTCTCCTATAAACAAAATATAAGTGATGAGAGCAGAATATCTAAACCGCATTTCAATCAATCCCGATGTCTGTTTTGGAAAACCCTGCGTAAAGGGGCACAGGATATGGGTCTCTTTGATTTTGGATATGCTAACGGATGGAATGACAGAAAGCGAAATTCTTCAGGAATATCCGCAACTCTCTCGAGAGGACATTCTTGCGTGTCTTGCTTATGGTGCAGAAATGACGCGTGAGCGTTACATAGAGGTTCCGTTGGAGCAAACGGCTTGAGATCTGAGAACCCATGCAGTTTAAGCTAGATGAAAATCTTGGTGGTCGCGGTCAGTCTGTTCTGACCAACAGCGGTCACGATGTATCTACGGTAACTCTTCAACAGCTGGAGGGTGCGATCGACGATGTCCTCATCGAAGTCTGTCGAATTGAAAAACGCGTCCTTGTTACGCTGGATCTTGATTTCGCAAACCCTGTTCACTACCCGCCCTCGAAATACGCAGGGATCGTTGTTTTGAGGCCCACAAAAGAACCCACCTTCAGTGATTTGTTAGAGTGCTTGGACATATTGGTTCGTGGGCTGTCTTCTCTCGATAGCATGCAAGGAAAATTGTGGAGAGTCAGCACGACACAGATTCGTGAATATACTCCTTCGGAAGAAGCTTAAATCAGTGGTCGATTCGCAAAAAAAAACTAAAATGCTCTTCATCCGCGCCGATGCGGGGGGCTTTACTGGCACCGGACACGTCATGCGTATGATCGCACTGGCACAAGCTTGGCGACGTAGGGGACGGCGGATCCGTGCTTCGCTTTCAGCTTCACAGGACACGGTGGCGGATGGCGAAGAGTCTGAAGCTTCTGTTGTGTTTATCTGTGCGCGTTTGCCTGAGGCGCTGGAGCAGCGCTTACGGGATGAAGGATTTGAAGTCGTTCGCATCGATGCTGAGCCAGGCAGTCCGGAGGACGCGCGCGCGACGTTGAAGGTTGTTCAGGAGTCAGGAGACAGGAGTCAGCCTTCGACAAGCTCAGCCTCGCTTCGCGAGGGGACGGGAGCTGGGGGACAGGGGGCAGGTGGCAGGCCTCAGGTTTCATCCCTCAGTTTTCATCCCTCAGCTTCTCAAACCCCCATCTCCAGCGAAGCGTATATTCCATATTCAAGCGACTCCGCCGCTGCACCTCCTAGTCAGCCTTGGCTGGTTACAGACGGCTATCATTTTGACTATGCCTATCAGAAAGCAATTAAAGCATCGGGGATTTCCTTACTCTGCACGGATGATCATGGTTACTCTGATAAATGGTGTTGCGATGCCATTTTGAACCAGAATTTGGATGCTGAGAAGCATTTAGATTACAATAATGATGTCGTATCCTATAAGCGCCTACTAGGTTCGTCGTTTTGCCTTTTTAGAGAAGAGTTTCTCCAGCAGAAGGAAGCCCCTAAGGAGTGGAGGACGATTCAACGCTTGTTAATCACGCTAGGTGGCTCCGATCCTGAGAACGCGACATCTGCGACTTTACGTTTACTCAATCAATCGTGCGAGCGCGCACTGGAAATCCGTGTTTTAGCAGGTGCAGATAATCCTCATGTCGATTCTTTGCGAAAATTCAATAGTCAGCATTCGGTCGAAGTGGTTCAGAACGCGAGTAATATGCCAGAGCAATACGCTTGGGCAGATGGGATCATTTCCGCAGGTGGAAGCACTTGCTGGGAATGGCTTTACCTAGGACTTCCTGGAGCAATCGTGACGATTGCAGATAATCAATTACCGATTGTTAAGGCATTAACCGAAGACCGCAGCGCAGCGCTTCCACTTGGATGGTTTAATCGAGCGGGATTCGACGCGTATAATACTAAACTAGCCCAATGGCTGGAGGGGCCGAGTGATGTTTGTGATGCACAGGTCGCCCTTGGAATCATTGATGGTGGAGGAGTTCAGCGAGTCAGTGGGGCGTTAACAAATGTTCGAGTTCAAGTCCGAGAAGCACGATTGTCTGATTGTGATTTGTATTTGGTGTGGGCGAATGACCCAGCAGTTCGCGAAAACTCTTTCACTCCAGATCTAATTGAAAAGACTTCCCACGAAAAATGGTTTTCGAGCCGAATTGTAAATGCAGATACTTACTTACTTGTAGTCTATAATGAGAAGGAGCAAGATGTGGGACAGGTCAGGTTCGAGTATGACCCCGCCAAACAAGGCTGGGTCATTGATTTCTCAATAGACAGTCGTTTCCGAGGGCATGGTTATGGCAGAGTTGCGATGCAAGAAGCATTATATTGGCTTCGCCAAAAACGCGGTAGCTCTCAAACCGTTCTAGCTGAGGTTCTTGATCTCAACCCTGCTTCTAAGCGTGTATTTGAAGTGATTGGGTTTAAAAAGATAGGCAAAGGCGATCAATTCGCTTCTTATTCATTAGCACTATGAGCCATTCCACTATAATTATCGCTGGTTCACGACCTTGGAACCGGGGCGCTGTTGAAAAGTTAACTTTAAGTTTATCAGCAAAAGTCATTTCAGTTGTTGATCGGAAAACACTCGATGAGGCCTTATCCATAGGAGAAAATATTCGATTTATTTTCTTTCTTCATTGGTCCTTTATTGTGCCGAAGCGAATCACTGAAAACTATGAATGCGTGTGTTTCCATATGACCGATGTGCCTTATGGCAGAGGCGGAAGTCCATTACAGAACCTAATCGCTTGTGGGCATAAAGCCACCAAGCTAACCGCATTGCAGATGGTTTCAGAACTAGATGCAGGTCCAGTATATTTGAAGCGGGACTTGTCTTTGGAGGGAAGTTCGGCTGAGGAAATTTATATGCGTGCCAGTGCGTTGTCATGTAGAATGATTGAAGAAATCATGACTAAAGAAATTAAGCCTAAGCCTCAAGTTGGTAAAGTCGTAGAATTCGCAAGGCGCACACCGGATCAAAGCGTGCTTCCTCTAACAGGCGAATTGGACATGATTCATGATCATATTCGTATGTTAGATGCGGAAGGTTACCCGCACGCATTTTTGGAAATTGGGAATCTTCGATTCGAGTTTACCAGAAGCACTCGTTACGATGGAAAAATCCAAGCGAATGTCGAAATCACCGAAAAGAAGCCCTCTTAATATGTCACAAACAAATTCTCCAAATTCTCCAAATTTTGAAATTGCGGGTCGCCAAATTGGATTAGGCCATCCCACCTATATCATCGCAGAAATTTCTGCGAATCATAATCAAAACATCAATGAAGCGATTGATTTGATTAAAATCGCGGCAGAGTGTGGCGCTGATGCAGTCAAGATTCAGACTTATACGCCAGATACGATGACCATTGATTGTGACAATGAGTATTTCACTATTGGTAAAGGTTCACCATGGGAAGGACGTAATTTATACGAGCTCTATGGCGAGGCCTACACGCCTTGGGAATGGTTGCCAGATTTACAATCAGCTGCAGCTGATGCGGGCATTACTATCTTTTCGACACCATTCGATAAAACATCAGTGGAGTTCTTAGAAAAGCATGATGTTCCAGTTCATAAGATTGCCTCATTCGAATTGACGGATCACCCCTTACTGCGTGAAGTTGCGAAGACTGGGAAGCCAGTGATTATGTCCACGGGGATGGGCACTTTACTTGAGATTGCTGAGGCAGTGGATGTTTTGCGTTCGAGTGGATGTAAGCAACTCGCGTTACTCAAATGCACCAGTGCATATCCTGCTCCTGCAAATGAAGCCAATCTAATGCGTATCCCTCATATGGGAGATGCATTTAACGTTGTGGCTGGATTGTCTGACCACACGATGGGGAGTCTCGTTCCCGCGCTGGCAGTGAGCCTTGGCGCATCGATTGTTGAGAAACATTTTACAAAATCGAGAAAGGTGGAGGGGCCAGATAGCTCCTTTTCTTTAGAGCCCACTGAATTAAAATCAATGGTTGATGCTGTCAGAATTGCGGAACAAGCAATCGGTCGAGTCACATATGATTTGACTGATAAGGAAGTGAACAGCCGAGCGTTCCGTAGATCTTTGTTCGCCGTCAAAGACATTCAAAAAGGGGAGCCATTCAATCAGACAAATATCCGCGTAATTCGACCAGGTGATGGGCTGGAACCAAAGCACGCAGAAGCCGTTTGGCAGCGTAAAGCATCAAGAGCGATACCGCGCGGAACGCCGCTCACTTGGGAACTAATAGATTAATAAAATGGCAAAAACAATTTTGGTGGTAGCGGCGCATGCCGACGATGAAGCGCTCGGCTGTGGTGGCACAATTGCCAAACATACTTCTGCTGGGGATGCCGTGCATGTGATTTTTCTAACTGATGGCGTCGGGGCGCGAAGTGACAGTAGTTTAGGAGCGATCGATGCGGTTGCTCGAAACTCTGCTTCGGTGGCTGCGCTAAAAGTCTTGGGCGTTCCTGAAGCTAATGTAACCACATTCTCTTTTCCTGATAACGCACTGGATTCGTTGCCGAGGCTGGAAATTGTAAAAGCTGTTGAAAGTGTTGTTGCCCTAGTTCAGCCAGAGATCGTGTATACACATCATGCTGGGGATTTAAATGTGGATCACAGATATGCCTTTGAGGCGACGATGACGGCATGTCGTCCGCAACCGGGCTGCTGTGTTCGGGAGATCTATAGCTTCGAAGTGGCTTCAAGCACCGGATGGGCAGGTGCATCCTGTGAGCACGCGTTTATACCAACGCGCTTTGTAAATATTGAAACTGAGATGGAGCAAAAAATGCAGGCATTGAAAGCTTACTCTGAAGAAATGCGTGAATTCCCTCATGCGCGATCCTTGCGGGCGGTTGAAACTCTTGCTCTATACCGAGGGAGTCAAGTGGGCCTGAACGCCGCGGAGGCTTTTGTAGTTGAACGCAGTATTCAATTGTGACCTTTAAGAAGATAATACTTAAGACTCTTGACTAGGATGGCTTCTTTGCGTCGCCCATATTAGAACGTCTAGTTACGATTATGGAAAATTTAAAACAGTACTCTCAAATCATCTTTTTTACACGGAATCCCCATTTTAGTCATCATTTGGCTTTGGCGGATCGAATGAGCGCATCTTTTCCCAAGGAGAAAATGATTTTTGCTACCTTCTTTTCGAAAGCCGCAGAAGCTGTTGAAAAGGCCGGATATAAGGTGTTTTATATCCCTGAAGAGTTAAGGAAGTTTGAATCAGTTAAACCTGATCCAGAAGTGATTCGACGAGTAGAGAAAGAAATCAATTCTTCCGACCCAAGGCTGAGCCTCGATATCTTACTAGCAAGTGAGCGATTTCTCCCGAAAAAGAAAAGTGAGCATAAGCAGTTTTGCTGGCAGCACCTTGCAGTTCTTGATCAATTGATTAAGCCACGGACATTAGCGATGAGTTCGATGTTTGATCATTTCGTTTATTGGTTAGCGGGGACATTAACGAATGTCCGACAAGGCGCTTACTTCGCCTTCAACTCTTGTGGAGTTCCAGCAGGTTCGATGGCTTTGCGGACACCATGGGAAGCTTGGGCAGGGCCAGTTAGGCGAGATCCTGAAGCTTTATGGGAAGAGACTAAGCTTAAACTGTTTGAACCTGTTGAGAAGCGTATTGATTATATGGGGCCTTTGCATAAGCGCCCTCGGTTGCGTGAGAACCTACGTTTGTATTTTAGAAATGTTTTCAAGTATGAGCGCAAGGATGGGCAGCATGGCAGTTACTTTTCGTATTATCCTAGTTTTTATGGTTTTATCAAAGCTTGGGTGATTGCGAAGTATCGTCAGAAAGCGTATCGTGAGCCTAACTACGACATTACATCTGTAGAAGATTTAGCACGGCTAGGTGTTTCTAAGCCAGTATTGGTTCCTTTGCATATGGAACCTGAGGCGACCATCCTTATGTATTCACCTTGGTTTCAGGATCAATATCTCTTATGCGCAAAGATTCGAGAGATGCTTCCAGAGCGGACCCCGATTGTAATCAAAGAGAATCCCAAGATGTGCGGCAAGCGGCCTTTAGAATACTATCAGCGTTTAAAGGCACTAGGTAATGTTTATTTGGCTGCCCCAACAGTTCCTACGGTGCCTATGATGCAAGAGAGTAAAGCGGTGGTATCTCTCGCGGGAAATGCCTGCCTCGAAGCAGTCTTCCTTGGTGTTCCATCTATTGTTATCGGCCAGCCTCCATTCAGGCATATTCTATCGGATTCTGACTTTGCAGGTAAGGAAGGTTTAGATGATTCTAGGCTATGCGCTTGGTTAAATGATCCCAAGCCTGTATCGTCAGAGCATGCATCAGTCGAATGGGCTAGGTGGACCAGAGGCACGCTTGATGCGGAATCCCTCCCGATCTGGCAGGGGGAAGAGCGGCATATCAACTCAACCCCCGATAATTTGGACAAGTTTATTAGCTACATCGATTTCTGTACGGGCAAATTATCTCTATGAAGATTCTGCGATTAAATACTTTTAACCTGTTAGTCTTAGGCATATGTGTCTTTTTTGGAGGTACTCTGTTTGCGGTTGCTGGAGCCGGAACATTGGCATGGCTACTGATTCGTTTCGTTGCCGCAGTCTTATTTTTCTTCGCTGCCTTTATCGGGTTTAGTAGAGGTCAGATGCGGCCCCAGGGAAGGGTGTATTACAAGGCCTTTTTGTGCCTGCTGTTTTATTTGACTTTAATGACCTTGCCCAATCTTGCCGGGACCTGGGGCTATATGGGGTATCGAGCTGCTCTTGCGGGGGATGTGATTACATATGGTTTATTTGCCTTCGGTTTGGCTCTGTTTGCGCTTAGCGGCAAGCAGATGGTGGCCCTATTTAAGATTTTCACTGCTTTCTGCCTTGGACTTTTCGTGCTTTTGTTGCCGTTCTTAGATCCATCAGCGGTGGCAGCTGCTGGTTCACGGAGCGAGGCACTTGATATTGCGGGGCTTGGGGATAGTCGTCACGTGTATCACTTTCAAATGGGCATGGCGGCTATATTCCCGTATTTATTGCTATCCAATTTTGCCTTGCCATTAAAGCCACTGTGGAGGCTGGCGCTCTATATTACTCCAGCCTTTGTTCTGCTGGTTGCTCTCTATTATTCCAAGCGCGCGGTCATTCTCGATTTAGCCGTAACTATGACTTTGCTTTCTTGTGTGATAGTGTTGTTTTCCACTTATTTTGCAGGGATTAAGAAATTCAGGGCGATTTTTATTAGCGTTGCGATTGCAATTGTATTAACCATCTCTGCCTTCCTTTTCGGTAAGCACCTCGATGTTGTCATTACCCGCTTAACCGATCGACTCGACCAATTAACCTATTCACTGGCAGATACAGACCGCATTATCGAGAGTCAGTATTATTGGGCGAGGCTACCTACAAGGATGAAATTTACGGGTGCGGGATCAATGTACTTCCACACGTCATTGAGGGCTGAACCCAGTGCCACATTGCATATCGGTTGGATGAATCTATACCACAAAGGAGGTCCGCCATTAGTATTATTTGTCATGTATATACTTATGAAGAATTTTCTCACAAGTATTCGTTATCGGAAAAATCCCTCTTTTGCTGTTGGTGCGACGCTACCTGTTTTGTTGGCGATTTCGCTTGCTCACTCCACGATTTTTGGTTCTTTGCACGGCACTTTCGCTTTTACGTTAGCGCTTTTCCTGTACCCCGCGCTACTATCTTTTGAGCAGAAGAATCGATGGCGCGCAGAAGTTGGAGCCGGAAATAATCGAGACGCGCCTAAGGGAATGTGGCATTGACAGGACGTCCTACATTGTGAACAAGCATGAATGTAAAGCTGGAGGGATTAACGACATGCATACGCAATCTCTCTCGGCTACTAAAGTCACTTTCAGTTTTAGGGAATTTTGCCTAGATGGAGGCATCCAACTAGCAAACAATTTTTAGATAAACATAAGTCGTTATGAAAATTAAATGGAAAAAATACGTGGTAAAGGCTTTTAGGCGCTTTGGTTACGATCTCTCATACTATAATACTGATCAAAATGCTGAAGCTAGGCGCCAGAAGCTTATTGAAAGCCACGACGTCGGGTTGGTGTTGGATGTGGGGGCGAACCATGGCCAATTTGGATGTGAGTTAAGAGAGGTGGGTTTTAGAGGGAAGATTGTCTCGTTCGAACCTATTGACTCAGCCTTTCAAGTTCTTAAAAATGAAGCAAACGGAGATAGTAACTGGATCGTAAATAATTATGCTCTAGGAGATCGTGAGAAAGTTGAGTATATAAATATTTCCAAAAATTCGGAGAGTAGCTCTTTGCTTCCAATGCTCGAGGAGCACTTAGAAGCTGCGCCACAGGCCGTTTATATATCTAAAGAGGAGATACAGGTCCGACGTTTGGATGATGTGTTTTCTGGTATTGTTGGACAAAAAAAACTAAATATTCTCCTTAAGATCGATACTCAAGGATACGAGGAATTCGTATTAGCAGGGGCAAAGGAGTCACTAAGTCAAATTGATTTGATTCAAGTCGAACTTTCACTAACGCCGCTGTATGAAGGTGCGCCTGATCTGATTGAAATGTTGAATATAATGAATTCGAAAGGCTACACAATAGTTGGAATAGACCCTGTCTTTTCAAATAAGGTTAATGGTAAATTACTGCAGGCTGACTTTACTTTTTTGAGAAAAGATAAAAGCTAGAAATCGGTTTTAAATTGCGTTAGTTATTTCGCGGATGCTGTCTGGAAGTACTTTATTTTTTTATTTATTGCAGGAAAATAGTCTATTGAAACCTGAAGTGTTTTTGTTCTGCAAAGAGACGCGTGCAGTTGCCAGTGTTGCATTTATACAATGAAAATAATATTCCACCACGTGCCTAAAGCTGCAGGTTCAACATTTTCAGCTTCGCTGTATTGTCACTATCGACCAGATGAAGTATTTAGGGTTGGTGGGAAAAAGAAAAACGAACGCCTTACCATACTTGAGCAATTAAATAAAGGCCGTAGAAAAAGATTACGTGCGATTCTTAGCCACATGCCATTCGGGGCGCATAGGATTGTAGGTGAGGAATGTCTTTATTATTCTATAGTTAGAGATCCGGTCAAGCGAGCCACATCATTGTACAGGTATATTCTATCAGAGCCCTCGCATTATCTTAATTCGCACTGTATTAAGTCGGGTTCTATAATTGAGTTTGTGAATCATCCTCAAGCAAATGAAATGCGTAATGAGATGACTCGGTATTTTCTCTACCCCGAGCAGATGGATACGGACGAAACTGTTCATGACCATCACCTTGCGTTGGCGATTGAAAATATTGAAAATCATTTCCCCTCAGTAGGTCTTCTTGAGCGATACGACGAATCTATTGTATTATTTGGTTCGATTTACCAACATAAGCCTCTCTATTATCTACGGCTTAACAAGACCACAGGCGCGGCGCACCCATTAAGTGATTCAGAGATACAGGCTCTGTCAAAAGCGAATAGTATTGATATTAAACTATATGATTATCTCCGTGAGCGGTTTGAGCGGCAACTGGGAGCAACGCAGATTAATGTCCCCGTGGACATCGATAGATTCAAACTCCGAAATCGAATTTACGGTAAAGCCTTGTTCCTGATTCGTGTTTTTATTTTTAAACTTAGGGAGAAGCTCACATTAGGAAGATGAGCGCGGAACAATTGAAAATTTCAGTAGTCATCCCATCTTATAATCAAGCGCAATACTTGTCAGAATGCCTCGAGAGTATTGTCTCTCAGACCTATCAGAATTATGAAATTATCGTAATTGATGGTGGGTCTCAAGATGGGTCTGTTGACGTCATTGAGAAATATGCGGATAAGATTAGTTTCTGGCAGTCGGAGAAAGATAAAGGTCAGACCAACGCTCTAAATATTGGGTTTTCGCATGCAAGTGGTGACATTTACGCTTGGTTGAATTCTGATGATCGCTATCGCCCAGATGCTTTTGCGTTGGCCATAGAGGAATTCTCAAAATTTCCAAATTTGGATTTACTATATGGGGACCAAGCGCTGATTGATGGTGAAGGGGCTCAATTTGGGATGATTAAGTGCATTCCTTACTTTTCTCATCTTGTCAAATTTGGTGGCGTAGGTTTCCCGCAGCCGAGTACTTTTTTCTCAAAAAAGGCCTTTGAGACTGTCGGCTATCTGCGTGAAGAGCTAGAATACCAAATGGATACGGAATTCTTCTTGAGATTTGTTCGCAATAAGATGGAGATTCAGCCTCTTTATAAATGTTTAGCAGATTTTCGATTACATCCAGACAGTAAGACTGTGCGAACGGATCGTGCTGTTTTTATGGAGGAAAATCTTCGCCTAAGAGAAGGGTTTCTTCCACAGCCCCTAAAGCATACACAGATATTGAATCTATTAAAATGGATCACTCGGATTGAAGGGTATGTCATTCGCTCTTTGCTGAGAGGAATCCATAAACCATTTAAAGGAACCACTAACTAATTAAGAAATATGAAAACAATACAATTAATACGAATTATCGGAGTTCCAAATATACCTGGAGACCCTAGCCTGTGTACTAAGGAGAATGTGAAAGAGCTCTATGAGCTCGCATTTGAGAATCGCGTGGAGTTACTTTTTTTAAAGGCAATTCAGGATTCGGATGCTTGGAGTGAGGAATACCAAACTAAATACGAAGAATTGTCTGAGCGTTCTCGATTGACTGAGGAAATCGGAGTCGATTGCTCTAAAGTGCTTCAGGATGCGAAGATTAAGCATGTTATCTTTAAGAGCTTTAAGCCCTATCCAGCGACGCCCAATGATACTGATGTCGTCTGCCTTGGACCTGAGGAGGACTACCAAGTCGGAAAAGCTGCTCTCACTGATTCTGGCTACAAGATAATTGGAGAAGCTCCGATGCAAACATTGATGTATCATCCAAGTGGTGAGGGCAAAGTGTCCTCCAAGAAAGCTGGTGGAACGTATTATGT
>JABBCA010000018.1 GCA_018607135.1 Opitutales bacterium
GCAAACGCCTGAAAACTGCCCTTATTGCCAGTAAAAGTTAAGCGGTGGTATAAGATTGTTGTAGCGAAATTGGTTCCCACTCCCGCTACTGTGAAATTTAACGATTGGTGCAGGTCGTGCATAGTCGCGCTGACTGAAAATTCTTTCACTCAGTGCCATTCGGGTCACGGCTAAGACGCCTCTTTGAATTAATTGATCTGGTAAGGAAAAAAGAAACTGTATCCAATCATTTTTTCAGTGCTGCGTCGAACCAGTTGCTACCGAAGTCGTCGTTTCTTTGGTGCTTTTGTGGCTCTCTGTTACCGCCAGGACGTGGGCCATTGCTTCGACTTTTTGGAGTGCCGGTGCGCTCTTTTTTACCGCCAACCTCTGGTTGCTTTTTCATGGAGAGGGCGATGCGGTTACGCTGCAGGTCGACTTCGGTGACGGTGACTTGGACCTTGTCGCCGACCTTCACCACTTTGTTGGGATCGTCGACGAATTTATCGGCTAACTGACTGATGTGGACGAGGCCGTCTTGGTGGACACCGATATCGACAAAGGCCCCGAAGGCGGTGACGTTGGTGACGATTCCAGGAAGTTTCATTCCTAGAGTGAGGTCGTTTGGCTTGTCGACTCCTTCGGCGAAGGCAAAGGCCTCAAATTGTTTACGAGGGTCGCGCCCAGGCTTGGCCAACTCGTCCATGATGTCGCGTAGGGTCGGCAGGCCGACTTCGTCGGAAACGTAGTCTTCTAAATTGATTTTTGAACGTGCTGCGCTGTCTTTGGTGAGGTCTTCCACTTTGCAACCGACGGTGGCTGCCATTTCTTCGACGAGGCTATAGCGCTCGGGGTGCACGCCACTTTGATCGAGCGGGTGTTTGGCATCGCGTATGCGTAGGAAGCCCGCGCATTGCTCAAAGGCCTTTGGTCCTAAGCGGCTGACTTCGGTCAATTCTTTACGTGAAGTAAATGGGCCGTTTTCTTGGCGGTGGGCGACGATGTTTGCGGCAATTGAATCGTTGAGTCCTGACACGTAAGAGAGTAGCTGCTTACTGGCGGTGTTCACCTCGACGCCGACTTTGTTCACGCTGGAAACGACGGTGTCGTCGAGGGTGCGTTTGAGCGCATATTGATCGACGTCGTGCTGGTATTGTCCGACACCGATGGATTTGGGGTCGATCTTAACGAGCTCTGCAAGTGGGTCCATGAGGCGACGGCCAATAGAGACGGCACCACGAACTGTAAGGTCTTCGTTGGGGAATTCTTCGCGAGCGGCTTCGGAAGCTGAGTAGATGGACGCGCCTGATTCGTTGACACTGACGATCATGATTTTGGCAGACAGTTTGAGGCCGCGAAAGAAGGCTTCGGTTTCGCGCCCAGCGGTGCCGTTGCCGATTGCAATGGCTTCGATGTCATAGCGTTCTATCAATGCCTTGGCTTCAACGGCCGCGCGTTCGACTTGGCCTGCGCCACCAGTGCAGAAGAGCACGTGGTTGAAGAGGAGCTTACCTTGCGCATCGAGAATGACAGTCTTGCAACCAGTGCGGAAACCAGGGTCGACTGCCATCGTGCGCTTTTGGCCAAGAGGGGAAGCCAGCAAGAGTTCACGAGCGTTATCGGCAAAGACCTGTATGGCTGCGGTGTCTGCCTTTTTCTTTGCTTGTAGGCGCACCTCGGTCTCCATGGATGGACAGAGCAGGCGTTTGTAGGCGTCGGCGATGGCCAGTTTGACTTCGTTGGCTGCGGAGCCTCGTCCGTTGAGGAACTGCTTCTCAATCAGTGCGATCGCAGATTCTTCTTCGGGGAGAATACGGTGGAAGAGGAAGCCTTCTTTTTCTCCGCGGCGGATGGCTAGGATGCGGTGTGATGGGGCGTTTTTAATGGGCTCTTTCCATTCGAAATAGTCGCTGTATTTGGCGCCTTCGGTTTCTTTACCGGGGAAAGCTTCAGATACCAGTGTGCCTTGCTCCCAAAAAAGCTTGCGGAGTGTCTCGCGAATATCCGCGTCGTCACTGATCCATTCAGAAATGATGTGGCGTGCGCCTTCGAGCGCGGCGTTGGAGTCGGGCACCTCTTTTGCTTCGTCCACGTATTGGAGTGCCTGCTCGGCAGTGTCGGAAGCGTCTTGGTTTTTAAAAAGATGTATCGCGAGTGGTTCGAGGCCACGCTCGCGCGCAATCATTGCTTTGGTGCGACGTTTTGGGCGGAAGGGGAGATAGATATCCTCGAGCTTGGACATCGATTGTGCGCCGTCGATTTTTCCTTCGAGTTCGCTATTGAGTAGGTTGCGCTCTTGGAGTGATTTCTTGATGGATTCGCGACGAGCGGCTAAGTCTGCGAGCTGCTGGAGGCGGTCGCGAATAGTGGTGATTTGAACTTCATCGAGTTCGCCTGTTTGCTCTTTGCGGTAGCGAGCGATGAAGGGCACGGTGCCACCTTCTGAAATGAGAGTCGCTGTTGCGGTTACTTGAGTCGCCTTGAGGCTGAGTTCCTCGGCGATTTGGTCGATAAATGGGTTCTGCATGTGGTAGAAAAGCGGGCGTCTTTTTAGAGGCTGAAAGTGAAAGCGGATGAAGCTAGCGAACATCATCTTGAGGGAAAGCAAAACCCTACAAAGTTAGATCTTTTTTTGCTCAGTTGGCGATTTGACAGCGTTCTTTTCGCCAGCTATCACAGTCACCATTGAAGTGGATATATAGAGCGTGCTTTTTAGCGATACTGTTGGCGGCCATTTGGCATTCTCGGGTTCGTTGGTATGTGTTTCCAGCTCCAGAACTGATTGTGGATCATTATACGGTGCGCTATATGGAGCCCTTTAATTTAAACGCGCGGGTGATCGTCACTAATAGGCATACGACCGACCAAATGTCTGATTTTAGCCCGATTGATGTCGGTGTCGCTTGGGGACCTTTAGGCGAAGAAGGGAAATTGGATCTCTCGAAGTTTTATCAAAAGGAACGTTTCCTTTACTGGAAGGGGCAGAAAATCGACGATGTTCCTTATTGGGATGTCCGTAAGCACATTGGGCATTTGCATGTGATCCCTGCAGACGATTATGTGCTTCAAGAACTCTATGCGCTACAACCTAATGACTTGATCTCTTTTAGGGGGCATCTAGTTCGCGTTGATAACAACGAAGGGCGCGGCATCTGGGTGAGTTCTCGCTCACGAACTGACACTGGCGCACAAGCTTGTGAGATTGTATATATTACCGACTTATTTCGTTATTAAGTCGTCCTATTCGCTTTGAAGCAGGCTCTCTAGCTTTTCGATGAGTTGATCTCTCAGTTTTTTGGACCGTTTAGCCAATTGTGCCTGCTCGATCTCGTATTCGGCACGGCCTTCTGACGTTTCAATCTGAATCGGTGTGTAGCCCAGTTGGCTGCAGTCGTAGGGACTGGCACGCATGTCGACTTCGCGGCAGCTGATAGCGTAGTTGAAAGTATCCCATAGTAGTTCAGTGCCGACCCAAGGCATGCACTTGGCAGTCCATTTATAAAGATCCATGTTTGTGTGGAGGCACCCGGGTTGCTCGTTGAGCATGCGTCCTTCTTGGTTGGGCTGAAAGCGATTCATTGGTATAGCGGTGTCAGTGAAGAAACGAAACGCATCGAAGTGGCTGCAACAGATCGGACGACTTTCAACGACGGTATCGATTTCGGACTGAGTTAAGCGTAGTGGTAGTGTGCCTTCGTGGCGTGCTCTGCCTTCGGGGCCGCCTTGATAGACCATTGCCCATTCGTGCATACCAAAACATGCAAATTGCGCAGGGCGGCTTCGAACCGATTTGCATAAATCCAGACTCCATTGCAAACGCTTACGGACCTTTGCATCGAGCTTTACCGTGTCTAAATAAATGCGATCTTTGTCTAATGAATATGATTTCTGATTATATCCGGGGAGCCATTCTTCAGTTTCGAGAGCTACGCCAATGCCTGGGTGCCAGTATTCAAGTTGCGCTGGCGCGAAGCGGTAATAGATAAATAAGAAATCAAAGACTGGGTGCATCTTGCTTTGAGCACGCCTAGAGCGATACGGGATCGTCCACTCCTCGGCCTTGGTGCGGTGTGTCTGCGCAATCGGCTGCCATTGCTCTGCTTTTAAAAGATTCATGTCAGACTACGTCGGATCTTCTTGGGCATTTTTGGGTAGCTCTAGAGGGCACACTGCAAAGTAAGTCATAATCACCCAGCAGAGCATGAAAGGGTAAAGGAGCACACAGAGGATCACTGAGCCGATAATGCCGACACTGATTCCAGTCCACATTCCAAGAAGCCCCTTGACTACTAAAATACAGACAGGGATGATGATAAAGAGGATGGCTAGCACGTAGCCAATTGAGGTAGTGCCAAAGTAGAATCCAGATTCCTCTTTTTCGAGCTGCATCTCGCAATGCGTGCAGTGTTTGTGTAGGCGAAACCAAGTTTTGAACATACCAAACTCGCCGCAATTTGGGCAGCGTCCAGTCAGGCTGCGAATTACGATTTCACCACGCTCGATTTTCATATAATTGCGCTGTGGCTACTTACCAGAATTTTAAGCTTTTGCCGTTATCAATAGTCACTCCATTCTCGGTGCGCGTTGAGGAACAGCCGCTGAAGACTGTCGCGAGTAGAAGGGTAGCAATAAGTATGGGGAGGGCTTTTTTGATTTTGTTCATAGAAGTTTAATCGCTTGAGTCTTGAGTTTCGTGGACGGTTTTAGCCTGTTTGTCGTATAGGCTTTGATAGAGATCATTGGTGGGGTAGAGCTCTTTATGACTGCCTGTTGCGACAATTTCACCATCGTCAAATACGAAGATTCGATCTGCGTGTTGAATGGTGCTGAATCGGTGTGCAATGATTAAGACGGTGCGGCCTTTGGAGAGCTCTTCGAGTGCGGTTTGTATATTATGTTCGCTTTCAGAATCAAGTGCTGAAGTGGCTTCATCAAGTATGATGATTGGTGCGTTTTTCAAGAATGCTCTCGCAATTGAAATACGTTGCCGTTGTCCACCTGAAAGAAGAGAACCTCGTTCACCGACTTGAGTTTCATAGCCCTGATCTAGGGCTTCGATAAAGTCGTGAGCAAAGGCCATCCGAGCGGCAGTCTGAACCTCTTCTACAGTGGCATCGGGACGAGCCACTCGTATGTTGTTCGCGATCGTATCGCTAAATAATACCGACTCTTGTGAGACGAGTGCCATGTGTGCACGTAAATCTGCTTTAGTGACATTACGCACGTCGATGCCATCGACGAGCACATGGCCCTCGATCACATCGTAAAATCTAAGCACTAAATTAGCGAAGGTTGACTTACCTGCGCCACTGGGACCGACCAGGGCAATCGCTTCGCCAGCTTTAATTTCAGCGCTCACATTTCTTAATACCGTGCCATCGTCTTGAGTATATCTAAACGAGACCTTATCGAAGCGGATGTTACCTGCGATATTTCCAAGTGGGGTCGGATTGATGGCCTCTGGGACAGTGTCTTCCGCATCGAGAATGTATTCTAAACGATCAAGCGAGGCTTCCGCTTTCTTAACTGTATTAGAGACGCCACCAAGCTTTTTGACTGGCTGGTAGCACATGTAGAGTGCAGCTAGAATGGAAGCCAATGCCCCTTCATCGATATTACGTTGGACCGCCATATAAAGGGCTAAGACGATCGCGAGGGATGTGACGAGCTCAATTAATGGCGTGAGCATTTTGTCATATTTCACTACCTTCAACGACTTTAATAAAAAGTCACGGCAAGCTTCGCTGAAGCGGTTGACTTCGCGAGTTTCCAAATTGTAGGAGCGGATCTCGCGTGTGGCTGATAAGCTTTCGTTGAGCACATGATTCAGTTGCCCCGCTTGCTTTTGCGCTTGGCTTGCCTTTTTGACGATACGTGTGCCGATTGCTTTGATCGGCAACACACAAGCTGGCACCGACGCCAGTGCGATCAAAATAAAGGTGACATCATTTTCTTGAGTCGAAAGGTATACCAAATACGCACCCGCACTGATCAAGGTAGCAGGTTCCTTGATCAAACTGTCCACCACTTTAACAATCGCAGTTTGTAGTTGTGCGGTGTCCCCTTGCACGCGGCTCATCAGATCGCCGATATTGTTACTATGAAAGAAGGCAATCGGTAGTTCTTGGATTCGTGCAAAGACGCTGATACGCAATTGCTCTAAGACATGCATACCCGTATAAGCAATGTAGTATGAATTGATAAAACTTCCTATTGCTCTAAGGAAGAACACTGCAGGGATCGATATGAGTATACCTGCAAGCAACCAGCCTGTGGGCTTGTCGTCTTGTGTGACTAGAGGCACTAGGTATTTGATGACCAGAGGTAATCCAAAGCCTGAGGATGCCGCGTAAACTAGGCCCGCAATCAAACCTATCGAGAACTGAACTCGAACCGGTTTTAGGTATTTGAAGTAAGCTCCGAAACGTTTTAAGATCATAACAGTGAACGCACTCGTTCTTGGATTAGGCCTTGAAGCTGGTAATGACTTCAACGACGCGCTCGATCATTTCATCGGTGAGGTCCGGAAAGATCGGTAGGGCGAGGCTCATAGCGGCGGCGCGCTCAGAATTTGGAAAGTCACCCTTTTTGTAGCCCAGTAGGCGGAAGCATTCCTGCTCGTGTAAGGACAACGGGTAGTAGATTTCGCAACCGACATTGTTTGCCTTCATGTGTTCCATGAGCGCATCCCGATGCTCACTGTAAATCACAAATTGGTTGTAAATGTGGTAGTTGCCCTCTTTCTCAATGGGAAGCACCACGCCACCATTGAGTCCTGTCTCCAGTTCGTCTGCAGTGCGTGTGATACCCGCTAGGTCGAAGCACTTTCGATATAGCGCGGCGTTCTCGCGACGTTGCTCGTGCCATGTATTGAGGTGCGGTAGTTTCACATTGAGCACGGCAGCTTGAAGTGCATCGAGGCGGAAATTACCGCCCACACGTGGGTGGTAATATTTCGGCTCCATACCGTGATTGCGCAGCTGCTTTAGAATGGATGCGTAGTCAGCGTCGTCGGTGACGACCATACCACCATCACCAAATCCGCCAAGGTTTTTGGTAGGGAAGAAGGATAGGCAGCCCATATGGCCAAAGGAGCAGGCAGGACGACCGTTTTGCTTGGAGCCAATTGCTTGGGCGGCATCTTCGATGATCAACAGGTCATGCTCGCGGGCGATATCTTTGATGGCTCGCATGTCGGCCATTTGCCCAAAGAGGTGCACGGGTGCAATCGCGCGAGTTCGCTCGGTGATGGCCGCTGCTATTTTGGACGCATCAATATTAAAAGTATCGGGCTCGATATCAACCATGACTGGTGTTGCGCCGACTCGCACAATAGATCCAATCGTGCCAAAGAAGGTGTAGGGTGTGGTGATCACTTCATCGCCTTCCCCGATTCCAAGAGCCATCATTGCTACGATTAAGGCGTCCGTGCCCGAGGAGACGCCGATACCGTGATCGACGTTGCAATAGTCGGCGACGCGCTCTTCAAAGCTGGCCACTTCAGGCCCTAAGATGAAGTATTGGGACTGCGCGACCGATAGCATTGCTTGGTCTAGCTCATCGGCAAGCGCAGCATATTGTGGTTTTAAATCCAGTAGCGGAACAGCAATTGGTGATTCACTCATGTGTGTCTATGTTTTCTGGATTTTACTGCGCTGTCTAGCCTGCTTTCTGGTTAATCACGGCTCACAGTTTAGATGGGTGTGTGGGCACAAAAAAACACCCGCAGTTCTACGGGTGTTTGCACTTAAAAACGTGAATGCACTTAAGAGATCTTTGCCTTAAGATCGTCCTTAGATGTGAGACCAACGACGGTTTCGGACACTGCGCCATCTTTGAAGATGAGGATAGTTGGGATGGCACGGATGGAGTATTTGCCTGCGATCTCGCTATTGTTATCGACGTTGACCTTGCAGATTTTGACTGCATCTCCCAATTCTTCGGCAAGTTCTTCAAGGATCGGTGCAATTGCTTTACATGGGCCACACCATGGTGCCCAGAAGTCTACTACCACAGGCGTGGAGCCGGCGCTGATGGCGGATTCAAAATTACTGCTATCGAGTTCTGCGATTTTGTCGGACATGATTCGTTTGATTTACTAGTTTATGATAGAAAAGGAAGCACTTCGTTAATTAGAAGAGCGGTAAAAGCAATGGCTACTGCGGCTGCGATGGCGTCTATTGCGACTCCTAGCATCGAGCTTGAACTCTCCTCCTCGCCATCAGCGAGGTCTTCAAAGCGGGGAGCTGCTGTCGTGGGCGCAGGTTTGGCTTGAGCAGTTGGTTTAGCTGGGGCAGCTGGAATCGGCGCTGCTGGCGAGCTGGCTACAGGAGACGCTGGTCTCGCTGGTGCAGCAGGAATTGCTGGTTTGGCTGGTTTGGCTGGTGTAGCTGGAGCTGCAGGTGCGGGTGGAACTTCAGATTCGGGGGTATTGGGTGTGTCGCTCATGTATTGATGAATAAGTGAGTGTTGGGAGGGCTGTCAAGCGAGCCAGCTTATACTGGGGTGCTTTCTTTGATAATATCTGATAATTCGGACTTCTCGACGTTTTCGAGTGTCTTGCCGCGGCGATCGAGCGTTTCGAAGGTTTTCATGACAGTCTCTGTCATACGACCATGGGTCTCCTCGGAACCGCCGACAATTGCGAAACGTTCTGATCGGGTGATCCGCTTGTGGCCGTCTGCGTTGTCGAGTCCTACACCGAATAGGTGCGCGTTTGTTTTGGAAGGTCGTTGCATGATGATTTACTCTGGGCGACTGCAGCGGATATCGGCAAAGGCGGTATCTTGCTTAATGAGGATCATATTTTGGCGGGTTAATTCGAGAACTGCAAGAAAGGTGGCCACAATGGTAGTTATGGTGGTGCTGGCTTCGAAAAGTTCGGAAAAGAGGAAGTTTTTTTCGTGTTTTAGGCGTAGTAGCACGAGTTCCATACGATCGGAGACCGTGACTTGCTCGGCATTGATTTCGCCTTCGGTAATCCGCTCGGCCAAGCGGCGAAGGACTTGATTGAAAGTGTTCCAGAGCTCGATGCGTTCGACTGGCTTGAGCGGGCGCTCAACGGCTTCCAAGGCTTCTTTCGGGCCGATGCGTGCAATCAGGTCGTTACTGCTCAGGATGAGTTTTTGAATGTCGTCTGCGGCCTCTTTGAATTTGCGGTATTCGAGCAGTTGTTGGACGAGTTCCCAGCGTGGGTCAATGTCTGGGTCTTCGACGTCTTCGTTGGTGCCTTGGTCCTTTTTGGGTAGGAGCATGCGGCTTTTGATATACATCAAGGTTGCTGCCATGACGAAGAACTCACCTGCGATTTCGAGGTCCAACTTATCCATCGAGCCTAAGATCTCAATGTATTGTTGGGTGACGTGCTCGATCGGGATGTCGTAAATGTCGACTTCGCTACGGCGTATCAAGTAGAGCAGCAAGTCCAGCGGACCTTCAAATGCAGGAAGGCGTATCGCATAGTCGTTGTTGGGAACCAGTGCTTCTTCCATAGTCTTATGGCTGAGCGAGTCTTACGCTGATGTTGAATTCCACGTCGCTTTCGCGTCGCGCGTCTTCTCGGAAAGTGAGTGCGTAGAGGATTTCCCAGGTGCTGCCGATACGGGTGCGCATGCCAATGGAAAACTTAGTGAAGTCACCTGTGTCTGCATCAAAGCGTGTGTTGAGCAGCAGCGCGTAGCGCTCGTTGAGTCGGTAGATGAAATCGAGGCGGTATTGATCGATTTGCCGATTGAGCAGGTCGGTAGAGAGGCCGATCTCCCAGATTTCACCACTGATGAGGCTGGTGCGTGTGCGAAGTTCCTCGAGTGTGAAGCTCTCCGTCTTAAAGCGGCTGGCGAGGTCAAATTTGAGCCAAGGAGCTGGGCTGATGATGAGTTCTACCCAGGTGGCATTAAAGGTATCTTGCTCGTCGCCATCGTAACGGGTATTTTTTTCAAAGAGAACATCTTGGTAGAAATTCAATGCCGCCAGTGTCCGCGAGCCGTAGCCTTTGGCGCGTGTTTGATACAGGTTTTCAACTCCAAGGCGCACTAGGTGAGCCTCAGCAAGGCTATCGACATTGCGTAAGTCGCTTAAGTTGAGCAAGGGGCGGTTCAAGTCGAACGACTGGCGATTGATCGCGGCAATTTCGTTCACGCTGTCTGGGTCCGAGTAGTAGCGGTAGCGAACCACTGGCCGCACTAAATGGCGGAGGCCGTCGATACCCCAGGTCTCATTAAATGTGGGATAGCTCGCGTAGGCTCTGGCTTCAAGATCGAAACCTAGTTCGTAAATGTCACGGCTGTAGGAGTCGTCGATTAGAGTGGCTCCTAGGGTATCTACGTCCAACTCTTGGTTGTCGTATTGAGTGAAGCGGGCTCCTGCAATCGGTGTAAAGGTCAACCAATCGGTTAGCAGGAACGGGCGCTCAATCCGGTAAACCAAGTCGAAGCGGTCGGCTTCGGTCACTTCGTCCAGTGTCGGAAAGAAATCGCTAAAGTCTTCGCGTAGGCGAGTGTAACTGGCTGAACCACGTTGGTAGATACCAGTGTTGAAGACGGGGATAGGAAGTAAATCGAAGCGAATTTCGGGTAGGCGCTCTTGAACGAGCTGAAATTCATTCGGGCGGAATCGGCCAAATGCAGAGATGAAGTAGTTGTCTCCTGCATAGACACCTTCGATGAAGCTGTCTGGGTTTTGATTGTCATCGTAGTAATCGTCGCGAAAATCGCGAGTGACCTCAGAGTCGGACCAGTAAGAAGCTTGTGCTGTGGCAGTGAAGCGTTCGCCAATGTAGTGTTTGTGACGCCATTCGGCGAAAATACGCTCGGATTCAATGGTGCGGTCTAGCAGGTCTAAGTCGCGTTCGCCTGAGTCGTCGATGAATCCAGTGCTGAGTGCACCTACAATACGTTGTGTCGAACTATTGTAGACATACTGAGCAGTTGGGCCCACCAATGGGCCTCGTTTACTGTAGTAGTCGACATTTGCTCCAAGCCGTAACCATGGAGTCACTGGGAAGAGCGTTGTGGTTTGAATGTAGGTTCCGAGCTCGCCATCGGTTCCTCCATTTAAATCTAGGTGGTAGGGGGAGGTGCCGAGATAGTAGGTGTAGCTTGGCAAATAAAAGAATGGAATGGTGCCGAGACGTAGGGTCGCTCCATGCATTTTGATGCGACGATCTTCTTCGTTGATGAACTCGACTTTGTCGGACGAGGCATTGAGCGTGAAGCGCCCGGGGTTGCCGTAATAAACGGTCGCTCCGTTGATTTCCATCTGATCAGTGTCGCCACCTGCGCTGACGCCAGAGAGATAAAAGGGCCATTGGCCAGTGCGTAATATATCGACGGAAAACGCGCTGTTTTCGGTGTCAAAGCTCATGCGGTCGGCGATCAGGCGTCCGCCATCGCGAGAGACCGCAACATTACCCAGCGCATCTGCTAGGCCATATTCTTGGTAGTAGGTAATGCTGTCTGCACGAACACGAGTGTTCTCTACGTCTAGGCGCGCATCACCGCGAGCTACCAGCTTTTGCGCACCTTCGTCGAACACTAGCGGCTCAATCGAGCTCAGTTCAGGCAGGGCAGCAAAAATTTGCGACGATAGGGTCGCATATAAAAAAGAGAAAGAGAGAATCCGAGCTATTCTGGGCACGGAACGGGACTATGCCACCCGCGATAAGGTGGACAAGTCTTTTTACTCACCTATTTAGAGATGAATATTCTTTCGGCTGCTTACATTCTTGCCAGAGACATGAGTTTCAATTTTTCTTATCGCCGTGATAGTAACAAAAAAAGACTTCGTCTCGGTAACCAGTGTAAAGTGCGCCCAGCCTCATGGCATCTTGGGTATGCATCCGCATAAAAAAGGAAACAAATCAGGACTTTTAGTCCGCGCTTACGTAGATGATGCTAAAAGCTGCGAAGTGGTAGACGTTAATGACGATACGAAGCGTTATTCGTTGAAACGTCTTAGCGATGACGGCTTTTTCGAGGGTATTATCGAAGGACGTAAGGAGTTGTTCCAATATCGCCTACGTATTGAGCGTTACAACGGAGAAATTCGCCAGTTCTACGATCCCTATAGCTTTTTACCGACACTTTCGGACGACGATACGTATCTATTTAGTGAGGGCAATGACCACCAAGTGCATAATAAGCACGGCGCTCATATTCGCACTATTGACGGTGTGCCAGGTGTCTCATTTGTCGTTTGGGCGCCGAATGCAGAACGAGTCTCAGTGGTCGGGGACTTTAATCATTGGGATGGTCGCTATCACCCAATGCGCAGCCTAGGTGCTTCGGGTATTTGGGAGCTCTTTATTCCTGGAGTGGAAGAGGGCAATAAGTATAAGTATGAGATCGGCACGCGCCACGGATATGCGGCACTGAAAACCGATCCGTATGGCACACGCTTCGAATCTCCGCCAAATAATGCATCCATCGTATGTAAAACGGACACTTACCAGTGGAAGGACGCGGATTGGATTGAAAGACGTAAACGCACCGACTGGGTGAATTCGCCGGTTTCGATATATGAAATGCACCTTGGCTCTTGGAAGAAAGTTGTCGAAGACGCCAATCGCTCCCTTAGTTATCGTGAACTGGCTGTCGAGCTGGTTGATTATTTAAAGGACATGAACTACACGCATGTGGAGTTCTTGCCGCTCTCCGAGCATCCATTTGATGGTTCATGGGGGTATCAGGTCACCGGTTTTTTTGCACCCACTTACCGTTTTGGCACACCTGAGGACTTTATGTTCCTTGTGGATACACTGCACCAAAATGGTCTCGGTGTGATTATGGACTGGGTGCCCGCGCACTTTCCAACAGACAGTTTTGCCTTGGCGCAATTTGACGGCACCGCTCTCTACGAGCACGCCGATCCACGCCAAGGGTTCCACCAAGATTGGGGCACCTTGATCTTTAATTATGGTCGCAACGAAGTGCGTAACTTCCTTGTCGCGAGCGCACTCGCATGGTGTGAGCGTTATCATATCGACGGCCTCCGTGTGGATGCGGTTGCGTCCATGCTTTACCTCGATTACTCGCGTGAAGAAGGACAATGGATTCCGAATCAATACGGTGGTCGTGAGAATCTGGAGGCGATTGAATTCCTCAAACAGACCAATAGCTTAGTTCACGATTACTACCCCGGCACTTTGATGATTGCTGAGGAGTCAACTGCGTTTCCAGGAGTGAGTAAGCCAGTTTCTGAAGGTGGTCTTGGCTTCGATATGAAGTGGAATATGGGCTGGATGCATGACACTCTCGAATATTTTCAAAAAGATCCTGTGTATCGTAAATACGAGCATCATCAGCTCTCCTTTGGTATGCTCTATCAATATTCGGAAAACTTCACTCAAGTGTTCTCACATGATGAAGTGGTTCATGGTAAAAAATCCATGCTATTGAAGATGCCAGGAGAGCCGATTTCTAATAAGGCACACCAGCTTCGCCTCCTTTATGGGCTCATGTGGATGTGGCCAGGGAAGAAGACCCTTTTCATGGGTTGTGACTTTGGTCAGTCTCAAGAGTGGCAGTGCAGCGGTAGTCTCGATTGGCATTTATTACAATATACTGACCATGAAGGTATTCAGCGTTGTGTGCGTGATTTAAATAAGCTTTACCAAGACGTTCCAGGATTTGCGGCGGGTGATGTAAATCCCGAAGCATTTGAGTGGATCAACTGCTCGGATGCGGATAACAGCATCCTTACATTCTTACGTAAGGGTAATGAGAAAACGGATACACTTGCGGCAGTGGGTAATTTTACTCCGGTCTTGCGTGAGGCGTTTCGTGTCGGCGTGCCATTCCCTGGTTTCTGGAAAGAGATCCTCAACACGGATGCCAAGGAATATGGTGGCCTAGGTTATGGTAACAGTGGAGGCGTCGAGGCAGATGAAGTGGAGTGGGACGGTCGTCCATACTCAATTAAGCTGACCATGCCGCCGCAGTCCATGAGTGTATTCCGATATCAAGGAAACGCCTAACTTTCCCTTATAAATAACTGTTATTCAAAGCCCTTCGCTGATGCGAGGGGCTTCTTTTATTTTTCTGGCTAATTGGCTGAAGTCTATCGATCATCTATTGGAAACAGCTTGCGTGATTACTAATAATTTGCTTCTTCGAACTCTAAAGGTTTTCGGCTGCCATACACCTCGAACTGATTACTATCAGATGTATTCTTCTCTGTAGTCAGCTCCGTTTTTCTTCCTCAAAAGAGAGGTCATCGCTATCTTCTGGATGATTCGCGTGTAGCTCATCAGGTAGGCAAATGTAATAGGTCATTAGCCAGAGGCTCCACGTCGTTCGATAGAGTGCTAGTGGTAGGGTGAATGCGCCAATCAACGCGATGATAAGGGCGACCTTGAAGGCCAAGAAATCAGCCATTAAGCCAGTAAGCAACACAGGTGCAACGAAACCAATTGCGACCATGCCATAGTTGATGCAGAGAGGGCCCAGGTAGTAGCCATCGCCTCGCTCGAGTGGCATCCCACATGCAGGGCAGCGTGGATGGATACGTAAGGGGCTTCTAAATAATTCGGATTGGCCACAATTGGGGCATTGTTGACGCAGCCCTCTCTGAATTAATTGGCGGGTGCCCACTTTAGGTAGCGGCTCTAGCTCAGAAATAGTCACAACTTAACTATGGAAATAGCGTCTAAAGTTTTTTTCAACTTGAATGCAAAAGCGTTCAAACGTTTCACCGCGGAGTGTGGCGAGCGCATGATAAGCGGCTCGTAAATTTGCTGGGTGATTGAGCGATGGGTCGCTGAGCGCGAAGGAGCGATGGTCAGTTGTAGGTAAACAGTCGGGCGAGTCGGTTTCGACCAAGATCTGGTCCGATGGAATCGCTCGTATCAACTCGTAGATGTGCGTTGCGTTGGGTTTTAACTGACCCGTATTGAAAGAGAAATAGCTCCCTTGATCGATGAGTTTTCGAGCCGCTTCAACGGGCACGTTCAGTGCATGGACGTGAACGCCGCGCTGAGGGAGCGGGGTAGAGTTTAGTGCCTTCATCAGCGGGTCTATTGCTCTTAAGCAATGAATGGAGACGGGTAGGTTGCGCTCAGCTGCTTGTTTCAGTTGCCATTGGAAAGCCGCTTGTTGCTTGTGAATGTCGTGCCCCTCGACCCATTGATCGAGACCGATCTCTCCGATACTTCGCACGCCTTTGTCGAGTGCATGTAGAAACGCTTGCTGCCAATTTCCGGGGGCAGTAGTCACCTGCCAAGGGTGTAGCCCAATTGCGGGGAGTGCTCTTGGGTTGTCTTGGCAATAGTCGAGCACCTGTTGCCAGTCCCTAGGCGATGTGCCGTTGACGATAGAGCCCTGGCAATGAATTGAATCGAGCGCCGATTCGATCGACTGTATCTCCTGAGCAAGCCTTGCATCCGCTAAATGGCAGTGTGCGTCATACAGCGGCTCATGCATGGTGTTGTGTGCCGCTTTTCCTAGCTAGCAAGGCAGGACTTAGCAAAGCGCTGAATGGATTCTACGATACGGCTAAGACCATTGCGGCGGTTGGGCGAGAGGTGTTGTGTGATGCCGACTTCGGCAAGGAACTCGGCATCAGTAGCAGCGATTTCTTCTGGCTTTTGTTCGCTGTAAAAGGTGCAGAGGAGTTCCGCGATACCCTTAACGATTGCGGAGTCGGACTCTGAGCGATAGTAGCAGAGGCCGTCTTTAAACTCTGGCACCACCCATAACTGAGACATGCAGCCTTCGATTTTAAAGGTGTCGATACGCAGATCTTCAGATAAACCTTCAGCTTTCTTTCCGCGTTCGACGATGTAGCCGAGGCGCTCGTAGGCATCCGGGATCAGTGTAATTTCCTCAACGAGGGCGTCTTTTTTATCCTGTAGGTTCATGATCGTTAAAGGCAGCGGAACTTAGGCAGGCTACAGTTTAAGTCAAGCCGTGGCGAGTTCTAAGAACACTGCACTGCCGTAGGATGCATCTGTTTATTCGGCTTGAAGCGGTTATTCACAAAGACAAGATTTTGATATGCAAAGAGTTCGTTGCGGCGAGGCTTCTTTCTTAGAGGCAGGACGCCTTTCGGTAGGAGTCGATAGGGAGTATAATTCTGGAGTGTTTGCGCGAAATCTCTGTAGAAGACGCGGCTGATTACATTCATCTCATTGAACTCGATGTGTATGAGATCGATCTGGTCGTTTCGTAGGAGCTTTTGGGCTCCTTTGAGCACTTCAAGTTCGTGGCCTTCAGTGTCGATTTTTAGCAACTGTATTGAATCAATACCAGTTTCGCTAGCATAGGAATCCAGAGTCGTTATCTCGACTTCTATCTCAATGGATTCAGCCTGATGTATATCTTCGATCACATCTTTATACAGGGATCCAAATGCGGATGAACCATTTAGGTCCTTTCTATCGTAGAACGTTAACTTCGCATCGTTCGCTCCTAAGCCCTTGTTGATTGCAGTGATTGTGTTTGATGCAAGTCGCGGTGTCAGCTTTTCAAAGGTTTTAGGGTTCGGCTCGAATGACCAAATTGTTGCCTGTGGGTGATTTTTAAAAAGTAAGTTGCTGTAGAGCCCGACGTTGGCTCCGACATCTACAAATACGGGGTCTGTCCCGTCGATGTATTTGGGCAGTAACTTATCGATGAAATATCGCTCACCACTGAGTTCCTGTGTCTGATAATTGAGAATCCCCAATCCTCTCAATGCATGATCTAAAAGTGCTTCGTTAACTTTTCGAAAGACTGGTCTGGCCATAATGAATCGCCAGCATCTGCGTAGTAATCTGCGTTTTCTCTTCTTCATCGTTTAGCTTCGTTACTTTCATTAGATGTGCGCTAGAAGACAAAAAAGCCTCATCCTAGGATGAGGCTTAAAATACCCAGAGCGGGGGTCGAACCCGCACTCCCGAAGGAACCAGATTTTGAGTCTAGCGCGTCTGCCAATTCCGCCATCTGGGCGCATGAGCTGGTGTTATGAGGCTGTTTTTGTAGGATGCAAGCCCTTGTTCGTGGAAATCTTTAATCCTATTGTCATGTGGGTGCTATCGAGAGCTCTGAGTCTTCAGTTTATTGACCAACACTGTCCGTGGGCTGTTCTCTCTGCTTGGGCACCGCCTCTAAATAGCTGCGTAGGATCGCTTGCTCGACTTTGAGCTTGGACTCCGCGCTGGCAAGATAGCGTAGCGTGATGGACAGCGTGTCTTTATCCTCAACTTTGAGTAGGGTGCGCGGCTCTATGCTCGGGAGATCGATCCCGCCTCGCTTCATTCGCTGGATCGTTTTTTCGACTGTTTCCTTATCCTTTGCACAATGTTCGGCCGCAGCTGATAGTAGGGCCTTTTCATGTGCGTCCCAATCTTCCGTTCGTGGTAATTTGACCGTCAGTATACCGTAAACTGCGCTGCCATGATCGTGTGTGCTATTTCGAATGACCTGATTTAGAAAGAGTGAATTTGGCATGGATACGAGCCGGCCACTGTATTGACCGTCAATCACCTCCTGCAGTTGAGTCGATAGCAGATTCTGGTCGATTACATCGCCCTCGACATCTGCGATGCGAATACGATCACCTAAAGCAAACGCGTTACTGCCTGCCTTAATGATACTGCCTAGAAAGCACATAATCAGTTCTTTCGTTCCAATCACAAGGGCTGCCATGATGGCGACCGCTGAGAGAGCTGCAGTGCGTAATTCGGTGCCCCAAATGAGCACTAAAGCAATGACAAGGATGATGAGCCGTAAGTTCCGTAAACCTGCGAGCCAACGACGTTTGTAAGTATTGCTGTAGAATTGGCGGTTGTTGATCCATCGTGTTCCAATGATTTGGAATGCGAGAAACAAGATGACACATATGACGGTTACGAATAGCTTAGTCATGGTTGGATCTAATAGTGTAATGCTCATTATAACGTTCGGTTGTTAACAGTTTCTTAGTAAATCACCAGTCGAAACACACTTGCTGTTTTGCAGTCAGTTACTTAAACAAGGTTTATGGAATCCGTATTGGTTTTAACGATTAGCGGCGAAGATCGCGCCGGTCTAGTGGAGCAACTCGCTGAAGTAATTGCTTCGCATAGTGGTAACTGGGAGCATTGCCGCATGGCTCATTTGGCTGGGCGCTTTGTGGGCTTACTGGAAGTCAGTGTTCCAGGTGATCAGCAGCAGGAACTTGAGGTCGCCTTGCGCACGATCAAAGATTTAGACGTGCTGATCGCCGCTGGAGAGCTCGAAGCGCGAGAAGAATTACGACAATTTGACCTCCAGGTCGTCGGCACCGATCATTCAGGCATCGTTCGTGATGTGTTTAAGGCATTGGCGTGTGCCGGGGTAAACGTAGAAGAGTTGAGCACTTCAACGGTGAGTGCTCCGGATTCTGGAGTGATGTTGTTTGAAGCCAAAGCGCGCTTGGGTTGTGGCCCAGATGTTGCTATCGGAGAAATTCGAACACAACTTGAGGCCATTGCTCAAGATATCATGGTGGATGTAAATTTATTGGATTAATTTTCTTACTGATGATTTCTCAAAAAAGTTTAAAGGTCAGTGTATTGTGCGCAGCGTTACTGATGAGCGCGTTGACTACCATTGCACAAGAAGCGTATCGCGAGTTTACCAGTTCCGATGGAGCTACGATTGAAGCGACCGTGGTAGATGCCAGCGCGATTGCAGTGACGATTCGTAGAAAAGATGGTTCTGAGTTTAAGGATGTTCCGCTCAGCCGGTTCTCTGCTCAAGACCGCAAGTATGTTCGCGGCTGGAGAGATGCTCGTAAGCAAGCGGTAGAGGATGCAGACTTAACTCACGATTCACGGATTCGCATCACTGTCAAAAAAGGTAAAGACGATGACATGAACAATTACGGCGATATCGATGATCGTGTAATCGTTTTTGAGCCAGGCATCGTCGCCGACAATGAAGAAAAGGAACTGACGTTTCGAAATGTTCAAGGGACTTTGGTGATCATTGGTAGCGGGGTGATCGAGAAGGACTCTTACGTAGTTCTCAGTAAACAAGATTTCGTTATTGATTTAATTCCTCGTGAGCAGACACGCTGGGAAGGCGATCTTTTTCAATGTCGTTATGACCCTGACTATGGCGGCTTTGACTATGCGGGCTATTTGTTGGTATTAAAAAATAAAGCGGGCCATAATGTTGTGGTGAAAGCGTCTAAGTCCGCTTGGGAGAAGCATCCCGAAGCCATTTTGAAAGCGAAGCAACTGACAGGTTATGATCGGAATTTCCGTAAAGAGTTTCAGCTGTTTTCTACCTTTGGATTACCACGCTAATTTGTGCTTTCGAATATAAAACAGGCGTCGTATAAGCACGACGCCTGTTGGGTGAAAACGGTGAGGATCACTTATGCAGTCGCTTCTTCGCCGCTCACTGGCAATGGTGCCGCATCATGGACCTTGATCGCGGCTTGGCCCTCGCGGCTCTTTAGGCGCTTCATTTCAAGCTTCATGAGCAGTGAAATGATCAGTGCGACTACGAAGGCGCCGCCAAAGACATACAAGCTGTGCTGGTAGCTATGAGTCCTTTCATAGACATAGGCATTCAGCATCGGGCCGACGATACCTGCAAGGGACCATGCAGTGAGAATAAAGCCGTGAATCGTGGGCATTTCTTTCAAGCCAAAGAGGTCGCTAATGTAGGCAGGGATACTTGCGAAGCCACCACCGTAGCAACTTAGGATCAAGAAGGTGACTGCCATAAAGGCAACCGGGGCGCCAGTTAAGTTCGCAAGTAACGGAAAGGCTATAATTTGAATCGCAAAGAAAGCGATGTAAGTGTTTGCGCGTCCGATAAAGTCGGAGAAGGATGCCCAAATAATACGCCCGAGGCCATTGAACAGGGAAATACCCATCACGAGTAAGCTGGCCATTTCAACCGGCAGACGCACCATTTCATAGCCCATTTTCTTTGCGGTGGAAATCACTGCGATACCACAAGCAACGTTGATGAAAAGCATGAGCCAGAGACCATAGAATGCGGGCGTGCGAATTGCTTGCATCGCGGTCATCTCGGTGGTGACTTGTGTTCCGCTGCCAGTCATTTTTGCGGCGGCAAATTGCTCTGCATAACCTTCAGGTGGAGGTGCGATGTAGAGTGCGCTTGGCACCATGATACAGAAATAGATCACACCCAAGAATAAGAAAGCGAGGGCGATCGACTGCTTGTCGTAGATCAGTGTAGTGCGATAGCCCTCGGTCGCTGCTTTCAGAGCGGCGTATTTGGCCGTCTCGGTTTGGTTTTTTCGGAAGAGTTCGGCTGCTTCGTTGCTGTTCTGTTTAAAGACTTTAAGTGCAGGTGCGGTGGCAATCATGGCTGCTGCAGTCTCTGGGGCGCTTTGTAAGAGCTGTGAGTATTCATAGCTGGAGACACTCTGACTCAAGACCACTTCGGCTTGTGCGGGCACAAACTGATCGATGAGTTTGGCACAGATGAGTCCACCAAAACCAAAGCCCATAATAGCAAGGCCCGTGGCAAGACCGCGACGGTCTGGGAACCACTTGACCAGTGTCGAGACGGGAGAAATATATCCCACTCCAAGACCGATGCCGGCAACCACACCGAAGCATAGGTAGAAGAGTGGGAGGCTTTCTAGCCAGCAGGCTGCGGCCGAGCCGATCAAACCTGCAGAGAAAAAGAATGCGGAGAGAAGGCCCCCTTTAGAAGCACCTTTCTTCTCGATAAAACGACCGAGGAATGCGGCGGAGACACCTAAGAAGAAAATGGCGATACTGAATGCCATCGACGTTTTGGTGGAGGACCAGCCAAATGTGTTTTCTAGCGGCATCTTCCACGCACTGTATGCGTAGATCGATCCGATAGAGGCGTGAATGCCGACGGCGGATGCGGCAATGAGCCAGCGATTTTTTGTCTTATTCATTTTGGTGAAGATTCTTGAACTAGGAGGGACAGCCTCCGGCCTGTCCACAATCGTGCGGTCAAGCGAGGACGTTGACCCTCCAGTTGGTTGAAAAGTTATTTATGAGATCGCTTCAATTCCGTGGCGCGCGAAGATAGCCTTTGCATTATCGACTTGTGCGGCGGTTGGTGTGGGCGTGCTTCCTAATTTGTAAGGGATGCCAGAGCGTGCGTATTTATCTTCGCCCATCTTGTGGAAGGGGAGAATTTCGACGCGATCGACATTGCCGAGTGTGGCGACGAACTCAGCGAGGCCATTGATGTTGCTTTCAGCATCAGTAAGGCCTGGCACGAGCACGAAGCGAATCCATACTTTGTTACCACGGGCATCGAGGCGCTTGGCAAACTTGAGTGTTTGATCGACGCACACGCCAGTCACGTATTTGTAGGTCATCGCACTGAAGCTCTTGATGTCGAGTAGCACAAGGTCGGTGTTGTCGAGCAGCTCGTCGCTGGCCTTATGGCCTACGAATCCAGAAGTGTCTAAAGTCGTGTGGATGCCTGCTGCTTTTGCCTTTTTGAACATTGCTTCTACGAAGTCGGGCTGCAGCAATGGCTCGCCACCGCTGATGGTGAGCCCACCTTTGCGGATGAAGCTCTTGTATTTGAGCACGTCTGTAAAAGCGTCGTCTGCGCTGGTCTCGTTACCGCAAGGTCTGCCTTGGGCATCGGGATTGTGGCAATACTGACAACGCAGCGGGCAGCCATTGAGAAAGAGCACGTAGCGGATACCTGGGCCGTCCACGGTGCCGCAGGTTTCTACGGAGTGGATGAAGCCGTTGGTTGTTGGCTTTTCGAGCTGGTTGGCGTCTGGACCTGCGGTGCAGGTCGCGGGAGCGTCTAAATTTGCGATCATTGGTAAAGAAGTTAGAAGGAGGTGAACGTCGAACGTCCAACTTCCAACGTTGAATGTTGAATTATAGATTCAGCGCGCTGCGCTTCATTCATCATTCGATGTTGGACGTTCAGTGTTCGATGTTCTCTATATACTGTCGTGGAAGGTCCGAGTGATGACGTCGAGCTGTTGCTCCTTGGTCAATTTGACGAAGTTCACCGCATATCCGGAAACACGGACAGTTAGCTGTGGATACTTCTCTGGGTGTTCCATTGCATCCATGAGGGTTTCTTTTTCGAAGACGTTCACATTGATGTGGTGTCCGTCTTCGGCGAAGTATCCATCGAGGATGTTACTCAAGTTGGCCACACGGTCTGCCTCAGTCTTGCCGAGTGCTTTGGGAACAATAGAGAAGGTGTAGGAGATGCCGTCTTGCGAGTGCTCGTATGGGAGCTTTGCAACAGAGGCCATTGAGGCGACGGCACCTTTCTTATCACGTCCGTGCATGGGGTTTGCGCCCGGAGCAAAAGGTTCACCTGCTTTACGTCCGTCTGGTGTGTTTCCTGTCTTTTTACCGTAAACCACATTCGATGTGATCGTAAGGATCGATTGTGTTGGAATTGAGTTACGATAAGTCGGTTGCTTGCGGACTTTGTCCATGAAGCGTTCGACTAAATCGGTGGCGAGCGTATCGACGCGGTCGTCATTGTTGCCGAAGGCTGGGTAGTCGCCGATCACTTCGTAATCAACTGCGAGTCCGTCTTCGTTGCGGATGACCCTGACCTTCGCATGTTTGACTGCAGAGAGGGCGTCGGCGCTTACAGAGAGACCTGCGATACCCGTTGCCATGGTGCGGAGCACGACTTTGTCGTGGAGCGCCATCATGATGTTTTCAGGGCTATACTTATCATGCATGTAGTGGATGATATTGAGGGCCTTCACATAGGTTTCGGCGAGCCAGTCCATGGTCTTGTCGAAACGAGCTAAGAGATCATCGAACTCTAAGAAATCGCCAGTGAAGGGATCACTCGCAGGTGCGACTTGCACGCCGCTCTTTTCGTCGACTCCGCCATTGATCGCATAAAGCATTGCTTTGGCGAGATTAGCTCGGGCTCCGAAGAACTGCATTTGCTTACCGATACGCATTGCGGATACACAGCAAGCGATGCCGTAGTCGTCGCCCCAATACTTGCGCATGAGGTCGTCGTTTTCGTATTGGATCGAGCTGGTCTCGATGGAGACCTTTGCGCAGAAGTCTTTGAAGCCTTGTGGCAATGCTTCTGACCAGAGGACAGTGAGATTTGGCTCAGGAGCGGGTCCGAGATTGTAGAGTGTTTGAAGGACACGGAAGCTGGATTTTGTAACCAGTGTGCGACCGTCTTCACCCATACCACCAATGCTTTCGGTGACCCATGTTGGGTCGCCAGAGAAGAGTTCGTCATAGTCGGTGGTGCGGATGAAACGCACGATACGCATCTTCATGACGAGGTGGTCGATGATCTCTTGGATCTCTTCTTCATTGATGGTGCCTTCCGCGACATCGCGCTCGAAGTATGCATCGAAGAAGGTCGCAGTGCGCCCGAAAGACATCGCCGCACCATTTTGATCCTTTACCGCACCGAGGTATCCGAAGTAAGTCCATTGCACGGCTTCACGCCCATTTTGTGCTGGAAGTGAGATGTCGATACCATATGCCGCGGCCATGGTCTTGAGATCTACCAGCGCTTTGATTTGCTCCTGCACTTCTTCGCGGTCACGCACCCAATCTTCATTGAAGGCTTCGTTGGCGGTGTCTTTGATTTGTTGCTTTTTATCGGCGATGAGCTGGTCGACACCATAGAGTGCCACACGACGATAGTCACCGATGATGCGACCGCGGCCGTAACCGTCTGGAAGTCCAGTCACGATGCCAGCGCTACGTGCTTTACGAATGTCATCTGTGTAACACGCAAAGACGCCGTCGTTGTGAGTTTTACGATGGTCCTTAAAGATATTGAGTGTATCTGGGTCCATGTCGCGACCGTGTGCTTGCAGGGCCTTTTGAGCGATGCGATAGCCGCCGTAGGGAAGCATTGCGCGCTTGAGTGGTTTGTCGGTTTGCACCCCAACGATCGTTTCTAGGTCCTTGTTGATGTAACCGGCACCGTGAGAGGCGACTTTACCGACGACCTTGGTGTCTGCGTCGAGCACGCCACCCGCTGCAAGTTCTTGCGCGAGGAGCACTTTAAGTTCGTCCCAGAGTTGGTGGGTCTTGGCGCTTGGGCCTTTTAAAAATGCGTAGTCACCCGTATATGGAGTGTAATTACTTTGGATAAAATCGCGGACGTCGATGGTGTTTTGCCATACGCCTTTCGCGAAGTTACGCCATGCATTTTGAGGTGCAGGATTTGCATCGGTTACTGATGTGGTAGTTGTGTGTGTGGTTGCCATAATGGTATTTATTTTCTGCTTTAGTTCAAAGAGGTGAGTCCTATTTGTGTGTATGAAAGTGTTAAATCACTAAAAGATCAACTAATCCAGATGTAACATGAGTTTAGCATTACTAATAAGAAAGGAGGGTCTTCTGATTAGATTTACTTATATATGCTTAACGAACTATAAGCTAATTATTTTTAACTTGTAGAGAAATAACGCGACAAACCTAGGCTTTCACTTTAGCGATACAGACATGGCATTGCATACGGACGGCACACGAATCACTTGGATCGGACTCTCGATCAATTTGTTGCTGGGTGTGGTTAAGACCTTTAGCGGCTGGTCGCTTGGATCGAAGGCCCTGATTGCGGATGGAATGCACAGCCTGTTGGATTTATTGACCGACATCGCAGTGCTGCTTGGGCTATCCATGGCGCGTGTGCCCGAAGACGAGGGGCATCATTTTGGGCATCACAAATTTGCAAGTCTTGCCAAGTTCTTTGTGGGGGCGTTTTTGTTGGTCTTTGCTGGGGGATTGGTGGTTTCGGCGATCTTCGATTTTCACGCTGGCGTGGATGCACCCGATGCAGGCTGGGCTGCGGTTGTGGCCGTGGTTTCGCTGATTATTAAAGAAGCCCTGTTTTGGTGGACGCGAAGTGTTGCGAAGCAACTGAACTCTGATCTCTTGATGGCGAACGCCTGGCATCACCGCACAGATAGTATTTCATCGCTTGGAGTGGCTATGGCACTGATCGGTGTCTGGTTGGGAGGGGAGACTTGGGCCTTTCTAGATGCGGCGGTGACCTTAGTGCTCGGTTGTTATTTGTTTTTTGAGGCCTTCAAGATTTTTCGCCGTGCCTGTGCCGATTTACTCGATGCAGCTCCCGAACAAGAGATCGTCGAAGACTTTAGGGAGCATATTTTAGCGACTCCTGGTGCAATTGCGTATCACGATTTTCGGGTGCGCCGAGTGGGGGATGTATTTGAAGTGGATTTACATTTGCAGGTCGACCCAGAGTTGACGGTTGAGAAAGGTCACGAGATCGCCAGAGACGTGAAACTCTGCCTACAGCAGATTCATCCTGAGGTGGCAAAGGTGCTTGTGCATGTGGAACCTGCGAACAAAGAGCATATTATAGAACGAGGGATATCCGACTTGGAAATTAATAGCGAACCATAGCGTAGCGATGGAAGCTCTAAACAGCTGTGTGATTTTAGATAAGTGCAATAATTTTGTAAGTTTGCATCGCCACGGCGTAAAAAAGCCTTTTACCCTGCGGCTGTCTTTTCACCTATGAGCGACTTTTTGAAGCACGAATGCGGTATCGCGATGATCCGCCTCCTCAAGCCACTTTCTTATTACCAAGAGAAATACGGCACCCCTCTGTATGGATTCAATCAGTTGTTTTTGCTGATGGAGAAACAGCACAACCGCGGCCAAGATGGCGCGGGAATTGGCTGCGTGAAGCTAGATGTCGCTCCGGGAAAGCCTTACATGGCTCGCGAGCGCACGATTAAGACGAACCCGCTCGCGCGCATTTTTCAAGGGGAGCTAAAGTCGTATCACAAGATGGTGAAAAAGGGTATTATACATCCCGAGTTTCCAGACACAGTGAAAGATCATTTTGACTTTGGTGGTGAGATTTTAATGGGGCACCTTCGCTACGGCACTTCGGGTGTTTATTCGTCGAATAATTGCCATCCTTTCGTGCGACAGTCGAACTGGCCTACCAAGAATTTGATGCTTGCGGGTAATTTCACGATTACCAATGAGAAGGATTTGAATAATGATCTCATTGATCGTGGCCAGCACCCGATCTTCGGCACCGACACCCAGGCAGTGCTAGAGGAAATTGGCTTCCATCTGGATGAAGCGCACGATGCGATCTATCACAAGATGCGTGATCAAAACGTCGATGGTCGACGCATCCCCGATATCATTAGCAAGGAGCTCGATCCGATTCGTATTTTACGAAGCGCGACCAAGGGCTGGGACGGTGGTTTCAGTATTGCTGGTTTAATTGGAAATGGCGATGCCTTTGTCATGCGCGATCCACAAGGCATCCGCCCTTGTTTCTATTTTCAAAATGATGAAGTCATCGCATTCGCTTCTGAGCGTGTCGCACTGATGACGATTTTCGATCAACCGATTGAGAATGTCTGCGAACTTGAGCCAGGCACGGCGACAGTCATTAAGAGCGACGGTTCGATCTATTGTGAGCGCTACACCGAAGAGCGCCCAATCACTCCATGTTCCTTTGAGCGCATCTATTTCTCTCGTGGTAATGATGCCGACATCTATGAGGAGCGTAAAGCCCTCGGTGGTGCACTTCTTGAGCAGATCGTTGAGTCGATCGATAACAATTTCGCCGACAGCGTCTTTAGCTTTGTGCCGAATACCGCTGAAGTCGCCTATTACGGGTTGCTTGATTCGGTGCGTTCGCATCGACGCATAGAGGTGAAGGCCGCAATTTTGAAGGCGCAAGAAGAGGGCAAGCTTGATGATGCGCTTCTCGATCAGCTCATCATGGGCAATTGGCCGCGTGGAGAAAAGATTGCGCACAAGGATATCAAAATGCGCACCTTTATCTCGCAAGAGTCAGGTCGTGCAAAGCTGGTGTCTCACGTTTACGATATCACCTACGGCATTGTGAAGCCCAAGGATTGCCTTGTCTGTATCGACGATTCGATTGTGCGTGGCACGACTCTCAAAGAGTCTATTCTTAAGATTCTCAGTCGCACGAATCCTCGTAAGATTGTGATCGCGTCGACCGCACCGCAGATTCGTTATCCGGATTGCTATGGCATTGATATGTCAGAGCTTGGTAAATTTATCGCATTTAAGGCAGCTGTAGAGTTGGTTAAAGACGATGGTAGCCAAGATCTGCTGCAAGAGATTTATCAAGACTGTGTCGCTCAAGCAAAGCTTCCTGCAAACGAAATGGTCAACCACGTGAAGCGGATCTATGATCGCTACACCGATGCGCAAATTTCACGCAAGATTGCCGAGTTGGTCTATCCGAAAGATACCGTCTGGAAGGGGGACCTCGATATCATCTTCTTAACGGTCGACAAGATGAAAGCGGCCATTCCTGTGCACAACGGGGACTGGTATTTCACCGGTAATTATCCAACACCTGGTGGATTCTCTACCCTGAATCAAGCGTTCATCAATTATTACGAGAATAAAGACGGCCGAGCTTATTAAAGTGGCTAGCTTTGTAGGGGCGCGACTTGACGCGCCCGCATTTGAAGGCCTAACCACTTGACGGGCGCGTCGAGTCGCGCCCCTACATTGAATATCGAGGGCGCGTCTTCGTCGCTTTTTGGTTTTTAATTATCGGCAATGGTTCAGTGGTTGCGACGGTATGTCCACCGAAGCTTTTGCGGAGGTGGAAGCGCAAGCCTCCAGGGTTTATTTTATGCCCATTCATCATTCGACCTTGGACGTTCACCTGTTCCAAGGGCATTTCGCGAGCATGAGCCCCATGCCGCAGGTATCTATCCAATACCTGGTGGATTCTCTACCCTGAATCAAGCGTTCATCAATTATTACGAGAATAAAGACGGCCGAGCTTATTAAAGTGGCTAGCTTTGTAGGGGCGCGACTTGACGCGCCCGCATTTGAAGGCCTAACCACTTGACGGGCGCGTCGAGTCGCGCCCCTACATTGAATATCGAGGGCGCGTCTTCGTCGCTTTTTGGTTTTTAATTATCGGCAATGGTTCAGTGGTTGCGACGGTATGTCCACCGAAGCTTTTGCGGAGGTGGAAGCGCAAGCCTCCAGGGTTTATTTTATGCCCATTCATCATTCGACCTTGGACGTTCACCTGTTCCAAGGGCATTTCGCGAGTATGAGCCTCATGCCGCAGGTATCGGTTACACCGGCAAATACCAATCCAGCGCCGACGAATGCAGGGAGGCCAAAGAAGCCGCTGTGGACGTAGAGGCCAAGTAAGGTGCCGATGAAAACCAGTGATCCTGCCGCAATACGGACTTGGCGTTCAATTGAGATGGCGCCTTGGCCACGCGTAACCGGCACATTGACTTCGATTGCCGCCACCGTGCCACCGTCGACCACGTAGGTGGCACGGTGGCCGGCTGCGACGAGCTTGTGTGCCGCCATACTGGCGCGTTTGCCACTCTGACAAAGAATGTAAACAGGCTTGTCACTGCCATTTTCTTGGCAAAATGACTCCGCATCGAAGCTGTCGAGCGGATGGAGCTCTGCGCCGTTGACATGCACCGATTTAAACTCGGCTGGTGTGCGGACGTCGATCAGGTGTGCGCCTTCATCGAGTAGCTTTGGCAGTTTACTGGGAGTGATGGTTTCGTAGCTCATGGTGAGAGGTGAGAGGTGAGAGGTGAAAGGTGAGAGGTGAGGTGGCTTTCGAGTATAGCCTGTATTCTGAATCCTAATTTCTCCTTAAAGCTATTTCAGTTGAAAAAGAATTCAAGACTTGGCGCGCATTCATCAGCCGCTTTAATGCTGCACTTCACTTTCTCGAATTTCTAACTTCTCGCTTCTATAAATTATGCAAAGAACCGCACTGCTCTCCGTCAGCGACAAATCAGGCCTCGTGCCATTTGCCAAGGCGCTCGTTGAAAACTATGATTATCGTCTCCTTTCTACAGGCGGCACTGCTAAGCTTTTAGAAAAAGAGGGCATTCCTGTCACTGAAGTGAGCGACTACACTGGGTTTCCTGAAATGATGGAAGGCCGTGTGAAGACCTTGCACCCAAAAATCCACGGCGGTCTGTTGGCACGCCGCGACAAAGCGGACCACATGGCAGCAGCTTCTGAGCACGGTATCGATATGATCGACCTCGTTGTGGTGAATCTTTACCCATTCGAGGAAACCGTGGCCAAGCCTGACGTGACCTTTGAGCTGGCGATTGAAAATATCGATATCGGCGGCCCTTCCATGCTCCGTTCTGCGGCAAAGAATCATGCGTCCGTTTCCGTTGTCGTCGATGCCGCTGATTACGATCGTGTGCTCGCTGCGATGGACGACGAGGCCGCACTGACAAAGCTACGCCGTGAGCTCGCGCTCAAAGTATTTCAGCGCACCTCTGCATACGATGGTGCGATCTCTAAATACCTAGAAGGTCAACTCAGTGATGAGCCAGACCTAGGCGAACTTTCTGGTATCCCATCTAAGTTGGAGATTCAACTTCCACAAGTGCAGAGCCTTCGCTACGGTGAGAATCCACACCAAAAGGCCGCGCTCTATGGCAGCTTTTTTGAGTGCTTCAATCAACTCCAAGGTAAGGAGCTTAGCTTCAACAATATCATCGATATCACTGCGGCCACTTATTTGATCGGTGAGTTTCAGAAGCCAACCGTTGCGATCCTCAAGCACACCAACCCTTGCGGTGTGGCGTCTGCTGAGACTCTTGTCGAAGCCTGGGAGCAAGCATTTGAAACCGACAAGCAAGCACCGTTCGGTGGCATCATCGTGGTCAATCAAACCATGGATGCCGACCTTGCCGCAATCATCAGTAAGATTTTCTGCGAAGTGATCATTGCACCCGACTTCACTGCAGCGGCGCGTGAGATCTTTGCGAAGAAAAAAAATCTCCGCTTGATGACAGTGAAGGGCACACTTCCAGCCGATTCCCTCCAAGAAATTCGCTCTGTTGTGGGTGGTGTTTTGATGCAAGACCGCGACACCATGCCAGACCGCCCAAGCGACTGGAAGATCGTCTCCAAGCGTCAGCCAACCGCTGAAGAAATGCGTGCCATGATCTTCGGATGGAATGTGGTGAAACACGTGAAGTCCAATGCGATCGTTTACGCAGGTTGCGAACGCACACTCGGTGTCGGTGCAGGGCAAATGTCGCGTGTCGATAGCTCCAAGATTGCGGTTTGGAAAGCAGGCGAAGCAGGTCTTGGTCTTGAAGGCTCGGTAGTCGCTTCCGATGCATTCTTTCCATTTGCAGACGGTCTCATTGCCGCCGCTGAAGCCGGTGCCAAAGCCGCGATTCAGCCCGGTGGTTCCGTCCGCGACGATGAAGTCATCGCTGCAGCCGACGAGCGCGACATGGTCATGGTCTTTACTGGCAAGCGCCACTTCAAGCACTAGAGAACTTCGAACGTCCAACGTCGAACGTCCAACGTTGAACTTAGAATAAGTTTATTGATTCAAAATTGGACGTTCGACGTTGGACGTTCGAAGTTCCCATATTTATCAAAAGGCTGAGCAGTAATGCTCGGCCTTTTTTGTAAGTCAGCTCCTGTCTGACTGTTGCGCCGTAGACTATGCTAAGAATTCTAAAATGGGAGCGTCGGCCTCCGTGCCGACATCGTTACGGGCGGTGCATTCTCTACCTCGCAATTAGGAAATGAATTTAAATAGGAACGCAAGAAGACAGGAATGAATGCTCTCCAACTCTGGATACATGCCTTGATGTAGCAATGGCGCTCTGCCGCCGTATCTGTTTAGACAAAAGAAAAGCCCCACCGAGGTGGGGCTTTAATAAAACGCTTTCTTACGCCGACGTGTCTGCATGGCAGGCAGTGGTCTGAGGCTCGCGTTACTAACTTTGTTTCGTATGAAGCAATTATTGCTACCCGCGTAGTTTCAATCCGCGCGCGCCGTGAAGGGGCAAATGTTACTTTGAGATTTAATTTAGTAGAGCTAATTGGAGGTTTAACCAATATTAACTGTGGTTAGTGGTCTGGTGATGAAATCGCCAATCTGCCTGTCCAAGAATTCGGCGGTATGCGGTGGAGATGGTGAAGCAATTTAGGCACAGCTAAGCGCCTGGGCGCGAGGCGAGCTCGCACACTACCCGCGCGATTCTGAGCGCTCTGATGAATTCACGGAGTGCTACTCGGTGGTTTTAGCGGCTTGCAGGTCCAGCGCTGCAATCTCTTCTCTGGTAAGTTGCAAATAGAGATCGGAGGCTTCGACCACATATTCGTAGCTGCGCTTGATGGAATATTTGTAGACCTCTGTCATGGTGGTGTTGATTTTAGTGAGGTCTTTACTTGCTTGATCTAGCTGTGCTTGAAGTTGCTGGATGACGGCTTCGTCTTTTTCAGATTCGAGGGCTTGTCTCAATTGAACGAGTTGAGCGCGTAGATACTCCATGAGTTGAGCGTCATTTTGAAAGGCTAGATTTGCATCGACGTCGTTGATGCTGAGGAGTTCTACAAATCCATTTTCGGGGACAAGGTAGTTCGGATCCTTTTCCTTTTGTTGGTTGATCTCGTCTTCTGTGAGCTTGATGTAGAGTCGCGCCTTGGTGACGATTTGTTTGTAGTTGCGATCAAGTGAATACTTGTAGGCATCAATCATCTTAATTGAATTGGCGTTGATGGTCTCATTGAGTTTTGCGAGCGCCTCCCTGAGTTCGGCTTCTTTGGCCGTATCTTTTTCGGTCAAGATCGCGCGTGTTAAACGTTTCGCTTCTTCGCGAGCATTCTCCATCGCGTTCACATTTCGTTCAAATTCGAGGTTGGCTTCGATGCTCTCAAGCGCACCAATCAAGACATAGTCGTTGGGCACACTGGGGGTGTTATTTAGCTTCGGTAGCGGTGCTTGTGAATAAATATCGAGCACTGAATTTTGTGTCTTAGAAGGGCGTTTAAAGGTGTAGCCATAACTATCGAAGAGTTTGGCATTACTGACTTCAAAGAGCGCTCGTATCTGTTCGAAGCTGGCTTTGAGCTTGGCTTTTTCAGCTTCATCGTCGACTCGTGGTAAGGTTTGCTGGATTTGTTCCGCTCGTTGACCGAGCTGCGCGATCAGGCTTCGATCACGTTGAAATTGTTTGATTTCTTCTGAAGTTTTCAGCTCACCAGTGAGCGCGAATTCGCCTGCATCTTCCATTTGCACTAGAACGTTTGCACGTTGCGCTAGAAATAAGTATTCTAAAGGACTGTCGAGATTGATGCCGTAGGTGGTGATCAGGGTGATGTTTTGACTTTGATAGTCGGTGTCCACGCGCTCGAGCTCCTCTTGCAGTGAGCGTAAGGTGTCTGCATCGCTTGTTGCGTCTATTTGAGAGCGGAGTTCAGTTTTTTTTGCCTTCAGTTCATAGGCATCATTGATGCGTTGTGTGAGTATCTCGATTTGGTCGACGTCGTTCAAGGACATCACTAATGAGGGTAGATACTTCGAAGTCTCAGTCGGCTTCGTCGTCGTTGCTGAAGAATCGTGAGTAAACGTTCGCTCATTCGTAGAGCTTGCGCTCAGAGGTAGTGCGAGGGTCAAAAGGAGTCCGTAAATCAAAGGAAATTTCATGCCGATGGTTCATGGCAGGTTGGTCGAGATAATCAAGTTTTGTGCAAGAATCTGTTTAATTTCTATCGGTTCCTATTCTTGAATTGATGGCATATCGTTGCAAAGAAGAGGCGATATGTGGTTGCTTCTCTACAGAATCTATCCTGTTCTCAAAATTATCCTTCGAGCCGTTCGAGGGTTCATTCATCGCTCTTTGGAGCCTTCATTCTAACTTCTAGTTTATAACGACTCACTTCATCTCATCCGTTGCTTGTGGCGGTGTAGTTTAATCCATGCCTGATTGTCCGAAATGCCGCGCTGCTTTAGCTCGTCGAAGAAATGACTTCGGTGTTTATTGGCATTGCAACGATTGCGATGGCTCTGCGGTGACGATGTCGTTGCTGCGTAAGATGATTCCGACGGAGGCAATGAACGGCTTGTGGCAGAGGGCGCGAGCGGGCTCGTATCCGCGCAAGCATCGTTGCCCAGGGTGTAAGCGTAAGATGGAGGAGATCTCGGTGGAGGCCGAGGGGCTTGAGCGGGCGATTGATGTCTGCACCTCTTGCCAATTTGTCTGGCTCGACGAGGGGGAGTGGGCGGATCTAGCCTTTTTTGCGGTCGACCAAGCCACGCCAGAAGCAATGCGCGAGGCGGTGCGCAAGCGTATCGCTCAGAAGCGCAAAGATCGCAATGCGCCGCCGATTAGCGAAGTGGTGGCGCCACCATTACCGACCGCGCAGTCCATTTCGAAAGCTGAGCCCGTTCGATCGATTGCGACGATGAAGGTTGAAAGCAGACGCACAGAACCTGCAAAACGAGTAGAGCAAGCGGCACCGCCTCTGCTGCGTCGTAAGTCAGTCGAAAGGCAAAGGCTTACACGAAGGGATTCTGGTCCTGTGGGACGACGCGAACAACGCGATCGCTTGGAAGCTAGGCAACGCCGCAAAGAATATGACATTCCAAAGCGCAAAAGCGGTTGGGGAGAGGGCCCGAATGCGTTTTGGCAGTGGATACCCGCGCTCTTGGGAATGCCGATTGAGGATGCGCAACCGCGTGGCCCGCGACAGCATGATGACAAGCCGTGGTTTACATGGATTCTAGCGGGTGGAATCGTTTTGATCAGTTTATTGGCGATGCTTGACCTGCGGTCTGTGATCGATGCCTATGGGCTGGTGCCTGCGGAGTTTGGACGCAAAGGAGGGCTGACCTGGTTGACGGCTTTTTTCTTACATGCGGGCCTGCTGCATTTGGTGGGCAACGTGTATTTCCTCATCGTGTTTGGTGATAATGTGGAAAAGTGTCTCGGGACTTTAGAGTTTTTTCTCCTGTTGTGCTTAGCTACCTTGAGTGGGCATTTTTTCCATATTGTATTCGACCCGAATTCAACCATTCCCTGTGTGGGGGCGAGTGGGGGTATTTCAGGAGTGATGGCGTTTTACGCGCTTCGTTTTCGTCAGAATCAGTTGGCTGTGATGTTCTGGTTTTTCTTCAAGACCTATTGGTTGCGCTTGAGCGCCTTGTGGATGTTTGGCATCTGGGTGGTTTTGCAGATGGTCATTGCTGGGCAGCAGATCGCTGGAATTAGTAAAGTCTCAGGCGCGGCGCACCTTGGAGGAGCACTTGCGGGTTGCTTTGTTTGGTTCGTTTGGCGGATTAACCACGGGCAGCGTTATGTTCGGGATGCTTGAAGGGGGATGCTGGATGCTGGATGGGGGATGAGTGATGGGGGGGCTCCGAATTAGAGTGACTTTTTGCGAAAGCCTATCATACAGCGTTTCACCATTTTGGGCGGTTTTCGTGTGCGTATCGGTTAGTGCGCTGCGTTCTATTGCTCGTCCCTTTGGTGCATCCAATGTATAAGACTATTGTTGTTACTGATCAGGCGAAGACACCTTCGTTGGATCTCAACGTGATTACTTTTGATCAATACCTTTCGGACTACCCTAAGCTAGGGGAACCGCGCACGCGTATTATCAATCTATGTGATACGGAGTATTATTTGAGCCGTGGATATTATTGCTCGCTGTTGGCGGAATCGCGTCAGCATCGGGTATTGCCTAGTGTGAATACGATCAATGACCTGCGCTATCAAGATGATGCGGATGAGCGTTTGCAACCGCTCCGTCCGTTGTTGCCAAAAATTGTAGGTAATTTGGATGAGCCAGTGGTGTTGACGATATACTTTGGTTGGGTGCCTGAAGAGGAGTGGAAGAAAGTGGCGCGGGCAATTTTTGAGCGCTACCCATCACCCATTTTATGCGCGACACTCTCACGCGGTGAGAATGGAGTAGAGCTTCAAGTCGAGCGTGGCAATTTGTCTGCCATGAGCTCGGTAGAGCAGGCTGCATTTTATGAGCGGTTACGTGTCTTTACCAAGCAGGTTTGGCGTAGCCCAAGCCGCCGCCAGCATCGTTGGGATATGGCGATTTTGTATAATCCTGAGGAGACAAATGGGCCGAGCGATGCGGAGGCCATCAAGCGATTCGTCAAGGCTGCATCCAAGGTAGGGATCGAAGCGGAAGTGTTACGCTCAGATGAGCTGAAGTATGTTTCCAAATACGATGCTTTGTTTATACGCGAAACCACGAGTATCGATCATCCGACTTATCGACTGTCACGCAAAGCGGAAATGGAAGGCCTAGTGGTCATAGATGATGCGACTTCGATCATGCGATGCTGTAATAAGATTTTTTTGCACGATGCCTTTAGTTATAATGAAGTGCAGGCGCCCGGAACTCTAGTCGTTGCGAGTAATAAAGCGCAGGAGCTAGATCGTATCGAAGCAAAGTTTAACTATCCGGTCGTGCTGAAAATGCCCGAGAGTTCATTTTCTATTGGTGTTTATAAGGTAGCGAATCGTGAGGAACTTAAGGACAAGCTAGGTATCATGCTCAAAGAGTCAGCCTTGGCGTTGGTGCAGGAGTATCTCTATACCGATTATGATTGGCGTATTGGTGTGCTCAATGGTCGTGCGATCTATGCGTGTAAGTATTTCATGGCAAGCGATCACTGGCAGATTTATAACCATGCTTCGAATGAGGTCTCGGACGTGTCTGGAGACTCAGAGACCCTGCCTACGTTTGAGGCGCCTCGTGCGGTAATCGATGCTGCGCTGAAGGCCAGTGCTATCATTGGTAACGGCTTATACGGTGTGGACTTGAAGCAAAAAGGGGATCAAGTCTATGTGATCGAGGTCAATGACAATCCGAGTATCGATTCTACGATTGAGGATGCCTATCTTGGTGATGAGCTGTATTTGATGATTATGCAGGAATTTGTGAATCGCCTTGAGCAGCGTGGTCGTGACTAGTGTGTTTGGAATGATGACTCTACTGAACCACAAGCTACGCGAAGTGCGCGCGGAGGATTTGGAGCCTTTGCTGTTGCTCGAATCGGTGTGCTTTGAAAGTGACCGTTTGAGTCGGCGCTCTTTTGTGCGATGGATAAAGGGCGAGAATCGAGTCTTCTTGGTGCTCGAATGTGAGGGGCAGCTGATGGGGTATGGCTTAGTGCTGCTGCATAAAGGCACACGGCTTGCGCGCTTGTATTCGATTGCGCTCGATCCGAAAACAAGGGGGCAGGGGCTCGGTCAAAAACTAATACAGGCACTTGAGGCGGCTGCAGTGGAAGAAGACCGATTGTTCATGCGCTTGGAAGTTTCAAAGCCCAATCGTGCGGCGATTCAGTTGTATGAGCGTATGGGCTATAGTGTGTTTGGAGAGCTTCCCGATTATTATGATGACCACACCGATGCCTTGCGTATGCAAAAACGGATTCGTTTTCCAGAGCGAGTGCGAGCGGAAGCTCAAGTGCCCTGGTATCGGCAGACGACAACATTTACTTGTGGGCCCGCATCGTTGATGATGGCGATGGCAGGACTACAGCCGACGCTGGAGCTGGACCAAAATCTAGAGCTCGATCTCTGGCGTGAAGCGACTACCATCTTCATGACCTCTGGGCATGGTGGTTGCCATCCATTGGGCTTGGCATTGGCAGCCAATCAGCGCGGGTTTCAGGTAGAAGTTTCACTGAGTCGCACCACGACGCCGTTTTTAGAAGGGGTGCGTGCTGCGCATAAAAAAAATATTTTGGCGGTGGTGCATCATCAGTTTTTAGAGCGCACACGTGCTGAGGTGATTCCGATTCACCAAGGCTCGGTGACTGTGGCTAAAGTGGACCGTTGGTTGGAAGAAGGCTACGCCGTGCTGGTGATGATTAGCAGCTACCGAATGAATGGTGATAAAGCACCCCATTGGGTGGTGGTCACTGCAAGTGATGAGCTTTGTTTTTATTTGCATGATCCAGACGCGGAAAAGGTGACGAACAGTGAGCTGGACTGTCAGCACATCCCAGTTGCGAAAGTCGATTTTGCGAAGATGACGAACTATGGCAGCAGCCGTTACAGCGCAGCGCTGTTGCTAAAGGCGCGATGAATTCAGTTGAGAACGAGCGCGCGGAGGTGGAAGCCGTTCGTATTCAATTCTGAATGCTCTCCTGACTACTATAAGAATTATAGAAAACGACGGTGAATTGACCAATCGAATGGGCCCAAAGCGCACGCTATCGGTTACAGAGCTTAGGGGTGTAGCCGCTCTGAGGCGACGCCGACAACCCTCATCGGTAGGGATTGGGGCATTTTTGAGAGACTCTCCTTGCGGAAAACTTTTGAACATGGTTTGTTTTGGACTGTCACATTGTATTATCTGTATATCATGAAATTTAAGTTCCTCTTGTTGCCGTTAACACTTCTCGTGCTCGTCTTTTTATCAGGTTGCCACACGGTGCCTCAAACTGGGCGCTCTGCTTTGCACCTGGTGCCTAACGATCAGCTCGCGTCGATGTCGGCCGCGCAGTTTGGTCAACTCAAGCAAGAGACTCCGATTTCGCGCGATCCGACCTACAATGCGATGGTGCGCCGAGTGGGTGAGCGAATCGCCTATGTTGCGGCGCCAGATATGCCCAATGCACAATGGGAGTTCGTGGTCTTTGAGGACGATAGCCAGATCAACGCTTTTGCGATGCCAGGTGGCAAGGTCGCAGTCTATACGGGTATTTTTAAAGTCGCCAAGACCGAAGACGATTTAGCGATTGTGATGGGGCACGAGGTTGCGCACGTCGCGGCGGGTCATGGTAATGAACGCGTTTCGCAGCAATTGCTGGCTGCGGGTGGTGCACTTGCCCTTCAATTCGGGACCAGCGATATGGATAGCGGTGATCGGCAATTGCTGATGGCTGCTTATGGTGCGGGCACGACCGTCGGCGTGATTCTTCCTTATAGTCGCTATCATGAAAGTGAAGCCGATGAGATCGGATTACTCTATGCTGCCAAAGCGGGCTATGACCCGCGGGCTGCAATCGGTTTCTGGGAACGTATGGCGCAACAAAGCCAAGGAGCGCCGCCCGAGTTTTTATCGACCCACCCAGCGGGCGCGACTCGTGCGCGCAAGCTCAACGAAATCATGCCCAAGGCGATGGAAGCGTATCGGAATCGGTAGGGATGCTTAAATGGCTGATGGCTGATGGCTGATGGCTGATTAATGATGGCTGATTAATGATGTTAAAGAAACGAAACCCAATCACGCTCTGGCTAGTGATGCTATTCACGGGTGGAATTTTTGGTATAATCTGGATCTATTTATTAGCACGGGATTCGAAGCTTTTGGCGGGAGAAGAGAGAATCAAAATAAAAAAGAATGTGCTTATCACGATTGGCCTATTCGTTGTCTATGCGGCCTTGTTTGCGTTGAATTTGCAACAATTCGAAAAGAATTTCGAAATCGCACAAGCGGGGGGCAACCAGAGATGTCTGGGCTTGTTTTCTTTATGAATTTTTTGATCGGTCTTGCTATGATGGGGCACCTCATTTCAGTGCTTTTGCGAAGCGCAAATATTGCGCGATCTAAAGTGGATATTCCTAGCTCAATCAACCTTGGGGTATTCATGATGATATATATGATTAGTCTGCCTATATTGCAGAGTAAGTTTAATAAAATAGGCCAGAAGCAGTCGCCTTAAGTTGGAAGTTGATTGTTGGTGTGAGTTGCTTCTGATTCTTTTTATACACAATTTGCAACTTCACTATGATCCGCCACTCACATTCTTATGATAGAACCACTCGAAGCTCTTAAAGACTATATTCGCTTTTCGTCTGTATCTACTGATCCTGCTTATGCGGATAGTATGGTCGCAGCGCGTAACTATGCGCAGGGCTTGCTGGAAGGTTTGGGCTTTCAGGTCGAAGTCGTTGATACTGAGCTGCACCCGATTCTTTATGCAGAGCGATTTGGTGACCCAGCGTGGCCACATATTGTAATCTATGGCCACTATGATGTGCAACCAGCCGATCCATTTGAGTTATGGACTTCAGCACCCTTTGAGCCCGAGGTGCGTGAGGGGCGGATTTATGGTCGTGGCGCTGCCGATAACAAAGGTCCGACGATTGTGCACATGACTGCGTTGTCACGTGTGCTTGCGGAGCATCCAGATTTACCCTTGAACATCACTTACGTCATCGAAGGTGAAGAAGAGATCGGCAGTGAGAGTATGCCTGCATTTTTTGATCACTATGCAGAGCGTCTGGCAAAGGCAGATTTCATCTTGGTGTCAGATACCGGCAGTCCAAATACCGAGCAAATTGTGATCACCACTGCCTTGCGTGGCTTGGTGGATTTTGAAGTGAAACTTCGAGGAGCGAAGTCGGATTTACACTCGGGTATCCATGGAGGAGCGGTGTATAATCCTATACTGGCATTAACCGAGATTTGTGCGTCTTTGCACACACCAGATGGCCGCGTGAATGTGCCAGGCTTTTATGACGATGTGTTGCCTGTGCTTGAATGGGAACGTGAAGAGTTGGCGCGTTATCCCGAAACGGAAGAGAGTTACAAGCAGATGCTCGATGTGGAGGCATTTTATCCAGCCAATGGTTTGTCGCCCTTAGAAGCGGTGCGATTTGGTCCTACATTGGAGTTTAACGGTATCGGAGGTGGCTACCAGGGGGTAGGGTCCAAAACCGTGATCCCCAGTGAGGCTTTTGTTAAAATTACCTGTCGATTGGTGGCGAATCAAGACCCGGTAAAAATACAAAAGCAATTGTTTGAAACCATACGCGAGCGTTGCCCCGAGGGGATTCGTTTGACCTTTCGTGATGGCGGCATCGCACCCGCGTATCTAGCCATTCCCCCAGAACGTCCGAACACTCCCGTGGATCAGCCCGAGTCCTTGGCACGAGCCTTTAAGTCGGCAGACAAGGCGATTGAATCCTCTTTCGGAACGGCACCGATTTATTTGCGAGAAGGTGGCAGTATTCCTGTGATTGCAGATTTTAACAAGCGAGCAGGCTTGGAGGCGTTGATGATCGGTTTATTTACACCTGTGGATAATTTACACGCGCCTGATGAAAGTTTCGATTTAACATTAATGGACAAGGCGATCGTCGCATTTGAGCAGATTTTTAAAGATATCGCTGGTGTATAAATGACGGCTCAAGATCAACCGAACAATCCGCTGCATGGGTATACCTTGGAGCAAATTGTGATCAGTCTGTCGGATTATTATGGATGGGACGAACTGGCGGAGCGTATCCCAGTTCGCTGCTTCATGTTTGATCCTACGGTTAAATCGAGTCTCAAGTTTTTACGTCGCACTCCATGGGCGCGTAAGAAGATCGAAGATCTGTTTGTGTATACTTTAGAGAAATACGGCGTCGAGGACGACGAGGAGTAGTCGGGAACAGCGAACGTTGAACCTCCGACTTTGAATGGGTGAATGTAAGTGATGTGCGAGCCTAGAAATTGTCTCAAAGTTGACCGAATCGTTGCTGATGAGGGTATTCGGCGTCGCCTCGGGTCGGCTACTGGCCTAAGATTTGTAGCCGATGGCGTAGGCTTTTAGTCAGTTTTAATGCTCAATGAACTTTAGTTTTATTTTTTAGATAGTTTCCTTGCTTGGCCACCATCGCATATGAGCGATAGTGCAGCACTTGTATTATTGAGTGGTAACTCGCACAAAGGCTTCTTGGCCCTGAATGTAATCACTGATTCTTACCGATACGGAGTCATTTGCGCTGCCATACACATTGAGTGGTGTTACGCTAGACCAGTCCTTTAAGTCGTTTGAAAATTCGAGAGAGTAGTCTACATCGGCGGAGTCACGCCCTAGTGTAAACTCTATATGTAAGTCACTACCCGTAGAATTGAGTTGTGGTGCTTTTTGTGCCGCGTCGTTGGCGATTGGATTTCCGCCATAGGAGAATTCTTCGAAGTTAAGCAGTCCATCATTATCTGGATTGTCAGTTCTGGCGGTCAGCGTTTCACCTTGCCAGTCAAAGCCACTTGCCCACGTGCTGTAAGTCACTGATGCACCGGCTGTAGTGTTAAATTCCAGCGCACGGTTTGATAGCTTTACGTCGTCGACCGTCGCATCGATTATGCCTATGGTGAGACCGTCTATATCTTGAACGGTGCTGGGTAATTCCTCACTTGGGTAGAGCTGTGTTGCTTCTAGGGTTCCGTCTAGAAATAAACTCGCTCGATTGGTTTCGGTGTTCCATGTGAATGCGACTGTGTGCCAGTCTGAATCGGCGATGGTAGTCGTTCCCGTCAATAGGCTTTGTCCGTTCAATTTTGCAGCTAGTTGTCCATTTTGGAGTGCTAAGTAGATGCCGCTGCTCGTCGCATTGTTGAACATTCTAAAGAAGCGCTGCTGGCCGCTGATCGTGCTCATCTTAATTTTCATTTCTACGGATAAGCTGCGGTCGTTACCAAAACTAAATCCGGTCACTTGTGCCCGTCCGATGAGCCCTTCGGATTCCTTGCCGTTGAAGGTGATCTCGCCGTCAAAGATAAGATCTGCTTCGTCGACACCGTCCTCGGTGACACGGTTCTCCGCGTTGTTACCATTGGTATTGAAATTGAAATCCCAGTGAGCGGTCGCACCTGTTGGAAAAACGTGCGGTTTTAAGATCCGATACACATCATCCGCAAACATTTCAGCGCCAGCTACACCCATATGCACCGGATCTGTTGAGGGGGTGACGCCATCGGCTTGAAAGATTAAATAGCTGTCATCGGTGAAGGTTTCAGAGCGTATCAGGTAGAGCTTTTGATCACCCGCATGGATACGTGCATTCACCACACCAGCGATCGCATCTCTGGCTTGGTCGATGGTCACCCCAGACTCGGCATCTACGGAATTACGTGAGTAGATTAATGTGTTGCAGAATACTTTGGCATTCGGTTGATGCGTGCGGATCGTCGTTAGTAAACTTTCGTATTCCGCGGTAATTGTAGGGATGTCATGACTGGCGCCTTGCCAGTTGTTATAGCCGACAAGAATCCAGATGATATCGACCTCGCCAAAGTGCTGTAGCAGGTCGGCGGCGGGGGGAGATATTTTGGCTCCACCGACTGCCATGTTGAATATTTGAGCATTTAGCTTTTCACCAGCGATGAACGGGTAGGTTTTATATCCAGCAGAGCCTTGCCCCGTTCCGTGTGAGATCGAGTCGCCTAAGAAGACGATTCGCTTGGGGCGAATCGGATCGGCTGCGATGAGTGTTTCGCCAGTTTCGATGTCTACTTGGGTGAGGATCGGGTTGGACCAGGAAGGGAGTGCGATGTCGTGACGAATGACTTCAAGTGGGTCACTTAAGTTTTCTATCGTTATGATCGTCGATGCTTGTGTTCTGGAGACATAGAATTCGCGTGTGAATTCACCGTTCTGGTAGAGCGCAAACTGTGAGTCGCGGTTTTCATCACTAGGATCATAGTCAAAATGTAAGCGAATCGTAGGAGAGCTGGTGTAAAGTGTCAGCTTTGCGCCACTCGTCGTCTTCGCATTGCTTGGGCTCATTTTCGCCACGGAGCCGTTGCTGTCGTAGATCGTATTGTTAAAGCGTAAGAAATGCATTCCTGCAGCATCGATCGTTTTAAACTGTGCCCCTTGCACATACAGCATTGATGATGTGAGCGGGACTGTGTCGTAAGCAATAGGTGTAGGAGCCCCTGAGCCGATGCGTAGGTAGTCAATCTCAACACTGTCGGTAGCACCCCAATCTGTTGAGTTGGCATTCGAAACATAGCGTAACCGATCCCAAGTGGTTCCAGTCGCACTCAGGGCAACGGTCCCTGCAGAGCTTTCCGGTAGAGTATCGATGCTGTAGAAGACCTCTGCCTGGTCACTGTCGAGGTCGATACTGCAGCGCACGGTGAGATTGCTGAGTGTGGTGACATTGGCACCGAAATCGACGAGGTTCGAACTTACGTTATCGATACGTGTGGAGAGATAAAGCCGACCACCTTGTTTTTGTAAGCGAATGAGAAAGATATCTTGAGCCGCGACCGAATCTCGAAAGCCAAATCCTATATTTGCACCTGAGATATCGCCCGAGGATAAATCGGCAGAAGCTATCTTGAATTCAAGTTGATAGGTTCCAGTGTTGGTCGATCCAGTGGGAACCGAAAGGTTGGCAGCATCACGAAAAAAATTACTTGTATCTTGACTCGCGACTAGCAGACCCGCGCCGTTGGTGGCTGTATTTGTGGACTGGGTAAAGCTTGCCGTGCCAATGCTATTCGAAGCGGACGCGAGGTCGGTAGCTGCTGCATCATTAAACTCCCATGCTTCGAGCGGAGTGATGGCGCAGTCAGCAAAATGTGTGAATAGATGTAGGCCGCAGAGCAATAGGGTGGGTAATAACGTTTTCATATAATTTAGGATAATATGATCATTACCGTAAATCATGCGCGTGCGAAATCGAGCCGCTTACTCATTGAATACTTTAGCGGTAAGGATGGGGTTTTGCACTCTTGGGGCGACAAGCCGTCCGACGCGTATTTCCACGTATTCGATACTTTTCAAGGTCGATTTGTGAGCGACATCGTAAAATGAGGAGACTTTAGAATACTCAATGCTAAATTTTAAGATGTGCACTTATACATGCTTTTTTTGGATTTTATAAGTGAGCAAGCCTCTTGTGTTTGTTTATTCTGCGAGCCATTTTATGAGCATCCGCAATTAATCTAACTCCAAATAAAAATACACATGAAAATGAAACCCTATATATTTAGCGCCCTTACATGCGCCATGGCAGCGTCACTGTCTGCTCAAGCTCTCGATTACTGGGATTTTGCCACCGCGACTGACGGTGACGGTCTTCAAGATGTCGCTAATACTGGTTCCCTCGGAACTGCCTGGAATTTTAACACGACTGCGCAGGGAGACGTTGTTACCAGTGGGGTTTTCAACGTGTCTGGCGACGAAACGATTACGCGCAAGGCAACACTTGCTTCCGCGACAGCCTTGAACACATTGGGCAGTTCTTTTCGTTATGAGTTGGATGTGGCATCATGGGATTTAACTAATGCAGATGTAGGGACTAGCGTTGCTTTTCGAGTGGCCGACAGCGCTGCTCAAAATTTCGCTCAAATAATCCTAGAGAAAGACACGGCAACAACTGCACGTTTCCGCTGGTCGACCGAATTGTCGGACGGTTCTTCTTTCTTCCGCCAAGAGGCGGTTACCTTAACGGGTGGACCTGCAGTCTATGCCATTGAGTTCGAATTAGGTGGACTCGTCAATTACCTCAGTGGTGCGACGGTCGTAAACACCTCGACATTGAATTTTGGTAGCTCTGATATAGCGGAATCATTGTTTGTTAAAAACAATATCACGACTGGAACAGCAGATGCTATTCTTTCTGTGAACAGCTTCGGTTTATCCGCAGTGCCTGAGCCAAGCACGTATGCGCTCATTGGTGGCCTGCTAGCGCTTAGCTACGTGATGACACGCCGTCGCAAATAATCTTTGGGTTATATTCAAGCGTAGTTAATTATGTGGAAGCCCCTAGTTCGCTAGGGGCTTTTTTGTAAATTCGAATCCATACATATCATGAAAAAGCATACTTATACATCCTGGTTGTTCATTCCTATATTTTGCTTCGTTCTTGGATGCCAGACCGCGAGTGAACATTCTGGCCCAACAAGTAAGGCGACTGCCATGGAAGTCGCGACTGCAACGCATACACAAGCTGTGGCAGCTCGACAGGAGCCCATTCCTGCGGTTGCGGTCGAACCCGTCGCTATCCCGGCTCAGGAATCCACGTCACTGGCTTCGTCCGTCGAGGTGAAAAGTGCCCCTATTGAAGTCACGCGGGTGGAGACTGCTCTTGAAGGGCCCGCACTAAAAATGTTGAAAGAGACGGATGAACTACTTTCTTTGAGTGATACGCAATACAACGAATTGGTGGCGCTGATGGAAGCGCGCCAAGTCGAGTGGAAAGCGTTGATGGCGAAGCAGAAAGTGTTAACGGATACTGAATTCAATGGACGTAAGAAAGCCCTCTTTGGTGGCTATTCTAAACGAATGATGGCCTTGTTTACTCCAGAGCAATTGAAGCTGTGGAGAAACCGATAGTTGGAAGTTCGTAAGGTTGCGCTCGGATGGATTCTTTGCAGATTACTTTGGCATTATTCTATAGGAGACTGCGAGTGGGGCCTACGAAAGCAAATCAAGGTCCGCACTGTGGCGTCCAGCTTTAGCAAACCTTTGTCGTATCTAATACGGTCGCAATGAACGTTTGCAAAAGACATCTGAGTGCGTCTAATACCGAATGAAAACATGTTTGATCGGGTAGCACTGACTGGCCCAGTCAGCACGATTGAAAGATGCAGGCTCGTCGGATGCATGCGGTGTGGGCCACACCGAGCTACCTCAAGCGTGTCTTATTCAAGCTGACGTAGGAAAGAACAATGAATCTTATACCACCCGCTGCGCTTGAGAGCACAAAGGCACGGAGGGAAGAAAAGAAAAATCTCTGTGCCTTGTAGGTTCCCCCGAGATGTTAAACCAGCTTTTTGAGTCCTTGCGAGAATGGGTCGAAGTAACTCGTCGGAGTAAGGACTCGACCATGGGGTAGCGTTTGGCCAGTCTGGGTTACATCAAGACGGAGCTGGTCAACCCCATTTACGCGCAAGATATTCGATAACCACTTAGACTACAAATCGCTCGGGCTGGGTTGCCTGTCCTCATCGGTAGGAGTCGCCCATAAGTATAAGTAAGGTGCAGCCATTATTTAGCTAGGCGTGCGTTATTTCAGCCTTTTTTAGGTATTTTTAAATGAGTAGATGTCTTGTTGGGATTGTTTTGAATCCTAATGTAGATGGTATGCTATCCCAAAAGTTATCCCTATTAATTACTTTTTCGGCCTTTACTGGATCGATTTCTCATGCACTGATTAACGCACCGTCAGAGGTGACAGCGACTGCTGCTGGACCGGCCACGATTGCGATCAGCTGGACTGATAATGCTTCTGATGAAGACAACTATATCGTGCAACGTAATGACGGTTCATGGACCACCATTGCAACGCTGGATGCAAATTCAACGTATTATTATGATCGCGGATTGAGCCTTGGTTTAACACACGAATACCGTATACAAGCGACGAATACATCGGAGGTTTCTGCTGCAGTCGAATCGGGTAGTGCGAGCACTCTGAGTTACCAGCCAAACATTATCTTCTTTCTAGCCGATGATATGGGCTACAAAGACATCGTAGCACTCCGAGATGAGGCGATTGATGGCCCGACCATTTATGAAACACCAGCGCTCGATAGTTTTATCGGTAGTTATGCATTGAACGTGAATAATGCGTATTGCTCGGGCCCAAAGTGCGTGGTGGCGCGTCGTTCGATTCAAACGGGTAAATACGACTGGCGGCCTGAGGCGGTTCCCAACAATGATTATTATGTAGATCATAACGGTGCGCCAATCGGAGGTGGGCTTTGGGCCGGCGGAACTACGGTCGCAGGATCTGAGTCGGGTGCGGGTGTTGTGATTCCATCCGACAATGAAACTTACGGTGAAGCTTTAAAAGCAGCAGGCTATCGCACTTGTTTTATTGGTAAGTATCACTTGGGTGAATCTTCGACTGCGGACACGCCAACAGGCTACTCTTTTGGCGATCAGCCAGGTCGTGGTCCCATTCACCAAGGATATGATGTGAGTATTGCCGCAGGTCATGCGGGTGCGCCGCCAGCATCTTATTTTGCAGTCGAGAATTTGAACGATGCGGGTAACTACACGTTCGAGCTGCCTGATCTAGATGGAGCCACGTATGGAGCCTCGGCGCCCGTAGCTGGTGAGTATATCAATGATCGTATGACGGTTAAAGCATTGGGATTTATTGACGATGCGATTACCAATTATAGCTCGCAGCCATTTCACATGACGTTTGCGCACTATGCGGTGCACACACCGGCAGAGGCGCAAAGCAATGCAAGTGCTCCCGATGGAAAGGGCTATGAATACTTCCAAGCCAAGAAGGCCGCGATGGCGTCTGACTTTGCAAATCACCCCGCAGGTCCTGCGGGCCTAGTTACGGATTCAGGCTCGATGAATCGCACGCACCAAAGCAATGCAGTCTATGCAGCGATGATGAAAAGCTATGATGCGAGTTTCGAAGCACTTTGGAATTATCTTCAGGCGACAGATGACCCTCGTAATCCTGGTAAAAAACTTTCGGAAACTACAGTCATTGTCATATCTTCAGATCATGGCGGTAAGTCGACGACGTCGATCGACAACAACAAATCGCTTGAGGATGATTCCGTTGACGAGGTGAATCCAGCACCGGTTCCGTTGACGACAAATTATCGCAGTTCTTTTGGTAACACTTACTCCTTTTATCCCACTTCCAACTATCCTTATCGCCAAGGCAAAACGTGGAGCTATGAAGGCGGCCTGAAGGTGCCACTAGTCATTTACATTCCAGGGATCACTACTGGTAACACAGAAACCGATGCCTTTGTGCATCATGCAGATCTATTTTCTACTTTCGTTGATATGGCAGGAGGCACGCAATCCAGTGAGAGCACTGATTCTGTAAGCTTCATGCTTTCAGCCGCACAACCTGAGGTCACTGCACGTGATGAGATGCACCATTTCTTTACCAACGCAAATGAAGGCACAGCAAATCCAGCGATAGGTGCCTATCGTAAAGGCGATTACAAGATGCTCTATTTTATGATACAACGTCGGGTGGAGCTGTATAATTTAGTCGCAGATCCGTATGAGCGAGACGATCTCTCGACGAGCCGACCTGAGTTAGCCGCTGAGATGTTGCATGAGTTGTATCAACAAGTGCTTTCTACTGGGAATAGTATGCCGAAGCCTGGCTCGAATTCATGGAATCAAGAACAAGCAGTCTTTTTGAATAACGGTTTGATTGGATCGCTACCAGCGATTCCCGACGCCAATCCTACGTGGGTGGGTGTGGGTGCAACTCAGACCTCTACCACCACCATTGAGCTCAATTGGCAAGTCAATGCGAGCAACGCCACGCATTCGGTCGTCCACCGTCGGTCGGACCCAGATGGTGAGACTAATTTCCGAGAAGTGGCATATTTGCCAGCAGGAGTTACGACCTATGTGGATCGCGATTTAGTAGCAGGGGGAACCTATCGCTACCGTATTGAGTCTGAAAATTTTGGTGGATGGGCAACTGGTAACACTGGCAATAAAACACTCACGCTATCGAATCCTGGCCCTGGCAATTTGGCGATCGATGCTGTGGATGATGGTGTGACTACTGTGCCAGGCGAGCTTCGCTGCTTCAATCCTTTGTTGAATGATGCAGGAGAGGGCGCATTGCTGATCACAGCGATCACGCAGCCTACACAAGGAACTGCAAGTATTGATGGTCAGTGGATTCGCTATCAAGCACCCGAAGGTTTCTCAGGTAGCGCCACGATGACCTACACAATCGAAGATGCAGCCAGTCAGTCGGATACGGCTACGGTGACGTTTAGTTTACCCGTGTCTCCATCCAGTGAAAGTGCGCTCGAAGCGTGGGAGTTTGACGACACCGTTGGCACGGACCTTAATGATTTGAACAATTCAGGATCGTTGAATAGTCTTTGGCGTTTTAACACCACTGCTGCTACGGATGGCAGTGGCAATTTTGTAGTCCCCGGAGATGCTGGAACAACCACACGTAGACTACCAGAGCGCGGCACTGCCAATGCGCTCGCTGGGGATGATTTCTACGCGACCCCCTTTACTTCAGGTAAGTATCGTTTTGAAGTGAAGTTTGCTTCATGGGATGTCGACGCTGCGAGTGCGGGGGATAGTTTAACGTTTCAGGTAAATGATGTATCGAGCGCTACGATCGCGCGAATCGACTTTGAGCTCAACGCAGCGGATGTCGACATTCGGTTCAGTGGTTTTGATGGTAACTTTCGAGTGACAGATCCTTTGAACTTAGTTGAGGCCAGCGCGACCACTGCGGCCATCGAATTTGATTTCGATAATGACACGATTGATTATCTACTTAATGGCAGTGTCATTTATTCGTTCGCGTTTACTGGATCCAATATTGGACGAATGTCCTATGTGCAAACGGGTATCTGGAGCACTGCAGCGACGAGTATTTCGCTCGATCATTTGAAACTGATCGAGTTTATTCCTGGTGGCACGCTATACGATGCTTATGCCTCCACTTATCCATGGATGGGTATTCTGAATCGTGGGGTGGATGAGGATCCAGATTTTGATGGGATGAACAATTTCCTAGAGTTCGCTCTTGGCATGAACCCCACTCAAGCAGAGCCGAGTCCTGTGGTTCTTGATAACAGTGGTGTGACACCAAAGCTGCAATTCACACCCGTGCGGGACACTTCTTTGGTCGATTATACCGTTCAGTTTTCGAATGACTTAAACGATTGGTCAACGATTCCAGAAGTGGTGGTCACTTCAGACGCAGGTGTCTTGGTCGAAGAAACTCTACCCGTAGGGGGGCTCGGTTTTGGTCGTGTCTCTGTGAGTGAATAAGGCTTCGTTCGCAAGGCCATTGCCTGGAGACTGTTTCAAAAAGAAACAGACCTCTCGTGATCCCTACGTATTTGTTTCTGAATCCTATCCAGATGCTATCAGTCTTTAGCTTCCACTGACTCAATTAGGATTAAGATTACAACAATGATTACGACAGCGACCATCGCAGTATGAATTCACCAGATTTCGGTATGGTATCACATAGAGCACTACTTGTGCGCATATTCATCATTAAATGATAATTTTTGATTGTATAAGTGTCTCGTTAACTGCGCACGGCTTTGCATGATGAAATCCTCAACCAACCCTTTTTAGTATCTTTAACTCCAACTTACCTTTTATGAAATACGGTTATTTTGACGACGCAAATCGCGAATATGTGATCACTGATCCACGCACCCCTGCAAAATGGATCAACTACGTGGGCACCTTAGCTTTTGGTGGTATCGTAGACCACACTGGTGGTTCTTTGATTTGTAAACAAGACCCTGCGCTGAATCGTATGTTGAAATACGTGCCTCAGATGCCGGACTCCGATTTTAAAGGTGAGACACTTTTCATCCGCATCAAACGTGCGGATGGATCCTACAAAGTGTTCTCGCCTTTTTATGTGCCGACACTCGATGCAATGGATTTATATGAATGTCGTGTGGGTCTGTCTTATCAGAAGATTACCTCAGTAGTGTATGGTGTGCGCACTGAGGTGACGATTTTTGTGCCACCCGGTAAGGATGTAGTGGTGCGCGATATTCGTGTGACGAATGTCAGCCAGAAAGCCCAAGAGATCGACGTGATTCCTGTTATTGAGTTCAGTCACTTCGACGCGTTGAAGCAATTGATCAATGCAGACTGGGTGCCGCAGACGATGCAAGTCGATGCGGAGCACCAGGAGGGTGGACGAGTCATTCTGAAGCAAGCGGCGTTCATGAAGAAGGAGCGTCAGATTAACTTTTTTACATCGAACCATGCCGTGGACTCGTTTCAGACCGATCGCGAAAAGCTTCTCGGTAATATGGGCTACGGTAGTTGGCGTTGGCCAGCAGAGTTGCAGAATGAGCAACTCTCGAACTATGAAGCGCGACGCGGTAACAATATCGCTGCCTTACTTCATAAATTAAACACTTTGCAGCCCGACGACACTCGTCGGATCATTACTCAACTCGGACAGGGGGTGCCATCTTCAATTGGGGAATTGGTGGTGCAGTTTAGGGACGAGTCAGAGGTTGATACGGCATTCGTCGAGCTGCAATCCTTTTGGACTCACTATTTAGACGCGTATCAATGTGAAACACCCGATGCCGCGTTTAATTCAATGATCAATGTGCACAACCCGCGCCAGTGTCACACGACATTAAACTGGTCGCGCTACTTGTCGCTCTATCAGCTCGGCTATGGAGCACGCGGCATAGGCTTCCGTGATTCGACTCAAGATGTCATGGGTGTGCTCGCAAGTGCTCCCAAGGAAGCAAAAGACTTGCTTCGCAAACTCTTGAGTGTGCAAAACCCAGATGGCAGTGCGATGCACCAGTTCTTCCCATTGACTATGGAAGCCAATGAGGGGGACTCGCGCGAAGAGGGTAACAAGCGTGTTTACGGAGACGATCACTTGTGGGGTGTGCTTGCAGTGTGTGCCTATGTAAAAGAAACGGGTGACTACGACTTTCTACAGGAATCGATTACCTTCTACGACAAGCGGCTACCGTTACCAGAGCGCGAAGATGCACCCGTATTTGAGCACTTGAAGCGTGCAATGGCTTACACTAAAGCAAATGTCGGTCGGCATGGACTGCCACTACTGGGGTTTGCGGACTGGAATGATACGGTGAATCTCCCAGGCGAAGCAGAAAGTCTCTTCAATGCGAATCTCTATGGCACCGCATTACGTGAACTGATTGATCTGTCTACTTATTTAGAAGATCCTGCAACCGCTACAGCACTTGAAGCGGACTGGGAGTCGATGCGTGAGTCTGTAAACACGCATGCGTGGGACGGTGAGTGGTATACTCGTTACTTTAAGGAGGACGGCGAGCCGATTGGTTCACGTCACAACGACGAAGGGCGTATTTTTACCAACGGTCAATCATGGCCGGTGATCTCTGGCTTTGCGACGGAAGATCGAGCTAAGACCGCTCTCGACTCTGTGTATACACATTTGAATACAGTGAATGGTATCAAATTGAGTGGCCCTGGCTACACACGCTTTGATCCTGAAAAGGGTGGGGTGAGCACTTATCCGCCGGGTGCTAAAGAAAATGGCGGTATCTTCTTGCACTCCAATCCATGGGTAATGATTGCGGAGACCAAACTAGGCAATGGTGACCGTGCCTTTGAATATTATAGCCAGATCAATCCAGCAGGTAAGAACGATCAGATCGAAACCTACGAAGTTGAGCCTTACTGCTATGCGCAGAACATCCTCGGTGATGAGCATCCACAATTTGGTCTAGGTCGTAACAGCTGGTTATCAGGCACTGCCTCTTGGACCTATCAAGCGGCGACGCAATATATTTTGGGCATACGCCCCTCTCACCATGGGTTGATTGTCGATCCATGTATCCCGAAGTCTTGGAACGTTTACAATGTGGTTCGCCAGTATCGCGGTGCCACCTACGAGTTTCAGGTTAAGAACCCGGAAAACATTAACAAGGGCGTCACGTCGATTCTTCTCGATGGCCAACCGTTGGAGACTGCATGTATCCCGCAGCAGCCAACTGGTAGCCGCTGTAAAGTCGAAGTGATCATGGGCTCTTTAAGTCCATTGTCAGTCGAAGAGCCCGCACCCAGTATAGCTACCACACCTCTATAATAGTATGAAAACACCATTGTTCTACCTTTTTTTAGCGCTCACCACAACACTGTTTGCCGATGTCGAAGTTATTGAGAAGTGGGAATTTTCAGAACCTGACGGCACACAATTCAGTGGTATGTTCAGCAACAGTGGCACCCATCTAGCGAATGTGGATCGGGCCTCGGCAAGTGTCTCTGACGGCAAGTTAACGTTTACCAATGCTGGCGATGAAGATTCTATTTTCTTAATCAATGCGTTCGCTGCGCGCGGCTTAGCAAGTGGCGTTTATGAGGCAAGTTGGACTTACACAGATGCTGATTTTTCTGCCACGCATGAGGCGGGAGCTCGTGCAAGCATAGGGTTTGATCTTCGTGATAACAACGGCACCGCTTATAAGGGCTACGACGACCTGCTAATAGGAGGCGTGCGTCTGAACTATGAAAAGCAATGGATCGAACTGCAATACCAAGACAGTGTTGCTGAGAATTATATAAGAATCGCAAAGATCGAGCGCAGCATATTGCCCGCTCCCTTACACGTGCGCATGAGAATAGACCTAGACAAGTCAGGCGAGCCTGGATCCTTTCAGGTCTTTCTCAAGCTAGGTGATGAGGATGAAATCAACCCGTTGACTGATGGTGTGATCTCTGCCGGCGCTAAACTGTCGAGCTACCGCATTCTACAACAAATCACCAACGGCAATACCAATTGGAAAAAAGGCGACTCTGTTTCGATTGATAACTTCACCTTATCTCGCGCGTTCTAGGCCAGTTCTCACTTGTTGCCCATTTACATGACTACTATTCTTTATATCTTCCTAATAAACCTAAGTATATGAACTATCCCTATAAAAAATACTGGCTATTGAGCGTCGCTGCGATGCTTAGCGCCTCGTGCCTTGCAGTTGCCCAAGACGAGGCACCTATTATTATTTTACCAACCAACGATGAGGACGTCGTCGACTCAGCTGAAGCTACCGAGGCGACTGCTACGACGTCTGAGGATGCGAACGATGAGGTCTTTATGGTGATGCCCGACTTCGTGGTGACTGCCGAGCAAGACCGAGGTTACTATTCTGCCAACTCACTTGCAGGGACACGCACGAACGCATTGATCAAGAATACACCGATGACGATTTCGGTGGTGAATCAGGATCTGATTCAAGACTTAAACCTCTATGGCTTAGATGATCTTGCGAATGTTGTTCCCAGTGTTGAGGCCGAGGGAGAGAGTTTCAGTAACCGCCTGCTTCGTTTTCGTGGATTATTAACTCGCTTCCAATTGTATGAATTCATGCCCCGTCAGTTGGCTCAAAATGGCTACAATGTTGAGCGTGTCGAAATCGTTCGTGGTGCAAATAGTTTGATTTATGGGCAAGCGGCTCCTGGAGGTAAGGCAAACTTTTTGGCAAAGCGTGCGGATCTATCTAAGAATGCGACTTCAATAGATGCAAACATCGGTAGTAACAATTTGTTTCGGAGTTCTTTTGATACGAACTATGTGATCAATGATAAGCTCGCAATACGGGTGATGGGGGTTCATCAGGAGCAAGAATATGATCAGGAAAACAAGAGGCAGCAGTTTACTGGTGGAACGATTGCTGTGACCTATCGACCTACTGATAAAACTCAGGTTCAGTTACACTTTGAAGGTGTGGACGCTTATCGAAATTCTCCGCCATCTATTTATCAAGACAAGACGAGTCAGTATGGTTACACTGGTGTGCTTGCCGACTTGCCAGCGTCATCAGAAATCGTCGATTTACTTGATCGCTCTGCCTTGAACTATATCATTAATTACAATGATGGTTTTGCTACGGCTCCACGAAGCAATAACAATGGGCAAAATAATAATCGTATTCCAGATTTCTTCACTTCGAAAAGTGACTTAGAAGATTTCTACGAAAGAGGAATTCTAATACCTAACCCTGAGGATGTCGACCCTCTGGACCCTTATCGCGTTGGCTATGGTGGTCGCCACTCTGGGACGGATTCCGACAAAGGAGGCACGTTGTCGCAAAATGAACGTGATACTGAAGGCTTCTTTGCTCTTGCCGATGTGACGCATTCTTTCACGGATGACCTTCAAGTTAAGGTCGCAGTGTCTCGCGAGGAACAATATAATGATGTTCTTAATCGTGGTGATCCACGTAACCTTTATTTGACCCAACGCGCTAATGGTGGTCGAGCCGTGCAAAGAAAGGATGGCACTGGGGCCCGTGCGTATGCGGATGGTTTTTTCGTTTCACCATTTTGGCAGAAAACGGAGAATTCTGACATCACCACTGCGCTACGTGGAACGGTATCGTGGAATTTTGACTATCGTGATACGAAACATCAACTCCTCTTCGGTCTAGATTTAGACCGGAGAGATAGCTCCGATGAGCAGGAGTCATTACTCGCAGTGGCACCTGCTGGTGGCAATGGATTTCCCTTTGCAGGTAATACGGCAGCAGAGGACTATTTTCAAATAAGTAATGGTTATCCTGCCTCAGGTGTCGGTTTTGATACAAATGGAGATGTCACTGTTGGAGGGAATATTACATCCGATTCACAGTTTACTCAGCGTTCGGGGCGTAATGGTCTAGGATGGTTCGAGAAGCAAAGCCGTGATGCTATCGTAGATGGTCAAGCTATTTGGCTGGCAGCTCAAAGTAAGTTTTTTAACGGCCGTTTAAACACACTTGCAGGAATTCGTTTCGACAAGATTAATGTGAAGGCTGAAGTGAATGATTATCAATCTGGTCTATTAAATCAGGAAATCGATGAGGACTTCAACCATGTCAGCCCGTCGTTCGGAGGGTTGTTCTGGATTAATGAAAACTTAGGTTTTTTTGCTAATTATGCGAAGTCGATTGAATCTCCAAACGGTTGGGCTTTAGATCCGCTTGGTAATTCAGTTCCTGCGGAGACAGGCACTGGTTACGAGGCTGGTATCAAGTTCGAATACCTTGAAGGTAAGTTGAATGGTCAGTTGATTGTTTTTCATATCACCAAAGAGAACGAACGGAAATCTACTTTTAGTAATCAAATATTGGAGGTTTTATATCCGTTTTCAGCGTATCCATCCTTGTATCCAGATGCTACAGGTCCAGACGACACAGGAGGTATCGATCCTCTGGGACGTAATGTTGCGGGTTCTACAGTAGTTAGTAAAGGCGTAGAGTTGGATCTCTATTATAATCCAACACCAAGCTTATCGATATTCTTAGGTTACGCTTATGTTGAATCTGAATTTAAAGAGACGATTAATGGCATCTTAGATGGGCAAACACTGCCAGGGACCGCGAATCATAGCGCGAACCTAACTGTGCGTTATAATTTCAAAGATGGATTGCTCAAAGGCTGGTATGTTGGAGCGAATGAGAAGTATCGTTCCCGAGGCTTATATGACACACTTTATGAAGACGTCGATTTTGACGGTCGTGAAGATGTTCTAGGGGCGGATACTACAAATGATGGTCTTTATGATGTGGCTCCGAAGGAACATGAAATTTGGCTAGACTATCAACTTGAGACGGCAGTCTTTGTGGGTTGGCGTGGAAAGTTTGCTGAAGGTAAAAAAGCACCCGTATGGAATATTCAATTCACAGTGAGTAATGTCTTTGATGACGTCCGCCTGATCAGCACTGGCCAAGCTCGTTTCACCGAGGGGCGCACCTTTAACTTCAAGGCTGGCGTGAAGTTCTAGTTTTAGAGCCCGCGCGATTCACTACTCAAACCCTACTTACTATGCGTGCCTTATCAACAGCACTCCTTGCGATAGTTGTCTCTGCATCGAATGCATCGGCAGCGGATCAACTGAACGTTCTCTTTATAGCGATTGATGACTTGGTTCCGACCCTTGGTGTTTATGGTGATTCCATAGCTCAAACTAGCGAGATCGATACGATCGCCTCACTAGGCACGACCTTCTTAAATCACCATGTGCAGTGGTCGGTTTGTGGGCCCTCACGCGCGTCGATGTCGACTAGTTTGATGCCCGAAGAAACCGGTGTGACAGGGTTTAAACCGATTCGTGATCTCTTGCCCGATGTGGTGACTTTGCCCGAGCATTTTAAAAACAACGGCTATGAGACCGCGTGTGCGGGTAAGTTTCACGACAATCGGACGGTAGGCACTTTCGACCTTAACGGTGATCTAAATGCAGATGGCAAAACCGTCGATGATCCAGCATCATGGTCGATTGGTTACAACTCGGCGGGAGGCTCTGGCTTCAGTCCGACGGGCAAGCCCGCAATCGACTACACCGATCAAGCGGATAGCGCATATGTCGATCACGATATTTTGACTACAGGTTTGGCGCATATCGATACGATAGCCGCTGGCAGTAAGCCTTTCTTCTTAGCAGTTGGTTTTAAAAAGCCACACCTTGGTTTCTATGCACCCAAGCAGTATTGGGATATGTATGATACCAATAATGACGACGATTACACCAATGACATGCCATTGGCTTCGTTTACATCCGACCCAGCAAATGCCAGTGCCAACGTGGTTGACATGCTTGATTTCAATAATGAGCTCTTAGGCTATGACGAATATATCGGTGCAGATAACACTGTCGGCACTGCCGACGATGTGCTGCCTACCGATGCGCAAGCACGCGAGTTGAAGCATGGCTACTACGCATGTGTGTCCTTTATCGATGCGTTGGTGGGGCAGTTGGTGGATAAGCTCGAAGTCACTGCCGACCCAGTCCAAGCCGGTAAGATGATGAGTGAGACCACAATAATTGTTGTATGGGGCGATCATGGGTTTTATCTAGGACAGCATAACAAGTGGGCGAAGCACACAAACCTAGAACCTGCGACCAGTGCGCCGTTGATTATCTACGACCCACGCACACCGACCACAGGAGCAAAGTCTGAGAGCCCTGTAAACTCGCTAGATATTTATCCGACTCTTTGTGAGTTGGCAGGATTGCCCATACCAGAGCAACCTATCAGTGATGTCGTCACTACAGGGCGTCCGCTACGAGGCCGAAGCCTCGTGCCGATTCTTGAAGATGCCGATGCGATGGTTCATTTTGGTGCGGTCAGTCAATTCAATAAAGGGGAGTGGGGCTATGCATATCGCACCAAGCGCTTTCGTTATATCGAATGGATCAATGGTTCGAATACGATCACTGCGCAGGATCTCTACGATTATGTGGCAGATCCAGAGGAGACCGAGAATCTAGCCGCAGATCCTGCTTATGCCTCGATCGTGTATCAGTTGTCGAAAGCACTTAGAGCAGAGCCAGCGGCGCTCGGCATGAGTCGTTTGCAAGCAACGCCTCCGATCTCACCGCCGAGCGAGTTAGAAGTGCCTTTCTTAGGTGTGAACGGCGTGGTCGCAGGGGATTTAGTTTTAGAGTGGCCTGGAGCTGCAGGGGTGACCTATCGCGTCTTATCGACGATTGATTTAGCGACAAGTTTCGCGCCGCATAGCTCAGTGCCAAGTGGCGACTCTATAGCCATTCTAATCGACGAAGCGCAGGAGTTTTTCGTCGTCGAAATCGATGACAACACACCCCCCATGTTTTCGGAGGACCCTATTTTGGGCACGCTTGCAAGGGTCGATTCTGCATACAGTGCTACGCTCCTCGGCACCGCGACCGATTCAGATATCGGTGCAACGCTTTCGTATGCAAAATTAGCAGGTGCTCCATGGCTACAAGTCGCACCGAATGGACTCTTAACAGGAACGCCTCAAAGTGCAGATCTAGGCGCGCAGTATTTCACCGTGTCTGCCACAGATAACGAAGGGGCAGTGGTCCAGGCGAAGTTGCAGATTACGGTTGAGTCCGCTCTGCCCGCTGGGACAGAGGTTTCATTTGAGCCAGTAGCCGACACCTATCTACATCAAGCGAATGACACGATCAATTACGGCACGCGAGCTTACTATGAGCTGCGCCAAGAATTCGGACACGCAAATAACTTTGGGCGAATTGCATTGTTACGCTTCGATCTTACTGGGATTGCTGGCACGGTGCAAAGTGCGACGCTGTATCTCACTCCGGATACAAGCACTGGCGCCACACCCACTCCTGAAACAGACAACATTGCGGTCTATGATCTGAACAACGACTCATGGGATGAGACCACAGTCACTTGGAGTAATGCGCAATCACCTGGCTTGTTCGACGATATCGCGGCCTCCGCAACGGCGACACTCAATAACACCGGAACGGGTGAGCAGTCTGTAGATATTACCAGTTTGATCACAGGTGATGGCACTTACAGCATTGTTCTAGATGAGCAGGCCAATAGCCTTGGGCGACTTTACAGCCGAGACGAGACCGATAGCGCGAAGCGACCTCGTTTAGTGGTTGTTTACGAATAGTTCGTTGTTTCATCTTAAATGTTGAATTTATCATAGAATAGTGCACTTGATTAAGCAGAGCTGATCGCTATCTTAAGATCATGAACTACCCCATAGCGAATCGCTCAAAATTGTCCGCTTTCACCCTTATCGAGTTACTCACCGTCATCGCGATCATTGGTATTCTAGCAGGTCTCTTGCTTCCATCAATTAGCAAGGTGCGCACACGTGCCATGGAAACGAAAAAGATGGCCGCGTATCGTCAGTATTTCGCTGCGAATGCGCTGTATGCAAACGACAATCAAGGCAACACTTGCCCAGCAAAAGACGCACGTGGCGAAGACATGCTCTGGCAAGAGTTACTCAGCCCTTATCTTTCAAACGACTCCAAATATAGCAATAAGACCGAGATCTATATCGATCCATTTTACGAGGCATACAATCCCCAACGTGCATTTCTGACAGGTGCTGGGATTAACGTGAAAGTGAAGCTACCAGAGTCGAACCAAGATAACGTCTTTTGGAATAAAGAAAGGGTCTCAGAAGGGCGCACCTTTAAGTTATCCCAGATATCTGAGTCCGGTAAGCGCATTTTTCTGGGGGATTCAACGAATTGGTTCATCAATGCGCAGAAGGTCGATACCACTCGCCACGAAGGAGGGACGACTGGGATGTTTGTCCGCTTTGATGGAAGCGTTACGTATTTGACGCAAGAAGAGGCGGTCTTGGCCGTGTCAGATCCTGCAAAACTGTAAGCACTTCGAGTTGCACAAGCCTAAAGCGGCGTCTGCACGTGTAAATTTGTCACCATAGGAATTAGGGGCACATCGGAAAACGTAAACAAAATTAAGCACTTTCAACTTGCTCAGACCCATTTACAGACGAAATTTTGCGCGGCCGCATATGTGCGAAAGTAATTGGTTATATTCTAGGGCATCCCATTGATGAATACATACAGATCAATCATCATTTGTTTGATCTGTTCGGTGACTGCTTCGCAGGCCGCAGACATCTATGTCGGCCCTGCTGGCTCTGACCTCAACCGTGGGGGAGCCGGTGAACCACTTGCCTGACTCAGCGCAGCACAACAAAAGGCGAAGTCATTCGCAGGCAAAGAGGCCGTGACGGTGCATGTCGCCGATGGCGTTTATTATCTTCCATCGACCGTGGTTTTCACACCCGAAGATTCTGGCACAGCGCAGCATCCAGTTCTCTACAAAGCCGATAACGATTAGAATACTCAATGCGCCGTGCGTCATGATGGAAAGCGTTGACTCGGAAGGAGAGTTTTCAACATTTGCGCGCCCGGTCGTATCAAAGCGAATTGTGCGTGCTAGCCCGAAAACAAGTAACAACTCTGTCGCCACGCTAATTGATGGGAAATTAGTTACCGACTATGGCCCTGTTTTTAAAAATCGCATACCCGTAGGCATGTATAAAATGGATTTGGGTGCGAGTCAGCCTGTCTATGCAATTACGAGCTGGTCCTACCATCTGAATGGCACGCGTGGACCGCAGCTTGTGACCGTCTATGGCTCAAGCTCTGATCGAGATCCGGGCTGGGGTTTGCAGGATGCTCAGAAGTTCGAACCGCTTGGGACGATTGATCTCCGCACGATCCGACTCTCTAAGTATACCGCAGTTTCACTGGTTGCCGCAAAGGGCTTAGCGCTCGGAGACTACAGATGGATCGTATGGGAAACCGCTCCAGTGACGAAGAACGGGGAGCACACAGCGTTTCAAGAGCTTAGCGTTCTGTAAGGCAGATACATTGAGATGAACCTCTTTTCAGGCACTCGTTGCTACAGCTGGTTAAAAGTTGGCCACACCACAGAGTTTTGGGGCCACATAGCGGTGTCCGCTCTCAGAAATAGACGGTGCGCTCACGATCCGTAGAAACGTATTAACGCACAAGAAGTTCTACACGATGACCTTACAGAAAATAAAGAACGTGTTTCCAGAGGGAGAGAAAGCCTAGCTCGAGTAGTTTGCTTTCACCTCCGCCTAGGCTGTTTTCATGAAAATTATAGATTTTGATTGCATCCGAACCCTGAATGTAAATATTTACATTCAGGGTTCGGCAATCCCTATACTCGACTCGTTAACCTCAACCCCATATTAAGTATGTTTGTCTATAAGAAAATTAAGTGCGCTGCTGTTGCGCTATTCGCTGCCTGTTCGGTCACGGTATCCGATGCGGCGATGTCGAAAGGTGAATTGTTTGAAAACTCATATTACGCAATCGACGCGATGCGGACTCCTGAAGGAATGTATCGAGATAAATGGAATTTCTACACACCTCAAGATAACCGAGGTTCGATTGCCAACGTCGGCGTCGGAATCATGGCACTCTGTATTGCCGATTCGATGGGCTGGGAGAACAATGCCCAGGCCAAAGTGATCCAGACACTGGAGACGGTAACCAATGGAGCGCCGACTGCAACTGGCTATATCTGGATCGACCGCAATGAGACCGGATACTACCGACACTTCTTTGACACCACAACGGGGGCGAATGTCGGTAACTCTGAATACAGCACGATCGACACCGCGATCCTAGCCAGTGCCGCGCTCTTTGCGAAAAACTATTTTCAAAACGGTGCCGTGTCCTATTGGGCCGAACGCGTCTACCGTGGTGTTGACTGGAGCCGTGCCATCGCCGATCCGAATGCAGGAACGATTTTCCTTGAGATGCAGGCCAATGGTTTCGGCGTTCCCGGGCAAACAACCAGCACTTTTAATGAATACATGATTGTCGCCTATCTCGCCATGCTAGCAAACAATGGCAACGGGGGAGCAGCGACCAGCTTATGGAATAACTATTACGGAACTATCCCAAATCTTCCGACCAGTGGCTATTGGCAGTATTCCCTGCTGACCGATGCTCCCGGCACCTTTATTTCTGGTTTCATTCCGCAGTTCAATTATTTCTACTGCAACGCGTTTTCTTCGAATACTCAGTATGTTGACTATTTGCGAAACGCAGCGGATGCCGATGCGCTCTGGTTCACACATTCTGGCTACGGCTGGGCTCCTTACTGCTGGGGTGTGGGTGCAGGCGCTTCCCCAGTCGCAGGCGGATACAACGCGGACAAAATTGCGAACAACCCTTGGATGGTCGTTTCTCCGCACATCATCGGCGGTTACTCAGTCGGGAATGTCTATTCGGGGCCCAATGCAGTCGATTACTCAAACGACTTGGCTCCCCTCGAAGACAACTTCGGCGCATCCCACTATTACATCAACGGACGTAAAATTATCTGGAGATTCAGTCTGAGTGATCCTAATTGGAAAGCACAAGATCTCCAAGGTATTGATTACTCATCGATGCTATTCGGTCTAGCCAGCCTGTATGGGCATTGCGGCCCCAACTTCTTCAACCAGCACAATAACTATGCGGGAACGACGCATTGGTTTCACAAATACTGGTAGGATCTGTTTTGTCTATGGCATCATCGGAATGTTAGATATCGCGAGTTAAAACTCGTTGAGAGACTTTACTTCCCAAAGCCCGCTCGAGAGAGCGGGCTTTTTTTTGATCCTAGCTCGCGTCGTTGAGAGCCCGCATCCCAAGAACCAGAGTGTGTCGAGACTTGCGGGCAGATGGTTGGGATCAAGAGCGCAAGGCTAGGGGGATTCTATCTTCTACGTTTGAACCCTTTTATGACCCCCAAGGAATGTAATGAGTAATTTGTTCATAGTTGTTATGACAACTTTGGAATGTAGGCGCTTTTTAGTTGTATAAGGTTGTGCATGACAAGGAAATAAAAATTGAGCTAAAAACCGGGTCAGGGGCTGTAAAGGGTGCAGGGTGGCTGTTAAGGGGGCATCTTTTTGCCGACCCCTTTTTGCCCCTGCTGTATCTTTTGCGAAGACTACCTAAAATCGACGGGTGTGATTGTATGATTCTCTATTGAATCGTCCGTTAGCGTGGTTTTCCCATCATCAAAACCAATGTCTTTCCCTGTGTAGACGATACGGACATTATCTTTAAACTGGATTGCCTCATTTGCTTGCCTCGCAAGATCTGCAGGGGATCCTGAGTATCCTTGAAAAGGGGAGGATACTCATCGCCAGTATAACCAACTGAAATGAAGCCTACTATGACATACTATGAAAATGGGGTCATTATGAAAATGGGGTCACATTATGAAAATGGGGTCATGTCGTTACCTTTGCAATGAGTTCTTTAAATGCCTCTTCCGTGTCCTGTTTATTAGCCTTAAAAGTGCCAACGTAGCGACTGACTGCGTGGGGGACGCCCATGTTTAGGTTGTTTGCGATCCAACCATTTGTGGCGCTGGTTCGTGACTTGAGGACTGCCGCAATTAATATCTTCCAATCCGCTGATTTGATATCCAGACTGCAGTCAACCTCAGTTTTCTGAAGCAACTGCATGCACGCATCGAGCATCAGCTCCCACCTAAGCTCATTCGCTTCTTGCAGAGTGGCGCCATCGTAGCGAGGGACTTTTGAGGTGGGCTCATCTCCTTCCTCGTTGTCATCTTCGACTTCTGCTATCAGCGCCTTCTTGAATGCTTTGGTGCCCAATGCCCAACCTCGGCACATTTTATCAAATGCCATTTTATCCTGCGCGCCTTTGTCATTCGTGAGCCAATTCAGATAGTCTGCATACTTGCAGCGACCATAACTCGTATCGGCTAATCCGCCAGCGGCGAGGAGCGCTCCAGAGCAATCCATGAAAGCAGGACGCTTTGCGGGATGGTTCAAATACCAATAGCTTGACCATCGGTAATCACGCAGCCCCTTTACGTCGGTCATGCCTGCTCGCACGGGATTCAGATGCGTGTAATGGAGTAGGGCGCCCAGATAGCCGTCCTCTTCAACGATCAAGCTCTTGTAGCGACCTTGGAATAGTTTTCCATGCACTTTGCGAAACTTGTGGTAGCGATTCGCGAAGGTCGATTGCAGCCACTTCATCCCATAAATCAAATTTCCCTTCGGAGTGCGCACGACTAAGTGGAAGTGATTCGTCATCACGCAAAACCCTTCGAGGATCCACCCGCACTTCTCGCAGGTTTCAAATAGACATTTTTCAAAGGATTGGTGCGCACCTTCGTTGATGAACACATCCTGGCGGTAGTTCCCGCGGTTGATGATGTGATACACACCATTTTCTTTTTCAATGCGTAGACTTCGTGGCATGAATAAAGAGGGTGCTCACAATGTAATTTATGTCAAATTGCAAACATAACGACATGACCCTTTTCTTGTGACTAAATTGCAAACATAACGACATGACCCTTTTCTTGTGACTTGACCCTTTTCTTGTGACTCAAACATAACGACATGACCCTTTTCTTGTGACCCTTTTCTTGACCTGCCTTTTCCTAGACCCCCTCTAAGCTGCTGTAGCTAAACTACCTAAATATTTAACTGCCAATTCTGTCTTTATTATTAAGTGTTTTAGGCTCTTGGGCTTGTAGTCATCGGTTAGCAATGACTGCATCATAAAGGCGAACATGTCGTCTTCATGAGATTTCTTCTGGTTGAAGACCTTTAGGACCATTTCTTTTACTAACAAAAATGTGAACTTCCCCTTTAAGTCATGCTTAGTTGCCGGGATTTTTACTTTCCATTCGTCGAAAGCGTAAGCATCAATTTTTTTCTTAAATCTAGAAATTGCCTGCTGTATTTTCACGTCAGATAGACCGTTGCTATCAAATAAATCTAGACCCGAACCAGAGAATGGGCCTGGCAAACCAGTGCTCTTCACATGGAAGTATATATCCAATAGTATTAGTTCGCGAATGTAAGAGTGCCACTGATTGGCGATTTTTTTGATAGTGTGTATGTCAATGATATCTCCCTTTCCCCGAAAAGTTAAGTATTTCGCTATGCTAGAGCACGTCGCCACATGATTCTCAATAGAATATCCATATGTGTAAATTATTCGTGCATCGGAGAGTCGATTGTTTGCAAATATATCATAGTCTCTGTCCATACAGACTAAGTAATTTCCATTGGACTCCAATAGTTGTTCTGCATAAATCTTGCATTTGCTTTTACCGCCAGACTTCTTGGGTTTTATTCCAAATAAGTGCCCTAGCTGAGACCAAAAAACAAAGTCCCTGTCGCCCTCTACGTAGATGATATACTTGGTGCGATGAAACTTATGTAAAACTGAGGACGCGGCGGCGCTTCTAGTCAGTCTCATGTATAATTTCCTCCATATCTATTACAGAATCATCATGGAAAGCTGCGATTTCTGGGCTGTGAGTTGCTATTATTATTTGTGCGTTAGGGTTTATGCTTGAGATTGATTGCACCAATTTTTCCTGCCACTCTACGTGTAGGCTGAGTTCGGGTTCATCTGCGATAAATAGGCATGACTCCCCTCGCTGTAACAATGATTCGATGAGAAGGATTAACAGTTGTTTCTCGCCACTAGATAAGTCTTTCCGATCAATGCTCCCAGAGTTCGTGCCCACAATGAAGCCGTGTTCAGAATCTACACGCATGGTCTTAGGGCTAAGAAAGCCGTTAACTATTTGAATGAACTCATTGATCGGCTTTCTGATGCTTTCTTTCTGCTCTTTCGCTTTGAGAGAGCGGTCAGTTAATAGTTTAGTTCTGTAGTGTAGGGTGAGCATTGCAATGTCCTCCAATACATTATCATTATCATCGCCCCTTAAGTTTTTTATAGCACTAGAGATTCTCTTAGTGTGCGAATCGATGCGTTCTGACACGCCTCTTGAAACCCCTAGTTCCTTGTAAACGTCCTTAAGCCGGATTGCTTCTTCTTTGGGATTAAAGTCTTTGTCTCCAATGGCTGAGGTATAAATGCTATCGTCGGTGCGCTTATCATATAAAATGAATTTTAGGACTTCTTTTTGTAATGTTTCGGTTACTGTAGATACATTGTCTGAAATTTCTAATAAATAACGTGTTAGCTCATTAACCAGATAGTCTAACCTTATGTCGATGCTACTCCTATTAGCTCGGCGCCTTGCAGTGTTCGCGTATGCATCTTCATTCTCTGCGACTATAGGTCCGTCTCTATACACTGAAATTGAGTATATATTGAGCAGAGCGCTAAGATCTTGCTTTAACTCATCAAACTCAGAGTCAATCGAACGATTGCGCTGATGCATCATCCTTCTCCGCATAACCATGGGGTCAGCTGAAGCTCTTAGTCTGTAAGTTTTTGAGGATATTTTATAACAAACAAAATCATACGTGGACTTGGGGTCCTCTTCCACCCATACGGCCAAAGTTTTTGTTTTGCTATTCTCTAGGTCTACTAATTTGAGGGTTAGTTTATCGAAAGGGGTGGTAATCAATTGAACTAGATCTACTTCAGCCACCGCGCGGATTAGATTTATAACTGTTGTTTTCCCAGTTCCATTTTTGCCTATCAGAATTGTTGTTTTTCTGGTTTTAGGAAAATGCAGTTCCATGTCCTTAAGGTTCCAGAGCCCTTCAATTTTTAGATAATTTAAAAAATACATATTTTGTAGGTATTGTCAGGCGGAGTTTCTAGGTTTGCAGAAATGAGGTTAATGGCCGCGATAGGGGGAAACGAAAAATATAAAGAGTTGGTTTAGCCTACGTAGGATCTAGCATTTTGAAACATCTTGAGGCATGGGCCAGTGAGGAATAGTGAGTCGTGAAGAGTGAGTGGTGAATTACTGATTTAACCAACGTAGCTACGCGCATTTTGAAACATCTTTAACCACGGACCTGCTTCGCCGGTGAACTGATCGTCTGGGCGGTAGCTCATTTGGACCGAGCGGAACAAGCGTTCTGGGTGCGGCATCATGATGGTCGCGCGGCCGTCGGCTGTGGTGAAGCCTGTGGCGCCTGCCGGACTGCCGTTCGGATTCGCTGGGTAGACTTCGGTTGGCTCGCCGTTGTGGTCGATGTATCTCGCTGAGATTTGATTCTCGGTGAGGCACTTCTCGAAATCGCCTGTTGCGCTGAAATCGGCGCGGCCTTCGCCGTGGGCGACAGGGATCGGGAGGAGGCTGCCTTCCATGCCTTTGAAGAAGATACTTGGGCTTTCCATGACTTCGACGTTTGCGTAGCGGGCTTCGAATTGCTCGGAGCGGTTCCGCTTAAACTGTGGCCAGTGCTCTGCACCTGGGATGATGTCCTTGAGTTGGGAGATCATTTGGCAGCCGTTGCAAATGCCGAGCGTGAAGCTGTCGGGGCGCTCGAAGAAAGTTTGGAACATTGCCTTGAGCTTCGGGTTGTAGAGCACGCTCTTTGCCCAACCGGAACCAGCGCCTAGGACGTCTCCATAAGAGAAACCGCCGCAAGCTACTAGGCCGGCGAAGTCGGCGAGGTC
>JABBCA010000006.1 GCA_018607135.1 Opitutales bacterium
TGCAGCTCATTTTTGAGGCAGTTTTCCCGCGACAGCCCGACAAAAAAGCAGGCTCCCTTGTGAGGAGCCTGTTTTGAATGGCTCTGTATGCCGCTAGATTACCAAGTGTAATTTACTGTCACCCCAAACTGCTGAGGGTCGGCAGGATTTTCATAGCGTTCGTCGCCATAGCCGTTGTCGAAATGAAAGACACGTTTTTCGTAGTCTTCATCGAACAAATTACGTCCCCAGAGTGTGAGTGTCCACGCCTCGTAGCGGTATCCGATGGCACCATTGAACACCGCAAAAGAGCTACGTTTCTCTGTATTGTCGGCACTGTTGGATTCGTAATAAGAGTCGCTGCCTACGAGTTCAAGGTTTGCGAAGAAGCCGTTGTCTGCGCTATAATCGGCGCGAATATTGTAAGTGTAGCTCGGTGCGTTGGCTAGATCCTTGGAGGTGGCATCTGCTTTCGCTTCGAGTAGCCCGAGTCCCGCACTAATCGACCAGTTCTCGTTTAAAAACCATGTCGCTTCGGCTTCGAGGCCTAGGTGTTCGGCACTTCCTTGATTGGATGTGAAGTAGCGAAAGAACCCTCCTGCACCATCAGAATCGCGGAGCTGTGCGTCGTCGCGGTCGAGGTAGAAGACTGTGACTTGTGAAGTGAGCTTCCCTCCGAACCAATCACTGCGGAGACCGATTTCATAATTCCAGAGTGTTTCTGAATCATAGGTGAGTGGTTGTCCTGCTTCACGGAACGCCGCGCTATTCGCGCCGCCTGCTTTGTAGCCACGGGTGAGACTCGCAAATGTTGTGTGTGCTTCGTTGAGGTCGTATTCGAGTGTGATTTTACCACCAAATAGATCGTCTGAGGCGTCACTTTCGCCTTCGAGAAGCTCTCCAAAATAATCCTCAATGGTTTCTGATTTGAAATCAACAGAGTGATGCTCGTAGCGCAGACCAATGATTAGACGGAAGCGTTCGCTAAAGTCATGGGCTAGTTGACCAAAGAGTGCGTAGGTCTCTGTCTCGTATTCTGAATCAACGATTCCAGATGCATATTCGTCGGTATAATCGACATAAGTCTCTTCATTGAATAGCTGGGCGTAGGCACCGAGTGTCCAACGATCAATCCACCCCAGAGCGTCTTCTTGCTCAATGGAATCGAAGCGTAATTCTTGAGTGAAGACATCGCGTTCGCGCATGGCTTCGAGAACACCGCTATAGACTGTGAACAGTGGCACTTCATCCGTGTTGGTCCAGTCAGAGTCATAACTGTTTAGCGAGTCCGTGTCGGAGTAGCCAGTGATGCTGGTCACTTTAATATCATCAAGCCCAGTCCAAGTGCCGCGGAGGCTACCTGCGATGGATTCTTGTTCGTCGCGACCTGCAAAGTCCGATTTCGTATCAAACCCTGCATTGTCGAGCGACCATTCATCGTAACCATTGTCGGCATCTGCATAGAAGAGGGTCGCGTCCCATTGCCAATCATCGTTGGCGATCCAACGAACTTTGAGACGTGTGTTGAACTCGTCGCGACCATTGCTGTCGTCTGAGTGGAGAAAGCTATTGTCTCTAAATCCGTCTTGTTTGAGCTGATACGCTGAGAAGCGGAAGGTGAGTTTTTGCGGATCGTTTTCGAGGAGCGGGCCACCGACAGCAAGGCCACCTGCGAAGAGGCTATCGTTGCCAGCAGTGCCTTCGACTTGTCCGGTCCAGTAGGGTGTAGGCTCGTTGCTGACTAGTTTGATCACACCGCCTGCGGCATTGACGCCGAATGCGCCTGCTTGCGGGCCGCGGAGCACTTCGACTTGTTGCATGTCGAAGAGATTACCGATGGTGCCGATACCGGTGAAGTCGAGATCGTCGACAAGGAAGCGCACGGAGGAGTCGGGTGTTTCGCCCTCGAATTGTGAGTTCTCACCGATGCCACGGATTTGAATATAACGCGGGCGCGAGCTGCCTGCGGTCCAGGTTAGGTTCGGGATGGCGTTGATGATATCACCGAAGTGTTGGCTACCGCTCGTTTTGAGTGTTTCGTCGGAAAGCACGCTGACACTGGCAGTGGTGTTTTGGAGCTCCGAGTCCCACAGGCTACCGGTTACCACGGTGATGGGCTCAAGCTGTTGGAGCGATTCTGCATGCAAGCCTGCCGTGAGGGCAAAGGCTGCGAGGATGTTTACTATTTGTTTCATTTGGATCTCAATCTTGGTGTTGTTGAGATCCGGCCTCTGGCGGTGAGAAGGTGGGTCACTTACGAAGCGATCCGTTCCTTTTCCTACGCCGGTGTCAACCGGATCAGGTTCGAAGGGATCGTTTCAGTGCATATCTGCGGCGAAACATCTCAGACCGTGCTTGGTCACCCCTAAGGAAGGTGGCTAGAAAAGGGGTATCTCGCGGCGGTTGTCAACAGGGAAGGTTGATGGAGGGCTGTGCTCTGTCACCGCCACCTAGTTTCTAGCGAGCTGCGGTTGCGACGGAGCGCAACCCTCCAGGTCGAGAGTAGTAAGATTAAGATTACGATTAAGACCTATCTTAAAATACCTTGCCATCGGCATTAACCTTGTCTCAATTCAGTCTCAATAAGAAAAATGGACTCGAATACCTCAAATCATGATAGCATTCGTGAGACTTTTAAGGAGTTTCTCACTAGTAAGGGTCTGCGTGTAACCAATCAGCGCATGGCCATTTTCGATGCTGCCTATGGGCATCCAGATCATTTTACAGCGGAGGATTTGCTGGATCGTGCGCGTGAGATTGACGACTCCGTTTCGCGTGCGACAGTATATCGTGCGCTTCCGATTTTGACCGAAAGCAGCTTGATCCGTGAGGTGGACGTGGGCCGCGACTACAAGTTCTACATGGCGAATAAGAACGCCACGACTTTTCAAGCCCAGGTGATTTGCCTCGATTGCGATAAGATCTTTGAGATCGATGCGCCGTTCATGGAATGGTATGGCAAAACGGTAGCCGATAAGTTGGCACTCAACGTCGAGAGCCAGCGCTTGCAGGTGACTGCTCATTGTAATGAACTTAAAGCTGCTGGAATCTGCGAACGCGGAGGTAAGTCTTAAGTCAAATGGCTAAGCGTGAGCACCTAGATTTCGAACTAAGCTTTTTCGAGGATCTGCATAAACGCATCCCAAAGGATGTGCGGGTCGCATCGATTCTAGCGCATATTTATACGCAGACGGGACGTATCAACGACGGTCTGAAGATGGATCGCAAGTTAGTGCGGTTGACTCCAGAAGACCCCACTGCACACTACAACTTAGCGTGCAGTCTGTGCCTCAAAAACCGATACACCGACGCCGTGCGCACTTTGCGAGATGCGATCACCCATGGTTACGAGGATTTTCACTGGATGCAGCACGACCCAGATCTACAGGAGATACAGAAGCATCCCGACTTTTGTGCGCTTTTGAAAGATTTGAAGATTGGCTAAGTCGGGCCTTGTTTGTCTGATTTCGCACAATGTTTGAAAACGAGTTAGATAGCTTACGAAGTAAGACCTTGAAAGGCTACCTTTGGGGGCAACGTGGCTACTTGAGTCGCTATATGTTTTGGCGTGTGTTGAGCATTGTTGCGGTGACGCCGTTTACCATTATATCGCAGCGTATTGTCGACGATTCAATTCCGGAAAAAGACCTTGGAGGTGTCATATTTTACACGGGCTTATCACTGGCATTGCTCGCGTTTCATTTTCTGACGATGTATCTAGGTGTGCGCTCACTTTCGGGGCAGACTCAGGAGATTTTTCGCAAACTTCGCAGTCGTATCTTTCATAAGCTCAACTTTATGCAGTTTCGCTTTTTGGATACGATACAGACTGGACGCTTACTTTCCAAGTATGCCTTCGATACCAATAATATAGAAGCGACTGTAATTCAGATCGTAACTGGCATCATTCCAGAGCTTTTACGCACGGTTTTGCTGATTCTGACCCTTGCGTATATTAACATTTGGCTGCTGCTGATTGTCTTGATCTGTATTCCGCTTTTTGCGGTTGTGCGCGTTTACTATTATCGACCCATTGAAGATAATAATCAGGCGGTGCGTGTCGCTCGTGAGAAGATGACAGGTCAAGCGAACGAGTTGATTTCGGCTATCAAATTGATTCGAGGTTTCGGGCAGGAGTCGGTCGCGAAAGAGCAGATGAATCTTCTCAGTGATCAATATAGTGAGATGCGAGTCTCGCAAATGAATCTCAACCAGTCGTTGGGATATATTATGTTTTCGGTGGTAACGGGGTTGTCATTATTGGGCGTTGGAATTTGCGGTTGGTTGGTGATCGAAGACAAAATGACCATGGGTGCGCTGGTTGCATTGATCGGCGCCTTACCGATCTGCTTGTATCCGGTCAATATGCTCACTCAGTTCAGTCTGCAGTATTTACTCGGCGCGGAGAGCTATCGAAGCATTAAGGAGTTGATGGACTCGCACTATGTTGAAGTGTGGACGGGTGAGAAACTGCTGCAACCAATGCGAGGTGAGATCGAGTTGAGCGATGTGAGTTTTTCTTATGGGGATGAGGGCGACGATCTGGCGATTGAGCAACTCACGACCACCATTCAAGCTGGTGAACATGTGGCCTTTGTGGGGCCTAGTGGTTCAGGAAAAAGCACGATCGTTAGCTTGATTCTTGGTTTTTATGCGCCGTCTAAAGGTGAGATTCGTATCGATGGAGTGTCACAATCAGAATTAGCGATTAAAGCCTTTCGCCAAGATTGTGCGATTGTGATGCAGGATAATTTGCTACTTTCGGGAACACTGATGGATAATATTCGCTTTGGTAAACCAACGGCAAGTGAGGCTGAAGTGCGCCAAGCGGCAAGTCATGCCAATGCCCTCGAGTTTATCGAAGCCTTGCCTGATGGCTTTGATACGAAAGTGGGCGAGCGCGGTGTCAGCCTGTCGGGTGGTCAGCGTCAACGCGTGGCCATCGCACGTGCATTGTTGAGAAATCCAAAAATTTTGATTCTCGACGAAGCGACGAGTGCGCTCGACTACGAGAGTGAGAAGTCGGTGCAAGAAGCGATTGATTATCTCGCGAAGGGACGCACCACCATTACGATCGCCCACCGCTTAAGCACGATACGTAGTGCCAACCGCATCCTAGTTTTGAAGCAAGGCAAACTCATCGACCAAGGTTCGTGGACCGAGTTGTCCGAGCAAGAGGGGGCATTTAAGGAATTACTCGATGCGCACCGCTAACAACCAGAAGGATACGCGCGTTGTCGAAGTGATCGCCTTGTCGGGCTTTGATAAGGAACTCGCGTATGCCGTTCCACCAACCTGTCAGAATACCGTCCAGGTGGGCTCGTTGGTGCGTATTCCGCTACGTCGACGTAGCGAGCTCGGTGTTGTGACGCGCTTTGGCACCGATCAAGTCGTGCCGCCTGGTAAGTTAAAAATGTTCTATGAGGTGGTGCAGGACTATGCGGTGCTCCCGCCTGACTTGATGGAGCTCTATCGTTGGGCCATGCGCTATTATGCATCCACTCCCGAGGCGGTGCTGGAAACAATGATCCCTGCCGCGATTCGTAAGGGCATGAAGCCTAAAACACGTCGCTACATTTCAGCAGGCAAAGCGCCCACCGCAGAGGAGCTGGCAACGCTCGAAAAGCGCGCACCGAAACAGGCAGAGCTACTTAAATTCATTCGTCAGCAATTACGTCCCCTGCCACGGGCGGACATTTTAAAACGCATGAAACTCAGCACGTCTGCTTGCGATGCACTCGTCGGCAAAGGCTTCCTGCGTGAAACCGATACCGAAGAAGAACGCGTCGCTTACGAAGACGAACTCGGGGAAGTCGAAACGGTGGCCAGTGAATCGCGTCCGACCTTGACTAATGAACAAGCGAGTGCGGTGGATGCCATTACGACCGCAATTGAAAAGGATGCGTTTAGCGTGCGACTTCTGCATGGAGTGACGGGGTCGGGTAAGACTGAGGTGTATCTCAATGCGATCGAGAAGATCGTTGCTCAGGGAGGAGGGGTGGTCTTTCTCATTCCGGAGGTGGCACTGGCGCCTCAGACGGTCGGTCGTGTGCGTGCGCGCTTGGAAGCACGCGGAGTGCATACAGTGGTGTGGCATAGCCACCTTTCTGAAGGGGAGCGCTATGATGCGTGGAAGGCGCTAGCGAGCGGCGAAGCACACGTCGTGGTGGGTGCACGTTCTGCGGTGTTTGCACCGGTGCAAAACTTAAAGCTCATGATTGTCGATGAGGAGCATGAGCCTTCCTACAAACAGGAAGAGTCGCCGCGTTATCACGGGCGTGATGTCGCAGTCTATCGCGCGCTGATTAACCAGGCGGTCTGTGTGTTGGGGTCGGCGACACCTTCGTTGGAATCGCTCTACAATGTCGAACGTGGTAAGTATTCAGTCGATCGTATCTTGAATCGTGTTGATGACCGTCAGCTCCCAAAGATACATCTGGTCGATATGCGACGCGAAGGTCACACGGGCAAAGGACCTTCGCCTATTTCGCAAATGCTGGCAGATAAGTTGATCGACCGTTTTGAGAAGAAGGAGCAGAGTATTTTGTTTCTCAATCGTCGTGGTTTTTCGACAAGTATGTTGTGCCCAGATTGTGGATACGTCGCTGCTTGCGATCATTGTAGTATTCCGAAGACCTATCACCGCACCGATAAGAAATTGCGGTGTCATTTGTGTGGTGAAGAAGACTACGCGCCAATCAAGTGTCCCGAGTGCAAGTCGACCAATATTCGCATGCGAGGGCAGGGCACGCAGAAGATCGAAGACATCGTGCAGAAGATACTGCCACGCGCAAAGATCGTGCGTATGGATGCGGACTCGATGTCGAAGAAGAACTTGTATCGTAAAATCCTGAATGATTTTCGTGTGGGTAAGATTGATCTACTTGTGGGCACGCAAATGATCGCCAAGGGGCTCGACTTCCCGAATGTGACACTCGTGGGCTTGGTCGATGCCGATCGTTCCTTGCATGTAGAAGATTTTCGAGCGGCTGAGCGCACCTTTCAATTGGTGGTGCAAGTCTCGGGCCGTTCAGGGCGAGGGGATCGCGCGGGCGAAGTGGTGATTCAAACCCATACGCCGCATGCGCCGCCAGTGCAGTTTGCCCGTAAGTCTGACTTTGATGGTTTTCAGCTCGAAGAATTGGAGCAGCGCCGTGAGTTTAACTACCCGCCGTTTCGCCATTTGATCCGTCACCTATTTCGCGGACGCAATCCCGATAAAGTGAATTTCTATATCGATGCATGGACTAAACTCGTTGAAGAGAGGATGGGGAATCGTCTCGAAGTGCGCGGGCCTGCCCCTGCACCCATTGAGAAAATTCGTGATGAGTATCGTTTTCAGCTGTGGTATTTTGCACCCAGTGCGAGTCGCGTGATTCAAGACATCGTGGCTCTACGCGAAGAATTCAAAATGGATAAAGAAGTGATCGATCTGATCGATGTGGACCCGATGAATCTGAGTTAGCCTAGGCGTCTATACGTTTATCAGATGAATAAATACATAGCTTTTTTGACACGGTATACTCCGTCCTAGAGTTCTCTTTAAAGCACATTTAATATAAGTAAATCTTATTCTAAATATAAGTTAAGTTAGTAAATGCGTATACGAAGCATATTCGTCTTGCGAACGGTTCATCATTGGCGATTGTAGGGGCATCAACACTTTCTCCCGCAAGGGAGTTTGGGGTAACAAATAAAGTAGACAATGGTGGCGCACTTCTTAGGGGTAGGAAGTGCGCCTTTTTGTTGCTACACTCTAATGATCAACTGCTTACGATGAATGGTGGCTACCCAGAAAAGTGCCGGGGTCTGATCTTTATTTAATGTCTAAAGTTATGACAGGAACCTTGCGCCGTGATGGATTTCTAATAAGGTTCAAACATCTCCTCTTGAACCTATTATGAAGACCCTTATTCGCATCTTTTTAGCCTGCCTCTTTTTGTTCATCAGTGCGCTGATTGGTGCATATTTTCTTGTTACCAATGCAGGCTTTCAAAAGCGCATGCTGGAAAGTCGGTTGCCTGAGGGGAGCTCTGTTCGTCATGTGCAGGTGACCACAGGTTCACTGGAATTACTAGAGCTTACACTCGCACTTGCGGATGGCACGCGCGTCAAAGTCGCAGAGGTGAAGACTTCGTTTTCGCCATTGGCGGCGTTTTTTGATAACACGATTAAGTTAGGTGCGATAGATATTGACGGACTGGTCGTTCAATTACCACGTGCGAGTGCGAGCACACCCTCATCCACTCAACCTGTTGGGAATGGCGGCATGCCGAGTGCTGGTAGTGTGACTGGCCCTGCGACTGGCGGTGCCAGCACGAATGAGCCCGCCGCTAACCCTTGGGAAGCTGTCGGCTCAATTGGTAATCTAGATTGGTTACTAGATATTGAGCGTATCGCTCTCAATGGAAAGATCGTAGATGAGCATGGGATCACATATGTTTTCGATATCAGATCAGGAGCGATACGTCCATCTGCGGAGACCGTTGTAGATGCATCCCTACAGCTCGTATCTATAGAACCCTTACAGTCAGGTCTGAAGGAATTTGATTCGAATTCGACTCTGCGCTTTACGCAGAAAGTGAATGGCGGCTTTGAGCAAGTCTATTTGAAGTCAGATACATCAGGTAAGGATGTTGCAGGACGTAAGGTTTTGGCAGTCGGGAACGAAGTGGATTTCGCGTTCAATAGCTTTGAAGAGGTTGCGGATGTGAAGGTGAGTTTCGATCTCGACTTACAAAGACCTGAAATGTTCATCCCTGAGTTGGCCTCTATGGGAGCCCTTGAAGTCCGTGGTCAAGCAGTTGGGCGAGTGGAAGGTGTTGTCATGACGCTTTCGGACGCCAATATGGTAGTCATTGCGAATCGTGCTGAGGTCTTCACCATCGATTTGAAAAAGACGCTGAATCTTGGCGGAAAACAAAAGTTGAGTGGTGAGCTTCTCGCCATCAAGATAATGGAGTTTCCACTCGCTTGGCTGGCTCCTTGGTTACCTGAGGGGATGAGCCTGCAAGGTGCGCCGCTGAGCGCGGATATGAGCATCAGTGGATTGGCGGACGGGGCAATGGAGGTGAGGGCGCCCTCACCTTTGATTGTTGGGCCGCTGACCGTGCGTAATGCCGGCCAGTTGCTGTTGCAGGAGTCGACTTTTCACATCGAACCAGTGATCCGTGTGAACGCAGATCAATCCATTACTTACGAATTGAAGTCCTTTAAGCTCTTAGACCGCTATGGCGAGGTGCTCAGTGGTCAAGCGACTGGCACATCGAAATTGGTTGAAGGAAGTTCCAATCCCTTCGCAGGACAGAAGGCCGATGTGAAATTGAAATTAGGCCTACAGGAGCTGTTTCAGCTGCCAGTCTTGCAAGACAAGGCCTCTATATTAGGTGGCACGATGACTCTTGAACTTGCTGTTGATGGAAACGCGCAGTATCCGCTACGTGTGCAAGGTGTGATGGATGGCTTGCGCCCTCGGTCGATGCCTGGGCAAACCAAAGACTATCGATTCGCGTCTCAATTAAAGGCGATGAATGATGAGCAATGGGGCGTTGGGGTGAATTTTGAAGCGGGTCCCTCCGGGCGACCTAGCACGCGTTTGCAAATCTCTGGACAAGCGGACCCAGTGTCTTCCCCTGTGTCATTTAAGGTTGATTTGACTGGTGAGCAAATCTTGCAGTCCGATATAGACTTGCTCGTGGCTGCATTTTCACCGAACGAGTCGACCGTGTCTGCGCCCACTCCAAGCGCTCCGCCTCAACCACGCTCTGCATCTACGCCAACTCGCCCATCTCCAGCGGTGAGTGGCAGCGTTACGCCACCGTGGTCTAATCTAAATGGTCAAGCATCCGTTCAGCTAGAGCAGATCATTTTAAACTCAGGCCAAACGATTCGTGACCTCGGCGCGAAAGCTTTGGTCTCGCGGCCCCTTCTTCAGCTAAGTGGGATGCAGGCGAAGCTTGGTGAGGGAACTCTTAATGGATCTGCCGAGGTGCGCTATAAAGATTTGGGAGCCAACGCGTATCAATTGCTCGCCGATGTCGGCTTTAGGCAAATAGATCCCTCTATTTTTGCGCAAAAACGTTCTGGAGGATTTCCAGTGAAAGGTCTTTTTGATGGTGACTTTAAGTTGTCAGGTTTAGGCAGTAGCCTCGATCTGGCGGTAGAAAATTCAATCGCCGATTTGACCATTACAGGCAAAGAAGGAGTCGTCACCGCATTTGAGTTGGACAATCGTAGTCAGCTTGGACTTGGGGTCATCGGTATACTTGGGCAGCAGTTTGATCGTCCAGGTGTCGCAGCACTTACCGAAACCGTGCCTTACTTTAAGGACATTCGCTTTGATAATTTTACACTCAAGATGAATCGTGGGAGTGATAAACGCGTGATGATCCCTAAGCTCAAATTTGAGGGGCAGAGCTTGCTGATTGATGGCTCTGGGTTCATTGCTGCAAGTAGTTTTAAAGATGTTTTGGATCAACCCTTACAGCTTGGTCTAGAGTTGGGAGCGAGGGGGCGTCTGACGAACTACCTTGAGACTCTGCAACTCTTACAGCCGGTAGTTTCTGAAGATGGCTTCCGCCGATGGAATAAAAATGTGAATATTGGTGGGACATTGGGTAAGCCGAATGCCGACGAAATAATGAAATTATTAAAGTCCGCGGCAAGCTCGGCACTGCAGAAGCCCAAAGCAGTCGCGACTCCAACAGAGCAGCAGTCCACGAATCAACTGGCACAGCCGCAAACTCAACAACCTGTGGCGACAGAACAGCCTCGGGAGAAAACGAAGGCTGAAAAGCGGCGAGAGGATATCGAAATGGGACTCGATTTGTTGAATACGGTGTTAGGTAACTAATCGGGGTTCTTGTGAGCACCGCGAAGTTCTTTCAGTGCGTTCATTTATGTAAAGGTGGTGAAATACTCAAAATGGTCGGTCTACCTTCAGTGCGGAGTGTGATACCGAATGAAAAATGTTTGATCGGGTAGCGCTGACTGGCCCAGTCAGCACGATTGAAAGCTGCAGGCTCGTCGGATGGATGCGGTGCGGGCCACACCGCGCTACCGAATACGAACGTATAAGGATCAAACTTTATTGAATTTGGTATGAGAAGTGGATAAACCTTAAAAGAGTAGTCAGAAGACAGGATTCAGTAGTCGGAGCTGAATGCGAACGATCTACGAAACTTGAGGCGTCGCCAAAATGGCGAGGTGCTGCAATTACATAAATTCTTTATGGTCAGTGGCTGACTCCTGTCTTCTGAATTGCTTTGCTATCTACGGCAGACCTCTGTCCGACTTCTGTATTTAGGATAAATTCACCGTCTTTGGAATGAGTATTGCTCTCTACGCAAACTTGCTTGGACTATCGGGCAAATATTTATGGCTAAATCAGTTGAAAACATCGCACACGCTTTTTGGGAGTCGGAAAATTGTGGGGTCGTGATCCTCTCGCGCGATTGGGCGAGCACCACGACCTTGCCGCCACTTTCACTCGGCCCCGTCAATACGCCTTTCCGTAAAATCGAACGTATTTCGGCGCGCGAATCGGCTCGGTTTTATCGCTTTTATAAATGTAAGCAGGCCTGGGTCTTTGTGATTCAGTCGGAGCGTTATCCACAGCTACTCGATCAAAAAGTGAAAGTCTATTTGGGCGGTGATTTCAATGGGTGGACCGATGCGATTGGTAAAGCGCAATGGCAGCTTAAACCAGCGAAACAAGACAAGGGGTTCGTTTACGAATTACGGGTGCCGGCGAAGTTGTTGCCCCTGAAAGGGCAGGCCTCATTCAAATTTGTGACCGACAAAGGCGATTGGCTCGATGTGCCAGATTCTGCGCCGAACCTCTCTGTAGATCAATCTGGTGCGATTAATTTTGTTTTTGATCCGGACTGGAAAGGTAAGCAAATGTTTCGCTTTCATTTGCCCGAGGACTATGTGCCGGTCGGTAATGAGCGAGTTGTTTGGACCGATTCGAAAGGAGAGGAAGGGCACGAGTTGCCACATACGCAGTATTTAACTTCTGCATCTACGGATCTGGAGCTTGGCGCTTCGGTAGCGAATGGTCACACAACCTTTCGTTTATTCGCACCGCGCGCAGAAACGGCGAAAGTAGTCTTTAGTAAACAACCAGATGGTTCTGACGCGAACACGGTTGCCATGAAATGTGTGGATGGAGTGACTTGGGAAACCGTCATTGCGAACAACCTCGATGGTTGGTATTACACCTATCGAGTGGGTGGGAGTAACACTGAAGGCACCTCTCATTTCGATGAAAAGTTTCCAATTCTCGATCCGTATGCGAAAGCATGCCTGGGGCACAAGGGGCCAGCAATCGTCGTCGCTCCTGAGCGCCTGCAAAAGGTCGAGAATCCTTATGAGCCACCCGCATGGCAGGACTTAGTGATCATGGAAGGGCATGTCCGCGACCTTGCGGCGCATGCGCCGATTCAGCTCACTGCAGAGGAGCGCAAAGGCTACGCGGGCCTGAGTAAATGGCTTAAGACGGAAGGTTCGTATCTCAAGGAGATGGGAGTCAATGCCATCGAGTTGCAGCCGATTCAGGAGTTTGATAACCCTAAGCGCGAAGATTATCATTGGGGCTACATGACAGTAAATTACTTTTCACCTGAGAGTAGTTATGCCAAGGACCCAGAAAAGGCCTCTCAGATTGAAGAGTTTCGCGACCTCGTGAAAGACTTTCATGATGAAGGCATGGCAGTGATTATAGATGTGGTCTATAATCATGTTGGTGAGCCGAATCACTTACTTTTTGTTGATAAATACTATTACTTTAATTTAGACCAAACCAATGGCCTGGTAAACTGGAGTGGGTGTGGAAACGATCTACGCTGTGAAACCCCGATGGGGCGCCACCTGATTATCGAGAGCCTCAAGCACCTCGTTGAGACTTACGACGTCGATGGTTTCCGTTTCGACCTTGCCGAACTTATTGGAATTGAAGTCTTACGAGAAATTGAAGTCGAATTAAAGAAGGTGAAGCCTTCCTTGATATTGATCGCCGAGCCGTGGAGTTTCCGTGGGCACATTCAAGATGAACTTAAGGAAACCGGTTACGCATCGTGGAACGACGGCTTTCGTGAATGCATTGCCGATTACGTTTGCGGCAAGGGCAACCAAGAGACGATTCAGTATTTTCTTTCAGGCTCGCCGAGCAGCACACGTTTTGTTGCGCAAACGGTGAATTACACTGAATCGCATGATGACCACTGCTGGCTTGACCGTATCACCGAACGCAAAGGCCACGATGCATCAGACCCGACCTCTTTAGATCGTCGCCGCACGCATTTAATGGCTTCGATTCTCTTTACTGCGCTGGGCGTGCCAATGATCGCGCAAGGGCAAGACTTTCTTCGGTCAAAGCGTGGCATTTCAAACACCTACCAGCGCGGTGATGTCAATGCGCTGGATTATAATCGCCGCTACGTGTTCTCAGGCACGCACGGCTACTTCCGCGATTGGATTGAGTTTCGCTTGTCCGAAGCAGGTCGCCCATTGCGATTTGATGGAGGGCTCACTGACGGCTATCTTGAGTTTTTCTTCGTAGAGGGTTCCAGTGCAGTAGTGATGTTGATCAACGCCGATCTTTCGCGTCCAGGAGGTCAGTTGTTGTATGGGCTCAATCCACATCTAGAGTATGCGGACATTGACTGCCCCGAGGTGATCGAAAAGCAATGGTTGCAAATTGCAGACCAAGAGCGCTTTGAGCTCTCTGGCTTAAAGTCTGCAAAGATTCCCGTGACCGCAAAAGGAGTGCATTTACCACCACTTAGCTGTGGTCTGTGGCAAGTCTTAGACGTGCATTGATAGCGTAAACTGTTAATTTCCAGAGGGATATTCTAGCTTCAATAATCACTCGAAAAATTGATAAAAAATCTTTCATCACAAGCTTGACAGACCGCATTTCAAAAGCAGTCTCTGCGACTTCCTTATCGCATCTGCGGTAACCACCTGCTGGATTAGCTCAATTGGTAGAGCAGTTGACTCTTAATCAATTGGTTCGGGGTTCAAGTCCCCGATCCAGTAAGTAGGCCACCTTAGCTCAGTTGGTAGAGCAGTTGATTTGTAATCATCAGGTCGTCAGTTCGACTCTGACAGGTGGCTCCATTTAAGCC
>JABBCA010000015.1 GCA_018607135.1 Opitutales bacterium
TGTAGCACGTGCTTCTATGCGAAGCATCGAGCGCGTCCCAAGACACTCCTTGACTCAGAAACGCACTCCCATCGGTAAGCGCATGCTACAATTCTAGCGAGTGCGCTGTCGTAGAATTTTTTGCACGTAGCCGCAAGCGTAAGCTTCTGTAGCGTTCTAGTTAAAGAAGTGTAAGCGACTCCTGCCTGACATGCGCTCGGCGGCGTGGGACAGGCCAGACTGCATGAGCTACAATTTCGCTGGATACTCACCATTCGCGATCAGTGTCTGAATACTTTCCTGCACAAATGGTTTATCTTCGGGGTAGGTAACTCCGAACCAGGAACCGCTGGTCTCGATCACTGCGCATTCGGTCTGCTCGCTTTGAATCAAGTCGTCGATGACGGTGGGAATGTAACACTCCGATTTAGCCTCCTGTCCGTGCTCTTTTAAAAAGTCGATAAAATGCGCTTCAAGTGTCGCGAACAGCGCTGGGCTGAAGCCCCAGAAATTCATGGACACAATGTCGTCGGCATTCAAGTTGACACGTTGGTCGGTGAGATTACTACCGCGGATGACGCCGTCTTCGCCTTTCGCGATCACGGAGTGTTCCTCCACACCTTGAAGTGTGCCGTTTTCGACGATGCACAGCCCGCGATTCACCGAGCCGTGCTCGGAGAGGGTATTCTCGAGTCGATAGCCCACCATGCAGGTGCGTAGCTCGGGTTGGTCCTTGCTAGTCTTGAAGTAGTCCGCGAGTTGCTGGTAAGCATCTTGGCCGTAAAAGTCGTCGGCATTGATCACCGCAAATGGAGCGTCGACAGCGTTGCGTGCGGCGCGCACTGCGTGCGCAGTGCCCCATGGTTTTTCACGACCTTCAGGCACGGAAAAGCCCTCGGGTAAGTCGGTGAGTTCTTGAAAGGCATACTCCACTTCAATGCGGTCTGCAAATTTATCGCCCACAGCTTCCCTGAAGGCATCCGCAAAATCACGGCGTATCACAAAGACCACCTTGCCAAATCCCGCGCGAATGGCGTCGTAAACCGAGTAGTCGAGCACGGTTTCGCCATTTGGCCCCATGGGGTCCAATTGTTTGAGGCCGCCATAACGGCTGCCCATACCAGCTGCGAGAATTAGTAGAGTCGGTTGCATGCGCACATCTAGAGCGCTGTCGGCACGCAGCGCAAATGGTTTTCGCTTGAATGATGACCTGATTCGAAAGCGCTGGCCGAAACGAGTTCCTCGTTCCGCGGCTTGAGTCGTGGTGTTTCTATCATAAGGGTTCCTGGGTTGAAAAGTTGTCGCACGTGCCTTCCGAAGGGGTCACGTAGATCGTTGAGCGCTTGGATCTGAAACGCGCTCGATGCTGCCCATAGAAGCACGTGCTACAATGGAAATGTAGTGGTTCGTAACGCACTCAGTTGTTGGAAATATGCTACGCGTGGTGCTGTTCCCAAGTGGGCTCCTGCAGCCTTCTAGATCCATAAACTACCTCTGATGCTGATATGAGGATAGCTGAATTTCGATTAAGATTAGCTTTGATGCTTTTTAGAGGCCCTTGAATGCTGGTAGTAGGCGGCTTTCGGTTAAAATGTTTCAAGTTTTACTTGCGTTAGGTTTCACCGTTTGCATAGTTCAAATCATTCCTGATTACACGTTAGCCCCTACGAAGACATGATTGAATGGTTCACCAACCTCGGCCTTGAATACCAAATTTTTTATGGTATCGGGATCTTTTCACTCGCAGTGGTCATCGTGCAAATGGTGATGACCTTGATTGGCTTCGATCACGATGGTGGCTTCGATGTAGAGCTCGGTGATATGGATCACGGTTCCGGTGTCGGCATCTTCTCCTCTCAAACACTGGGCGCATTCTTTCTCGCCTTTGGATGGATCGGCGCGGCCGCTTTGAAAAGTGGTGCGACGCTCATTGTGAGTAGCATCATTGCGATTGTCTGTGGCGTCGGCGCGATGTTTGCGATGCTCGTGTTGCTTCGCAGCATGCTCAAGCTTCAGGCAAAAGGCAATCTCGACTACTCCAGTGTGATCGGTCAAGAGGGCACTGTCTATGTGACCATTCCAGGCGGCGATGCCGATGAAGGTGGTCAGATACAAATCAATATTCAAGGTCGCTACACCACCGCCTCCGCGCGCAAAGAAACTGCTGGCTCACTCAAGCCCGGCCAGCGTGTCCGTGTCACAGGCGTCAATGGTCCTGCCTCATTCATCGTCGAGGAAGCGTAAGCCGCACTCAATTTCGAACTTCTACATGCTCACTCCTAACTTCTTTTAAAACTTATGGAAATACTCATCCCCGCAGCTATACTGTTTTTATTCTTTGTCGCGACCATCATCGCGTTTGCCAGTCGCTACAAGCGCTGTCCGTCCGACCGCTTGTTGGTCGTTTACGGCAAAGTCGCCGGTGGTAAGTCTGCCAACTGCTATCACGGTGGTGCGGCCTTTATCTGGCCCGTCATTCAAGGCTACCAGTGGCTCGACCTCACGCCATTACCGATCGACATTCGCCTCGAAGGTGCGCTGTCTAAGCAAAACATTCGCGTCAATACACCTTCCACGTTCACCGTCGGTATTTCCACCGAGCCAGGTGTCATGGAAAACGCTGCCGAACGTATGCTCGGTCTCGGTCTTGCCGAAATCAAGGAACTCGCGAAGGACATTATCTTCGGTCAAATGCGCGTCGTGATCGCGACCATGGACATTGAAGAAATCAACGCCGACCGTGATAAGTTGATCGCCAACATTTCCACCGGTGTGGAAGTCGAGCTCAAGAAAGTCGGTCTGCGTTTGATCAATGTGAACGTGCAGGACATCACCGACGAGTCCGGCTACATCAATGCTCTCGGTCAAGAAGCCGCTTCCAAGGCGATTGCTGAAGCAAAGGTGAAGGTCGCCCAAGCTGAACGTGATGGTGATATCGGTGCCGCAGAAGCCGCCCGTGACCAACGTGTCCGCGTGGCCGACGCCAATGCGAAAGCGACCGATGGTGAAAATACCGCGACCGTTGAAATTGCCAATTCGAATGCCGATCGACGTATGAAAGAGGCGGAAGCGGAACGCTCGGCATCGGCAGCAGAAAAGGTTAAGGCTGCGCAAGCCCTACAGGAAGCCTACGCTGCCGAGCAAACCTCTGAAATCGAGCGTGCCAAGCGTGAGAAAGCGACTCAGCAGGCGAATATCATTGTCCCCGCTGAAATTGCTAAGGAAAAAGCCATCGTCGATGCAGAAGCGAGTGCCGAGTCTGTGCGCCGCACACAAATGGGTGAGGCCGACGCGGTCCGCCTCGATAAGCAAGCCGAAGCCGACGGTCTCAAAGCCGTCAAGCAAGCGGAAGCCGACGGCTTACGATTCAAGCTTACCGCGGAGGCAGACGGCACACGTCTCAAGCTCCTCGCGGAAGCGGAAGGTGTCGAAGCCGTCCTTACCAAGAAGGCGAAGGGGTTCACCGACATCGTCAACTCTGCTGGCAACGACAAGCAATTGGCTTCCATGCTCCTCATGATCGAGCAGTTGCCGAAGCTCGTGGAAGAACAAGCCAAGGCCATCTCCAACCTCAAGATCGACAAGATCACTGTGTGGGACAACGGCAAAGGCAAGGACGGCAAAGGCAGCACCGCAGACTTCCTTTCTGGAATGATCGGCTCCTTGCCGCCGCTGCATGAGATCACCAAGAACGCTGGCATCGAACTCCCTGAGTTCCTAGGCAAACTCGCCGAGCAAGAAGCTGCTCCAAAGGAAGTCCCTGCGGACGACGAAGCTCCGGAAAAGACTGAAAAGTAATTTCAAAGGGTCGCCGATTTCGGCGGCCCTTTTTATCGCTCAATCACAGATTCGACAGAATGATTTTTCGACAGAATAATTGATTCTGTAACGCTGTTATGTCTAAGCTATCTACGGTTGCTTATCTAAGTAACTTAGCCGCAAATCTATCAATAATCATTCTGTCGAAAAATTATTCTGTCTGAAAAACAGAGCCAAAGCCTGACCCCATAAACCATCATGGAATTTTTAGAAAAACTATTCAGCGGCGATCAAGGTTCCTCGCTCCATCCAGCAGTGACTCAAGCTGAACGCGAAGCGATCATCGACCTGCTGCTCCTAGCGATTTATATCGATGGGCATCTGTCCTTGGCCGAATCCAATGAGTTCAACAGCGCCGCCGATTCACTCGGTTGGGAGTCCAGCACAGGCCCTTCAGTTTATATCAGCACCGCAACCGATCGCGCACGCAACGCACGCACCAGCGAAGACTCGGTTGCAGAATTGATTCGCTTCGTCGCGTTGCGTTTAAGCTCAGCGGGCTCCAAGGAGCGCGCCTTAGTATTGCTCAATCGATTGCTTACTTCTGACGGCAAAACCGAAAAGGAAAAAGTCTTCTTCAAGCAGGTGGAGGCAGCGTTCGCTTGAATTCAGTTTGTTGCGAGATCATCCCAATTCGGATGATATCGTAAGTGACATAATAATACGTTAGTAAAAATAATATGGAAGCAGCCATTTGGGGATTTATTGGAACTATTGTAGGTGCTCTAGCGAGTATCCTTACAACGTTTTTAGTTAGCTGGAATAATCGATGGCTACAGAGTGATGCGAATAAATTTAAAAGGGAAGAGAAACGAAAAGAATTCCAAAGAACGACCCTCATGCAGTTGCAGGATGCCGTCATGAGCGCAATTAGGCTAGCAGTTCGAGTCCACATAGAGGACACTCACTACTACAGAAATAATCCTGATACCGATAGGCCCGGTCTTTTGCCTGAAGAACTGAGCAATGAACTGATGCTATCTATCCAAGAACTCAACAGACTCATCGAAAGAGTAGATGACGATAGCCTTCGAATAAACCTAAAAAACCTAAGGATAAAAATTTGCGAGATACAGAGATCGACGTCAGAGAGTCATAGCCACGCCTTAGTTCAGGATGCTAACACAGCATTTGGTGTAGTGCAGGAAGAAATTGGTGCAATACTTAGGCAGAACCAATGAATAGCAGAGAACTAACTAGCCGAGCATGAGCAAGGAGATTGAGCTAAAGTGGTGTGTTGAATTTCTAAGTGCATTTTATGTCTTAGGGCTTATCTATCTAGCATGCACGCAAGACACTTTTTATTTAACTAAAGTAGGGTTGGCATGGTGGATCATTGGTGGGATGATCATAGTCGCTTTACGTCTCTTGGTAAAAAGGAAGGCTGATCAAGCGCAAGGGAATCTACATGGATCGAATATTCATCCAAATCATCACACGATGGAAGCTGGCGATGTAACCAGCGAGTTCAGGTCGAGTCTTCCACTTATATATGTGGTCATCGGAAGTGTTCTGATTGCGATGATGGTTGTTCCTTACGATCTAAATGAGTCAGAGTCTTATTGGGAGAGCCTTGGTAATTCTTTGTTTTGGTTGATGTGTTGTCTACTCCTGGTTTTAGGAGGGCTGAGGTCATGGAAATCGCCTTATGTTAGATTCTATGATGAACTTATCATTTTAAATTCAGGATGGAGTTCAGTGTATATTCCCATCGATTTGATTAAAGCGATGGAGAGGAAGAAAACGAAAACTCTGTTTTGGATGTTTGACGAAGCAAAGTTGTCGATCGATCACTCAATGATTCCATCAAGTCAGCATGCCGATCTGAACGTCGCGTTAGAAGTATTTGAGAAGAAACTGACTCATTCGCTTAAGAACTAAGGGGGCAGCCCCATTACCTGACAAATTGAATTATGAACGACCTAGAAACAGGAAAGAAACTCGACCGCATTACGTTTTTGTTGGCGGCTAATTTAATGGTCATCGCGCTTACTGCGCTGGGATTGCTGTTTGGTTTGTTGCCAAAGTTGGAACGTGTGACGGCATCGACTGAGCGAGTGGAAGCACGCTTCCAAGAATTTGCGGATGAAGTTCAGCCAGTGGTTTCTGCGGGTGCGGGCAAGGCGATTGAATCGATTAAAAAGATGGATGCCGAAAAGCTTTCCGAGACTGCGACTAGCAAGTCCGATGAATTGATGAAAGCGGCCGCCGAAAAGGCGAAGCGTTATCTGAATCGTGATCAGAACTCTGAGAGTGAGTAATCACGCGAAGACCTAAAGACTTGGGTTACGTATGCGGGGTTCTGCGTGAACTAGAACTGAAGCTGACTCAGGCGTTGATTTAAACCGCAGAGCACACAGAGGGCGCAGAGAGGGGGAGGAGACTGAGGATTGATCTTGGTTTTGACTCCACGCCCTCGGCGTTCTCAAGCGAAGCGGGCTGGTTAATAATTCATGTGGAGGGACATGCTCCGCTATGTCCGCCGTTGTGTGATTCCGTTCGGCGTATTCTAAGCCGTGGGTATCGTCGACGTATTGCGGTCAGACCAGCATGTGCGCCGTAGCTGACTAGCGTCGGTGTAAAGCTGACCCTCCATTGAGGATTCGTTGAAGCCTACCGACTCTTTTTACTCTGCCGCTGCTTTTGATTTTGGATGGATAAACTCGGGAGCTACGAAGTCGCCATAGTCTGCGCCTTGATGGATCCATGCTTTGATGGTGTCGGTTTGCGCTTTGGTGAGCGGATCGCCTTTGGCGGGCATGATGTCGTCGTGGTCTTCGGGTAAAATGGTGGTGGTGTAGAAGGTGCTGGCTTCGGCGTCGCCTGCGACGATGACGAACTCTTGTTCGTTCTCGTCGTTCATATAACCTTTTTGAATCCATTCAGGAGTATCGAGGCGTAGGCCACCCTTCGGGGTTTTGATCCGTCCACGTGTGTCTTCGTAAGGTGCGGAGTGGCAGCCGATACAGCTCCCGCGAATGATTGGATAAATGTCATCGCCGAAATCAATGGTGTCGGCTGCGGACATGGTGAGTGTTGCGGCGAAGAGGCTTGTGGCGCAAAGTGTGACTGGTCGTTTCATTGTAGTGTAGTCTCTTATGGGATGTGGAATCTAAAGGCTTAAGGCTTTGTGAATAAGGAAGCCAGGAAGCGGTTCGCATTTATCTGTTTAGATTACGCATGTTTTGTGTTTCCTGTTTTCCTTATTGATTTAATCAGAGGCGTTGTGGTCCTGTCCCGTGGTTATTTTTTTGAGTCGTGAATTGGTGGAGAGTTCCTTGGTGATTGTGATTTGACTGGGGATTTTCCATGGGGCGAGTTTTCCGCGACAGAAGTTGCGGATACGTCGTTTCCATGTGCGTAAGTCGTCCTTGTTTTGGGTCACGATCGCGCAGGCGATTGCATTACCAGTGATCGGGTCTTGTTTGGAAGCTACGGAGCAGGCTTCAATCTCGGGAAGCTCGTGGAGCACGGCTTCGATTTCGGCGGGGTGCACCTTTTGTCCGCCAACGTTGATGAGGGCGCTCTCTCGACCGATGATGCGGATACTGCCGTCTTCGCCTTCTTCGACGAGGTCGCCGGTAGCATACCAGCCGTCGGCTTCGAGTGAACGTTCATCGGCGTTGAGATAGCCGAGTATGCGGGAGGGTGTTTTCAACCAGAGTGCATCCTCGAGGATCTTCCATTCGGTGTCGTGATCTTGGATTTTGAAGAACAGGCTGTCTTTGTTGGTGCTTTTGATTCGAACGGTGCCTGTTTCGCTAGTGCCGAACTTTTGTTGAATGTCGGCTTGAGGGAAGGCGTTGTTCACTCGTTGCAACAGTGGTGCGGGCATGGCCTCGGCTCCGTAGGCGATGATCTCTAAGGAACTGCAATCGTATTTGGTCGGCACTTGCGCGAGCAGCATCAAATTGAGAAAGGTCGGTGATGCGGGCAGCACGTTGACTTGATGCTCGGCAATGGCCGCGCCAGTATCATCGGGTGTGCGGGTCTTGGGCACGATCAGGGTGGAGCCTGAAAAGAGTGTGCGAAACGCGGAATCGAGTCCGCCGATGTGATCGATGAGCAGTAGGAGCAGGCTGCGGTCGCTGCGTGGGGTGACGGATGTGTAGCGGTCGAGCAATGCGTTGAGGTGGTGCAGCATGGCTTTGGGTTCGCCGCTGGTGCCGCTGCTGAAGAGTAGAAGTCCGCTTTGCTTGAGTTGCTGGTAAAGTGCGGGTGTCTTTTGAGCTATGAGTGCTGTGACTTGAAAGTTACCGCTGGTGCCAGTGAGTTGATGCGTTACCGCTGCGACCGTGCGCATACTGTCTTGCTCGTTGGCTGGAAGTTCGAGCGGTAAGGGAAGCGCGATGTGTGGCGTGTCTGCAATCGCAATGAGGGCGGCGAGGCCTTCAATCGAAGTGTCCGTCTGAATCGCGATAACGGATTGCGGTGCGTCTGGCAGGACGGCTTGAATTTGCTGAATGGCTTGAGTGAACTGCTGGTAGGTCCATGTGCGATTGACTTCGTGGCACGCGATGCGCTCAGCGAAGGAATCGAGCTTTGTTTGGATCCAGTTCATTTCGTTTTGTAGTGTGCGCGCTTGTCGCGCGCCAGAGTCGGTGATGGGTTGGGGTTGGAAGGCGCGCGGCAAGCGCGCACACTACGCTAGTTGATGCCGTAAAGTGGGAGCGTCCGGCTCTATCCAGACTTAGGTTCTGATTTGCATGTTTAAGCTGTCGTGTGCGGACGCGGAGGTCCGCGCTCCCATGTAAGCCTTTCCGTTATTTCGTAGTTAAAATGTAATTCGTCAGATAAGTGTTTCAGTGAGTTAGCACACGCCGCCGAGGTAGAGCACTTGTCCAGTGATGAAGTCGCTCTCGTCGCGTAGGAAAAAGTCGACTGCGTTGATCACGTCGTTGACGTCGCCCATGCGCTGTATGGCTTGGCGGGCGAGTAGGGCGTCCATTTTATCGGAAGGCACGCCGCGGATGAGATCCGTTTCGATGGGGGTTGGGCCGACTGCGTTGACGGTGATCGTGAGCTCGGCGAGTTCGCAGGCAAGGATGCGAGTGAGGCTTTCGACTGCGGCTTTGCTAGCTGCGTAGATCGCTTCGCCTTCAAGGTTCAGTGGGTGTGCGACTGTAGTGAAATTTACGATACGCCCGGCTTGTGTGCCGCGCATGAGCTTTGCCATTTCGCGACAGAATAAAAAGGTGCCGACTACATTGGTTTGAAGGATGCGGTTTACGGTTGAGGCGGGCGTCAGTAGGGCGTGGTTCATTGAGGCGATGCCTGCGTTGTTGAGGAGCGCATCGACCTTGCCAAATTGCTTTTTCAATGTGCGGGCCATTTTGATGACTGCCTCTTCGTCGCTAACATCGAGTGAGAAGTGGGTGTAGGCTTGGTGGTCGATGGAACTATCGCCACGGCTGCAGCCTGCGACTTGCCAGCCAGCATTTAGGTAGTGCTCGGCGAGTGCCTTGCCGATGCCCTTGCGGGTGCCTGTGATAACGATGGACTTCATGCTTCGATCCTTTCCAGTGTGGCGTCGGTCAAGCTGCGGACATTTCGGTAGGGGGAATTCTTAGCGCTCATGGCTTTTTCGTCGGCGAGGGCGATGGAGGCGTCGAAGTGTTCGGAGACGGCGTCTTCGATGTCGGCGATTAGGTTGACGAGTGCCATGCTGTCGAGTGCCCCATCGTTACCATAGAGTGCACTCTCGGCGGTTGGTTTAAGGAGGGCTTCGATCTCGAAGTCTTCGGCGAGTGTGCGCACGGATTCGAGGATGAGGGCTTCAATGTCGGAGCGATTAGGCATCAGTTTTGGAGTGGTCGGGTGTCGGGGCTGTTTGTGTGCCGAAAAATTCACCGCGTGTCGCAAAGCCTTCGGCGGAGATGTCTTTGCGGCTGATGACGGTCCACACAGTTAACCATAAGATTTTAAGATCGAGCAAGAAGGAACGGTTTTCGACATACCAGAGGTCGAGCTTAAATTGATCGTCCCAGGTGAGGTCGTTGCGTCCGTTGACTTGTGCCCAGCCTGTGATGCCTGGGCGCACTTCGTGGCGGCGTGCTTGCTCGGGTGTGTAACGATCGAGATACAGAGTGGGTAAGGGGCGTGGGCCGACAAGGCTCATTTCACCAATCAGCACGTTCCAAAGCTCTGGGAGTTCGTCTAGGCTGGTGGAGCGAAGGAGTTGGCCCCATGGGGTCATGCGCTCTTCGTCGCTGCCTTCACCGTTGAGCATGGTGCGAAATTTCAAGATGGAGAAGGCTTTACCGTGTTGCCCCGCGCGCACTTGACGAAAGAAAATGGGGCTGCCGATCTTTATCCTTTGAATGACGCCGAGCGCTAACAGTGGCAGGCAAAGCGCACTGAGGCCTAGTATGGTCACTAATATATCTAAGAGGCGTTTCATTGTATCTGGTGAATCTGTAAGGTTTGGGAATACGCTACGATTCCATCTACTCAAACAGAGCAGTCAAACCTAGCTTTGACATGAATTCCTCAGCAATTATGCTGAATTATCTTATCAACTATTACCTAAACGTTAAAGAATATGATACTCGACGCCAACGAACGCACTTTCCCTGAATTTAGCCTCACTCGCTTGCTCACGACATGCTTTGGGCATGGTAACGGCGAGAAGGTCTGCATCTTGATCGATCTACCGAATCCAGCGGATATTGAAGACTTTAAATTTTTGGGGGACGAGACACTCTCGATTCAAAACTATGGTCATGAGACTTTCTACAAAGGTTTTAAGAATGGTGGCCTCGACGCCATGAACTGGACGGGCGGCGAGATCTATGCTTACAAGGAAACAGGTGGCAGCAACCTCGATATGGAAGATGAGTGCTACGATCCAGACGGCAATTTGCTGAGTTTGGACAAAGACATCTACAGCAAGTATGACATCATTTTAACCGTTTCGACTTTTTCTGCGACGGCTCCACTGACTGCGAAGTGTAAGGAGTTTGGTTTCCGTGGCGCGACCTTACATGGCTTGAATCAAATCATTCTAGCTACGGGGCTTTCGGTGGATTACGATGTGGTGAGTGATGAAGCGGAAAAGTTACGCTTGGGGCTGACAAAGGCAGACACCTTCGAGATCGACTTTGAAGTCGAGAGTAAGGTCTACACTTTGAAGCTACATACGAACGGGCAAGAAGCGCAAAAAAGCCACGGCTTGTGCCCTCCGGGTAAGCCAGACGTGGCGAATCTTCCCGCGGGTGAAGTGTATTTCGTTCCAGAGAGTGCGGAGGGTGTGTTCCCATTCAAGTATGATGAGAGCACGATCGGTCTGCTGCATGTTGAAGATGGCAAGATCGTGAAGTCGCAATTTGTTTATGGCGACTATGCTGAGATTGAAGATCACAATCGTCGCCTGAAAGACGATCCGATGATAGGCGCGCTGGGTGAGCTTGGTTTTGGCACGCAGGTGTTGCCGTTCTCAGGTCGCGACATTCAAGATGAGAAAATCCTTGGCACGATCCACGTGGCAACGGGGCGCGACGACCACCTAGGTGGTAACATCACTCCCGACCTGTTCAAGGAGCACAAAAACGCTTCACACGACGATGTGCTCTACGCGCCGCACAAAACTCCCGAAATTCGCCTGCAGCAGGCGCGTATGATCAAGCAGGGTGAAACTACCGTTCTGATTGAGAATTACAAACCGGCGAAGTTCATGGTGGACCTGCTGGAAGCGGAGCTGCCTGTAGAGGCGTAGGGATCACTTTATTCGTAGCGGAAGTGCGCAGCACTTTCGGCCAGCGTTTGCTTTGTTTTTGGCGCATTTGCTTGCCGGTGCAGACGCTGGCCGAAACGAGTTCCTCGTTCCGCTGGTGTGAAGAGTGCAAGAATATTGTGTGTTAAAGTGGATTTTACGTTTTCACAGCGGTATTGAAGTTATGGTGGTATCTGTATCGTAATGTATGGGGTGCCAGTTTGAGTGTCTTTTGCTCGGCTGGCTCTCTTCATGTCATCTGCTTTTGAAATGAATTAGATCAGGTTGAAAAGTAGCTGCTCGCTTGCCGTTTGGTGAGTGGCATGTATCACTATTTGAAATGATCAACCCTTACGAATCGGACGAGCTGTTGCAGCAGTATTTAGTTTTTCACTACGCAAGCGCGGCGGAGCAGTTCCCGTATCCGTTCGGTGGCGCCGATGCTTTGGACTTTCCAAAACGCTGTGCTTTGCAGGGGCCTGACGTTACGAAAATTAAAACAGGTTCGAGGGCATTGGACCTTGGTTGCTCGGTGGGGCGTTCGAGTTTTGAGCTCGCGCGTTATTGTGAAGAGGTGATCGGCATTGATTATTCACATGCGTTTATCGATGCCGCAACACGCATGCAAGCAGATGGAGTGCATCCCGCGACTCGCTTGGATGAGGGCTCCGCAAGCACGGCCTTAGAGGTGAGTGTGGATTCTGAAATTGATCGCGGTCGTGTCTCGTTTGAACAGGGAGACGCTCAAGCGATTCGTAACGATATTGGCCAGTTTGAGGTCGTGATCGCTTGCAACTTGATTTGTCGTCTGCCCGAGCCGATGAAGGTCTTGAATCGCTTGATTGAATTGGTGAAGCCCGGAGGACAGCTGTTTATCACTACCCCGTTTACCTGGCTTGAGGAGTTTACGCCGTCGGAGAATTGGTTGGGTGATGGAGCACAAGATTCATTCGCAGGGTTGATCCATGCACTGGAGCCAAGCTTTAAATTAGAGAAGCGCTGGGATATGCAGTTCTTGATTCGTGAGCACGCGCGCAAGTTTCAATATAGTATCGCGCAGGCGAGTCGTTGGACGCGGGTGTGACGGCGTTGGGGATAAGTTGTTGCACGTGCTTCGATGCGTAGCATCGAACGCGTCGTCGTTGGATCCTCGGTTAAAAACACGCGCTCTCTATGGGAGAACTCTAGGCGCCTTTCGCTTCGACTGGGTTTTCGATTTGCACGGCTCGGCCGTTCTGTGGATCAGGCACGACTGCACCCCCTGAAATAATAACCTTCATTCCGTCAGCGATACTCATTTTTAAACGAGTGACATCGCTTTCGGGTAGCATAAGGAGAAAGCCGCTTGTTGGGTTGGGTGTGGTAGGCACGAAGATGTTGAGCACGTTCTCTTCAGTTATTTTCTGAGTTTCGCCTTTGGCTGCGCCGGTTAGAAAGCCGAGCACGTAGCAGCGTGGGCGTGGGTATTCAATGAGCACGACTTCTTGAAAGACCGCCTTCTCTTGTTGGCTGAAAGTATCGACGATTTGTTTGACGGTGCGGTAGATCGTGTTGATGAGTGGCACGCGGTCGAGCAGACGCTCAATACTACTGAGCATGATTCGGCCGATAAAGAACTTTGAAAAGTAGCCGAGCAGCGTGATCAGTAAAAAGACGACAACAATCGAAATGAGCTTCAGCGCCAGTTCTACGGCGGGATGCTCGCGAAGCCCTGAGTCGAGATACCAAAAGAAGAAATTACTCGCGGGCGTGCCGAGCCGTTCAAGTAGGAAACTGATGACGATCATCGTCACCCCAAGGGGAAGAATGACAATGACTCCAGTGATGAAAGCATTACGTAGAGAGCGTAGCATGATAAGTGATTTTTAAATGAGTGAATCAGGTTTTGCCATAAGTTGATTTACACACAAGTTTATCCTTCAATGACTAGCCTTTCTCGTCGCATAAATAAAAAGCCACGTCGGTCCAAGATTGGCCCTTTGGCCTTGGCGCTGGTTATTCAGTTGGCTCTGTTGTTGATGGCGGTGTTTGTGGTGGTGCTGGTTCCTGACTTCAAAGAAGACCCAGAATTTGTGGCACGTAAGAAGATCTATCTGCCTCAGAAAGAATTGGAGCATAAGGTGGCCTTGGCCGAATTCCAAAATGCGGCCAGTTCACCGATGCAATTAGAACGTATTAGCACCTCGGCGCTGTTGCCCGACTCGATGCCGTCCTTGCCGAATTTGCCAAAGAGCGAGTTTAGTCCGATCGAGCGCAACCCTGCTGCGCTGCAGTCGGATGCTTTGCTGGGGCAGTCGGGCGTGTTGGGTGCGTTGCAAGGCCTGCAAACGGAGTCGTCTTCGGCGTCGTTATTTGGAATCGAAGATCAAGGTCAGCGGATCTTGATCCTATTTGATAACAGTTCCACGGTCTGGAATAAGGCGAGCGCGGCGGGAGTGAGCACCGATGCGTTTGTGCAGGAGTTGGCCTTGTTGATTGATGGACTGAATGCGAACACCTTGTTTGGTTTAGTGCCGTTTGCCCAACAGGTGGGCACCTTTCGAGACTACATGATCGCTGCGGGTGCGCGTAATAAGCAGGCCGCAAAACTTTGGATGAGGGAAAATGTGCGGTCGTCGCGAAAAAGCACACAGCTCGCATTCGATGTGAATGGCATACAAGGAGCGCTCACGGTCGCGTTTCAGCTGGAGCCTGAGGTGATCTTCATTATCTCTGACGGAGATTTTCAAAGGACCAAGACCGACCAAGTTCAAGGTGGTGATGTGCCCTGGGAGGATGTGGAGAAGACGCTGCGTGATCTGACCCGAGAGTATGGTATCCAGCCGCGAATTCATTTTATCGGGTTTAAGGTCGATGAGGACGCGGCAGATGCCATTGAGACGATCACGCGCCGCTACAAAGGGAAGTTTAGTGATTTCTCGATGTAGGATCGATGGGTTCTTCTGGATGCTGGTGCGAGCAAGCTCGCACACTACTGTGTTGTCGTTTAGTAGTGTCTGAGCTTGCTCAGGCCTTTTCGAGTGGCAGAGTTGGACTATGTCTCGGTTGAATCATAATGGCATGGATAATCTGCGTCATGGGCGGGCGTCGGTGCCGAATGGCAGGTATTTTATTACGATTTGCACTAAAGGTAGACAGGTCGACCTTAATCAAGGTCGAGTCTTTCGGAAAGTGGTGGAGAGTCTTCGCGAAATGCATTTGAACTCTGATATCTACTTATACTGTGCAACGATAATGCCTGACCATCTGCATTTGTTGTATCGATTGGGAGAGTCACTAAAGCTTGGCCAAATTCAGGCAAAGCTGAAATCGCAAACTCGTGAGTCGTTGAATGCTGAAGGATTTTTGTGGCAGGATAATTACTACGACCACTATCTACGTGAAGACGACGCGCTGGAAGGGTTCGCAAAGTATATCTATCTGAACCCCCATGTTAAAAGACTCATTTCACTGGATTCTGATTGGCCCTACTGGTTGTTGAATCGAGACTATAAACCTGAATTTATTGATTTGGTTGAAAGTTGCGGGGGTGTTCCTGAGGAGTGGGTTGCGAGTGCGATGTCGGCAAATGATTTGATCGAATCGTATCGTCGCGTTTAAGCCGAGGTTGGAGGTGTGATGGAGGGATTGGATGCGCTGTGGGAATGCTGGCGCGAGCAAGCTCGCACACTACGCTGACTCAGCGATGGCTTCTTCGAGGTCTATTACAAATTGAGAAACAATTCCTTCCCAGCCTAGGGCCTCTGCGGTCTGGCGTGCGGATTGTCGAATCGCTTTCCATTGGGTGCGTTGCTCAAGTGCGGTGTCGAGGGATTGTAGGAAGTCATCACTCTGGTCGAAGTTCGCGAGATAGCCGCTGCGGCCGTGCTCGATATAACGCCTCGGTGCGGCGTAGTCGTAGGCGAGTGTCACCAGTCCAGAGGCCATGGCTTCTGTGACTACATTTCCGAAGGTCTCGGTGACGCTTGGAAAAACGAACAGATCTGCGGATGCGTAGTGCCGCGCGAGGTCTTCACCTTTTTGCATGCCTGCGAAAATATAGTCGGGGTGCGCTTTTTCTAGCTTCGCCCGCTCGGGACCGTCGCCAACGAAGACGCAAGCAACTTTTTTGTGTTGCGCTTTGATACGCTCAAAAGCTTTAGCCGCGAGTGGTATATTTTTTTCTGCTGCGAGTCGACTGACGAAGAGCGCGACGACACCGTCCTCTTCCGTAATGCCCCAGCGCTGGCGTAGGGCGTTGTCGCGTTTCTCTGGATGAAAGAGTTCGGTATCGACGCCTCGACCTAGAAGACGTGTGCCTTTGATTCCCATCGCTTTGAGCTTTTCGATCACGTCAGAGGAGGGCGCAAAGGTGCGAAGTGTGCGGTTATGTGTTTTACGTAGGAAGCCCTCCACCATGTTTGCGAGGATAGGAAGTTTGTAATGCTTCATGTATTCGTGGAAATTGGTGTGAAAACCAGAGACGATAGGGATGCCGAGGTCTTCGGCGGCACGAATCGCAGATTGTCCGAGCGGGCCTTCGGTTCCTGCGTAAATGATGTCGGGTGTCTGTTTGGCCCAGAGCTTCTTCAGTTTGCGCCGGCAGGGGAGCCCGAATCGCAGGGCATCATAGCCGGGGAGTGGTAAGCCTCTGATAATGGTTTCGTCTTGGTAGCACGCGTTTTGCGCTTCTGAGCTTTGGCGCGGGCGCACAATGGTGACGCGGTGGCCTTGTTTACGTAGTTCGCCACTGATTCGATAGAGCGTCATTGCCACGCCGTTGACTTCGGGTGGGTAGGTTTCGGTCACGATACAAATTTTCATAGGTATGGATACTCTATTGCCTTGCTGGTGATAGGCGACAGGTTTCCATTTGCACTGGCTTGTTACAAGCCGAGAACCATCAAATTACTGCTCGTGACACGAATGTTACATATCATCACCGGCCCGACTGCGGTCGGTAAAACGGAGACTGCGCTGCGGTATGCGGAGGAGCATGATGCCGAGATTGTATCTTGTGATGCATCCTTGTTTTATCGCGGGATGGATATTGGCACCGCCAAGCCCTCTGCTGAAGAGAGGACGCGTGTTCCGCACCATATGATTGATATACGTGATGTGGATCAGCCTTATGATATTGTGCAGTTTGATCGCGAAGTTCGCGAGGTGATCGAATCCATTCTCACTCGTGGTAAAGCGGTGGTAGTTACCGGTGGGAGTGGGTTTTATTTGAAGAGCTTTCTGGCTCCTGTGATTGATACTGTGGTGGTTTCGGGTGAAGTCCGCGAAGCGGTGGCTGAGGTGTATGGAACTCGCGGTTTGAATGGTTTATTGGATGAGCTCGATAGATGCAGCCCTGAGGGTATTGGTAATTTGGATACGAAAAACCCGCGCCGTGTTCTGCGTGCGCTGGAGCGTTGTATAGCTTCTGGTAAGTCTTTGCTGGCACTGCAGAAAGAATTTTCCGCCCGCCCAGAGCCCTATGCTGATTTTCAGAAGAAGTTGATTCTACTTGAGAGGGATGCCGACGAATTGCGCGCACGCGTGGCATTGCGAGCTGGGCAGATGATTGCTCAAGGACTGATTGAAGAGGTGGAGAGTTTGCTCAGTCAGGGCATCGAGTGTAATCCTAGTGCAGCTTCGGCGATTGGTTATCGAGAGACTCTAGCTCTGTTGAGAGGTGAGCTCGGTCGGGACGATTTACTGCCCGCGATCATTCAAAATACAAATCATCTCGTGAAAAAGCAGCGAACATGGTTTAGAACCCAAATTCGAGAGCCCGATGAGCGGATTTGCTTTTAAGTCGTGGCGATTATTTAGAGTCCATTTGAATCTCTTTTCATGTGTAATATATCGGAAAAACTACTCGACTGAGCGCTTACCCTGAGTCTTTATTGCGCCTCAATCTCGCTTTCGCTTAGGATCACTCAACCCCGATTCTCCAGTTTCGAATTTCGAGACCTTTTAAACGTTTTCAGACATAACCCTAATTATTATGAAAAAAGCACTTATTACCGGCGTGACCGGACAAGATGGATCCTACCTCGCAGAATTCTTACTAGAAAAAGGATACGAAGTTCATGGCATCAAACGCCGTGCATCCTCACTGAACACCCAGCGCGTGGATCATATTTATGAAGATCCGCATATTGAAAATGCTCGATTTCATCTCCATTATGGGGATTTGACGGACTCTTCCAATCTGACTCGTATCATCAGTGAGGTTCAGCCGGATGAAGTTTACAATCTTGGAGCGCAGTCACATGTAGCTGTTTCATTTGAATCTCCTGAGTATACAGCAGATGTGGATGCTATCGGCACACTGCGTCTGTTGGAAGCAATCCGCTTTCTCGGCTTAGAGAAAAAGACCAAGTTTTACCAAGCATCTACCTCTGAGCTCTTTGGTGAGGTGCAAGAAATCCCTCAAAGAGAAACAACGCCCTTCTACCCGCGTTCGCCGTATGCTGCTGCTAAGATGTATGCCTACTGGATCACTGTAAATTACCGTGAGTCCTATGGGATCTACGCTTGTAATGGTATCCTCTTTAATCACGAGTCGCCCCGCCGTGGTGAGACCTTTGTGACGCGTAAGATCACCCGTGCGATTGCCAATATTGCTCAAGGTTTAGAGCCATGCCTCTATCTTGGTAACATGGATGCCTTGCGCGACTGGGGACATGCCAAGGATTATGTGCGTATGCAGTGGATGATGCTTCAACAAGAAGAAGCCGAAGACTTCGTGATCGCGACCGGCAAGCAAATCTCAGTGCGTGAGTTCGTGACCATGTCTGCTCGCGAGGCAGGTATCGAGCTTGAGTTTACGGGTGAAGGCCTAGAAGAGGTCGCAACTGTCACTAAGGTGGACGAAGCGAAGGCTCCTTCCGTAAAAGTCGGTGATGTGATCGTAAAAGTGGATCCTCGCTACTTCCGTCCTGCGGAAGTTGAAACGCTTCTTGGTGATCCCACTAAAGCGAAAGAAAAATTGGGCTGGGTTCCTGAAATCACTGTTGAGGAAATGTGCTCCGAAATGGTCGCCAATGATCTGGATATTGCCAAGCGTCACGCACTCTTGAAGTCGCATGGCTATAATGTCGCCGTCGCAATCGAGTCTTAATTTGTGAACTCAGGGACGCTATGAAGAAACTTCTCATCCTCGGAGCCCGTGGAATGGTTGGCTCAGCAGTCGTGCGAGCTGCTACTGAGCGCGGCTACACTGATATCTTGCAACCTCGAAGTAAGGATCTGAACCTGCTCAACCAAGCAGAGACACATGCGTATCTGGCTAAGCATCGTCCAGATGCAGTCGTCGTCGCAGCTGCGAAAGTGGGAGGTATTCATGCGAACAGCACCTATCCCGCTGAGTTCATGTATCAAAACTTGATGATTGCTGCCAATGCCATCGAAGGGGCGTATCAAGCAGGAGTAGAGCGCTTAATGTTTTTGGGCAGCACGTGCATCTATCCAAAATTTGCGGAGCAGCCCATTCAAGAGGATTCATTGCTTACGTCTGCGCTTGAGCCAACCAATGAGGCCTATGCCGTGGCTAAAATCGCGGGCTTGAAACTCTGTCAGCATTATCGTCAGCAATACGGGGTGACTTATCACTCCGCCATGCCGACTAATCTTTACGGTGCTGGGGATAATTATCATCCGCAAAATTCACACGTGCTTCCCGCGCTCATTCGTCGTTTTCATGAAGCCAAGCTCAATAATACTCCTGAAGTCGCAATTTGGGGAACGGGCACACCGCTTCGTGAGTTTTTACATGCCGACGATGCGGCAGCGGGCATCCTACATCTACTAGAACTAGAGAATCCACCAGAGTGGGTGAATCTCGGTTGCGGCACTGATATCTCGATCGGCGACCTTGCGCGTTTGGTTAAAGACGCAGTCGGCTACGAGGGCGAATTGACTTTCGATACTTCGAAGCCAGATGGCACGCCACGAAAGTTGACGGATATCTCAAAGATCAAAGCAACTGGGTGGGCACCAAAGATTTCAATCGAGCAAGGCGTCCCCATGGCTTATCAATCCTTTTTGGATGAGCAGGCAGCAGGCGCACTGCGTGAGTGATTTAGGTTAGCAGCGAAACTACTTGCTTACGTGCGCCTTTGCGTGCGATTTCAACCGCCTCAAGTGCATCTTCTGCCTGGTGGCTTTTATTTAATGGCTTCGCGTGCCCTTGGTGGACGAGGTAGATGTGATAGGCCAATTTGAAAAAGATGTCGCGGCCAAAGCTCGTCAGTAGATCCGGTGTCTCACTTGCGGGGCGGTGAATGAACTGATAGGGATCCTCCAAGAGTTCCGCTGGATCGAAATCGAAACGCTCCTTACGGTAATAACTCAGCCCGTCCGCTCGATTGGAGTCTTTTAGAGTGCTAGGTATTTTATCGAAGTAAGCGATGGGGTAGGGGCAGCTCGCGGCGTGCTTCGTGTCGACACAGGTGAACTCCTTAAACTGAGTCGTCATGTGGTAGGTCGTGATACTTGAGTCAACGATGCGGTCGTCGTTGATCAAATTCCAAGCGTGTCCGAACGGGATGGTGGCAAGTGTATGAGCGCCGTCTTTCATCACTAGTAAGCCTTCGATCAGGCTGCTTTTATGACCCAGCATGTGTGTGAGCGCATGGATGATGACGGCATGTTCACGGCAAAACCAACCCCAGTCGCCATCCTCTGCTGGGGCTTCGTGCAGTATAAAATTGAGTTCTTTGAGAGCGCTGGATCGGATCATCGGAGGAGTGGTTCGAATTCTGAATAGAGCCCGGAACGGTATGTATTGGTGGGTTTAGGTCGATGTCCAAATAAGTGGCACCAGCATTCCTGTTCGTGAGGTTCTATGGGGGTAACAAGCAGGAATGTCTGTTTCACCGCTGGGCGACCTTTCTTGCTTCCTGCTTTCCTTATTCATCGCATCACGTAGCCTCAGTCGTATGTGTAAGCGCTGCCAATGGTCACAAGGCTCGGAAATTGAGCAAAAGTATCACGATGAAGAATGGGGTGTCCCCGTCTGGGAGGATCGTTTGCTTTTTGAGTTTTTGATTCTCGAAGGTGCTCAAGCGGGACTGAGTTGGGTGACGATTTTGAAGAAGCGTGAACATTACCGTGAGGTCTATGATCACTTCGATGCGGCGAAGATCGCTCAATATGAGAATGCTAAAGTCGCAGAGCTGTTATCTGATGCTGGCATAGTGCGCAACCGTTTAAAGATTGCGGCTTCTATTGGGAATGCCAAAGTGTTCCTCAATATCATCGAGCGTGAAGGAGCCTTTGCTCCTTGGCTTTGGCAGTTTGTCGGCGGCAAGCCGATTCAAAATACTTGGGCCGGTTTCGAGCAGGTTCCTGTTTCCACTCCAGAGTCGGACGCAATGAGCAAAGCTTTGAAGAAAGAAGGCTTCAAATTTGTAGGGACCACGATTTGCTATGCCTTCATGCAAGCAGTCGGGATGGTGAATGACCATACGACGGATTGTTATCGTCATGCTATGCTGTGATTTATGGTGATTCTTTCTACTTGAATCGACTTGTCGCTTAGAAAATTCGCGTTACTAATGATTTAAATATTACTACTATGAATTTTGGATATACAACGAATGGTAAGCTGTATCTTGCTGCAGGGAGCGCGCAGCCAGCTGAAATTAAAAGTGAATTTGCTGAGCAAGTGATTCAACGACATCGAAAAGCTGCTGAGAAGGGAGCGTGGAAGTCGGAGTCGGATGGGAAATCTGCAGGGTTTGATATATGGGGAAAACAAGCTTCTGTTGGTGCTGAGGCTTACGTGAAAATCAAGTCAGTGGTTCCAGTCATCGGAAAAAAGGATCTGTTCTATACCTTGCAGACTGAATCGGTCGGTGGGCTCTTTCGTTATGATTTAGTCGAAAAAGAGGAATCGCGAATCTTTCACAAGGAAGGTGTGGATATTCAGGATTTATGCATGGGCTCTGATGGGCAAATGCTTTGCGCTGCGCGCGATGGAATGAGCAGCAGCATTGCGTTGCTGAGCACGTCTCGGTTCAAGCTGGATTTTATAACCGAAGGAGATGCTCAAGATATCGCCCCCAGTTGGACAAATATAGCCGATGAATTTGTTTTTCAAAGTTCAGGTATCGGTCGCAACCAAGACGGGCATATCGTGACGCTTGGTAATGCCACTATTGATAAGGTGAACTTATCTAATGGTGCTCAGGAAACGCTCTTGGACGATGCTAGGTATGATTTTTTAAGCCCTAAAGTGGATTCCGCTGGAAACTTATACTGTATTCGTCGTCCATACTCAGCGTCTGGAAATTACGCCTCGCATTTCGAAATGCTTAAGGATTTCGTGATGATGCCATTTCGCTTATTAAAAGCGCTGTTTGGCTTTTTGGATGTGATGTCTCGTATCTTTGGAAAGCAGACTCTTTCAAATGCATCTACGGGTGCGGCCAAAGATGTCGATATGAAGGAGGCTTATATTAAAGGCGCTTACGTTAAATTATCTAAAGCAGATCAACGGCAAGAAGATGCTAGTGTCATACCTTCAGACTGGGAGCTCATTCGAATGGCTTCGGATGGCTCCATTGAGGTGATCGAATCCAAGGTTTTGGATTTTGAAATCACTTCAGACGACGAAATTGTTTATACGAATGGGTTTTCCGTTCGGATTCGAGAGGAGGGCAAATCTCGTGCGATCTTCAAAGGCAAAGAGATCATTGACGATGTCTTTATCTATTGATGCTTAAGCCAAAGGCGGCAGATCTTCTTTAATAATGTCCTGAAGTGGCTTGAGACGGCCGTCGGTCAGGCTGTAAATCCAGCTATGGATCTCGATGGATTGGCCACGTTTCCAAGCTTCGCGCACGATGGATGTGCGGCGTAAATTGTTGCTTTGAGCAACGACATTGAGTTCACAGAGACGGTTGATATGATCTTCTTTGCTGAGTGGCTCAAGCTCGGCGATATTGAGCGTTTGGATGTCTTGGATGTGGCGTAGCCAATTGTCGATAATACCAATATGGTCGTCTTGGGCGGCTGCGCGGATGCCGCCACAGCCGTAGTGTCCGCAAACGATGATGTGTTCGACCTTTAAAATATCGACCGCGTATTGCAGCACCGAGAGTAGGTTGAGGTCGGTATGGACGACAACATTTGCAATATTACGGTGCACGAAGACTTCACCTGGCATCAATCCCGTAATTTGGTTCGCGGGCACGCGACTATCGGAGCAACCAATCCAAAGGTATTTGGGGTGCTGTTGTTCTGATAAAGTTTTAAAGAAGTTTGGGTCTTCTTTGGCGACATGAGCCGCCCATTCGCGATTGCGTTCGAGGAGTTTGAAGAGAGTGGGCATGGTTCTATAGGTTTCGCACTTTACATTGAGTCAGTTCTTAGGAAGCCCTGCAAGTCTCAGAGAGTGTGAAAACTTTTTAATTTACCTTGACATCAAGATGAAAGTGGGCAGCGTGATGGCCATGGCTAAGATTTATCAACATTCTGGATCGCATCTCTTCCTCCTCATGTGGAAGGCGTCTCGTGCGGTGATGACTTACGATCAGGCAAGTATTGGCCAGTCTGGCTTTTCCTCATTGTCGGATTTCGCGGTTTTGGAGGTATTGCTGCACAAAGGATCGCTGCCCGTAAATACAATTGGCGAGAAGGTGATGTTGACGAGTGGATCAATAACGACTGCGGTTCAGCGTCTAGAAAAGAAGGAACTGGTGCGTCGCGAGAAAAGTGCAGAGGACGCTCGTGTCGTGCACGTTCATTTAACCGAAACGGGGCGAGCGCTGATTGAGGAGGCGTTCGAGGCGCACTCGGCGAATTTAGATCAACTCTTCGAGACTTTTGAAATTAAGGAGCGCGAACAGTTTGCTGCTTTGATGCGCAAGATTGGCCAGCGTGCCGAAGCTTTAAAACCATAACAATTTACTTATATACCTTGACATCAAGGTAGTTGGATCAACTGAAAAAAATAAAACGGAAAGAACACCTATGAAAATCAAAGAAATCATCCTAAATACATCGAACACGGTCGCTTTTCTCCCAATTCGCGTAGGAGTCGGCGTGGTTATGACCGCCCATGGGGCGCAAAAGCTCTTCGGCTGGTTCGGGGGCTACGGTTTACAAGGCACAGGGCAGTTTTTTGCTGAGAATCTCGGCTTGAAACCCGGCGTGCTGATGGCGGCGATGGCCGGTGGCACCGAATTCATTGGTGGTCTACTTTTGATCATTGGCTTGTTGACCCGTGTGTCAGGTGTGGCACTGGCAGGCACGATGGCTGTGGCCATTGTAACCGCACACTCGAGTGCTTTCTTCGCTAGCAATGGTGGAATGGAGTATCCGCTGACATTGTTGTTAGCGAGCGTGACTTTAGCCATCGGTGGCGGTGGCGCATTCTCGGTCGACCGCAAGTTGGCTGAGGCGGAGGAGTGATAAAGCGCAACTATTTAGATTTGGGAAACAGCATATGAAAAAGACAACTACATTAATTACGCGTTCGGAGGATCGAATGCATACGCAAATTGACTGGCTGGACAGTCGGCACAGTTTCTCTTTTGGAGGGCATTATGATGCCGACCGAATGGGCTTTGGTCCGCTGCGGGTGGTGAATGACGATGTCGTTGCCCCCGGAGGTGGCTTTGCGCCGCACCCTCACAGTGACATGGAAATTATCAGCATCGTTTTGGACGGCCAGTTACAGCACAAGGACAGTCTGGGTAATGGGCGCGTGATACAAACGGGCGATATCCAATATATGAGCGCGGGCAGCGGTGTGACGCATAGTGAGTTCAATCCATCGGCTGAGAAGTCCTCTCATTTCATGCAGATCTGGATTGAACCAAATGCGAAAGGGCTCGAGCCACGGTATGCGGATCAGCCTTTGGTCGGCGCTGAGGATGACGAATGGAGCTTGGTGCTTGCGCCTGACGGGCGTGATGGTTCGATTTCGATTCGACAGGATGTTGAGTTGCGCGCGGCGCGCTTGCTACCTGGGTCTAGCATTAAGTATCAAGTGGCTAAGCCCAATCGTGGACTTTGGGTCTTTGTGATCGAAGGCTCTGTTTCGCTGGGTGATGAGCAGCTGGATAAAGGAGATTCGATTGCTTTGAGCGAGGTGGAAGGGGTCCAGCTACGCAATGCGGGGGATCAGACCGCAAAAGTCATGGTGTTTGACGTGCCGCTCGGAGAGTAGGTGGATACTCTGGGAGAGTCTTGCTCTCCGAGTGTAGCCGTCACGTTGTAGGGGCGTGACTTGACACGCCCGTCCGTGGTATTGCTTTGCCCTGAGCGGGCGCATCAAGTTGCGCCCCTACGATTTATGGGAGGGCGAAAGGCGCTTGGAGACGGCTTCCCAGATTTGGGACTGTAGGGCTTCGATACTTTGGCCGCCGTCGAGCACTAGAAAGCGCTCGGGTTCGTCGGCGGCTAGCTTGAGGTAGCCTGCGCGCACGGCTTCGAAGAATTCGAGGGCTTCTTGCTCCATGCGGTCGAGTTCACCGTTGCCGCGTGAGCGGACACGGGTCATTCCGACATCGGGTGAGAGATCGATGAGAATCGTCAATTCTGGGCGGGTGTTACCTACCGCGAATTGATTGATCGTTGCGACCGACAGGCTGTCGATTTGGCGGGCGACTCCTTGGTAGACCGTGGTCGAATCCATGAAACGGTCGCAGAGCACGACTTGGTCGGCATCGAGTGCGGGCTGGATACGTTCGCGCGTGAGTTGCGCACGGCTGGCGGTGAAGAGTAACAGTTCCGCTTCGGGAGCCATGCCTTCGCCTGCTTTGTCGTGTTGCAAAAGCTTGCGAACGGTTTCGCCGAGGGGCGTGCCTCCGGGCTCGCGCGTTTGCAGCACGGTGTTGCCGTCGGCTTCGAGGCGTTCGCGAAGTAGGCGAATCTGAGTGGATTTCCCACAGCCTTCGCCGCCTTCGAAAGTGATGAAGAGTCCAGCCACGTGTTTACCAGGTGCCGATGAATTCTTGCAGCTCGTCGAGTGATGGGCTGACCGCGGTGCGGACGTAGAAGCCTGAGGTGGCAACTGCGACTGTGAGCGCGGCCGTGGGTGACAAGCCGATCATACGCCCTGTGACAAAACCAGAATTGAAGTGGTCGCCTGCGCCCGTCGTGATCTTTGGCTTTTCGCAGTAAGGACCTTTGACGTAAGCAGTGCCCTCAGGAGTCGCGCAAGCAGCGTCGTGCGTTGGGTGAACCACGACAGTGTTGAGCTTGAGCTTGGTGCGAATGCGTTCGGCGAGGACCTGTAAGTTTTCTGGTGTGTTCTCAAGCGGGCTGAAGCCGAGGAGCTTATCGACTTGCTCTGCTTCACGTAGGTTGAGGCCTAGAATGACTTTGCCGAACTGCTCAAATTTACCGAAGAGACCGAGCACTTCGAGAAGGTCTTCATCGGAGCGCTTTTCTGGATCGGCGAGGTCAAAAAAGAAGATGCGGTCTGGGTTTTCTTTGACGCCGGGGAGAAGGCGATTCAGGAAGTCGTTGAAGACGTCGGAGAGGAACGGAATCATCGTCCAGTTGACCATGGCGATGCTGTCAGAATCGTTGAAAATCTCCGTGAGAGTATCGGCACCTACTGCGGTAATGATATGCTCGTAGTTGATCTCGTCGAGACTCGCCATGGAGCCGAGCATGATCTTGCCGTCGGTAAATTCTGCTGCGTGCGTGATGCCTGGGTCAGTGATGGAGATCGCATTGGTGCGCTTGGCAAAGTCTTCGAAGACAGGGTGGATGCTGGTTTTTCCGAGTGCGCCAAGATAGCGAACCTGAATGCCGTGCGCGCTTTGCGCGTTGGCCATGATCGGGCCATTGCCGCCGAGCTTTTCCACGACAGGTGCGAGCTCGATGTTTGCGCTCTTGCCTGCGGCGGAGCTGATGCGCGCCCCAAACTCTGCGATGGTTGGGATCGCATCAAACTGATCGCCTGGACCGTGGCGTTTGTCGACCGGGTGCACGATCTTGTCGACAAATCCATCGATGCCGACGAGTGCTTTTTTACTGTTTGCGAGAGCGGCGTTCTCTTTCAGTTCGCTAAGGGTAAGTGTTTTATTGTGCATATATGAATAAAATCAGTTTCGTTTTTGTATGCGTATGTTTTCCGTCTCGCAAACCATTTGTGGATAGAGTGTGGAAAGCTTTTTCGGTTTTTTGCTGGCAGGCAATTGAACGCACGTTGTTAATAGCGGTCTATCCAGCAAACACCTTTCAACTATTCGTTTATGAGCCTTCCTTTTGCCTTCGATTCATTGTTAATTTACGCAGCCTCTGGCCCCAACGTGTTTACTTATTTCGGGCAGTCTAATTTTGCAGGTAAGGTCGTTATCCTGATTCTTGCACTTTTTAGCATCGTGGCTTGGACGGTGATGCTCGGCAAGCACCTCGACCTTTCCAAGCTTCGCTCACAGAATCTTCGCTATGAGCGTGCGCTCAGCAAAGAAGCACAGTTGCTCGCCCTGGATGCAGATCGGCCAGGAAAGGGCAGTGGGCTTTATTACAACATCGTGCGCGAGGCGCTGGAAGCATTCTACCGTTACGGCGGTGCAGTGGTGGACAAAGACACACATCGTGCCACCTTGCGTATGGGGCACGTGGAAAATGCACTACAACGTGCCGTGGCCGAGCAGATCATTCGCTATGAATCGAAGATGGTGGTGCTGGGCTCGATTGTGACGGGTGCGCCGTTTCTGGGTCTGCTTGGAACTGTCTGGGGCGTGATGGATGCTTTTGGCGGCATGGCTGGTGCTGGTTCCGCGAGTTTGCAGAGTTTAGCGCCGGGTGTTTCGGGCGCGTTGTTGACCACGGTGATGGGGCTCGTCGTGGCGATTCCTTCGGTGTTTGGCTATAACTACCTTTTGCAAAATACCAAGATCGCCGTGGTCGAGCTGGAGAACTTTGCGAGCACGGTTGCCGACCGCATTGAACTCGAAGCCCAAGCCGCCGCAGCCGAAGCGTAGTATTCGCCATTAGTAATCACTCATTATTCATTAAGTTTTGGCTCGTAAATTTCATAGAAAGAATCGGCTCTCTGCGCTGACCGAGATCAACGTCACTCCGCTGATTGACCTCGCCTTTGCCTTGTTGATTATCTTCATGATCACAACTCCGTTGTTGGAGCAAACCATCGAGGTGAGCCTTCCTGTAGAGTCTGCAAAGGCTCAACCCGAAGAGCGTGAAGACTTTCAGTCCATCTCGATCGATGCGTCCGGCAACCATTATTGGGGAGAGAACCCAGTGACGATTGTCGAGCTCGGTGATTTACTTGATACCGTTGCAATGAACCCGGACCCTCCCGTCTTGAGCCTTCGCGCGGATTCGCAGCTCACATACCAAAAGGTCATCACCGTGGTGGATATGATCAAGCAACGTAAACTCTCAAAGATCAGCCTCGATACCAAAGTCGAGTAGTGTGACATCATGAATTTTCGTAAGAACCAAGCATTTTGGACCTCCGTGATTCTGCACCTTGTGGTGCTGTTTGCGTTGTTGCTTGGAGTCATCATAGAGGCCTTTAAGCCGAAGGAGAAGTTGCACGTGTTTCAAATGGTGGATCCGCCTAGCAATAGCATGACGCCTTCCTTGGACACGCCTCCGCCGCAAGTGCAGCCGCAGGAGTCGAAGCCGCTCGACCTACCTGATATCCCTGCCCTCGCACCTGTTCCTGAGCCCGTTTTACCCGACCCGCCGGCTCCGACCGAGGCGAAGCCAAAGCCTAAGCCGAAGCCAGTTGAACCATTGATGAGTGCTGACGAATTCTTTAAAAAGAACCCGATCAAGGAAAAGAAGCCGCGCACGCAGACCCAGCCAAAGCCAGTGCCAAACATCAAACTCGACCGTAGTGAGATTCGCGTGCCAGATACGTATATTCCTTCGCCCTCGAATCAAAGCATGACTTCGCAGGAGCAAGACGCCATGCGCCGTTATGTCGGGCAAATTTCGGCAATGTTGAATCGCGCGTGGATCAAGCCCGGTAGCCTTGCGGGATTGGACCTAAAAGTGGTCGCCACCTTCTATGTCGATTCTTCGGGTCGCATTAGCAACATCAGCTTCCGACCTGGATCTGGAAATGCGTCGTTTGATACTTCGGTGAGAGCTGCATTTGCGAAAATCCGCACGGCAGGTCCCACGCCTACTGGGAAGGGGCAGGAGATTCGGATTAGTTTCAATATGTTGGATTAGCATCGGAGGCCCGCGCAAGCGCGGACGCCACGTGATGGCTCTAGGTTTTTGACAAAAAAGGCCGCCCTCGAATTGAAGGCGGCCTTTGTGGAAATCGTTCTAGCAGGTGCTTAGAAGGTGAACTGGTAGTTCGCGAGGCGTTGACCGATTTCCGCCATGATGGCCTTTTCGGCGTCTTCACCTTTTCCTGCGAAAGTCACTGAGAAGCGGACGAAATTACCGCAATCATCCCAAGGCACGGTGCTGATGAGTTCGTTGGTGATGAGCCATTGGCTGAATGCTTCACCGCTGTCGAACTCAGTGGTTTCGCCATTGAAAGTCACTGCAGACGGTGCGGTCACATAGAGGAAGAAGCTGCCTTGTGGCTTCTTCGCGGAGAAACCTGCGCTGTTGAGGGCTTCGACTAGGAAATCCATGCGACGAGAGTATTTCGCAGCGATCTCTTCAGTGATTTGCGGGTTCGCGAGTGCGGCTGCACCTGCCTTTTGGATGGCAAGAAACTGACCCGAGTCGGAGTTGTCCTTCATGTCAGCATAAGCCTTGACGATGAGCGGGTTGCCGACGACGAAACCGATGCGCCAGCCAGTCATGTTGTAGCTCTTAGAGAGGGAGTGGAGCTCGATGGCCACTTCCTTTGCGCCTTCGACTTGGAAGATCGAAGTTGGGCTACCTTCAAAAATGAGTGAAGCGTAGGCTGCGTCCTGTAGGATAATGAGGTTGTTTGCTTTGGCAAAAGCCACTGCCTTTTCGAAGAACTCAAGTGTCGCCGATGCGCCAGTTGGGTTGTTCGGGTAGTTGAGCACCATGATCTTTGCCTTCGCGACGACGTCTGCTGGCACGGCATCGAGGTCGGGTAGGAAGTGGTTCGCCTCCTCGAGCTTCATGTTATAAACCTCGCCGCCGAGATATTTAGCATGTGTGCCCAGCACAGGGTAGCCAGGGACGGTCATGAGCACGTAGTCGCCTGGGTTGATAAAGCAGGCGGGGATCATGGAAAGTGCGGTCTTTGAACCGATGGAGTGCACCACTTCAGTTTCAGCGCAGATGTCGTTCACGCCGAAGACTTCAGCCATGTATTTCGCGGCCGCAGCTTTGAATTCGTCGCCACCGTTGTCCGCATAGCCGCGGTTCTCTTCCTTGGCGGCTTCAGCTTGTAAGGTTTCAACGACGATTGGGAACGCCATTTCGTCAGGCTCACCCACGCCCATGTCGATCAAGTCGACATCAGGCTTTGCTTTTTTAGCCGCCTTCTTCGCGCGTTTGATTTTCTCAAACTTATAGATGGCAGTGGACTTGCCATATTGATTGCCACCGATACGTTCGGCGAAAAGTTCTTGGATGTAAGGATCGCTCATAATTAAATGACTAATGATATCTAGCTAATAGCTAGGAGTTCTAGGTTGTGGATGAATATTATTGTGAAAAAGTAGGTAACCGATACGAAATCTAAGAGAAACCTTGTTATGCAGACAATTCAATCGGTCAACGAAATGCAATCTCACGCCATCGGCTTGCGCTCTAGCGGTCGATTGATCGCGCTGGTCCCTACGATGGGCTGCCTGCACGAAGGCCATCTCTCCCTGATAGATATTGCCAAAGAGAAGGCTGACAAAGTCATTGTTTCGATATTTGTCAACCCCACCCAGTTTGGGCCCAACGAGGATTACGATAAATATCCCCGTATGTTGGAGCAAGATATCGAGAAATGCCGCGAGCGCGGAGCAGATATCGTCTTTAATCCGTCGCTCAGCGAAATGTATCCAGAGGGCTTCTCCACGTATGTGAATGAAGAGGAGATCACTGATGGCCTATGTGGAATTTCGCGCCCCAATCATTTTCGTGGAGTGACGACGGTCTGTCTGAAGCTATTTAACATCACACGTCCAGACATTGCCGTTTTTGGGCAGAAGGACGCCCAGCAATGTGCCGTGATTCGTAAGATGGTAGAGGATTTAAACATTCCCGCAGAAATCGTCGTCGGCGCGACGCATCGCGATCCAGATGGCCTTGCGACTAGCTCGCGTAATGCGTATTTAACATCACTCCAGCGCCAAGAGGCGCTGAGCATTTCGAAGTCGCTTAACATCGCTATAGGCATGGTTGAAGAGGGCGTGCGTAGCGTCGATCGCGTCGTCGCCGAGATTACGCACCACTTGTCACTTTCCCGAAAAGTTCGCGTGATCTATGTGCAAATCGTGCACCGCGACACGATGAAGCCCGCACGCGAAATCATACCCGGAAAGCAAGTGATCACCGTTGCTGTCTGGGTCGACCAAACACGTTTGATTGATAATGCGTTGATTTAGAAAAGAAGTTAGAATTCAGAAGCTAGAACTTAGTTTCGGAATTCTGTGATTTGCTTCTAACTACTACCTACTACCTACTATTTTCTTTTTTTAATGTCCAATTCTTATGATGTAATTGTCGTCGGCAGTGGTATTGCTGGTTTGAGCTATGCGTTGAAGGTAGCGGAGGCTCGGCGTCGGGTTGCGATTATTACGAAAAAGAATTCTGCGGAATCGAATACGAACTACGCGCAGGGCGGAATCGCTGCGGTGACTTCTCAGACCGACAACGTGGAAATGCATGTTTCGGATACTTTGATTGCGGGCGATGGACTTTGTGATGAGGCCGTGGTGCGTGAGATTTTGAAAGATGGCGCCGAAGGTATCGAAGAATTGGCGAGCCGAGGCGTCGAGTTTACTCAGCTCGAAGATGGTCGTGTGTCACTCGGCAAAGAGGGTGGGCATTCGAAGCGGCGTATTCTGCACGTGAAGGATGTTACAGGGAAGGCCATTGAGGATGCCTTAGTGCATAGCATTGAGAGCTCGCCGAATATTGATATTTTTGAGCATCACTTTGCGATCGAATTGATTACCTCGTCGAAGCTGAAGAAGCTTGGCCACTCTGCTCCTGCGGGGGAGGATCGAGTGTTGGGTCTTTACGCGCTGGATACGCATAGTGAGCACGTTGAAACGTTTTCGGCTCCAGTGGTGATGCTCGCGACGGGTGGTATCGGCCAAGTGTATCAATATACCACCAATCCATTTATTGCGACCGGAGATGGGATTGCGATGGCGTATCGCGCGGGCGTCGAAGTGCGAAATATGGAGTTTATTCAGTTTCATCCGACTGCATTTTATGGAGTCGGCTCCGACCGCTTTTTGATCTCTGAGGCCGTTCGTGGCGAAGGTGCGATTCTGCGTAATTTAAAAGGCGAGGCTTTCATGGAGAAGTATGATGAGCGCAAGGAGCTGGCGCCACGCGATGTGGTTGCTCGGGCGATCGACTCCGAGATGAAGCAGTCGGGCTCGCGTCATGTCTGGCTGGATACACGTGGGATTTCTCTGAAGGAATTACATGAACGCTTCCCTAATATCTACGATTATTGTGCCAAGCAAGGCATCGCACTTGAAAAAGACATGATCCCAGTGGTCCCAGCGGCGCACTATTTGTGTGGGGGAGTGAAGACGAATTTAGAGGGTGAAACCTCGCTGCCGGGTCTGCTGGCATGCGGCGAAGTGGCGAGCACGGGGCTGCATGGGGCGAATCGCTTGGCGAGTAATTCATTGCTTGAAGCAGTTGTGATGGCCAATCGTGGTGCGGAGACCACCTGTGCGTATTTATCAAAATCAAAGCTCAGCGAAGTAACGCTACCCGATTGGGTCGATGGCGACGTGCGCGACTCGGATGAGCGCGTGGTCCTTCTCCATAATTGGGATGAGGTGAAACGCACGATGTGGGACTACGTTGGCATTGTGCGCACAGACAAGCGCCTTGAAAGGGCGCGCACGCGTATTCAAACCTTAGAGCGAGAGATTAACGAATACTATTGGGACTTCAAGGTGGACGAGAGTTTGCTTGAGTTGCGCAATTTAATTCTGGTAGCAAGTCTTGTAGTGGATTGTGCACTACAGCGTAAAGAGAGCCGTGGGCTACATTACACTTTAGACTATCCTGAGAAGTCTACGAGCCTAGTTGATTCACGTGTTCACTTGGATATACGTTAGGCTCGCTCACTTACAACCCGTGTAGCCCGTAGGGCATTCTCGTATAGATGCCGCGTGGGTCATTGAGCCCGCGAACTTGCTTGCTGAGCGCTTCGATTTCAGTGGTGATTTGGTTCAGTGCGCTCGGGCTTTTGGCAACTGGCGCCGCGCCGACTTCTTCAAGTAACAGGGTGATGCTTTCAGCAAGTGTGGCTGGTGCTGGGACTTGCTCGATCATTGGGGCAGTTAAATTGGCTGAACTGACCGCCGCCATGATGGCCTCGTTTAGACCGCCCATTTTATCCACAAGTGAATGGTCCTGCGCGCTTGCGCCGCTCCAAACACGGCCCTGGGCGAGCTCGCGAACCTTGCTTGTTTCGATGCTACGACCCTCCGCTACTTTGTGGATGAAGGCATCGTAAATCTCATCGGTGAATTGTTGTATGAGCGCCATTTCCTCGTCGGAGCGCGGACGAGTTGCAGTATAGATGTCGGCAAAGGGGGAGGTCTTTACGCCGTCGAATTGGATGGCAAAATTTCCCGCAGCGCCTTCAAAATTAAAGACCAAGCCGAACACGCCGATCGATCCTGTAATGGTATACGGTTGCGCGTAAATCGTGTCGGCATACGCGGAGATCCAATAGCCACCGCTGGCGGCATAGCTTCCCATGGAAACAATCAAGGGTTTCTGGTCGGCGAGTAGTCGTGTTTCTCGCTGAATGACTTCAGAGGCGAGTGCGCTGCCGCCGGGACTGTTGACGCGCAGCACCACTGCTTTGACGTCTGCATCCTTACGTAATCGGCGCAATTCGGATGCAAGCCAGTCGCCTCCGACGTATTGCGGCATATAATCTCCGTCAATGATGTCGCCTTCCGCATAGACGACTGCAATGCGCTCTCCAGTTTTCGCGGTGCTGTCCCATTCAAAGCCACGGGCATCGGCATAGTCCACTAGATCGATTTGCTGAAAGCTATCGTCAGCCTTTGAATAATTGTGAGTCTGAGATAGGTGCTCAATGAGTTCATCGAGGTAGCCAAGTTTGTCGGCTAAATTTACGGCTTTGGCATCGATAGCAGTGAAAAAAGCCTGTTCGTTGCTTAGCTTTAGAATCGCTTGCAGATTCATTTTTCGTGAGTTGCTGATCTCGGATAGTAGCCCGTTCCACAAATCATTGAGTAAGGTCACTTTTTGTTCACGATCGGCATCGCTCATCTCGGTGCGAGTAAACATTTCGACTGCGGATTTATAGGCACCAACGCGAGTGGTTTGCACGCCAATGCCATATTTTTCAAAAGTGTCTGCTAAAAACGGCCCATTGGTTGCTAAGCCATTGAGTGAAAGGGTGCCAAATGGATTGACCCAAATTTCGTCAGCAACGCTTGCCAAGTAGTAGTCTTTTTGCGTTGGTGTCACCACATACGCATACACTGGCTTGCCTGAAGTTTTGAAATCTTCGAGGGCCTTGCGAACTTCTGAAATGGCAGCTAGCCCAGATCCGTAGCCACCTTGTAGGAGGTTGCCGTGTAGGAGTAGGGCGGAGATGTCGGAATCGGTCTTCGCGCGTTCAATGGCATCGACTACTTTGAGCAAATAGATGGTTGGGTGGACTTGGCCGGTTATGGCTTCCTGTAGGGCATCTTCGAGATTCGCGCCGAGCGGCGCGTCGTGGACACTCGTATTCAGGTTGAAGACTAGGACACTGCCTGAGTTGACTTCTATCAAGGGTTGCTCGCTTAAAGACACCAGCGCGCCGATGAAAGCGAAGAATGCAAATATGCAGAGGCATCCCAGTAAGATGAATGCGGTGAGTGATCCGAGTAAGCTTTGAAAAAATCCCTTCATATCTCAGTATGTATGAGTGCAGAGATAGGGGGTAGGCAACCTAACAGTTGATACTGAAGGTAGATGAATTCTTATACTGCGACAGTCGCGCTCTTAATCTTAATCTTAATCGAGTCGTGAGTATAGTAAGGACTGATGGAAGGTGGGGAAGATTACGATTAAGAGTAAGATTATGATTAAGAAACTGCGCCGACGATTCTTTTCGCCAAACCTCGCATTAGCGTAATAACTATGGCTGATGTCAGCAGTTAGTTTATCCAGTTCGTTTGCGCTCCTTGGTCCCGGAGCAATCGGCCTCTACTATGGTGGCTTTTTGGCCAAGGCGGGAGCGTCGTTACATGTGCTCGCTCGCTCCGATGCAGCGGTGATGTCGGAGCGGGGGATTCTGATTCGAATGATCGATCCACGCACAGAGGAGTTGAATGCAGAGTATTGTGTGCGGCCGGCTCAGGTGGCTGAGTCTGCTGTAGCGATTGGCACGGTGGACGTGGTGGTGATCACTGCGAAGACCACGGTGAATGCCTCTTTGGTTGAGAGCTTGAGGGACTTGGTAGAGCCGAAGCGAACGGTCATCTTGACTTTGCAAAATGGGATGGGGAACGCTGAGTTTTATGCGAAGCATTTTCCTGAGAACCCTGTGTTGTCGAGTCTCTGTTTTGTTTGTGCCAATCGCACTAAGCCCGCAGTCGTCGAGAACTATTTATCGGGGCGTGTTGAGATTGGCTCCTTGAATAATCAATGGCCAGAGCTGGTCGAGGCAATGGTTGCAGTCTTTGTTGCAGCCGATTTGCGTTGTAGTGCCTCGTCCTCGTTGGATCAATCCCTATGGCGGAAGCTCTGTTGGAATGTTCCATTTAACGGCCTTTCTATAGCGTGTGGTGGGATGACTACCGACAAGATTCTAGCCGATCCTCATATGGCGAGGCGAGCGTGGGCATTGATGCGCGAGCTACAGTCTGCTGCGGGCAAGGCCGGTTACGAGATAAAGGAAAGCTTTCTGCAAGGACAGTTCGACGTAACGGAGAAGATGGGAGCTTATCAGCCATCCTCACTGATCGATTTTCTAGCAGGTCGAGCAGTCGAAGTAGAAAGCCTTTGGGGCGAACCGTTACGTCGTGGGCAGGCTCTGGGTGTCGCAATGCCAGAGCTCGAGAAGCTATATGCGGAGATTCAGGCGTTGGTTTAAATTCTTAGTCTAGCGTGCCGCTTTAGCAAACGTTCGGAGGCAACGTGTCGTTTGCTAAAGCGGCTCGCTACGGGATACGCATGATAGATCGAGGGTTGCAGCTACCGCGATTGAAACGATGACTTTTCGGGAATCTCTAAATAGCTGCGTTTTTCTGGGATTTTAGTTCGTATTGCTTCATGAATCCGTTAGCAAATGATAGGGTAACAGTTTAATTACCGAACAACAGGCATATCTATGGAATGGTTTTATGAAAAAAACGGCGCTCAACAAGGGCCTGTCGCTGAAGATGAGTTGAAGCGCTTAGTGGGCGCTGGTGATGTGAACCCTCGGAATCTGGTATGGCGTGAGGGGATGGCAGACTGGTCTCCATACGCTACAGTCTTTGCCGATCCTGTTGCTGCTGGAGCGACTGATTGCCCCACTTGTGGAGCCTCGGTCGATTCGGAGCAATTGATTCCTGCGGGGGATCGTCAAGTTTGTCCGAACTGCCGCGATTCCTATGCGCAGGGCCTAAAGGAAGGGGTGACGCATAACGCACGTTTCTCTAGTGGCCGTGGCACTGGTGGTATGACGCCCAACGGGGAACTACGTGCAATGGCAAAGGAGACACTCTCTGGTCAATGGGGCGGCGGTGTGGTGATTACCTTGGTGTTCACGGTAATTCAATCTGTGGTTGGTTTTATTCCCTTTATAGGTGGTTTAATTCAATGGGCGATTACGGGCCCAATGACGATCGGTTTCAATCGTGCGTTCTTGGCAATGTATCGCGGGGATACTCCGGATTCGGGTTTAATCTTTAGTGCTTTTGACAAATTTTGGCGAGGGTTTGGGCTCTATTTTATGGTCAGCTTGATCATTGGCCTCGGCGCACTGGCTGCGGCGATTCCCGGAGGCATTTTGGCGATTATTATTATTTCTGGTGATTCAGGCGCCTATGCGACTCCCGAGGAGAATCCGCTCTTCATTCTTGGTATTGTTTGTGCCGTAATTCCGGCAGTGGTGGTCAGCATCTATTTGTATTTGCGTTACGCGCTGACCTATTACCTCGCGACAGATTACCCTGAGATGGGCGTCTTTGACCTGATTGAAGAGAGTAAGCGAAAGATGGATGGCCATAAGAAGAAACTATTTTGGCTCTATTTGAGTTTTATCCCATATCACTTTCTCGGCTGTATTGCATTGTTCATCGGGTTGCTATGGTCGATGACCTTTATGTATACCGGAATCGCTGCGTTTTACGACGATTTGGGCGAAGAGTCTTAACGGCTACTCTAAATAGGCAAATCGATGGAAACAGAGCTGAGGTCTTTACGCAGTATGCGCGCGATGCCGATGCCGGATCGTGTGAAAACTACCGATTACGGTCGCGAGTATGTGGGGGAGGCGCACTCAGTGCGCTTGTTTCCTGCGGCGATTCGTAAGCAGTCTTTGGTTGAAGCCGAAGAGGTGATGGAAGGTGGGCAAAGCACTTGCTTTTTTCACGCGAAGCTTCCTGCGACTGCGATCTGCGATGTGAGTGGTCGTATGATTTGTGATCTCTGCAAGACTGATTATCAGGGCAAAACGGTCAGCTTCGAAGCGTTACAATCCCTCATCGGTAAAAAGAGCCCTGCAGATGCGAAGCGATCGCGCACGAAGTGGGATGACATCGCTCTGGCATTAGTCATCTTGCCGTTTCTGTTTTGGCCACTACTGGCGATCACGGCTCCAATAGCAATTGGCATTTGCGCGTTTCAATGGCGTAAAGGGCCAACGAGTTTAGTGCGTCGAAGTCGCTGGCGCTACCTACTGGCTACCTTTCTCGGTTCGCTCGAGTTGATCGGTGTCGGATTCTTTATCTACAGCATGATGAAAGTGGGGTCGACGTGATGGAGCCAGCTACGCAAAAATATCGAAAACTCGCCGGGCGTTCGAGCATGAGTGTGCAGAAGGCGTATCTCGGCGACGATCATGTTCTGGTGGTCGATGGTCAGTTTACCGAGACTTATAAGCGGCTCGCGTATGAGGACATTCAAGCGATCCTAGTATGTCCCACAAAGTCTGCGAATATCATCGCTTTGATTCTACTGTTAGTCGGGATTCCGATGCTGCTATCGCTGCCAGTGAGTGGTATGGATTACATCCCGATGTTTATTTTTGGTCTCATTTTTGTGGGATTCGGCGGGCTGCTCCTTTGGGGGCGGGGCTCGGTGATGTTTGGTATCAAAACCGCAGTGCAGACTGTGGTGATCAGTGGTATCAACTCGAAGCGCAAAGCCAAGAAGGCCGAAGCCAAACTGGTCGAAGCAATTGAGCGCGTTCAAGGGGTGTTGACCGATGAGGATTTGCAGCAAGCGATCTACAAAGATGCGGGTAGTCGTCCATCCAAGGTTGAGGTGTCTGCACCCAAGGCTGCGACTGTTGCAACTCCACCTCCGATTCAGTCCTCTGCCGAGCGGGAAACTCCTTCAGAAGTTTGATGTCTTCGCTCTCACAATCGCGTTGTTTTCAGCACGTCAGCCGCGAAGCGGTCGCGCGTTGTCCAGATTGTGAGCGTTTTTACTGTCGAGAATGTGTGACGGAGCATGACGGACGCATGATTTGTCGGCCCTGCCTAGATGGGATTTTGGAAGCTGCGCCGAAGGCCCAATCGGGGTGGGTTAAGGCCGCGCGTGGATGGTTTATGGCTGGGCTCGGTTTCTTTCTTGCGGTCTATGCCTTCTATCTTGTCGGCAAGATCTTACTCGGAATTCCTTCTCAATTTCACAACGGCGTTTTCTTGGATTGATGGCTAAGAAAAAGCAGAAGCCGCCGAAGATAACAAAAGGGCAGCAGCGCTCTCGGCGACGTCGTGCAAAGCAAGATGGCGAGCCCAGCGCGATGGATTTGATTGAGGAGGGGATGCACTTGTTGCGCCATGTTTCTATATCCACGTGGACGGTCTATCTGTTTGGTGTGGCGCCGTTTATTTTTGGTTTTTTGTTTTTCTGGTCAGAGATGTCGTCGAGTGGCTATGCCGAGCGCTCATTGTTTCCGGGAGCTGTGGGGCTCGGGCTGCTCTTCATTTGGTTTAAGCTCACGCAGGCGTATTTTGCCGATGGCTTACGTGCCGCTCTTGTTGGCGTCGAGGCTGAGCCTTGGAGGCTTCGCGACTGGTTAAAGGCCTTACGTATTCAAAGTTTTTGGCAGTCCACTGCTTTGGTTAGCTTGCCGATAGCCTTCGTGCTTACACTACCGTTTCCATATGTATATGCGTTTTATCAAAACATCCTGATTACGGACCCTCGCGAGGAGCGGTCGGAGCGAGAATTGGTTAACGAAAGTTGGCGTCTGGGGCGAATGTGGAATGAGCAGAGCTGGGTCCTGCTCACACTATTTAGCCTCGTGTATCTCTTATGTTTTGTAAATTGGCTGACTGTCTTGATGTCGGTTCCTTATTTACTGAAGACTCTGCTCGGCGTGGAGACTGTCTTTTCGCGCTCGGGCTACCATCTCTTAAATAGCACCTCGCTATTTGTCTGTGCGATACTTGCTTTCGCCGTGATCGATCCGCTGGTTAAAGCCGTCTATATGTTGCGTCGTCATTATTGTGAGTCGCGACGCAGCGGCGCAGATTTGCGCTTACGATTGAGAACCTGCCTACAGTCAAAGGCAATGCGCTTGGGATTGGTTTTATTGGTGCTATCGCCGCTAGTCGCTCCGAAGGAACTGGGTTTATTGGGTCAAGCGCAGGTGGGTGTCGCAGTGCCACCAGCAATTTCACCGGAAGAGTTGGATGTGTCGATTGATCAAGTGATGCAGCAGCGTGAGTTTGTATGGCGTTTTCCGCGTGAAGAAGTGGAAGCAGGGGAAGCAGACGTCTCTTGGCTGAAAGGCTTGTTTGAGACCATTGAGCGTTGGCAAGAAAAACTGGAACTTTGGCTAGAGGAGCTCTTTGGAAAAGAGGATGAGTCGTCGTCTGATATGAATTGGGGTGGCTTCCTTGGTTTGGGTAATGCGTTGAGTTACTTAATTATTGGGTGCTTTGTTCTCTTACTCGTGTATTTTGCAGTGAAGGCGTTTCGTCTATATCAACCGCTTGATACGGTAGAAGGCAATGCTGCGACCGACGCAGAGGCCGTGCCCGACTTAACTGCAGACGATGTAGCTGCGGACGTGTTGCCTCGCAATAAGTGGGTGGAAATGGCGCGCGACTTGATCGCAAAAGGAGACTATCGTTTGGCGCTTCGTGCCTATTTTCTTGCGCAATTATCGGCACTCGCGAGTGAAGGCCTTGTGGTCATTCGCTTGTCTAAGAGCAATCGCGAGTATGCAAAGGAGCTATCGAGTCGTGCACATGGGCACGTGCAGTTGCCTGAATTGTATCGTAAAGAAATGCGGCTTTTTGAGTCTGTCTGGTATGGCGATCGCTCAATCGGTCCGAATGAGATCTCAGAGATGGAAGCGTATTTAGCGGAAACGGGGGTCTTGTCGTGAGCCGTAAAACTTTCAGCGTGATTGCTTTGATTACTGTGATCGCGGCCTTCCTTGCAAGCACCACTTGGTTGATCAATTTGCGTTTTGAAAGTGGTGACAGCTACCCTGTGGGTTCAAGTCTGCGGGCCGATCCACTTGGTGCAAAAGCGCTGTTTGAAAGTTATGATGCGCTCTCGGGAGTGCATTCGATTCGGAATTTTGAGCCCTTTGGCCAAATGAAGCGCTTGCCTGAGGATGGGCTGCTGGTGCTGTTGAATATGAACGCGTATTCAATGTATTCAATTTCTCACTACGAAGCAGTTGAGGAGTTTGTTTCTAATGGCAGTGGTGTCCTCGTTGCCTTGAATCCTAGTCGTGTAGGATATAAGTATCTGGACGACGAGGGTGAGTTTATCGATGAAGCCGACAAAGAGAGCGCCGATGGCGATGAGTCTGTAATCGAAGATCCTGATGAGGATGGTGTCTTTGCGGATAAAGACAAGGAGAGGAGCAACGAAGATGCCTTCACTCGTCGCGCGACAGAAAAAGAGGAGCGTTTTTGGGGTGAGATTTCTTTGACGCATGGTGAGCATGAAGGAGGTGATGCGCAGGCCACTGAGTTGGCAGTCGCGGCTGGTTTGCCGGCGACTTTGCCTTGGCGTGAAGGTGGAATTTTGACGGAACTTGGAGACCATTGGCAGCCCTTGTATCAGATCGAAGATGAAGTAGTGATGGCTCAGCAGCTTTCCGCAGGCGGTAGAATTGTGGTGATGACGGATGATTATCTATTCTCGAATGAGGCGCTGTTGATGCACCGCTATTCAAAATTACTCGCATGGGTAATCGGCGATCACCAGTTCGTGATCTTTGATGAGACACACCTTGGTGTGATGGAAAGCACTGGGGTTGCGATACTCATGCGTCGATACCGCCTAGAGGGTTTCTTTCTCGGCTTTGCAGTATTGATGAGCTTGATCGTGTGGCGCGGGATGTCTCCGCTGTTGCCCTCTCGTATGGGTAGGGCAAAGACGAATATCATCCTTGCGGAGCATTCTATTGAGGCAGGTTTGAGTGATCTGGTGCAGCGCAGTGTGCCAGTTTCGGAGCTGCCTAGTGAAGCGTTTCGTCAATGGAAACTTAGTTTTCTCAGAAATGATGCCGACCGTGCTTACTATTCTAAGGAAGTCGAAGAAGTAGAAACGATTTTATCAGAGTATACTCAACTCAGTCCGCGAAAACGAAAGCCAGCGGAAACACACTCTAAAATTCAATCTATAATGAACCGTAAAAAGAGGAAAAGCCTATGAACGAAACTAGCTTAATAGAATTTCACCAAAAGCTCGAGGCCGCGCGTGCCGAGATTGGCAAGGTGATCATTGGCCAAAATGATGTGATCGATTTGGCATTGATTACGATTTTGACTGGAGGACATGCCTTGATCGAAGGAGTGCCTGGTGTGGCGAAGACGTTATTGGTGCGCACGCTCGCGTCGGTGCTCTCGGTCGAATCGAGCCGTATTCAGTTTACGCCTGATCTGATGCCGACCGATATTACGGGCACAAATATCTTCAACATGAAGACGCAGGAATTTACTTTGATCAAAGGGCCTGTATTCACGACCTTTCTACTCGCCGACGAAATCAATCGAGCGCCAGCAAAGACACAGTCTGCGTTGTTACAGGCGATGCAAGAGCGGCGCGTTTCAGTCGATCGGGAAGAAATTGCACTGGATCCGAGCTTTACCGTGTTCGCGACACAAAATCCGATCGAACATGAAGGCACTTACTCTTTGCCCCAGGCACAGCAGGATCGCTTCATGTTGAAGATCTTGATGGATTACCCTGATGAAGCAGACGAGTTGACCCTCGCGCGGAGTATGTTGAATCGAGCTTCGCCGGAATCTGTGCTTGCTAGCGGTGTCGTGCAGCCAGTGCTGGGGGTGGGTGAGTTGCAAACGGTTCGTGATACGCTCAATGAGATTGTGGTTCGCGATGAATTACTCACCTATATCGTCGAGCTCGTTCGCCGCACTCGTAAGCATGAGTCGGTGCTTGTTGGAGCTGGGCCTCGCGCGACGCAAGCGATGTTGTTGGCATCCCGCGCTGCGGCGGCAATTGATGGTCGAGACTTTGTCACTCCAGATGATGTGAAGGCACTCGCGGTTCCGATTTTGGCCCACCGGTTAATGCTACGCCCTGAGTATGAGATTGAGGGTCTGACCATTGCGGAAGTCATTCGGCAGTTGCTAGAAGTGGTGCCTGTGCCGCGTTAATTTATTTGATCACTGATGCGTCCTGTTCCTAGTCAACGTAGCTTATTTGTAGCGGCATTACTCATGCCCTTGGGTTTGCTGGGCACTGTCTCTAGTGAGTGGGGCTGGTGGGTGCTGATTGGCGCGGCTGCGTTGCTGGTGGCTGCAGTGGTTGATTTGTATGTGTCGGCTCGTTTACTGGATGGGCTGCGAGTCGAGGCAGACCCAGTTACTCGTTTGGCGCGTGATAATGAGGGGCAATTGACGCTGCATGTTCGAGTGGAGACTGTGGCTCCAGAGCTGATTACCTTAGGCTTGCCGCTGCCAGTTGAGTTTACGCAAGAGGAAGACTTGAAGCAGGTCAGTCTTTCGGGTGAGGGGGTGAAGCATTGGATGGTTTCGTGGGATGTGACTGCGCGTGCGCGTGGAGTGTATAAATGTCCGAAGACGTATGTGGAACTGCCGTCTGTGATGAAATTGTTCCGAGTGCGTCGCTCCTTCGAGTCGACGGCTGAAATACGTGTTTACCCAAACCTACGGCGAGAGCGGCGTCAGTTGGCGAATTTATTTTTAAATCGTGGTGCACTGGGTGTGCACGCGCAGCGAATGGTCGGGCAGGGGCGCGAGTTCGAGCAACTGCGTGAATATTGCTCGGGGGATAGTATGTTGGATGTGCATTGGAAAGCGTCCGCAAAGCGTGGTGAGTTGGTGACTAAGGCTTACCAAATCGAGCGCACTCAAGAGATCTATTTAGTGATCGATCATTCTCGCTTGAGTGGTCGTCGTTCCACACGGGACGATGCATCAGTCGATGACGATTATGCGGAGACGATACTCGAGCGCTATGTTACGGCAGCTAGCGTGCTGGGTATGGTGGCAGAACGTGAAGGCGATTTATTTGGTTTGGTGAGCTTTGGTAAGCAAGTCTCACGATTCGTCCGAGCCAGCGCGGGTAAGCAGCATGGTCAAGTGATTCAAGATGCTTTGTTTGATTTGAAGACGGAGAATGGCCCGTTTGATTTGGACGAGTTGTTTACGTTTTTACGTTTACGACTTCGTCGGCGTGCTTTGGTGGTGTTCTTGACCGACTTGAGCGATGTCGCAGCTGCTGAGGAATTTGAAAAGCACATTGGGATGCTGTCGGCGCAGCACTATGTATTGGTAAATTCAATACGTAGGGAGGGGGTGCATCCGCTTTATCAGGAGGTGTCAACTGCTCCCATTGCTAAACAGATAGCAGGTCACATGCGATGGGATGGCTTGCGCCAGTTGCAGGTGAAGCTGCGTGCGACGGGTGTGGAGTTTTCAGTTCTCGACGACGAGAAGCTGAGTGTCGATTTGGTGAACCAATATCTTACCGTTAAACAAAGGCAGTTGCTTTAATTGTAATTTACAAAAAAACTTATGATTTTAGATGTTGAAAAGTTTATTCGTGAGCGACGTGCCGATTGGAATGAGTTTGAAGGGATGCTGATTCATTTAGAGACGGGAGGAAAGCTTGGGCTTGATGTGGAGCAGGCGCAGCGGTTTCATTATCTGTATGAGCGAGTTGCTGCGGACTTAACGAAGCTTGGTGCGTATGCGGTAGAGCCGCAGACGAAGCAGTATTTGGAATCTTTGGTAGCCCGCGGGTTTGGTGAAATGCATGGCACGGTTTCTCGCCGATTGCCATTTGCGCAAGCATTCGTCTCGCTGCTCTCAGCATTTCCTATCACCGTGCGTCGTCATTTTAGACTGATGGTTTGGGTCTTTGTGATCTTTGGCGGTGGTATGGTTTTTGGTGCGGGGTCGCTTGCGCTCGATCCAGGTTCGAAGTCGGTGTTGATGCCTTTCTCGCACCTCTTAGGGGATCCTAGTGATCGTGTCGCGGAGGAGGAAGAACGTAAAGGTGAGCATATGAAAGATGAGCGTGCGACTTTTTCTACACAGCTCATGACGCATAACACTAAGGTCGCAATTTTGACTTTAGCTTTGGGCATGACTTTTGGGATTGGGACGGGTATTTTCCTATTCTACAATGGGGCGATACTCGGTGCGGTGATGATTGACTATGTGCTTGCCGGAGAGACGATTTTTTTGACTGGCTGGTTGTTACCGCATGGCAGCGTCGAAATACCTGCGATTTTATTGGCAGGCCAAGGAGGTCTTCTGCTGGGGAGCACTTTACTGTTTGCTAAAAATCGAATGAGCTTAGGTGAGCGCTTGAGGTCGATTCGTGATGATTTAGTGATTTTAATCGCGGGTATCGCGGTGTTGCTGATTTGGGCGGGAATTATAGAAAGTTTCTTCTCGCAATACCATGAGCCTGTTTTGCCCTATGCGGTGAAGATTGCCTTTGGCTTATTACAACTTGCGGGAGTGATTGCTTATTTTGTATTCGTTGGTAAGACTCAGGAAGGAGTTCCCGCTTGAAGACTCGTTTCAATGAGTTGGTGATTCAGACTCCCGAGGGAGTTCAGTTTGTGCATCGTCTTGCGAGCCCGATCTCGCGCTTTATTGCGGTTTCTGTCGATACCTTTGCAATCTCGACGCTTGCCACCCTTTTATATGCATGCATCGGCATACTGGGGCTGATCTCTGGGGATTTAGCGATGGCTTTATACATTCTGCTCTACTTTGTGATCTCAATCGGTTACTACATTGTGTTAGAAATGGTATGGCGTGGTCAGACTTTCGGTAAGCGCATGATGCGTTTGCGTGTAATTGACGCGAATGGTTTGAAACTGAAGCCCAGTCAGTTTGTGTTGCGTAACCTGCTAAGGTTCGTGGATAGCTTGCCGATTCTGTATTTCCTAGGAGGCCTTGTTGCGGTGGTGAGCTCTCGGTCGCAACGCTTGGGAGATTTAGCTGCGGGCACGGTGGTGATTCGTATTCCAGAGATACGTCCCCCGATATTGAGTGCGGTTTTAGATAATATGTATAACTCGTTTCGCGATCATCCACGGCATGAGGCCGTTTTGAGGCAGCGTATTTCTCCAGATCAATCTGCAATCGCGCTGCATGCACTGCATCGAAGAGATGAAATGGATGCGGCCGAGCGCGCTCAATTGTTTGCGACGCTTGCCAATGCATTCAAAGCAGAGGTGGTTTTTCCAGACGAAGTCAATGTCACGATGAGTGACGAGCAGTATGTTCGAAACTGTGTCGATACGATCTACCGTGTCGCGAAGTAGCGATACGCACATTAGAAAAAAACTCCAATAATTTATGAATGATACCGCTATGATAGAATGCCCGACTTGCTCAATCTTTGTGCAATCCGATTTATTGATACCTGCAGGTGAGACGCAGGTCTGCGCAAATTGTAAAGATGAGTATCTGCAACGAATGAAAGAGGGGGTCGCCGTCGGACAAACCGGCGAGTGGCTCGCGATACGCCAAGAGCACATTAAGCATGAGGCATCGCTTCGCTCGATCGGTGTTTTGTATTACATCGGAGCGTTCTTCATGATTGTTGGCGGCTTGACGATGGCCACAACCGTTTCGATGACTGCAAGCGAGAATGAGGGCAGTGCATCGTTTTTTATCGGTATGTTAGTCTTCTACCTTATCTTTGGTATTATCGCTATTTTGATAGGGCGTGGCTTTCGTAAACTGAAACCGTGGGTGCGTATACCAGGGACCATTTTTGCCGCACTGGGCTTATTGAGTATTCCCATCGGCACCTTGATCAATGGCTACATCCTCTACCTGATGTTTTCAGCAAAGGGAAAAATGGTTTTTTCTCCTGAGTATTCTGAGATACGCGAAGCGACTCCAGAGGTGGTCTATAAAACTTCAGCACTCTCATGGATTATTTTAATCGGCTTAGTTGTGGGACTCGTCGCTCTAATTAGTTACTTCTCTATGCAGTAAGCCACTAGCTCCCCTGTAGCGAAAATGTTTGGATTTTCGCCGAATAGCTTGGATACCCCTAAGGGTAATAAATAAATTTTTGTAGTTTGGATTTATGTCTAATGTGTGTCATCTCTTGAGTATTCACATAAAGTCTGTCCCAAATTTGCCAATAATGACAAATTCCGCACCGCTACTACGGTGTGCTGACTGTTAGTCGTTTTTCGCATTTATGCAATTAGCTTGAAAACGGCAAATAAACTGCTGTTACGCATCATCTATATTCTTATTCCATTATGTTTTTCGACAAATACTCCACAGACGGCTTCTTCGATGAAATGTTCGACGAGACCGGTGCCGTCCGTCCGCACTACCGAGCCATCCTAGAGCGCTTATCTACACTTACAGAGGATAAATACGAGCTGAAGCGCCAAGCCGTTGACCTTTCGTTTCTGCGTCAAGGTATCACCTTCACTGTCTATGGTGACGACGAGGGCACTGAGAAGATTTTCCCGTTTGATCTGATGCCACGCATCATTCCACAGTCTGAATGGGAGTTTTTAGAGCGTGGTCTGACGCAGCGTATCCAAGCGCTGAACATGTTCCTCAAAGATGTGTATTCAGAGCAGCGTATCATTAAGGAGGGCATCATCCCTGCCAGTTACATACTTTCAGGTAAGCATTTTCGCCGCGAATTTATGAATGTGGATATCCCGCGTGATATTTACATTCACATATGTGGAACGGACCTAATTCGTGACGAAAAGGGTAATTACCTCGTCCTTGAGGACAATGCTCGCAGCCCCTCAGGCGTTTCCTATCTACTCGAAAATCGCCAAGCGATGAAGCGTGCCTTCCCGACTTTCTTTCCAAAAGCAGGTGTGCGCCCAGTGGAAAATTATTCGGAAGAGTTGTTAAACACACTTCAATACGTCGCTCCAAATGGCAAGGAGGACCCAGTCTGCGTGCTACTGACGCCTGGGCATTTTAATTCTGCGTATTTCGAACATTGTTTCTTGGCCCGACAAATGGGTATTGAGATTGTTGAAGGCAGCGATTTGGTGGTTCGCGACTTCAAAGTTTACATGCGCACGACGCAAGGCTTACAGCAAGTCGACGTCATCTACCGCCGAATTGATGATGACTTTATTGATCCCAGCGTCTTTCGCCCGGACTCGATGCTCGGGGTTCCAGGTCTGGTGAATGCGCTACGTGCGGGTAATGTAAATATCGCCAACGCTATCGGCACTGGTATCGCCGACGACAAGCTGATCTACGCGTTTGTGCCAGATATGATTCGCTTCTACATGAGTGAAGAGCCGATTCTTGGCCAGGTGGAGACTTTCTTCGCTTCGGAAGAGAAGGACTTCACTTACATCATGGAGAACTTAGACCAACTGGTTGTTAAGTCTGCCAATGAGGCAGGTGGCTACGGTATGTTAATCGGGCCCAAGGCTTCCAAGAAAGAAGTCGAAGATTTTCGTGCCATGATTAAGGCCGACCCGCGTAACTTTATCGCACAACCTCCGATCATGCTTTCGCGTCACCCGACTTGGGCGAAGGGTGACTTTGAGGGCCGCCACGTGGACCTTCGACCCTACATTCTCTGCGGTGAAAAGACTTCAATTGTGCCCGGCGGTTTGACACGAGTCGCCCTGAATAAGGGATCGCTCGTCGTGAATTCATCACAAGGTGGCGGTAGTAAAGATACATGGGTTCTCTATTCGGATGAGTGAGAACACGAACCTCATTTTATAACTTTAACGATATTTTACTATGCTTTCACGAGTTGCCGATTCTCTCTACTGGATGAGCCGCTATATTGAGCGCGCCGAAAACATTGCGCGCCTATTGGACGTTAACCTTCAACTATTGCTCGATTTTGAAGCGATGGATGACGACAAGCTCAAAGAGCATTGGGAGCCCGTCATTCGTGCAGCGGGTGAAGAGGAACTCTTTAATGAGCTCTATGACCAAGCGGACTCTCAAAGCGTTACCGACTTTCTGACCTTTAACCGCGAGAATCCAAGCTCCGTGATTTCCTGCATGTTTGCAGCTCGCGAGAATGCACGGATGATCCGAGATCAGATTTCTACTGAGATGTGGCAGTGTCTCAACCACGCCTATCTTTTCTTGAAGTCCAACAATGCGAAGAAGGTCTGGGAGGACGGCCCCTACGAATTTTATAAACAGATTCTGGATTATAGTCACCTCTTTCAAGGGATGACTGACTCAACGTTTACGCACACTGAAGGATACTACTTTATGCAGGTAGGGAAGTATTTAGAGCGTGCCGAGAAGACCAGTCGTATTCTCGATATTAAATACCATATCCTTCTGCCTAGCGTGGAAGATGTCGGCGGCGCGATTGATGCGGTGCAATGGGGGGCGCTTTTGCGCTCATGCAGTGCATTCGAAGCGTATCATAGTATCTATGTCACCAGCGTGAATCCTCTAAAGGTGTCGGATTTCTTGATCTTTAATTCAAACTTCCCGCGTTCTATTTTGTTTTCTGTGCGTCATTTGGATAGCAACTTACGTAAGATCTCAGGTAGCAATCCAGGATTCTACTCGAACGACGTGGAGCGCGTATCGGGACGCCTAGTCAGTGATATGACCTATAGTAATATCGACGACGCCTTTAAATCTGGGCTTCACGAATATCTAGGCATGTTGCAGGAGCGTTTCGTCGAAATCGGTGAAGCCATGTTCGCGAACTACATGTTCCACACTCGCCCTGATATGGCTACGGAGATTGCTTCACAGCAACAGCAACAGCAACAACAATAGCACTTTGCGGGTCAGTCGTTGCTGATCCCACAATACCGCACAAGGGCGGGTCTTTATTGCCGGATTATGAAATACTCGGTTATGCATTCGACACACTATCGCTACGCTTCACCAGTCAGTGACAGTATCAACGACGCACACCTGTGCCCAGTTTCGGACGATTTTCAACAGTGTGTCTCCTTTCAGTTGGATTTCTCGCCTCAGACGGTCAATGTGATGCGTCAGCTCGATTTCTATACGAACCAAGTGCACCACTTTGAAGTGATGGAATCGCATCAGCTCTTGGAGGTTGTGGCGCGCTCGGAAGTGGAGACTTTTACGGATCAGCGCGATTTTACGGTCTCGTGCCCTCCAGAAATGCTAGTCGGCTTAGGTCGCAATGATCGCTATTATGATTATCTCGCCGGCAGCCAACGAGTGGCCTTAAGCCCGATGATTCAGCACGAGGCGAAAGAGATCATTGCAGGGATTTCTGACGTGCGTCAGCAAGTAGAGCGGGTTATGGGGTATATTTTTGAGCATTTTGAGTATGCACCCGGGACTACTCATGTGGAGTCGGATGTGCTGCATGTCTTTCAAATCCAGCGCGGGGTCTGCCAAGACTTTGCGCATGTGATGATTGGGCTCTGTCGCTCTGTGGGTATCCCAACTCGTTATGTCAGTGGTTATTTCTATGTTACTCCCAAATCGCAATCGACAGTCGATAATACTGCATCGCATGCGTGGGTAGAATGCTATCTGCCAAATATTGGCTGGGTTGGCTATGACCCGACGCATGATCGTCGAACAGATGCCTCCTACATCAAAGTTGCGATGGGGCGTGATTATGTCGACGTCCGTCCTCTCGCGGGCACTTATCGCGGAAAATCGACCGTTGAGATGGATGTGACTGTGTCGGTTCAGCAATTAAGCTAGTCGCGTCCTTTTAACTTCCCATCGAAGAGGGCTCGATACATTTTCAACGATTCATGCCGATTGTAGACGAAGCCAGTTTAAGAGTAGATCCGTTCCAAGGCATTCGAGGAGCGAGTTCGTCTGCGGCCTTTACCCCTGAGGGTGCCGCGCGCGACCCGTATGCGCCGATAGTCGATGTGATCTCGAGCTGCTCGAAGTCCGACTTAGTGCAGCGTCAAAAACGTCTGAATCATGCGATTGATGAACTCGGCCTGCAGTTTTCCGATGTCACTCCAGGTCGTATCGACGGCAATCAGTGGCGTCTCGATCTCTTCCCGCTTTCGCTTGGGGTAGACGAGTGGCAGTGCATATCGAAAGGCGTCGTGCAACGTGCACTCGCATTTAATGCGTATGCTCAAGACCTGTATTCCGAACAAAAGATTCTCCGCGAGCGAGTGATCCCGCACGGTCTCGCGCTTCGTGACCCTGCCTTTTTACGTGAACTGAGTGGTATAGAGGTTCCTTTGGGGGAGTATTCACAATTTGGCGCCTTTGATTTAGTCGATGCGGGTGGTGGAAACTGGCAAATCGTTGAGCATCACATGGGCACTCCATTCGGTGTGTCACATGTTTTACAGAATCGCCGTATCCTTTCACAGGTGTTTCCCGAGCTTTACGAGGCGTTGGATGTGGCTCCAGTCGCGGGCTTTAGCACGTATTTATTGGAAATGTTGCGCGCACAATCGCCCCGCACGAATCCACATGTGCTGCTTTTAACGGATGGTCAGCCAGGGCAAGCATACTTTGAAGAGGCGTTTATTGCACGTCACATGGGGCTTTCCATCGCACAGCCCGGGGATCTATTAGTGCGCGATAGCCAAGTCTATTTAAAAACGATCCGCGGCCTTGAGCGTGTGGATGTGATCTACCGCCGTGTTGAAAGCTCAGCACTCGATCCGATTGCGGTGCCAAACGCTCGTGCAAAAGGGGTGCCTGGACTGATCAACGTTTGGCGCAAAGGAAACGTTGCGATCGTCAATGCCCCTGGTGTCGGCGTGACTGATAACCGTAGCTTGCTCCGTTATAGTGATCAGATCATCAAGCATTATTTAAACGAAAGTCCTTTACTGCGTTCAGTGCCGACCTATCACCTCAACGATATCGATCAACGCGATTACGTCAGAGAGCATATGGATGAGTTGATTCTGAAGCCGGTTCAAGACCATGATATGCTTTGGCAACTGTGCGGCGATCGCCCAGTTCGATCCGATGGCTCCATGGCGCGGATTGCAAAGCGTCATCCAGAGTATTTTGTAGCCCAGTCAATTCCTGAACCTGCACATTTACCTCGTTTTAAAGATGGAGTATTTGAGCCCAGCAGTGGATATCTGCGAGTCTTTTTCATCCTTGGTAAGGAGCCCATTGTTCTGCCAGGAGGGATGGCGCGTCAAAAGACGAGTCAACACCGAACGAATCGACTTACTGTTGTCTCTGGAGGGCTAAAGGATGTCTGCGTGCCTGACTCTGTTGTTGAGGAGGCCGCGCCGAAACGTCCGCACGCTCGATCAGGGAAGCGGTTCTCGATTAGTAGTCGCGTGGCAGAGTCTTTGTATTGGGCAGGTCGATACATCGAGCGTGCTGAAAACACCGCACGCCAGTTTCACACGCTTGAGCGCCTGCGATGGGATCAGATGGCCCATGCAGAACAGCGCACCTACTGGCCGCTTTTTCAGGCGGTAGCCGCTGCGACCGGGCAAACCAATATTCTAAAAAGAAAAAAGCCACCTCGCGATACGCTGGCATTCTCTAAGAGTCTCTTGTTGGACGCCGCCGAAGGTGCTTCAGTTCGCTCGTGTATCACGTCGGCACGTTACTCGGTAGAGAGCGTCCGTGAAACCATCAGCCCAGAGTGCCGTGAGGTTTTAGAGGATGTCTCATTGTATCTGAACCAAGAATCAAAGCGCAAGATGACACGCGCACGGCTGGCTTTAATCTGTGAGCGTATTGTGAGTGAAGCCGCGCGTTTTAGCGGCACCGCCGAACGCACAATGCCGCATGATGATGCCTGGCAATTCTTTCGTGTCGGGATGTTTTACGAGCGCGCGGTAGGCACGCTTTCAGTGCTCAAGGTCGCGATACCACGTATTATGAAGACCTACCGTGAGGTCGATGAAGAGAGTGCGGACTTGACTGCCTTGCTTCGTCTCTTGGGTTCGTTGGATGCATACCGTCGTGAATTTCGTTCACGCGCGTATATGGATCGTATCTGCAGTTTGGTGCTACAAGGCAAACATGTGCCGAGTTCGGTTAATTTTTGTTTAAGGAATCTTGATTACGCGATTGGAACGTTGTCGTTTACGGGGAATCGACCCCTCGGAAGCGAACTACAAAAAGAGATTAAAGGCCTTCTTGCAGTGCTCGAAGCATTTCCACTAGCGGAGCGCCCGAATCTCGAAGATGATAATCTAGACACGGGCATCTTTGAAACAACGGCAATTAAACGGCCCGTGGACTTTGTCGCGAAAGAGTTTGAGGAACTCACTGCTAAGGTGGAGGTGGTGCACGAGCGAATCGAAGACATTTTCTTTAGCCACCAAGACGTTTTCGCCCGTGATCCAGTTCTCTTTGAAATGTAAACTCACACAACTGGCTTCCTTTTTGCTACTCCAATAAACACCATATGCGCTTTAGAGTCTCTCATACCACCGAGTATAAATACGCGGTCCCAGCTTCCGAGTCGTTTGCGGAGCTGCGTGTCTGGCCACAGGCAAATGCGTCGCAGAAGATTTTGAGCCGTCGTTTAGAGGTGAGTCCCGAGGCGCGTGTGGACCAATATGTCGATTACTTCGGTAACAACGTAGAGTTCTTTTCTATACCCTATCGTCATAATTCGCTTTCGGTCACTTCCGAGGCAAACGTGGAAACCTGCACCGTGCAACCACCGCAATCGATGCTTGAAGTATCGGTGGGGGAGGCGCGTCAAATTTTCAATAGTCGTCGTTATCAGCTGTTCGAATTTATGGAGCCGAGTCACCATGTGCCGCTCGATCAACATAAGCGGATTCGTAAAAAGTTCTTTCGCCAAGCCGATGCCTATGGCGAGGCATTACTGGCATTGAACGAGTGGATCTATAGAAACTTTGACTATAAGTCGGGCGAAACGAGCATTTCTACTCCAATCGCTGATGTAGTTGCTCAACGACGTGGCGTCTGCCAAGACTTTGCGCACCTCATGCTTGCGATCTTGCGCAGTAATGGTATCCCCGCTCGCTATGTGAGTGGTTACATCGAAGCGTATGATCCCGAGGTAACCGATTCCGCACTGGTCGGTGCTGCGGCAAGTCACGCTTGGGTCGAAGTCTATTTACCGGGCGGCATGTGGTGGGGCCTAGATCCGACCAACAACCAAACCGCGGGCGAGCGACATATTGAAGTCGCGTTCGGGCGTGACTATAGTGATGTGGCGCCCATGCGGGGCACATACAAAGGCGCGACCGACCAACGCCTAAACGTAATTGTATCGCTAGAGCGAACCAAGGAAGACACAAAATGAAGTTACGCATCAAGCATACCACCTCTCATACCTACGAGAAGCCTGTCAATTTTAGCGAGCACGCGCTGTTTCTACGTCCCTTAGATAGTCACCGTCGTCAAGTCTCTACGTTTGAAGTGACCACGACTCCAGAGTCCACTCAGCGTTGGGTGAGAGATGCCTATGGTAACATTGTGCTACATTGTAACTTTGGCTTGAACGAATCAGAGACCCTCGCATTTACGGCGGTTACAGAGATTGATATCGCAGAAGACAACCCCTTCGACTTTCTTTTGGCCAGTTATGCGACTGCGTATCCGTTTAACTATCAAGAGCCTGATTTGACTTCATTGAAGCCCTATTTAGACGAGCGGCCAAGCGCCGGCTCCGTTAAAGTCTTAGATTGGTTTTACCAAGCGGTGCCAAACCCAGTGCAGCATCCAGATGTGGTTCAGTTTTTGTCAGATTTGAACTCTGCAATCCGCCGTGAGATTACATACGTGCGTCGCGATGAGGAAGGTATTCAAGATCCTGATACGACTTTAACTATAAAGACTGGGTCCTGCCGTGATATGGCGGTGCTGTTTATTGCGATTCTGCGTCAGCTTGGTTTGGCGGCTCGTTTTTGTAGTGGTTATTTGTATGACCCACCAAGTGATCATGGAGATCACGTGTTTAACCGAGCGGTGGGTTCAATGCATGCCTGGGCGGAGGTCTATCTGCCCGGTGCAGGCTGGAAAGGCTTCGATCCAACCAATGGTATTCTCGCAAACGGATTTTTTATCCCCTGTGCGGTTTCCCATCACCCGCAGTCGATTGACCCTATTCAAGGGGTGTATTTTTCCAAAGTGTCCGTAGGCTCTACGATGTCTGTCGACTTGCAGATCGAAGAGGTGTAGGAGTGAATCTCTCAAGGGGCCGCAGCTGTAATCACATTTTATAATGAATCCAGAAATCCATACTCTCGCTTCAGAAGTCGAAAGCTTCCTCAAATCCAAAGACATCTCACTGACCATGGGAGGTGAGCCGACGTTCATTTCGGCAAAGCCAGAGACGCCCGAGTGGGCAACGGCGGCGATGGGTGAAGAGAAGCTCGGCTATGCGCGTCGGATGACGGCGAAGCTGATTGCCGACGTGTATCCAGGGGCGCTTTCGATGCAGGTCTTTGGTAAATGGTATCCAGGCGAGCCTTTACCCCGCTGGAATTGCATGCTCTTGCATCGCCTCTCTGGTGAGCCTTTATGGCCAGAGACGGATCGTTTACTACTGGATGATGTCGATGGTCGTAACCAGCCAAAGGTTGCGGAGAAGTTGATGGCGACGGTCGCAGAGAAGCTTGGATTGAGCAAATACGTGTTGCCGACTTTTGAAGAGGGCAAGGCCAAGGCAACTGGCTGGGTGCTGCCTCTAGAGTATGAAGATGGTAAGTGGACTTCAGAGAAGTGGCCGTTTACCGCCAAGAAGCCGCTCACACTCTTTTCGGGTGATAGCCCTGTAGGCCTGCGTTTGCCATTGGGTGATTTGAAAGAAGATGTGATGCGCACCGCTCTCACAGTTGAGGTGCGTCATGGCGCGCTTGAGGTGTTTGTTCCGCCTTTGGATTGGGTCGGCTTTCAAGCTTTGATCGAATTTTTTAGGGAGACGATCGGGTCGTCTAAGTTTAACGATTTAGTCTTTTGTGGCTACGCGCCCAAAGCTGCTGGCGATGAATTACTGAAGTATGGGCTCGCTGCCGACCCAGGTGTGCTAGAGGTCAATTTGCCACCCGCAGCGACGTGGGCTGAGTATGATGCAGTGCTTGGGCATTCTGCCGATGCGGCGCAGTCGGTCGGGTTGAAGCTCACGAAACTACAACTGAATGGTGCGATACATGGCACTGGCGGTGGTGCGCACTTAGCGTTTGGTGGGCCAAGCAAAAAAGAAAATCCGTTCCTTCAAGAGCCGAAGCGTATTGTTTCCTTGCTGCGTTACTGGCAGCAGCACCCCGCACTATCGTATCTGTTTACAGGCCAATATGTCGGCCCAGGTAGTCAAGCGCCTCGTGTGGATGAAGGCCCCAGTCACGGGCTCTACGAGCTAGAAGTCGCCTGTGAAGGGATTCAGGGCAGCACCGTTCGTCCCGATGGTGAGTTGCTCGATCAGTTTTATCGCAATCTCTTAACCGACTCTTCGGGCAATACCCACCGCACCGAGATTTGCTTCGATAAGTTTTGTAACCCATCTGCACCCAACGGTAAGTGGGGCATTATTGAACTGCGTGCGTTTGAGACGTTCCCGAAAATTGAAACAATGTCAGTTATCGCGCTATTTATACGCACGATTTTGGCTCGTTTGTTCAAGGCTCCGTTCACTGAACCACTTCGCCGCTTCGGCCCCTTGTTACACGATCGTTATTTCTTGCCCGCATTCTTAGCGGAAGATGTCGCCGCGATCTGCGCGGATCTCAAGGAACACGGATTTGATTTTGACCCAGAGTGGTTGGCTCCAGTGCTGGACTTCCGTTGCCCGAGTGTGGGGCAATTTAAAGTTGCCGATGGTTTCGTGGATGTGCGCCAAGCTTTCGAGTCGTTCCCACTCATGGCTGAGGAGAGCCAAGGTGCCAGCACCGTGCGCGTGGTGGATAACTCCAGCGACCGTTTACAGCTCACGCTGTCATCCGCAGAACTCGCTGAGAGTGGAAGCTTAATCGTCAATGGTGTCGAAGCTCCCTTCGAATGTGTCGATGGTCAGATGATCTGTGGTGTGCGCTACAAGTGTGCCAGTGCTTATCCTGCCTTGCATCCCCATGTGCCGATTCAGTCGCCACTCGAATTTGAATGGGTCTGTAAGGAGACCGGTAAGACTTTGAGCGCTGCGCGTTATTATTTCTGGAATCCTTTCGCGTCTATCTACGACGGTCGCCCAGAGGATGCCGACGCCGCTAAGCAACGCCGCTCCGAGCGTTGGCAAGCCGCGGACGATCTCGTCGGTCGTAAGCCGCAACGTTTTGCCCCCAAGCGCTCGCCTGAATTTAAGCATACCCTCGATTTACGCCGTCAGTTGCGAGGGTGAATTCTTCACGCAATATTACAGCTTTCAGCTCAGGGAGCACTTTTCCTTGAACGAATCAAAGAGAGTGTAGTGTCTGAGCTTGCTCAGGCCAGCGGTGCCTAAGTTTTGGATCCGAAGACTGCTCGACAATCGGGGCGACGAGCAAGCTCGCACATTACAGTTTTATGTATGAACTTTTTGAGAAGCGCTCAAACCTCCTCCTCGGCCTCGCGACTTGTATAATCCAAATCGACACAAAAAATCCCACGGCCTTCACCTAGGGATTTTGAAAAGGTAGGGCGTGTTTTCAAACGCGCCGGGCGTTTACCCGTCGATTTGCTCTTCGAGGTATTGGATAAGCTCGCCTTCAGTCACGCGGCGTTGTTCGCAGGTGTCGCGGTCGCGCAAGGTGACGGTGCCGTCTTTCTCGATGGTGTCGAAGTCGATGGTGATGCCGAACGGGGTGCCGATTTCGTCCTGACGACGGTAGCGACGACCGATGGCGCCAGACGCATCGTAGAAGACATTCCAACGTCGTTGCAGGCGTTTGTAGAGTGCTTGTGCGCGCTCGACGAGTTCTGGCTTGTTCTTGAGTAGCGGGAAGATGGCCGCTTTAACGGGTGCAATCTTCGGGCTGAACTTGAGCACGGTGCGCTTTTCGACAGTGCCCTTGTCGTTGGGCACTTCGTCTTCGGTGTAAGCTGCAGATAGCACGGCGAGGAGTGTGCGATCGACGCCGAGCGATGGCTCGATGACGTGGGGCACATACTTCTCTTTGGCTTCTTCGTCGAAGATGGTCATCGACTTGCCAGAGTGCTCTTGGTGCTGCTTGAGATCGTAGTCACCACGGCAAGCGATACCCCAAAGCTCTTGTTCGCCATGTGGGAACTGATACATGAGGTCCGTCGTTGCTTGCGAGTAGAAGGCAAGCTTGTCCTCTGGGTGAATGTCTTCGGTGATGCCATCGCGGTCTAGTCCGATAGAAACCAGCCAGTCCGTGCAGGTGTCGATCCACTCGCGGTGGAGTGTCTTCCAGTCGGCGTTTGGTGAGATGAAATATTCGATTTCCATTTGCTCGAACTCACGCGAGCGGAAGATGAAATTACGTGGTGTGATCTCGTTACGAAAGGCTTTACCAATCTGCGCGATACCAAAAGGAACCTTCACGCGGCCCGTATCGACGATGTTCTTGTAGTTGGCGAAGATACCCTGTGCGGTTTCTGGACGAAGGTAAGCGACTGCGGAGTCGTCCGCAAGTGGGCCGACCTTTGTTTCAAACATGAGCTTGAACTCACGTGGCTCGGTAAGTGAGCCAGGTTTGCCAGTCGCTGGGGAAGGGATGAGCGCATACTCTTCTGGTTTGGCTTCAGTGTATTCTTTCAGCTCGATTGGACCGAGTTCGCCCTGCTTGGCCATCTTGCGCTTCATCTCAGCAGCCGCTTTTTCAGCGACTGCTTGCTGGTCGATGCACTCCACTACGGAAACGTAACCGATGGTTTCACCCTCAACAGTGACTGGAGCGAAGAAAAGTTGGTCCGCACGATAGCGGAGCTTGGACTCTTTGCAGTCCACCATTGGGTCGGAAAAGCCGTCCACGTGGCCCGATGCCTTCCAAATCTTTGGGTGCATGATGATGGTAGAATCGAGGCCTTCGATATCGTCACGGCGTTGCACCATATCGCGCCACCAAGCTTGCTTGATGTTGTTACGAAGTTCGACGCCAAGTGGGCCGTAGTCGTAAAAACCATTATAGCCACCGTAGATTTCGGAGGACTGAAAAATGAAACCGCGGCGTTTGCACAGGCCGACGATATCTTCCATCAAAGTTGAGCTGGATGCTGGAGCTGTCATAAGGCGCTAGAAGATGGAGCTTCGGGCAGACGGGTCAAGTGGGAAGAGGTGAGGGGTGAGGGGTGAGAGGTGAGAGGTGAGAGGCTTGGGGGATGGAGAAGCGCCTTAATCGTAATCTTACTCTTAATCCTCGGGGCGCTGCGGTTGCGCGGAGCGCAACCCTCTAGGAATTACGCTTCTTCCTTCTTCTCTTCTGGAGCGCCGTGCATGACGTCTTCGAGGGTGAGGCCGGTCATTTCTTTGATGCCTTTGAGGAGCATCCAGAGGGCGACCATCATGATGATCATGCTGGGCACAGCAATCACGGGCCAGCTCCAGGCCATCATCTTGCTGACTTCTTCGTTGAAGGCGTCACTACCGCTGGGGCTGACTACGATCCAGCGGGCTAGAATGAAGTTGAGCACCGCGCTGAGGATGAAGGAGCCTGCTAACAGAAGGGTGCATTTGATCAAGAGTTTTTCAAAGGCGCTTTCTTTGCCATGTGCTTCGAGGGCGTCATGCACTTTATCCACGTCCATGATCTCTGGATTGAACAGTAGGGTGCGAATGAGTGGGTAGGGCGTCTTCAGTGAGATGATCACTGCGAGGCCGAGCAGAAAGGGGATCGCGGCTTCTTTCACGGCGAACCATTCGGTCGGAATCTCGAAGATGCCGATGCCTCCGGTGAGGAGCACGCTGATTAGGCCAAGGATGGAGAAGATGTTATACTTCGCGCGTTTGAAGTAGTCGTAGATGAAATAGCCGACAGGAAAGAGGATCGCGATGATGAGGATCGGTATGGCGACATTGTCGAAATGCGGCTCTAGATGTTCGCCGAACCATTTCTTGCCCTTGTTGAGAATGAGGATGGGCAGGAGGATGTTGAAACCAAGATTCAGAAAGGTATTTTCCTTCTTCACTTCTGGTTTTTCAGGGGAAGCAGAATTTTCTGTATTTGGTGTGCTGCTGGGTTGCGGATCGCTCATGAGTTCGCATAGGGTTTCCCGAGTTATGTCGAACGCAAGCACTATTCGCTGTTTAATCACCGCTGGGCCGACTCGTGAGTTTATCGATCCGGTTCGTTTTATTAGTAATCCATCTACTGGAAAGATGGGTTTTGCCATTGCTGAGGCGGCCGTCGAGGCTGGCTGGACGGTGGACTTGATCGCGGGGCCGGTTTCCTTGCCGGAGCCGGATGATGTGATCCTTTACCCGGTCGTCACCGCCGAGGAGATGTATCATCAAGTGGATGCGTTGTTTGATGCCTGCGATGTGTTGATCATGACGGCTGCGGTGAGTGATTTTCGCCCAGTCACGCAGCACGCGCAAAAGGAGAAGAAGGGCGACGCTTCGATGACTATCGAGTTTGAGCGCACGATTGATATTTTGAAAACGGTCTGTGAGCGGAAGGCGCATCAGACCGTGGTCGGCTTCGCGGCAGAGACGAATGATGTGCTGGAGTATGCGAAAAAGAAACTCGAAGCGAAGAACCTGGACTGGATTGTGGCCAATCAGGTCGGCGTATCGGGTTCTGGTTTTGCGTCAGATACCAATGAAGTCGTGTTGATCGCGGCGGATGGGAGTAGCGCGAAGCTTGGTCCCACGACGAAGGCGGCGATCGCGAAGGAGCTCATACAATTAGTTACGCCTACCGCGCAGTAGTGGTTTCTTAATCATAATCTTACTCTTAATCCTAATCCTCCCCTGTAGGTCATGTCCGAAGTCTTCGATCACGAAAAGCTGAAGGTCTATCAGCGCGCATTGGATTTTGTAGAATTCACAGATGCCTTGCTGTCCACTTTCCCAAAGAGCATGGCGGTGTGTGATCAGCTCGATCGAGCTTCGACTTCGATTCCGTTAAACATTGCTGGGGGGGATGGCAAATTTACGTCGAAGGATCGCTGTCGTTTCTTTGATATTGCGCGTGGCTCGGCGCTTGAGTGTGCGACCGCATTAGATGTATTGGTGCGAAAAGGAAAGTCAGAGGAGACGACTGGGACTGAAGGAAAAGAGATTTTGAGAGAAGTCGTATCGATGCTGGTTGGTTTGATTCGAAGTCAGAAGACGGATCGCGTTTATGAAGATCAGGGTGATTATGGCTCTGGCGATTAGGGCTGGGATTAAGATTAAGAATAGGATTAAGATTAAGACTTCATGAAAAACACTGGATTAGACAAAATATTGGGACGGCTCGAAGAGCTTGATTCGGTAAACCTTGGTGTTCTGGTGCAACGTCTGGCGCGTGAGCGTAAGATGCAGGAGACGGTGTTTAATACCATTCAAGATGGTATCTTGGTGATCGATTCAGATGGGGTGGTGCAATATGCGAACGACGCGGCTGCGGGTATTATTGGTCTCAAGGAAGCTGACGTTGGGGTCATGCGTCTGTGGAAGATGGTGCCAGACCTCGCGCAGTCGATGGATCGTGAGACGGTTTCAGGGAAGCGGAAGGCCGCGCCTGTTTTGTCACGTGAGGTCGAGTTAAACTATCCAGAGCATCGCATCGTAAGGCTCTACATGGTGCCAATTGATGCGCAGGTGGGGCACGATGATAGCGGCGGCTACGTGATCGTAATTTCGGACATCACTGAGGATAAAGTTTCGATGGAGGAAATGATTGAGAGTGAGCGCACGTCTTCGATTGTGACGCTTGCCGCGGGTGTGGCTCATGAGTTGGGCAATCCGCTGAATTCGTTGACGATCCATTTGCAATTGATCGAGCGCAAGCTGAAGAAGTTGGCACTCGCGGACGAGGGTAAGAAGCTCTCCGAGTCGCTAGAGGTTTGTCAGGGGGAGGTGAAGCGTTTGGATGGGATCATTACACATTTCCTTGAGGCGGTGCGTCCGCAGCAGCCTGAGCTGAACGAGCTGGATCTCGTTGGGCTGGTAGAAGAGGTGCTGCGTGTGCAGGAAGTGGAACTTGGAAACCGTAAGCTCGATGTGAATGTGGAGGTCGATTCTGCATTACCTGCGATTCTCGGAGATCGCGGGCAGATTAAGCAGGTCTTTTTTAATCTGATCAAAAATGCCATGGAAGCGATGCAGGCGGGTGGGAAGTTGCGCGTGGTGACTCGCAAGGACGACGATTACGTTTACATGCAGTTTATGGATACGGGGTCGGGTATCTCGGATGAAGACCTCTCAAAAGTCTTTCAGGCGTATTACACGACGAAGAAAGAAGGCCACGGCTTGGGGATGATGATCGTGCAGCGTATCATGCGTGAGCATGGCGGGCATATCTCATTGGAGTCGCGCAAGGATCTGGGCACGGTGATTACACTGCAGTTCCCGCAGCAGCATCGTCGGACGCGGTTATTAAAGTAACGAGTCTTTTAGGTGTTATTTTACCCGTTTACTAATTCGCAGGAATGTGCGGCAAAGCCTGCGCCGAAGGCCGTTAGCCAATAGTGCCTTGCTAGATCCGTATCTTGGAGGATCGTTTCTAAGGTGATGAGCACGGAGGGGCTACTGACATTGCCATATGCTTTAAGTGTGTTACGACTTGGAGTTAGGGGTGTCGGCAGGACAGTTTCTAGCGCATCTAACACATCACGTCCTCCAGTGTGGGAAATGATTGGAGTATCTGGTGATTGCTCGGATTGATTAAATAAATTGTGGACAATGGGTGCTGCTATTTCTGGGACAGAGCGGTGAAGTTGATTGCGTAGTTTGCCTGCAGAATTGGTGAAACGTAATGCTTCTCTATGTTTAGGAGCGTGGTAGGTATCAAACTTCTGAATACGATATCCGGTGCGGGTATCATTGTTTGACCAAATGGATGCGGATGCGGCATCGCCGAAAAGGCAGGCGCTAATCAGCACACCTGGGTCGTTGTCGAGATAGAAGGCTGCGGAACAGACTTCGACCGCAATGCAGGCGACGGTTGCGTTGGGGTTGGCGGCTAAGAAGCCTTGTGCGCTACGTAGCGTGGGGATTGCCGCACCACATCCCAAACCTACGATGTCTTGTAGGTAGGTTTGAGGGTCGAGGTTGAGTAGTTCAGCGACATGGCTGGTTAACCCTGGGCAAATGTAACCAGTGCAAGTGCAGATAAAGAGGGCGTCGAGCTCGTGGGCATTTAAGTGGGCCTCTGCCAGTGCTTTGGTGAGTGCGTCGCGTGCTAAGCGTGGGGCGTTGTGTTCGAAATTCTGGTTTAAGGTTTCGGCGTCTAAGGTGAACAGTTGAGTTGGGTTCTCTGTTGCGAAATAGCGTTGTTCGATCCCGGAATCTCCAAGAAGCACTTTTTCGAGTAAAGCCGCTGAACGCTCGGATAATTTGTTGAGGGCCCCGCTGTGTTGGAGAATTGCCCATGCTTCCTTCTGGCTAAAGGCATGAGGCGGCACTGCATGGGAGATCGACTGGAGATACATAGTTAGTGAGTTGCCTTATAGAGTAGGCGAAACGGGAGTAGGTGCAAGCGAGAGAGTGTGGCTAAGGTGTGTTGTCGTTTGCTTTCGCTGATCCAAGGGTGTAATCGTTTTGCTGCTTTTAATCGACGGCTGAATCGTGTGTCACAAGCTTGTTGAATCTGGTTGACTGTTTCATCCCAACTTTGCCTGTTGTTGGCGTAAGCGAGACATTTTGGGAAGGCAATTTCAGCGGATTCTAATGCGATGGACATTCCGTTTCCAGTAAAGGGTGGAATGACGCTGTATGCATCGCCTAATCGCAAGTGTTTGGACGCATGATCTGGCGGTTCGGAAAAGTTTATACCAGCTACCCCGGCGTAGCTCGCAGGGTCGATCTCGGCTGCAGCGATTCGTTGTCTGACGGTGCTCAAGCCACAAGCGTCCAGATAAGTAAACATCCAGTCCTCGCGGTTGGCTTTAAGCTCGTCTCTTTTTTTGAATAAGGCACAGACATTGACACGCCCATTTTCAATGGCAGACATTCCGAGGTAAGCATTTTCGCCCAAGTGCAACTCCAGATCCGCATGGGTAATTAAATTCATGCAGTGAAATTTCAATCCGATCCAGTTAGAGTCAGATGCTTTACGACCGGTGCAATAAATGATGCCATCGGTCTTTTTGCTGCTGTTGAGTCGTGATCGCAGTTGGAGGGTTCCTCCTAATGCTTGAAAGCGTTCTGCTAAACGCTGATCTAATAAATAACGAGAGATGCCTTGTGCGGGTAAGGGTAAAGTGGATCGCAGAATGCGTTTTTCTTTTAAATACCAGTGTATACTTTGGTGCAGTAAGGCACCGTCCAGTGCGCGTGACAAACCTAGCTGCTGTAAAGCTGTGGCACCGCGACCACAGATGAATTCGCCGCAGACCCGATGGCGTGGCAAGGTGCCTGCTTCATGGATAGTGGTCGGAACGCCTGATGCTTGCAGTGCATTACCAAGCGCAAGACCAGCTAGGCCAGCTCCAGCGATGTGTATTCTTTTCATCGACGGTGAGCTTCCATTCGGTAAGCACCCATTTTCGTGGTGGTCACACAGACCAGCCATTCGGCACGTTTTAAGCCTAATTTATGGGCCAGCTCGTTTTCGTTGAAGCCTGCATTGATGCTGATGGTGCCGTCGTAGAGGGTGACTGCGCTGAACCCGATGAGGCAACCCGCCCAGAGTTGCCATTTATGGATGGTTCGTCGAGAAGGCTCGTTGGCATAGATATGTTGAATACTGGAGTGTTGGATCCGTCTACCTAGCGCATCGAGTTCTTCGTCGGTGAAATGATGCAAGATTAAATTCGCAAGGAGCAGTTCGGTCGTGCCGAGGTTCTCGTAGTGGAGGATGTCGCCACGGTGCCACATTGCGTCTCTAGGCCATACCTCTGGACGAGGTGCAAAATCGACTGCCGAGTAGGTAGAAAATTCGATTTTTTCATTGAGGTAGGTGCCTAACTCGCCACCGCCTGCTCCGATTTCGAGCGCGTGCAGTTTAGCGTCATACATCGGTTTGAGTGCTTGTTCGAACCAACGATGGTTCCCCATGATTTTATTAATCAAGGTAAGGTCTCTTCGGCTCGCAAGAGCTTTTGGATCCATGGGATCGAGTGAGTCTAACTGCTCTGGTTTTACCCGACGGACCATATAGAGGATACTGTGATCATAGGATTTTGAGTCAACCGGATAGGTCGATTCCATGAATGTTGAGCAGGTTTGGGGCCTGATTCGATGCGGGGTATCGGTGAACCCAGATTATGCATTAGGATGCGAAGTGTGCTCCGCAACTGAAGCGCAAGGGAGCGTATGAACATACGTGACTGCAGGGCTGACAGGCAGCGATGTGCGCTAGTCGCCTAAGCGTTTCATGGACACCCGCCAGGTGAGCACATTTCTAATGCGATTCATTAGAAATGTGCCTGATTAACCAGTAATTACGGCAGCTAAAATGGCTCTTCGCTATTTTTAGTGGATAACGCGTTCGCTTGCCTTCGAGTTTTGAACTGATAATTTGTCACAACCGCTAGCGCTAGAGTTGCCCTTCCTCCTTCGCCTTTCAGGCTACGGCGGGCGAGTATGGGGAGGTAATGATTGCCATGAAATTCCCAAGCAGGCAGATCAACTTCAATGTCGTCCACCTCAAAGAGGGCATCCGGCGACTGACACTTCCAAATTGAGACAAATCTGTCTCCCTTCTTGTCCGCCGTAGCTCGAAGAGCGTAGGAGGAAACCTCCCCCCTCTAACCCGCGTAGCGGGTGGTTGTGAAACTTAATACGCTATGGCCCGTCTCTGCAGTCATTGCCATTTTAGTTTTGGATTGATCCACTAAAAATAGCGAAGAACCGCTAAAATCTTGTTCGGGAAAGGCCTTTGCATCGTTTGGGGTGAATGACCTTCCTCTAGTGTAGGCACCCTATCCTCAGTGTCTCTTCGTTGAACCTTCAGCTTCCTACACTGAGCAAAGATTTGTAAGAAATGAGAGCAGATTACGATTTAGGGTAAGATTACGATTTAAAGCACAAAAAAGCTCGTTGATTCGGAAACCAACGAGCTAAATGGCGGGATA
>JABBCA010000073.1 GCA_018607135.1 Opitutales bacterium
GAATTCTCACGCTGAATAGTGGTGGACAGTTCTTACCTGATCTTAAGTTCTTCTCAAGCGGGCAAACTACAGCTTCTACTACAATAACTTCAGTGTCTAGTGAATTAGAAGGATTAAGTTCTGTTAAGATCACTAGTAATCCTGTTGTTCCTGTTCCAAATACCGGCACCAACGTAGCGACTATATACTTACAGAAAGGTACTGAACAATTTGATCTAAGCGCCTACTTCGATTATAACAAGGAATATCTGTCTTTTCCACTGACAGATATTGCAGATAGTTTGTACTTTGCCGTCGATTCAGACACGCCAAGTACGAATCCTGATGATCCTATAAGCTTGGGTGTAACATGGGAAGAGCAGTAATATATGTCAAAGCAGATAAAGATTGGACTGGACAAAGTTCCAGCTCCAGTCACAAAGCAGTTTACGCAACTAATAGATATCGATGGCACTAAGCTTTTTGATTCTGCTGGTAATCCTCTCGTAACCGAAGAAGAAACAAGTTTATCCAGCACAAATAATTCACTTAATGCTTTATCCGTATTTACTAACAATACTTCAATTGGCGACTTATCCCTACCAGTCGCTGAACAGTTCCCTGTTGAGTCTGCGGTAAGCTCCTCTCTACTAGGAGTTCCTAGATCCGAAGAGCAGTTAAGTCTATTTTCAGACGTAGCTACATATGGATTAGATGAAGATAACTGGTCATATTATATATACAGTGGTGCTACTACTCCTGTTGAGTGGTATAGAAAAGAAAATCCTATATACGGTAGAAGACATAATCCACAGTTTCGTGAAGGAAGCAATGAGCAGGCTTTATATCTAAAGTCTTTTCCTTCGCAGTATACTTTTCCTAGAGGACCTTTAGAACAACAGCAATCTGGACCCACAATACCCTTCATGAAGTATATGAACTTCATTGCTTTAGGAAGATACCTTTTCGACTATTTTAAGGACTATGACTTAGAATTCTCAGAAAGAAATTTCATAGATCAAGATATGGTAGACATCATCAAGCAAGACGAGTCTCTGATAACTCAAGGTAATTCTACTGCATATCATCCGAATTTTACAGCGTCTCCTATGAGGTTCGACCAAACATCTATATGGTATGATGTTGTCTATAAGACAGACACCACTCAACCGGCATTTGATGCTATAGAGAGATGGACAAGCTTTTACGATAAGATAAGAGATAATACTGCTGTTTTTCCTGAACTATTAGGCAGTGAAACTACTGATTACACATTAACCGACCAATACAAAGCAATACGATCTTTTTTGTCCACAAGAGATTATGCCTTACCTGGTCAATCATCAACTGCTGAAAATTTTGCAATACTACAAAGCGAAAAGGCATTCAGATATCAACCCGGTAGAGCAAGCGGATTCACATTCGGCTCTAGAATGGATCCAGGTGATCCAAACTCTACAGCAAACACGATAGAGTGGGGCTGTTCTAACGACACTGATGAGTATATGTTTCAACTTAAAGGTAGTCAATTTAGTATTGTAAGACGAAGTATTATACCCATGCCTACTGAACTCTTAGAGCGTCAGGGACTTAAAGCAACAGATCAATCATCGTCTAAAGTATATCCTCCGAGCATAGCAAATACTAATGGTCTATGGGAAACAGTTATACCTAGAACTAGATTCAATGGTGATTCTTTACTAGGATCAGGAAATTCAGGCTACATACTGTCGTTTGAAGAAGTCACTATGTACAAGATTGAGTACTCTTGGTACGGTGCTATTGGCGCTAAGTTTTATGCGTATATTCCAGTAGGTAATGGTGAAGCACGATGGGTTCTTTTACACACTTTTATAATAGAAAATGGTCTAGGTCAACCAGTGCTTGCTAATCCAGACTTCAAGTTCAAATACTTAATATCTTCTAACGAAACGTCTGGGTTGCAAAAACCCATGTGCTTATACAAATATGGAAGTAGTTACTATGTTGATGGTGGCGATGAAGGCACAATGCGTCTAGCTACAACAACGGTAGATAAGAAATCTTTCACGACTAACACTCCCATATTAGGTATATTACCTAAGGAAAAAATAAGAAATTCTGAAGGAATAGAACTCGACAACTTCAAAAAATCTTATCCAGCTACGATTTCTGTAAACTCTAGCCGTAATTGTAGAATTACTATTCAAGAAGTTAAAGGATCTCCATCTGGATTTCATTTTAACTTTTCTCCTTCAGTTCATATGAATGGTAGACATCCCGATACAAGACTTCTAGAAATGTCATTTGACGTAGATAATCCTGGACCTGAAGGAATAAACAAAATACTCTTAAAGCAGCCTCCAGCAAAGACTTTTCCTAACTCTCCTGCTATAGGCGTTGATGGTGCAGGCAATATCACCAATGCTAATTTCGGAACATTTCCTGTATCATTTTTGACCGGCTACGACTTCTATGATCCCGCAGATCCCGCTCTTAGTGTTCAAGCAGATCAAAGACCATATTTTATACCGTTTGATGATAACTTTGAGCCAGCGATAGGATCAACAGCAAGTGATTTGACAAACTCTGTCTATCAGAACGATGATTTCAGAGTTCTATATTCGTCAAGCGATTTAGCGAAGTTCGGTGTAGACGCTACTGGAAATTTAACAGCAGGATACACTGGATCTGACACCGGTACAAATCCAGTATTCGATCTAATACAGAAGCAAAATAGTCTACTGCTTCAAATACGAGGAGTTGCAAATCCTAGATCAAACTTTATTAAAGTTGTTACAGGAGAATCTTGGATAGCTCCAGGAGTTTATAGACTTACCAACATATCAAATAGCGGTGCAAATCCCACTGCAACGATAGTCAACATAGACGGAACATCAGTATCAACAACACCTACTACGAATATAACATACGATAAGTTGCTTAACGTGGCTATAAGAGCGATAGAAATAGGCAATGCTGAAAGTTATGTTAGTAGAGATCCTAGAATACTTAGACCCCAGTTCTATGCTATTCGAACGGTGCCGGGCGACAATTTAGTAAGAGCCGAATGGTTTATGAAGAAGGCGGATAACAGTGGCTATGGGGCTGGTGAACCCTACAACACAAGTGATGAACAGGCACCATGGAGGTCTACAGATTTACCTCCTAGTGGATTTAACTCGACTACTCCAAAAGATATTACAACCACATCTACAACTCTTTCTGTCAACACAAACGGCACAATAACTGGCGCAACTGACTTTCAACTTTCAGCTGGAGACTTAGTGAAAGTAAGAGAGTGGGATCAGAATAATATCACACCTGGAGTTTATAAAGTAGCTTCTGATAGTCCTACTCCCACATCAACTACATTTAAATTAGTTCAAAATGACGGCTCTGATACAGCTTTGGTCACTACAGCAAATGCTTCAATAAATTATAAAGCGTTTACAGTATCTAGATCAGCTATAGGACAGAGAGTAGTAAGTGTCGGAGATACTATAGGATTTTATGGTGGTGGTACTGTCTTTGCAGATTGGAATCCCTCTTATGCTTTACCAGATCCTTTAGATGATCGTCTATACACAGTAACAGAGATTATTGATGATCAAAACTTTAGAGTGGACCGGAAATTTCCATCAGATATATCTAAATTGTCGAGGACTGGAAATGACATCCTCTTTGGGGATCTCTATTGGCCCCAGAGTTGGGCAGGCGATGCACTTGATCCATTACAGCCATCTAGCTTTCAAGGATTCGGCATACCTATTGTTCGAGCATTTCAGAAAGTAGAAGATAAAGGTAAAATTGTTTCAGATGGAGTATATGGAAAATATGTAAACTACGGATTTTCTAATGATAAACAAAGCACAGACCTAGTGCAAAGAACAACTTCTGGTGGTAACTTGGTAGCCATTACTGCTAGAGACTCACTTAAGGTTGACGGCTCTAGAATAGAGCCAGATCAGACAATCAGTGTTGCTGATGATCAAGGTGTAGTGACATCTCAAGCTCCTATATTTAGTGCTTATATTAGCGCACTCAGAACTATCGTAGGCTCAGACGTAGGAATATCGTCAGATAGATTTAAAATACACTTCTTAGTGCCTAGAGGAAATAGAGATGCTCTAACAAATAGACACTTTGCAGATTGGTCTATAGGAGTAACTCCATATAAGCCTACTGAACCTGATACGACTGCTAATGAGAAGGCACTTAAATTTCTCGTGGATGCAACAGGTGAAGGCACATATAAGTTGTTTGATTATTCAGATTTTCCTATGTGCGATTATTCGCATAGAATAGTTCGATTTGATCATAAAGAGAGAGCAGAACTAGCAGAAGATGATAGGGCTTATATAAGACACTTCGAAGTAGATCGTAGATTTGAAAATCCAGTTGGAGAAGATACTGGATATATAGGAGCAATTCAAGGATCAATTGCAACTGAAGACCATGAAGTTTTAAACTACGCAGAGGGAACGGGTGTATATATAAATATGCTGAAGATAGTGTTCAACTCACAGGTAAGTTCAGGTCCTACAGCGGAAGACATAAAGATCACAGTAGATAGTGACGGCACCACAAAATATCTATCTGAAGTTGGAATTAACTTTGGAGGAACTGGATATAACTTCACGACAACTACCCAGATAGATGCCGATACCGGAGAAAAATTCATATACGCAGAGAATGTCGGACAAGCACTTACACTAAAAGCCCAGTTTGATGCTATTGTCAATGCGGGTGGCACAGTAAAAATACAAACTAAGATGCTTACGCTAAGTGATGCATTAGAGGGACAATCTCTAGACGAAGATGGACAGCCTAAGTTTACCAACGCACTTTTTACTAAAACTCAAGCGATTAGATTCAGTGATAAAGTTTTATATCCAGTACTCGCTTTAAGCGATTATGCTAAAGTGAGCGGAATAATAGTGGAAGAGATTAATCCAGATGGCACTGTTAGATCATTTACTCCTAATTGGAAGACGGAATTAGATACCTTTAACACAAACTTAGTGATAAAGTCAAGCGGTGGTTCAGGATCAGATAAAACTCCTGGCGCATTTAATCCAGATGTTCGATTAGCATCAAACAGATATGACACACAGACGTTAAATCCCCTAAGAAACGGTACTCCAATATATAGCTTTTTTGCAGGAGCTAACGATGCCACCCAGATAAATCTAGAAAACATTTTTTCTCCAGATAGGAAATCTATTACCACAGGATTGTTAAATAGTAGTGCAGTGTATGTAACTGCGACTTCCATTGATATAGGTGAAGACGGAAATACTCTTCCCGGTGAAATTGAAATGTCTATTACGATAAAGGAACAATAATGACCATATATAGGGGACTTAATGTAGAGAAGGCTCTAATTGATATTGATGACTCTTTAGTCTCATTGATCAATATTGGTCTCGATAAGGACGATCTAAATCTAATTTACGGACTTACTGGAGATCAAGTTTCTCTAACTACTAGCGATTTACATAATGTATCGGGACTAGTTGACGATCAAGAAAGAATTTTATCTGGTCAAAACAGAGCATCTAGTGAAATAACAAGAGACCTCACTAACGTAGGAGACATTAGAGTTTCATTGAGGGCTAACTTTAATATTAACTCTACACTACATGGTGGAGCAATAAAGTATAATTACATAGACTTCACAGATGCGGCTTGGGGATCAAAATCAGCAGACATATCAACATCAAGAGTATCTTCTTGGTCACCTGTAGGTCCGGATGCTAGTCCTGACGACTACATAATATATGGTGGAGATGCTCAAGTTAACGGAGAATATTTAGCGGCAAGTCAGCTAACAACATCAGAAGCACCTGTAGCAAAGCAATTTAGAGCAGAAGTTGCTACTCACGTTTTGAAAATGAAAGTTAACGGAGTAGAAGAAAAATTCTTAGTCATGAAAGGTATACCTCTATTATTTGATTGCTCATTTAAAAGTGCTACACTAACCGCAAACGCTATTGGAGTTCAGGATGGCGGATCTGGCACTGTTCCTATGGTATGGAAAATCATTAACGTAGATAAACCAGGTGGTCCATATGTGAGAGAACTTACTCCGGGATCTTCTGCTCCAGTATTCAGCTTCGTAGATAATACCTTCACCAAATCAAGAAGAGTCGAGTTTTATTACAATCCTGCTAATATAACCACTATGAACATGAGAAGTCTGTCTATGGAAGAATGGACTAATGTTTCATTGCCAGCACTAACAGAACTTAATATAAGTGATAATGTAGTGTCCTTTATACCAAACTTTTTGACCTTAGCTCCTGCACTACAAGTATTAGATATTTCTAAGAATCCTTTATATCTGGCAGATAAGTTCTTATCGACAGCAGACTCCACATCAGACGCACAGTTGAATAGCTTGCCGTCTACGATTAGGAGTGTTAAGGCTAACGGATGTTTTCAAGATTCGGGAGTTATAGATTTAAGGACTAAGACGAATCTCAAAACTTTACAGCTATCGTCACAATTTGGCGGCAGTGTTTTTCGTAAATTTACAAGTAATGGGCATAGTCCAAAAGTTGTCAATCCTATGACTAGATTCATAGTTGATTTGTCTAGTGTTTTGAATTGCGTTATAGGCAATGGTCGCATAGCTATAGACAATCACGGGCTTCAAACAGGCAACTTCGTTAAGTACGATGCTCATGTTAGTTCATCAAACACACTAGGAACTGGATCTGGCTCAAATGCGGCAACAGATTTAGTTGTTGGAACATGGTCTGACGGCTCACCCGACACAGGAACAGTATATGAAGTGGGCACAGTTGCTCCTAATTATTTTCAGCTTAGAACAGCGATAGGCTCGGGATCTGACATCAGTAGCTTCAGCGCCCAACCCACCGGTGACATACACAGTTTTACTAAATGTGATCAAAACGGCAATACGGAGTATGGCGACTCTGTAGGAATAGTAAACTATAACATATATAACCAATCTTATCAAGAACTGGATACTGGCGTCATAAACAGTAATGCATTGACTACTATCAACACTCAAAGTACGCCTATAAATCGAAATTCAGATTTTCCTCATTTTGATAGCACTAACGCAACTACTATAGGTAAAAGTAACCAAGATAGAAAAATAGGTACATTTAGAAGTTCGCAAATAACTTCGTTTAATACATCATTTAACTCGACTGATATTATAAACTTTAGTGGTAAGTCCGCATTAGGTTCAATCTCAATATCCAATCATACTGTGGATGAAAAATATGGACTAAGTGAAAAAACTTTATTCGCCAAATTTGACAACCTCGATATTATAACTAAGCTATCTCTAAATATTGTAAAAAACATTGCTGGTGATATTAAAGCTGATGGATATGCACAAAATAAGCCCAACCTTACTTCTCTTCAGCTTACTAGTCTTTCAGGACCTTCAGATGACCATAATACTATTAACGGAAGTCTTGCAGATAACTTCTTAAGCGGCACTAATCTCATAAAAACCTTTAATGTTGCTTACGGGAGCCATGTTGGAAGAACAACTAACGACTTCTTAGGAGTAAGCGGTCAAATCAATCATACGGGTAAAGTGTTTGAAAATAAAGATGTTTTAGAGAGTATTAACGTGGCTAAGTTAACAAACTCTGCATTAAGATTTATCAACGATGATGATCCATCAAACGTAATAGAACTAAACTTGAAACAATGCAACAAGTTGAAAAAAGTGCAGATAAGAGAGATGCAGATGTATGGAAGTATGCTCGATCTTACTGGAGTAGACACGGTGACACATTACTTCATTAACAGTGGTAAGCAAAAAGTTAATATTAGAGCAGTTAAGCCAGGAGTTATCTACAAAATAGTCACTAATCCTTTAGGCGGAGACTTAGACACACAAACATGGAAAGATATAGGCTGGGTTCAAGGCAATGGTGGTACTGGTCAAGATGATGCTGATGTTGTACCTTGGGGAACGACAACTGCTCACGGTGCTGATCCACAAGTTGGAGATTACTTTAAAGCCACTGCAATCACTGATTCAAACATCAGAGCTGGAAAACGATATATAGTACTTGAGACTGGGTCGGGTACAGACTGGAATAGTGTTGGTGCGTCTACTGGAATTGTGGGAACAGTCTTCAATGCATCTCAAAACTATGTCTCAGCATCGGGAAGCGGTAAAGTTATGCAGATCGTTGGAAGTGCTGGGGTAGCTCAAAGTATAGGATTATCCTCTCAAGTACCTGCTCTGGATATGAGAAAGCTCAGATATCTATATGCGTATGACAACTCTTTTATAGGACAATTTCCCGTACTGACAGTTCCTAGATTGAGTTCTATACAGTTTCAAAACAATCAGTTAAGTGGTACTATACCAGACATGAGAAGTACTGTTAATTCTAGCAATAAGTCGATAAGACATATGAGATTCGCTGGAAATAATATTACTGGATACGAGTCAGGAACACTATCGACACTGACTTACCTGAGAACACTTGACTTAAATAATAACCAATTAGATGCTTCTATATCGCAAGAACTCATATTTGATCTGTTCGAGAACTTTATTGCTAGAAAGCGACCTAATTGCGAAATCAAACTAAGAAATCAAGGCGGAACTAATCCCTTAACTGAGTTAGCTATACAATTTGACGGCACTGCTGGCTTGAATGAGAACTCGTCATACAACAAGCTTTTGGCTATGCGAGAGGGCGGCTGGAAAATACTTCTAGACTAAGGAAAAAAATATGGCTCAAGGATTTACAAGAAATTTAAACTTACAAGAGAGTAATACTCCATCTTCAGATAGGGCTATATTTAATAACCTAGCTTTTCCAAGTATAGCATTCGATGTCGCACTCTTTGACGGGAACACTAAATTCAAAGGCCAACTTTTAAACAATTCGTCTACTAGTCGGGTTGATTTTCAGGTATTTAATGATCCTTTCGATGGATATACAGTTCGTGTTGTAGGAGAATCAAAGCTTGCCTTCACTAACAATACGATACTTTCTCTTGATGGCGGTGTCAGCTATGAATACAAAGTTGTTAATAGTAACGATCAGGAGCTTTTTCAGTTAGAAACTATCTCTACTAGCAGTATCTATGATTTTAATGGTTTGGATACAACTAACTTGTCTCTTACTAGAAATGATACGGTATTTGCCTCTAACTTTAATAATCTTCTTCCAGTTAGAATATCGACTATAGGGACAGATGATGGTAGCGGAGACTTGGGTTCTGATACTGGCTTGGACGAGGATGCTGTTGCTACGACAGTGGGTACAGATCCATATACACAGATTGCTAACATCGATGTAGCTATATCCGCATTCACAGAAAAAAGAAAAAGAATACCATTAACGTACAAGAACAATCTGTTTACTAAAAGAGTTAGACTTGATGGAGCTATTCGCATTGAGAATAATCTAAATGCGGACACTTTAAGAGTTAAGGTAGGTAATAACACGCAGTGCGGTGAATTTGTTGTTGGACAAACATATGAAATAGTTACTGTTGGACAAGCAGATTGGACTACTGTGGGTTGGATAGCAAATACAGGAGGCACTGGTGCATCACCAGCTATAGGCGATAAGTTTGTAACAACAGCGAAGGGTGCAAGTGATTCATCATCAATAGCTAAAGCATTTCAGCCTCCTGGATTATACATTGTCAACACTGCTACAGGCCTATCCACTCGTGCATTTTCTGGAAACATTAATCCTTGGGAAGACGAAACGAGTGTTACGATAGGAGCAGGAGCAGGCGTTAGTGCTTTAACGATAAGTGGAGCTAACAATGGATCACTGAAGACAGAATCTGATGTTGCCCAGCCAACTAATCTGATACTGAAGCCCAGCGATGCGGCTGTTGATCCCGAAATACTGATTACTGACACTGCTTCAAGTCGTTCCTTTGTTCAAGGCACATCCTCAGAGAGTATAACCGAGGCACAATATACGCACAAAATACCCGTACTAATAAATGGAGAACAGTTCTACTTCTTGGCCAAAGAGGGTAGTACTGCACTACAAAAGACCGAGTACAAAGTTCTCTTAGCTACTTAAGACGGTACATCATAAAAGATACTGAAGTATTTAGATGGAGTATTGGTGCTTATAGTACCAACCGATCCATCCCATGCAGTTGAACCATCACCTCTTGGTCCAATGTTAGCTATAGGTGTATTCATCTGTAAGTCTTTGAACTTAAGTTCTTTCACAATTAAGTTAGGAAATGCTGTTGGCGTTTCGAGACCATCGCTTGTACCTGCCCAAGGTGGAGCCGTGTTTAGAGGAATAACACAATACTCTTTATTTTCTCCAGGATATCCCTGACCATTGGCAGCAGTAGGCTTAACAAACACCACTGTTTGACCAATTATGATAGGGGCAGTTGCATTTACTGTATTATAACCACCTGAACCATCGTCAGATCCTAACAAGACATAACCTGCAGCCACGCTTCGAACCTTAGTGTTAGCAGGAATTGTTCCTTCCAACTGAACAAAGTCCCCGACTGAAACACCAGAGCTATTGAGATATATCTGAGTGGTGCCGATGGGTCTATCTTGGGTTGCAGTTTTACCGAATACGTCTATACACTCAGCTTGTGTACTTTTGTCGAGTAATCCTTTGCTAGAATATACAGCCATTATTCCTGCTTGTATTGTTCCTTTTAACACATCGGTAAGAACATTCGCATTGCTGGGATGCTCCTCAAGGTGTATCGTACTATCAGCATCTATATGGACTACAGTAAATGCGTACTTATGTGTCCTTGCTGGCAGTATTGCACTTATAGTGGAATGTAGGTCAGCAATGTGTACAATATCTCCTAAGCCGATAAGAGACACATCTCTATTCATAGATTTTGCTCCTGTGTCTAACTTTTGAGGCAAAACTTTATAGTCTGCATAAGAAAGTTCGGAAACCCTTACTCCAGTTCCGGTGGCAGCTTGATGCTTGTATATTCCCACTAAGCCTATATTAGAAACTAACATAGCTCCATGCTTTTCGTGTAAATTGACACCAATTTCACTTCTATATGTGTCCGCCAGGGTAATTTTCTGATTGAACTCCTTTTCTATTATTTGATATGCGAATATTTTTATTGGATTTGGTCCGGATGGGTCTGTCAATGGTCTAACAACAAGCCACTCGCCTTCAGAGTTTGGTTGATTAAATTCATCGAAAAAAGTGGTAGAAGTTGTTGATGTTACTGAACCCTCTTCACGAACCTCTATCAACTCTTCAATAATAGTGTGCGAGTCTGAGGCAACTTCATTGAAGTCGTAGAACTTATCCGCACTAAGTAGCGAAGGCGAATACTCGATAGATACTGTATTATCTACAGTAGTAGAAAAGTTGCTATCTTGCGATCTTGGACCAAGCTTGTTTTCCATAAAGAACGGAAAACTATGTTTAGCGTTTGTAAAGTCCGTAGGCTGATTAGTCTTATAGAAAAAGTTAAATGTCAGGGGTATAGACTGTCTGTTGAGTTCTTCTAGTCTAGATAGTGAATATATTTCATTGGATGCAGGCCACCAGACAGTGTATCTAATGTGTCGTCTTTTTCCACTAGATGGAAGAGTGATGTGTATAGACTCATCAGTCTCTACAGGAACACCTAGTTGCCAATTGAAGTGAAGATATTCGCTATTTGTAGTATCTGTCGGATTAACATATGTTCCCAGAGTGTTCAATTGTGAGTATGAAGATATATCTTTGTTTCGGTCTAAGTCAGCAAAGTATCGATATCTGGCGGTACCACTATCATAACTTCTATATACTCTTTGTACTGCAAAATCTTCTCCTAAAAAGGATAAGGTCATGTCTTTGGCTATACGAAGATAATCATTTACGTTAGATAACTCTATTCGTGTGACAGTTACACCATTTTCATTGGATGCACTCGTAAACTTCAATCTTCCTATTGGATACACATTTTCACTAGTAATAGCTTTCTTTAATTCCCAGTTATTATCATTATATAAATCCTCTTCTACCATGAAGAAGCCACTAGTCAACCAGTCCATGCTTCCAAATTGGCTATCTTGATATCCTTCCCACTGTACTCCTCCAAACGTATCCTCAAAGTTTGGATGTATAGATGTCTGAAACTCAAAAGTGCCGTCTTCCCAGAAGTCTCCAGTAGTCTCTATGTTTGTAAGCGCATCATCAACTACTGTGCTGTAAAGTCTGTCCGCAGATATACTGCTCGGTATGGTATCTTGACCATCACCAGAAGGCATAGTCGCATTTCTAAGTTTTATCAAGTTAACGCTAGTGAAGCTGGAAGTCTCTGTCACATTTGCAGTTACATTCACCTCTGCCGAATCGGGGTCGGCAGTAGTAATATCAACGTCATTACCGCTACCGTCTACCCAGTAAATGTTGGCGAAGTACTGATTTACACTATGAATTGTCTGAGTTGTAAATAAAACGGTATTGTTATAATTGCCTAGCGAGTTGTCGGTTCGCTGACTAAAGGTGACAGTTTGTCCTGCACTAAGAACCGTGCTAGGGTCAATAAAGCCAATATTACTTGCATCACGAATGTATAATCTAATGTAATTGTTGGGGTAGTTAAGGTTGCCATTTTCGATTGTTCCGCTAGTGTTAAGTCTATTTGCTCTGTTATATTCAACAGTAGAGGCGACTCCACTACCTGGACTAGTCTGGATGACACTGATTTCGTTTCCTACAACCCATTGTTCAGTTATGTAAGATGTTGTGCCTGTGATACCGCTACCAGCTACAGACGCAGTAAATGTTGTTCCTACGTGAGGATATTCTGTGCATCCTAGTGTCATCCAGTCAGAAACACTCGTGTCTCCTATTGCTAATATAGTATATTTTTTACCTACAACTGCTGATGTTGCTAAGACACCCGCAACTGCTTTACCGTTGCTCGATATATTTGTGCTAGAGTTTGCAGTATATACTAGTCCTACTGTGTTAGACTCTGCTCCTCTAGTCTTGAAGTCGAATGTGCCTAACGCATGAATAATGTACGGTTTACCCGATACTTGAGCGACCGAGTCTGTACCTTGTGGCCTATTTTCTCCAGTTAGAATATTTAAGTCTGCTGTTGCAACATCATGGTCAATTGATCCAGTATTTCCTGTCCAGTTGTATTTGTTACCCACTATAGCATTATCGCCCGCTATCTCGTTTCCTATAACTTTGGTGTTTAAGCTTAGTCTGTTGCCCGGTATAAATGTTGCATTGGGTCCGTCACCACCACTCGCAAATGGTGGATCACCCATAACATTTTTATGAATGTTTATCTTATCCTGTATTGTTACTCTAGGCTCAACTGGCACCTCGTCTCCTACGGCATTCTGAGTAAGAACAGAAGTTCCTGCTAGTCGAACCAAAGGCACAGGAAGACCCTCTTCATTAAGCGCAGTATCTTGTCCTAGTCCAGTTGCCGATAATCCTATTAAAGCAGAAATATCATCTTTAACAAATCCTAAAAGAGATCCTTCCGTATCAGTAGAGGTAGCTATATCGTTTAGTATATTATTAAGAGCGGCAGTCTTATCTGATAGATCAGAAAGATTTTTGTCTGCTCTTAAACCGAATTTTAAGTATTTTCTTGCCATAATTCTTCCAATTAGTTCATATGGGTTATTCTGTTATTTATAAATAACTGTAGTATCTATTGGAGAAAAAAGATGGCAATTAAAGCAA
>JABBCA010000052.1 GCA_018607135.1 Opitutales bacterium
AGCAAACGCCTGAAAACTGCCCTTATTGCCAGTAAAAGTTAAGCGGTGGTATTAGTATACAAAGCTCGCAGACGAGGCATCTCCAAAATTCGGATTATGCAGAGGGCTGACCTTACCCGTTTCTGTATCCACTAGCATCAAACGTGTCTTACCACCAGTCCGCTGGGTAAACACCAAATGGCGACCATCATTCATCCAAGTAGGCTCAACTGCAGAATCAGTTACCGAGGTCACAAGATCACTTTTGCCCTTATTCGCATCATACACAGCGATTTGGAAGCCACCCCCTACTGCTGCCGTAAAGGCGATGAGGTGCTGGTGCACTGGGTTCCAGGTAGGCTCTGAGCAATAGCGACTGACATTCGTAGGTAATCGACGCATCGGCCCACCATTTGCTGAAATTTCATACAGCTGTGGTTTACCGGGTGCATCGGATGTAAACACCAAACGGCGGCCATCTGGCGACCAGCTAGGGCTGGTCTCTAAGCTTTTGTTACTTGTCAGGCGCTTCGGGCTTTTACCCTGTGAATTGGCAACGTATATTTCAGAGCTACCCGTTCCAGATAAGGACATGGCGATGCGGCTGCCATCCGGACTGAAAATGCCCCCCGTGTTTGCACCTTTGTAAGTCGCGATTGGCTCTTTCCGGCCAGTGGACAAATTCACCATATAGATGTCGGGGAACCCAGTTTTATAATAAGTGGTGTATAAAATACGACGCCCATCAGCAGACCACTTTGGCCCAGTCAATAATGAGCGGTCACGAGTCAAAGGCTGCACACGATTGAACAATAAATCACTGGTGTAGAGTTCAGAAACTCCGCGCTGCTTGCCCACAAAGGCAAGCTTACCTGCAAAAAAGCCTTTAGTGCGAAGCGTCGCCTCGACCGCTAAATCACAAGCACGAAGCACCGCATTTTGCTGATCACTACCACTCACCTTGCGTCTTAACTTTTCTTGACCGCCGGAACCGATACTAATCTCAGTAGAACTACCGCCTGCTGATTCAATTTTGAAAATGAACGTCGCATTCGCTGGCGTTGTCACTTTGTAGCCGCCGTGGAGATTAAAAGCGCGACGCGCAAGCTTCGCAATTGCAGGATCGGAGCTCTCGATCGCAACAGCAAACTGGCCTTCCCCGAGCTGACCGGTTACGGTTCCAGCATCAATGAGATCGGCATTCAAGCAACTTGAATGAAAAGAAAAAGAAACCGCAGCTAACAAAAAAAGTGTAATCAATCGCATAATAAAGAAGTAGTCGGAAGCCGAAAAAAATCGCAAACGAAAATCACGTTTGTGAATAAAATGATTCGTCAAATGAACGAATCAGAAGTTCCAAAACAGAAAACTACGTAGCTCTGATATCTTTAAAGCGTATTAACTTCTTTGTATCCTCATCCCAAAGTCGTAAATTGAGACTTTTTAAACTCTCGCGCAGCGTCAGTTCCGGCACTTTTTGAAAGTAAGTTTCAGCTTCGTGGCAGGCCTTCAAATTGTAATTCGCAATACGCGAACTCAAATGATGGATATGATGATAGCCTATATTGCCTGAAAACCAATTCAACACACTAGGCAACCGGTAAAAAGAACTGCCCTGCATGGCAGATAACGTATAATCCCATGTGCCGCCTTCACTCCAATAAGTGTCTTCAAACTGGTGCTGAACATAGAAGAGCCAAACACCGAGACCAGAAGATACAAAAGTCACAATAAACTGGATCCAGACAAAATTCCAAAAGCCAAAAATTAAAGACATCGAAACTGCATAAATCGCTATAGCTGCGTTCATCCAATAAACAGAAGCCTTGTCTTTCTTATTTGCTTTCGAATAGGCGAAGCGTTGATACACCCAAAACAGACCAAGCGGAATCAGACCAAATAATACAATTGGATTCCGCATAAAGCGATATTGCAGGCGAGTATACCATGGCGAGGCCACATATTCTTCAACTGTCATGGTCCACACATCGCCTATGCCCCGTTCGTCTAAATTACCCGAGCAACCATGATGCACAGCATGCTGCCAGCGCCAGTGACGATACGGAGTCAATGTGCATAGGCCGCTTATGAAACCGAGCACATCATTTGCCTTTTTAGATGCGAAGAAGGACCCATGCCCGCAATCGTGAAAAATAATAAAAATGCGGACCAAAAACAAAGCCGCCAGGATTGCGCAGAGGCTCGTCAATATCCAAGAAACCGATACCGTAAAATACATGCCGACCCACAGTGCAACATATGGAATAAATGTATTACAAATCTGCCAAATAGCCTTTGAGCGGTCCGGTTTCGTATATTGCTTCACTATTTTACGCCAATCCTCTGAATGAAAATCAGGTTCAGATTCGTTAACAGGTTTCAAGCCTGAGCTTGGCATCATAGTAGCCATGTTTGGCTGAGGTAATAATTGCGTCATAGGGTGATTTCGTTTGATAGATCATACTCGACAGAGCGCCACTATAATCGTGGAAAAGTGCGAAATAGCTTAAGAGACCTAAGAGCTATGTCTTTGCAATCCACTATCAATAAAATGTTTATTACGCAAATCACCCTCAAAACTTGTGGTTGCAGAGCCGAGAACCACTCCCGTTGGCATGTCGACAGACGCGATTAGCAACATGCTTTGTTTGTCCTACATAAATCATGCCGTTGCGCATCAACAGCATGTAAACCGAAGAAAGCCCTTCGACGGGCTCATTACATTCCACTTGTGGCAAGTGTTCAGTCACCTGTATATTTTTGAACGATGCATGTTTACTGAGCCTGCCATGAGCAAGCGAAGCGCGTCGAATGGCGGAGAAGGAGGGATTCGAACCCCCGGTCGCGTTTCCACGACAACTGATTTCGAGTCAGTCACATTCGGCCACTCTGCCACTTCTCCATACCAAAGGTGATGAAGCAATTAACTAGTCGACCGCTTTGCAAGCCTTGACTGATACAGTCACAGATTCCGATTCACTTCGTGCTCGGTCATGTTGTCGCGATATGCCTCGAAACGGCCACGCTTCTGCTGCGATGTCCCCAATACCCTAAGCTCTACCAAAAAAAGGCGCCCCATTCTGGGACGCCTTTTCGAATACAATTGAATGGATTACTTCTTTATATCCAACCAGCGTTTAATGCTGAGGATCGTCCATTGCTCTTCATTACCGCCGATCTTGGTGGTTACAGTTTCACCTTTTTCCTTACCGAGCAGTTGCTGAGCAAGTGGTGTCTTGTAAGAGAGAATGTCGTTTTCAGGATCCGAATCCCATGCGCCGAGGATTGAGTAGTTATCAGTCTTCTTAGTGGACCCTTCCTTAAGTTCAACAACACAACCGATACCCACCACTTCAGTAGTGGCTTCTTCGAAGTCAGTCACGCGCGCGCGCGACAAATCAACTTCGAGCTCATTCTTGCGAGAGAGCAAAATATCTTGGTCTTGACGGGCCATCTTATACTCGGAATTTTCCTTCAAGTCACCATGATCACGAGCAATCGAGATCGCTTCCTTATTCTCAGGAATCTTGGTAGAGATGAGCTCTTCGTATTCTTGCTTAGCACGGTTGAAGCTCTCTTGAGAAACGATGAGTGCATCCTCCTCGGAAGACTCTGCGGCTTCACCCGCAAGTAGGCTTTGGATGGTTGGGAATTTCTTAATAAAGCGGGCAAGAAGTGACTTCTTGGTCAGATCTTCGAAACCTTGGTTTAGCAAGAGTGTTTGCGCAAGGTCACGGGCAGTCTCAACATTCGCCTCAGCAAGCAAGTCAGGAATCAAGTCCGTGTCGTCACTAAGTAGATCCGCAAGTGGAATACGGCGAGTGCTCGCATTTTGCAGCGCTTCATAATCAATCGCGTAGAACATCGCAGCCAAGAGACGTGGAGTCACGAGTGGTTCGATGATGTCTGCATACTTCTTAGAGTGACGGTTCTTAACGACCCAGAACAGAAGTGGGCCCTTGATCGTTTGCTCGTTCAACCAGCGGTTCAAGCAGTAACTGATGCGCTCGTTAAGCTCTTGCTCGAGCATAAAGTTGATACACTCGCTGGTGAACTTACCACTAGAATTACGTAGTAGGTCTTCGATCATGGATTGCCACTTGTCTGGATACGTGCGGCGAATCAAGTCTAGGTAGCGCTTGAAGTAGGTCGCTGGAAGCTCAGCAGCCAGTTCAGAAAAATCGACTGTTGAGTCGAGAATTGAAGCAGACGATGGCTCGAGGATTTCAACATCCTCGTGCAGGTCGCGTGCGAGATTGTTACGCACCCAAACGCCATGCAAGCGGTCTGCTTGACTGAGGCTCTTCGCATTCGCAATGGAATCAGTTAATTCTTCGAGAATCTGAGGCATTTCCTCACGGACCACGGAAATATCTTCTGAAAGCGCATAAAGCTTCTCACCGAGAAGGATCTTTTGCTTAGAATTCTTTGTGCCGTGAAACTGCTCAAGAATTTCTTCTTCTGGCTTCACTGGCTCATCACGATAGATGTAAGGGTCGGATTTTTTGATCGGCGCACCCACGCGCGGGTCCACTACCAGCACCTTCTTAGTCGCAGTCCACCACTTCTTGTATTTGATCGGTCCAATCACACGAGCGAGCACGCGCTCAATCTCGGAAGTCATCATCGCTTGGCTATCAGATGTCTTTAATATATCGCAGATCAAGTCAGCAGGCTTCTTCTTGATCATCTCTTCGATAACGTCTGGCTCCGTGCGTGAACGAACCAAGACATCGTCTGGCTTCAAAATCTCAAGCTTATCGACACAGAAAGCAGGTGCCATCGCATGCCCCTCTTTACCTTCTTCAAAATCGATAATGATGCGATCATTCGCCTCGTCATAGTCTACGATCTTACCGAAACCCCAGCTGCGGTGTAGGCAATAATTGCCTGCAGACATGGTTTCCAGTTTCGCGCGAGCCGAAACAAGTTTAGGATTTTTCTCAATGAGTGCGTCAATTGCCTCTTTATTCATAATAGTTTGCGAACGTGGTTTTTATTCGTAAACGATGAACTATGCACAGTTTCTACACGAATGAGAAGTATTAAGTTAAATTTATCAAAACAGTCGGTAACAGGTTGGGACGCAGCCGTTACACTCGTCGATGGCTACTTCTCAGGAAACCTGAAAGCGAACCAACTACTGGACGGCTTACCTCAGGATTTTAGCGGTGAGCGACGAGCCATTTGCCAGTCACTCTTTTTAGGCGCACTACGCCACGGACACCGTGTTCAAGCGGGTTTACAGCCATTATTGCGCAAAAATCCGCGTTCCTTGGTCCAAGCAATCCTCCTAGTAGCTGGGTATGAAATGCTTGCGGCTGATACCGAAAAAATGCCAAAGATCGTGCACCATGCAGTCGAAAGAGGCAAAAAAATGGTGGCAAAATCGGAGCTCGGATTCCTCAATGCAGTGCTACGTCGCCTCCCGGATTCTCTAGCAACGCTCTCCCCAGACAGTGAAATCGCCGATTTCTATAGTCATCCTAGGTGGTTGGTAAAGCGCTGGCAAAGCGAATTTGGTTTAGAGAACACCACCCGACTGCTCAAATGGAACCAAAACATTCCCGCCACCTACCTAAAACTCTACAGAACCCTAGAAGATATTCCAGCTGGTTTAGAGGCGACCCAGTGGCCACAATTCTACAAAGCCTCGGCCGAAGCCTCATGGAGTGATGACCTCCGCCCTCTCCTAAACAACGGCGACGCCTACGCTAAAGACCCTTCCACCCGCATCGCGCCAGAGCTGCTCGCACCACAAGCTGGCGAAAGCGTGCTCGACCTCTGTGCGGCTCCAGGAGGTAAAGCCTTCGATCTTGCACATGCCATGCAACAACACGGCACTATCATTGCGGTTGACCTCCCAGGGAAGCGAATCGCTCGCCTGCGAGAAAACCTCTCTACATTAAACTCCGACAAGCTCTTTTGCAAAATCGTAGAAAAAGATGTGCTGCAACTCACACCTACGGATTTCGTGAAGCAGAAACTGCCCGAGACCTACGACGCAGTGATGCTCGACGCGCCCTGCTCCAATACAGGCGTGATTCAGCGTCGCACAGATGTGAAATGGCGCTTAGAAACCACCGACATTGAAGACTGCGCGGCACTACAAGCAGAGCTGCTCCAAGCCGCTGCTCAATTTGTCAAACCGAGCGGCCGACTCGTCTACAGCACTTGCAGTATCGAAGATGCAGAGAATACAGAAGTCGTTGAAGCCTTTTTGAACACAGAAATAGGTCAGGCATTCGCACTTACAAAAAGCCACCAGAGCCTTCCATGGGAAAGCGGACACGATGGCGCTGGTGCGTTCTTACTCATTCGCGAGTGTTCACACAGCCAATAAAAACGTTCCATAAACGCGTGTTGACCTCCGGCTATGCGCTAATTTTGGTTCCATTAGATGAAGAAAATACTCGTAGCCCTCTCTGGTGGTGTGGACAGCGCCGTGGCGGCCCTTCGCTTGAAGGACCTAGGCTACGACGTGTCGGGAGCCTACATCCGCACATGGATGAACGAGGAGATGCCCTTTGCCGACTGTCCTGCGCAGCAAGATATCGAAGACTCCCGAGCGGTCGCTGAGCACCTTGGAATCGATTACGAGATCGTCAATTTGGTCAACGAATACCGCGAACATGTCGTCAACTACCTCGTCGCTGGCTACAAAAACGGCATCACGCCCAACCCAGACATGATGTGTAACCGCGAGATGAAATTCGGCATCTTTCAAGATTACGCACTCAACAATGGATTCGAAGCCATTGCCACTGGCCACTACGTGCGCAAATGCACCAACGACGACGGCAGCCACGATCTATTCAGCGGCATGGATCGCAACAAGGATCAGACCTACTTCTTGGCAATGGTTCGGCAGGAGCAAATACGCCAAGCGCTCTTCCCCGTCGGTGAGCTCACCAAGCCCGAAGTGCGCGAACTCGCACTCGAAAGCAAGCTACCCAATGCCACCAAAAAGGACAGCCAAGGTATTTGTTTCCTAGGGGACATGAATATCAATAATTTCCTCGAGCACTACATCGAAGACACGCCAGGCGATATCATTCGCGCAGGTGATGGCAAATGGCTCGGCCGCCATCGCGGTCTCCATCGCTACACCATGGGCCAACGTCGCGGTATCGGCGTGCCGTCCAATACCGACAACGAATTTTACGTCGTCACCGGCTTCAATATGGAAAACAACGAGCTCCTCGTCGCCTTCGACAAGCCCGACTCCCCGGGACTCTTCACCAGCGAAGTCGAAGTCTACGGCCTCAGCTTCGTCAACAAAGCGCTCACACAAGAGTGTCGTATCGAAGCACGCCCACGCTACCGGGACGTCTCACAAAAAATCACCTATACCCCAACGGGTGAGGACTCCGCAAACGTCGTCTTCGACGAACCCCAACGCGCCCTCGCAGCAGGGCAGATCCTCGCGCTCTACGATGGTGATAAACTACTCGGCGGTGGTTTTTATCGGTAGCCTAAGAGGCTGAGCGCTAAATAAGTGGATAGCTGCGACTGGTCAAAAGGATGGGAAGTCGATTCCGAGTGCGCCTAAGACTAAAGCCACTAGTATGAAAAATATAATTACGCCTGCGATCAATAGAGACCACTGAACAATCGCAGCTGTAATGCCTAGAGTCATGGCTCCTCCAGAGATATTTTTATTCTCTCCTCGAATTAAGGAGCCAAGACCACAACCAGTCCCAATCATCCCGAAGGCAATCACCGCAGTAAATAAATGAGCTGATGGATTTTTTTCTACTGGTTCAACTTGGTATTCTTCACCCTTCATTTTGGCCTCTGCGACTGCTTTCAACTTCAATGCAAAATCAACAGCACTTTCCTCAATTGGTTTTGCTGGTGGATCAATCGCTTCTGCAATTTGTGGGGATAGAAATGCTGTAACCAGTGCAATGAAACCGATTAAGCATCCGACGATGCCGAGTGTATTCTTTTGCTTTGTTTTCATTCTGCTTTCTTCAAACATTAAGGTTATGCGCGGACTCTCGCACGTAGATTTGCTCGGAGTTCTCATCTCCCTTCTTGTTAAATCTTTGTTTCGCTGGAATAAAGGCAAACCGTAAGTCAGCCACTCTTGTCTAACTCTTCTCATCTAAGTGGTCTGGCAAGAGTGCCTCACCTACGCTCTAAATATCTGCCTGGATAGCGGTGATCGCGATGGTGTAGACAATATCGTCAACCCATGCGCCGCGTGACAAATCATTCACCGGCTTGCGTAGGCCTTGGAGCATCGGACCAATACTAATCACATTGGCGGAACGCTGCACCGCTTTGTAGGTGGTGTTGCCTGTATTCAAATCGGGGAAGACGAAGACGGTGGCTTGACCAGCAACTGGGCTATCGGGTGCTTTGGTGCGGGCGACATCCATTTGCGAAGCGGCATCGTATTGCAGTGGTCCGTCAATTATAAGTTCTGGGCGTGCTTTCTTGGCTAAACGTGTCGCTTCGCGAACCTTATCCACCCCAGCGCCAGAGCCTGATTGACCAGTGCTATAACTGATCATGGCCACCCTAGCAGGAATACCAAAACTCTCTGCCGAAGCTGCACTTTGAATCGCAATGTCGGCGAGGCTTTCAGCGTCGGGATCAGGATTCACCGCGCAGTCACCATAGACTACCACTTGATCAGGTAGGCACATAAAGAACACAGAAGAAACCACCTTGGCATCAGGCGCCGTTTTGATCAATTGCAACGCGGGACGAATCGTATTGGCGGATGAGTGAACCGCTCCCGAAACGAGCCCATCGACTTCGTCGAGCGCTAACATAATTGTGCCCAGCATGACAGTATCTTCGAGTGCTTCGCGGGCTTCTTTTTCACCCATGTTTTTATGCTTTCGCATTTCCATCAGCATAGGCACGTAGCGTTCGCGCACCGCGTCTGGATCGATGATTTCAATACCCGTGAGATCCACATTGATATTGCCTGCCACACGTTTCACATCCTCGGGTTTACCTAGTAAGATACACTTCGCGAGGCCACGCGCTTGGCAGAGCACTGCCGCTTCAATGGTGCGTGGCTCATCTCCCTCTGGTAGAATAATGCGCTTCTGCGCCTTACGTGCCCGTTTGGAAATTTGATGGCGGAATGCGGCGGGCGACATTCGTATCGGCAAATCAGTTTCAACCCGCGACTGCAGCGCGTCTACATTCAGATGACGTGCCACAAAATCAAGTGTCACATTAAAGCGCTCGATATCATCACCGGGGATGTAGTTTCGCATACGAGAAAGTGCCGTCGCAGTTTCAAAACTGTCTGTTTCCACCCTCAAAACAGGGAGTCCCTTTTTGAATGCTGGATTGCAGAGTTCGATTACTTCGTCGCTCAGTGACAAGCCTCCAGTCAGCACTAGGCCTGCGAGTGGAATCTTATCCATGGTCGCCAAAGCTGCGGTCACCATAACATCAATACGATCCCCAGGAGCCACGATGAGACGTCCAGGATCAAACACATGCAAAATATTTTGAAGATGTCGCGCGGTAAGTGTCACTGATTTTACACGACGTGTGTTGCTGTCACCGACGTTGATGAATTCAGCGTTTAAGTGACGCGCTACATCGCTCACACGAAACGACGGCAAGTCCGTGTTCCATGGCACACAACCAATCAGCTCAAAGCCCTTGCGCGCAAACATAGGACATTCAGATTTAATCTTCTCACGTATGGCCTTTAAGTCCTCACCAGTGAGGTGCTCATACTTCTCAATTAGATCGCCAGCACCATGCACTGGCATCGCACCACCCGATTGATCAGGCTTGCTGACCTGCACCTTGTTCAAAATACACCCAATGATGTTTTCACTCTGCCAGCCTCCATAAAGTGACGCAGCAGTTTCGAGCTCATCTTCAAGCTCCTTGGTTGTAATGCCACGCATCGAATTCACTAAAATGACTTCGGCGCTCAAAGCGGTCGCGACAGAACGGTTGATTAAACTTGGAAAACTCTGACTCTCCGTTGGAAGTAATCCTTCCACAATCATCACATCTACCTCATCGACATGAGTGCGCACTTTTTCCACGACCTGCTCCATTAAATCCTCCATCCGGTCGTTACGCACATAGCCTTCTGCAACTTCAAGCGACAAGGGTGCTACGGGTTTGAAACCTGTAGTCTTTGCCACCAAGCTAATAGAGGGGTCTTCTTCTCCCTCGGCAAAAACCTCTTGGCTGATCGGCTTACAGAACCCGACTCGAATACCGCGACGATCCAAGGCACGAAAAACACCTTGTGAAATGGAAGTGAGACCACTCTCAACACCTGAGGCAGCAAGGAAAAAAACGTGTTTCATAATGCAATTATAGCTAAAGTTTCACGAGCAATCATCAGCTCTTCGTTGGTCTCCACGACCAGGCAAAGCAGACTGCCCTCTTTTGAAATACGGCCTTGTTCGGCATCACCATTTTGAGCGTTCAACTCATGATCAACCTGAACCCCAAGCACTCGAAGATGCTCCAATGCACGTGCTCGCACCTGATGAGAGTTTTCTCCGATACCACCAGTGAATACGATTGCATCTAACTTCGAAAGTGCGGCTGTTAAGCCCATGATTGCTTTCGCCAGTCGATAGGCAAACACCTCAATCGCTAACTTGGCACGATCATCGCCCGCCTCCATCGCACTCACCAGTGTGCGCATGTCATTACTCTGCCCCGAAATCCCGAGTAAACCACTCTCTGTGTTCAGTGCGGTCATCACACGATCCAAGGACCATCCAAGGGATTTCGAAATAAATGCATGTATCGACGGATCCACATCGCCACTACGGGTGCCCATAACCAAACCTTCCAGTGGTGTAATACCCATAGTTGTATCCGCACTCTGACCCGCCTCAATCGCGCACGCGCTACAACCATTTCCTAGATGTGCAATAATCAGACTGGTTTCCCCTAGTGGCTTGCCCAGTCTACGGGCCGTCTCACCAGCGACGTAACGATGGCTGGTTCCATGAAACCCGTAGCGACGCACCCCTTGCTCCGTATACCAACTATAAGGCACGGCATATAGGTATGCGTGCGGTGGTATCGTCTGGTGAAAGGCCGTATCAAACACAGCCACTTGTGGCAACTTAGGAAATACTTTTTGCGATGCACGCATGCCAGCAATATGCGCCGGATTATGCAAAGGCGCCAAATTAGAGCAGCGCTCTAAGCCTTCCAATACATCCGCATCAATTTTTACACTACTGGTAAATGCCTCGCCACCATGCACTACACGATGCCCCACTGCGATGACTTCTACGTCGCTAGGTAGCACCTTAATCACCTCACCTAAGCAGTCTACCAAAGTCGCCTCAGGCAATGCCTTGGTAAACTTGTCTTTACCGACTTTCCAAGTAAGCAAGGTATCCAAACTGTTCACGCATTCCGCAAGCCCTGTAATTAACAATTCTTCACGCATCAAGTCTATCAAAGCAAATTTGACCGAGGAACTCCCACAGTTGATGACTAAGACTGCTTTGGATTGGTTACTTTGTTTTTCAACGGAATCATTCATTAGGTAAACTTCTGATACATATTTTAATGCATTAGTTAAGCTTAATGTTAATTTCACATGAAATTAAGCAAAGTTTACACACTCAACTCAACCAGCAAAGCGTCATCACATATTCCCCAACATATTGATATCGAATGTGTAAGCGATCCAAATAGCGCTTCATCTCAGAAGGAAACTGCTCACCCAGATACAATGCCTTAGCCGTTTGGCGCTCCTCATCAATTTTCAGCGCTAAATCATGAAAACTTCCAAGGCAACGCGATCGCACATACTGTGCCTTATAAAAGGCTTCCTTCGCACTGAATAACAGGCTCGCCCGAATACGATTCGCACCCACCCAATCCGTCTCTAAAGAATGCACCACACGTAGCATTGCCGCTGGTGAGAGTCGTGTCGTCTTTTCTATATCGATCCCTAAGATTTGAATACTGCTTGTGGACGCAGCAACCGCCACGCACAGCCCACGCGAGTGAGAGAGTGATGCCAAGCTCCCCTCTGGAATTATAGGCACTCCATCGCTATCGCTAGAGATGACTAAATTAAAGAACCCACACTGCTCCAGTGCGCTACGTAAACAATGGCGACCTGTCGCAAATTCACGGCGACGGTGTTCTGTAGCCGCTTCAAGATGCGCCCCCTCTTCGTCATTAAGCGCAAATGCATCAGACGCCCACTCCGCGTGGTAGCTCACGCCATTCGGACACAATTTCCCCAGCGCCTGACGAACTGCATCCACTGAAACCGGGCTCTCCATCTCAAAATGATGCTTACTTAAAACCAAAGATTTTTTTCAGTGAAGTAATCGTTCCTGAACTAATACTTGGAGTGCGACCACCCATATTCAAAACGTTCCTACAAGTTTGTTTTTCTAACAACTTAGGGCTGTAGGCTAGGACTTTTACATCTCCGCGTCGACCACTTAAGCCTTCATCTATAAACCTTGGTGTCCACTCCTTAGGCACTCCGTATTGGGTAAATGCGATGTCCCATGCGATCAGTTGCTGCCCCTGATAGGACCGCGTTACCAAAGCGGGATAGTTCCGCACAAAGCTAGGCACTTGAGACGTATGCACTCGAATACGAGCGGCAGCTGGAATTGTTTTCAAATACTCATTCAAGTTACGCACTCTGCCACTGCGTATGGCCTCATAAAAGGGCAGCGGATCGATGCTCACCATGTTCATCCCGTTCCAATTTCCATGGCGATTCTTACTGCCATACTTTTGGCGATCATAATAGCGCTGAAAATCATCCGTTAAACAAAAACCAATCTCAAAGTGCAGATGCGCACGATCCTTAGGAATACGATACCCTGCAGAGGAGCGCCCCATTCGACCCAAAACACTGCCAGCTTCGACGCGCGCGCCGACCTGTATGCCTTCACCAATCTTAGCTAAGTGTGCGTATAAAGTATGAAAGGCAGGCGCTTCGCCATCGTGCTGAACCACCACATAACGCCCGTAGCTACTATGCCCAGCCACCGCGCTCACGTGGACCACACGCCCCGGCAAGACCGAGTAAATAGCATCGAGCGCTTCCCCTTGACGATCACGTTCAACGGGCAGCAAATCCAAGGCCTCATGGAAACGACTGCCTCCATTTCGAACACATCCAAACAAGCCAGACTCAGTCACTCCAGACGATGTTGGCTGAATAAAATCTAGAATCGGTCGCCCTTCCTGAAAGGCGCGATTTGGCGTAGGCCAGATCAGGTTTGCTGAAGCGATTAAACTCGGGCCAGACAAACAGACCAGTAGCAATATTAATTGAATTCGTGTCCTATGCATACGCTCCTAAGTGGACGAGACGGCCTCTTTATTTTTCTGCCTGCAATTGTGTGATCGTATCTTTCACATCCAGCACAAACTGCTCCAGCTCGTCATCTGGAAGTTCAACAAAGGTATAGAATTTACCGTCTTGTATCGCACCATCTATGCGTCGTGCGCCTACAGGATTTCCATTGATCATGAGCACCATTCGATTGCCGTTATTAGTAACCGATGCTCGATACAATGCGCGGGCACCTCGCTCCGTGGTATAAATCAAAATGGCCATGCCCATTTCAACTTTCACCAAATCGATATTGATAACCTCAAACTCATTCACCACGGGTTCTTGGTGCAAATTAATCTTCGTGCGACTTAGGGGTAACACCACCAAATCACTTGATAAATTACCGTAACTGACACCACGAGTTTCGATCATGAGTCGAGGCACTTTCATGTTCGAAAGATCCTCCTCTTTTTTACAAGCAGCCAATAGGCATAAACTGCTGCACAAAATAACAGCGATAAATTTGAAACGTATATTCATAAAGCGTAGTTTAGAGCATGATATCACCAATGGTATCTTGGATCTTTATCATAAGCTCAGTGGAAATATCAACGACAGGCACTTGCAGCTCTTGTTTCGTTTTTACGTGGCGATAGGTCTGCTGACCTTCACTTTGGCGAGAACCCACAGCTCGTAGCACGCGTTTACGTTCAAGCATGAGCGACAATAAGTGCTTCAACATATCGGACACCTCTTTTGCTTCAGGCTCTTCCACCTCAAACAACGAAAAGAAAAAATCCTCCGCTGAAGACATTAACTCCGTTTTATTGACACTTTCGTCGTCCGGATCCTTGACCACGCGGGTCCAACGCCCAAGAACCTCGCCCGAGATCTCGAACTCGCCCAACTCGGATTCCAGCAAATCCGCACGGCCCAACTCCTCTTCTCCTGAGACCTTGAAAATTAAGCAAGTAACACGTTCGCCGGGGTTAAAGCGCGTGCCGGACAACGAAGATTTTCGAGCAATGGTTTTTATCTGCCAATCCATAGTGGTAAAAGTTAGCGCATAGCGTGCGAAGACCTCGCCACGATGCAACTAAAACTCCCGCCTCAAACAAAACTAGCTACGCGCTTCAAATTACGCTATCAATACTCGCTCCACTCTATACACTTACTGGTAAACAAGGAGAGCAACTTCCTAATAAGCACGCCTAACAACCACAACGATCTTTTATGGCACGAACCATTGCTATTGGCGACATTCACGGTTGCGCAGACGAATTTGAACAGCTCTTAAATACTTTGGAGTTAACGAAGGACGATCGCGTCATTCAAGTTGGCGATCTCATCAATCGCGGCCCAGACAGCCATCGTGTCCTAGAACTCGCTCGCCACTACAAAATCGAGGCCATTCTCGGAAATCACGAGCATCGCCTCCTCATGTCCCATGACCAAAACGACATGAGTATTCTGAAAGACTACGATTTCGACACGCTCGACCAACTCACCAAGGAGGACTGGACCTATATTCAAGGACTCGGTAAGTCCATCTACGACGAGGCACATTCGACCCTTTTCGTGCATGGCGGCTTTATTCCACATCTGCCTTGGAAGGAACAAACCCTAGAGGTCATCACTACCATTCAAGTGCTCGATGAAAATGGCAATGCCGCCAAACGCTCTGATTGCCCAAATGGAACACCATGGGCCGACTCGTGGCAAGGTCCTGAATTCGTCATTTACGGTCACACCCCACGCCCAAAAATCTTATCACGCTCTCATTCCATTGGCATTGACACAGGCTGCGTCTATGGAGGTCATCTCACCGCTTACATTGTTGAGGAGAAAGCCATCGTCCAAGTCCAAGCGCACAAGACCTACGCTTACAGCAGCCGACTCCCCAACCCAGTGTAACTCTATCTGAATTCTAAACACTTTTCACTAACCACTTCTCACTCCTCTATGTCCGATCCAATCAATCACCTCGGTATCCTCTTCATTGACTTTCAAGATGCCTTCTTAAAGGCCATTCCAGACCGCGAGCGCCTGCTCAAGCGCACCTGCTTTGCCGCTGAAGCCGCGACGCTACTGGGCTGCAATATCGCATTCACCGAACAAATGCCAGAGAAGCTCGGCGCAACCACTGAGGTGCTTGGCAACTGCTTACCAGCGACCACTCCCGCTTACAGCAAAAGTAGTTTCTCCGCCTTCGAAGCTGAAGGCATCGATCGCTGGATCGAGAGCAACCAAATTGAACACCTACTGATCGCTGGCATCGAGACCTCCATTTGCGTCTATCAGACCGCAGTCCAAGGCCTCGGCCAAGATGTCGGCGTCACCTTGCTTTCCGACTGTATCAGCGAGCGCCGCGCAGAGGATCGCGAACCCATCCTCAAACAGCTCCTCTCAATGGAAGCCCACGTGCTCCCATCAGAAACCATCTTCTACAGCCTACTCGGCAGTGCAGAGCACCCAAAGTTTAAAGCCTTCACGGAACTCGTTAAAAAATACAGCTAAAAGCCGAGGCGAGCACCTCCACGAAACGGTCTCCAATCGGGTGCGGTGCTGAAATATGACGAATTCGAATACTGCGCTTGTAGCTGTTCGAATCGTAATCCTGATCTCAATCGATACGTTGACCGTTAAAGGCTAACAAGGCATCACTTGTGAGTTGCACCCGCTCACTAGCCGTCCGTATATCTAGACGCTTCATGGCAACCATCGACAGCTACTGGGTGCATGACCTCAGCCCATTTCTAATCGAATTTCCAAACAATCCACTAGGCTTGGACGGCATTCGCTATTACGGGCTGTCCTATCTGCTCGGTTTTATCGCAGCATGGTGGCTGCTTCGTGTTTATAATCAGCGCGGGAAATTCGCAATTGATGCCGACGCACGCGCAAGCTTGATGACCGCAATCATACTCGGTGTGCTCGGGGGTGGACGACTGGGCTATATGCTACTCTACGATTTAGAGGCCTTTCTCTCAGACCCACTACTCATCCTGCGCGTGCAAGACGGAGGCATGGCCAGCCATGGTGGATTTGTTGGCGTCCTAATCGCCATCATCTGGTTCGCGTGGAAGCAAAAGATCCGCGTCCTCGCACTCAGCGATGTGCTAGTCACCGTCGGCCCCCTCGGTTTATTTTTCGGTCGCGTCGCCAACTTCATCAACGGCGAACTATGGGGCAAGGTCACCACAGTCTCATGGGCAGTCATCTTCCCAGGCAGTCCAGAAAAGTATACTGCCGCAGTCGGCGCGTTTGTTCCTGAACCGCGCCACCCTTCGCAGCTCTATGAAGCCACTCTCGAAGGCCTACTCCCTTTTCTGTATTTGCAATGGCGCTACTGGAAAACAAAGCCAACCATAGGACAACTCAGCGGAGAATTCCTCATCTCTTACGGCGTCACACGAATCATTTGCGAAATCTTCAGAGAGCCCGACGCCGACTTAATCTTAGGCCTCAGCCGTGGCCAATTCTACTCAATCTTCATGATCCTAGCAGGCGCAGCAATCATCGCCATCGTTCAACGCAAAAAAGCATAAAGGAGGACAGACATTCCTGTCTGTCCACAACAGCATCGCCGCAAAGCGCTAATGACCTTCAACGACTCGATTAGGATAACGACAACGAATACGATGATGGCAGCAACAATCTCAGAATGAGAATTCGCACTATTTCAATATTGCAGCGCATTTTTGAGACAGTCTCTTAGCGCGGGACGACATATGGTCTTTTAGAGAAGTGTGGCTTGTCTTCTGGGGCGCGAGCAAGCTCGCACACTACTTTAGTCAGCAACTTTTCACCATAAACAAGTTATGGGCAAAGAACAGGACGGAGTCCGACGCGACCTAAGCCAAAGCCTTCTCAATCAAAGTCATCGCCGGCTCCGAATACTTCAACTTCAATGCAGCCGCATGCCCCACTTCACTCATCTTGCCCCAAGTTTTTTTAAGAATGCGAACGATCTTCTCATCATCCCATTCGCCGACGTAGCCTTCATATTGAAGCTCTAAAAAGACGAGGCAGAGTGCGTCCTCAATCATCTGCACATCAGGATTCGTTTTTAATCCCTTCTTTAAATTGATTTCAGTGACCGCAGCCAGCATGTCATCGCCATACCCAACTGAGCGTAAAACCTCCGCACTCCTATCGGCGTGAAACTGTTTTAAATCACTCCGCCATTTCAAATACCCAGCCCGCCCTTCTGGATAACTATCGCGGGGCCTCTCCCAACGACAGAGGTGCTGACAACGCGCGGCTAAGTGAACAGCTTCAGTCGCATTCGGATACAACGCGTCCACCCAAAGAGTCATTGCTTGAGCGTCGCGAAGCTCCTTTGGCAAGTCATCCACCAAGTTCGGGTCTTGTGAATTAAGGCCATCAAAGGTCTCTATCGCTTTCTGGAAGCGTGCATCTGTCTTAAACGTCATACACACGTATTGTATGCACACCCTAGAAGCTGCAAGACGGAGTTTAATTATAATAAAAATTCCAGCTGGTCATCTTTCGACAGCGACCAAGCCGCATAGCCCAACTGTCGAAGCGTCGCGGCAAACTCACGCTCGGAGCCATGCGTTGTATAAACTGCTTTAGGGGCCACCGCCGCCACAAACTTCAGTAGGTCCGGATAGTCGGCATGATCTGAAAGCGGAATCACCTCATCCACTCCATAGCGATACTTCGCCGACTCATTCATTCCCCAGCCGCTCACCATCGCCACTTGGCAATCTTTACGTGGCAGTTTCTTTAATACCGTCGGCGGCATCACCACGACACAGCCGCGCATATTCAAAAAATCGAGCGGACGTGTTTTCGGCATCTGTATGCCAAAAGACTCATACACTTGGTTCAACTCGCCAATCACTCGATGCACCATTAATTGTTGCGAGCGCTCCTCTACTATTTTCAACACCTCTTGCGCCTTACCAAGTGAATACGCAAGCAACACTGGAGTTTGATCCGCCCCTAGGACTCGGTCACAAAATGCATGCACCTGCTCGCAAGTCTCTGCAAACGGCGGAAACACAAAGTCCGGTTTACCAAAGGTCGTTTCCATCACCAGTGTCTCAGCTTGTGGAATCTCAATTCGCTCAGCGGACAAACCACTACGAGTTTTAAAGTCTCCAGTATAAAGAAAAGTCTCACCCGCATCGGTTTCGATATGCGCCATCGCCGAACCGAGCACATGACCCGCAGGATAGAAACGTAAACGGTAACCCTTGCCTTGATAGGTCTCGCCAAAGGCTAAAGCCACCCCTCGGTCGGCAAGTGCATTGCCATTACGCACGCGTATCAGTGCAATCGTTTCTGGGGTCGCGATAAAACACTCATGCCGCCCTACATGGTCGCCATGCGCATGCGATACGATCGCAAAGGGCTTGCGTTTCTGCGGATCGAACCACAACCCAAGTTCGGGAAGCAGCAGACCGCCTCTGTAGATCGGTTTGAGCATGAAAAACCTTGTGACCAAAGATATTAAAATGCAAATGCTTCATACCGCTTTGTAATCAGTCGCATATGCGACTAACACGCACGATACCGTTTTTCATATCTTTTGCTCATAAAGAATTCCCCCTCCGTCTGAGCAACCGACTTCGCTCCAAGAGCGATGACGGCCATGAGCTCCTCCACTTCCCCTTAGCAGGTGGAAGAACTTTCTTTAAAACTCCCCTCCTTGACGAGCATATCCTTATACATAAGTCGGAGGGCCTGAGCACTATCAGGCAAGTTCAGGATTTTAGAGTTGCTTATGTGTAATGTTGTAGGACGTGCCTCTCGAAGAGGGCGCGTTATGGCATGCGCAGGGAATCAACACGGCCTTTACTGCGTAAAGAACCGCGCTCTACACCAGAAAATATCTCGATTATTGGACTTACTCGCGTAAATTAAATCATACAAAAAGGTGTATAAGGATATGCTTTTTAAGGAGGAGTGGTCGGCTTGTCCGACCGAGGTGGTTAATTACTAGGTAATTCGATGTGCGCGCATTATTTTCATTCGGTATTATATAATACCGAATGAAAAAATGTTTGATCGGGTAGCGTTGATTGGCCCATTCAGCACGATTGAAAGCTGCAGGCTCGTCGGATGAATGCGGTGTGGGCCACACCGCGCTACCGAATACGAAAGTATGAGGATCAAACTTTATTGAATTTGGTATAATTCAATGACCATCCAGAATACTTGGGGCTCTACTGGTAGCTATAATTCACATAAAAAAAGACCGCGACTTAAAGTAGCGGTCTTTCAGGAAACTTGATGTCAGTAATTAAACTCGACGACGTAGCATTACGAAAGCCAAGGCAGCAAGCCCCGCGAGCAATCCATATGCGCTAGGCTCTGGAACGACAGATACATCGAGGTTATTAAAGTATAGATTGTTTTGAGCTGAGCCGTCGTCCGTGCCCGACACATATAACTCAAAATTATCAATCGAACCTGTGATTCCAGTCACACTACCAGTAAATAAATCTCCTTGTGCACCCTGCCCTGAAACTCTTCGTATCAAATAGTTGATCGAACTCGGTGAGATCACAGTGAGGACAGCCTCTAACATCGCGTCTCCACCACCGTAATCATATGTAGCTAACGTCGCATTCAATGTTGCATTTGCAGAACTTACGGATGCGCCAGAGCCCACATTGAAATTAAAAATCGAATCACCAGCAGTTCGTAGATTAAACCCCTTGTTCCCATTATCAAAATTCACCGCAAAATTAAATGAAAATTGATCATTGGTTGTCAGTGCACTTGAAAACGAACGAATTGCTGTCGAGAATGCAGCACCTGGATTGGCATACAACCCAAACGATTGACTCGCACCCGTATTGATATCTCCAGCACCTGCAGTTGAATCACCGATAAAGTTACCAGCAAAGGGAGCAATTCCACCACCGTCGTTGTTATTCAAACTCCAAAGCCCAAAGCCAGAGCCTCCATTAGAGCCGTCGGTCCAACCGCTTCCGTAATTCGAAGCATCATCCGAAGCAGTTAGGGCGAATGCACCTGTTGAAGTCAGCGCAATAAACGAAGCAAATAAGAGTGTCTTTTTCATAAGGGTATGGAAGCTTTAGGTAACGACAGTAGAACGCCAATAAACATAGAGCGAAATGCCTGCCACGGTCAACAGTTGAACTGCCAATCCCAACTCTCATCCAGTCATTTAACTGTTGAATCCGCACGAAGTTCACACAATGCTTGAAAGCTACATTGTTCAGTTAACTTAAACACCACCCCATATGAAAAAGTTAATCCTTCCGTCCCTTCTCTCGCTGGCTTCACTCACCACAGTAAATGCCACTCTATTCAACGGCAATGGTCTCACTGGTTTCGGCGATGTTATCGGAAATGGCAGTCTTGAACTGACTGATAACGGCACAACTCTGAGCGGAACCATTACACGTGGCGCCTCAAACTTCAATGACGCTGTAGTCATCTACATAGACTCAGTAGCTGGAGGCTTCACTGGCACTGGAGGCATGAGCGATACCGCCGACAAGCTTCGTTCTTCCATTTCCTACGGAACCGGAGGCGCGATCAACTTCACCTCAGGTTTTCAAGCCGACTATGCCATTGCACTGGCACCAAATGGTCCAACTAATGACATTAACTTCGGCGGCCTATGGCAACTGGATGCGACCAGCCACAGTTTTGTTCAATCCGTGAACCTAAATTCTTCGCCGAATACTGGAAGTGACCCAGGTGGAGTCCCAGGTGACGCAACCTTTACCTTTGACTTCGATTTCTCAGAAATCGGCCTCGGCGGCCCAAGCAGCTTCAACTTTGTCGCGGTTTACATGAACCCAGATAATCAATTCCTTTCCAACGAAGCAATTGGTGTCACCGGTGGTTTCACAGGTGCCAATCCTGGTTCAGATGCAACGGTCAGTCTAGAAGGGTCGGCAACCTATGTTCCTGAGCCTGGCAGCTATGCCCTTCTTTTAGGACTCTCAGCGGTCAGTTTTGTGATCATTCGCCGCAAGCGATAATCAAGTCCCCACAAACCAGCTTTAGTAAGCACCTCAACACCCGTCGTTACTGGGTAGATGCGCTGTTAAACTGTTGAATTCAAAAAGCTTTTCAAATCTGAGCTTATTGTTCACCATAAATATTCTGATTTTTATACCACTTAGTTTAAACCTCACTCATACACAGACTATGAAAAAATTATCCTTACTTATTGCTGCAACCACAGCATCGATATTACACGCAGACCAAGGCTACTTCAACAATGCTTACGTCGTCTTAGACAAAGGCAGCGGAGATCAATTCCATCAAATCGTAACAGGCACTACGCCAGGGGCTAATGCTGGCGGTGGAGTCAATCTCGACACCTCTTCGGATCTTGGAAATCCAGACTTTACAGCACTTGGAAGCTTTTCGACTGTCACCGATACCTTCAATCTTGCTGGTTTTGAGGTGACGACATTTAGCAATGGTTCAGACGAAGCTTTTGATGCAGAACTTTACTATCGTGTCTTTAAAGACGGCGAGACGCCAGGCGCCTACACCTCTGCATTCGTTGACACTACACAAGAAGATCTTGGCAGTGATAATGAAAAGTGGCAAGTTACTGGTGGAACAATAGACCTGCTAAGCGGAATCACTACGACTGGAAATTATAATTTGGAAATCTACATCGAAAATGGCTCTAACACTACAGGGGCATTTTACGCATTCGGAACAAATCCGATTGGAACATTCACTATTTCCGCTGTTCCAGAACCTAGCAGCTTTGCTCTTTTAGCAGGTATTGCGGCTTTCGGCTACATCGCGATTCGTAAACGTAGATAATTTAAGCCGCGCATGTAGCTTCTCTGTAAATGCGAATCAACATCCGCAAACTATTTAATAACGCAGCATCCATATTGGGTGCTGCGTTTTTTTTGCAAATAATAGCGCCACTTGCGTTTGCTCAGCGGGCATATGAAGATCCCAGCATAAAGATTCACGGGCAGATTTCCATTAATACAGACTTCGCATTTTCGTTCATGTCAACGGGCCCCAAACGTATCAGATCAAGCTTAACGGATGCCTCAGCTGGTTCAAGAATCACACTCTACTGCTGGGACAACAAACTGATCATGAAGTCCAAGCTTAACGGCACAATTCATTATAAAGAAATTGAAAAAGAAGACAGTGTTTCGCACTATTTAGACTTAACTGCGACCTCGCCTTATTTTTTCAACGTAACAGAGGCTCTAGAAGAGTTTATCGATAAGCTTGATACAAAGTTCTCAATTGAGATCGAAATTTCTGAAACAGCTATTATTGATACTGAAATCTACCCAATAAATCGTATAAATTTATTTAGAGATGAAGATGACAAAAAAACCTTAATAAGAAGCATACAATATTTAGATTACATGCCGGAACTTGAACCATTCCTTCAGCCTAAGCGACTGAAATTCAAAAATGAAATCAGCGGTGAGTCGGGCACTATTACCATCGATAAAGTTGAGTTGAATTCTGGGCTTCCAAACTTTCTCTTCGAGTTACCAAACCAGTAAAAATTTACCACTACTTCACACTAGGCCCATCCACCCAGACGCTTTCGATTTGAACAACCTTCGGAAACTCCTGTGCACCATATTCGTTCTTCTGCAATTGTCCAACGACTAGATCGACACCCGCACTACCCACGACTCGATTGTTCTGCCGCATCCCAGCGAGATGATCAATCGCGTCGTGCCAGTCAATGTGCACGACCCCAAGATCATTAGGCACATTCACGCCTGCATCGATAAGCGCTTGATGGAGCTCTACCTTGTTCGTGAGCACGACATCTGGCTTTTGCTTTCGAATTGCGGCAACGGTAGCGGGCAAATCTCCCATATCGATCGGCAATAAATCAAGCTGATCCTTTTTCGGAAGCTGCCTAGTCACACTATAGAATCCTGCACTGAATTTTGCATCTAAAAGTGAATCGTCTTCGGCGGGCACCGCCATCAATGGACGCTTATAACCGAGCTCCAGCACTTTCTCAGTCGCTCGGCGCGTGGTCAGATATTGATCGTTAGACGAACAATTTAATTGATTCTTCAAATGCGTCACACCAATCACCGCACAGGCGAAATTATACCAAAACTTTGAGTAACTCGCGTGTATCGTATCTGGGCTCAGCGCCGCGATCAAAATCAAGCCGCGGATGCCTCGCGTCTCTACGATTTGCTTTAGCCGTTCGGGGCGCATATCGGGCTGCTTTAGCCAAAACTCCTCGATTCCATAGCCCAACTGCTCCGCGCGATTCATCACACCTTCTCGGAGTCGACGAAAGGTATGGTTCTGTCGCAAATCTTGAACAGGAGAGCAATTGATCAGCCCCAAATTGGCTTGAAACGTCGGTTGTCGCCCCGCGCGTAATTGCGTCATTAGTGAATCCACCACCGGATTGCGACGATAGCCCATTTCGTCGGCGATCTTCTGAATTTTGATACGCGTCGCCTCTGGAATGCGTGGATCATTTCGCAGCGCCAGTGACACTGCAGACTTACTCACACCCGCAGCATTCGCAATCTGCTGCATATTGGGGCGTCTATCGGGGGATTGGGGCATGTTTGACAGTTGAGCATGCTCCCAAGGCACTCGCAAGTCGAGCAATTAGTTGACAGTTGAATAGGCCCCCGTAATGGTCTAGACCACAGATTAACATGTAGTTATGGAATTTCTGTAGAAACTGGGGCCTCGCTATGTTTTGCCAAATTTCGATGAGTTAAACTGTTGAACTCTACACACCGTTTCGCTCGGCTAGAATTCGTTCTACAGTGCTTTCCATCCCACCTATTTATGCCTATAGTGAACTAGGTGCTTATCCCCATGCTCCATACATTTTCATCTACCCTACGCGCGCTGAGTCAATCAGCACTCCTCCTAGTCACCCTCTTGTGTGCCCACACCGCGCGAGGCGAGGCCATGTTGCAATATTTCAACACGGACTGGGCGGAGATCACTCGCAAGATGCCAGAGCTCGCTGAGGCAGGTTACTCGTCTCTCTGGCTGCCGCCCCCTACCAAAGGTAGTGGCGGTCTCTCTGTCGGTTACGACATGTGGGATCCTTACGATCTGGGTAGTCTTAATCAGCGCAATACGATCCGCACACGCTACGGCACCGAAGCGGAGCTCTTAGAGCTGGTCAAAACTGCCCACCGTTTCGGTATCCGAGTTTATTTTGACAACATCATGAATCACCGGGCTTTCGATATCCCTGGATTCAATGAAGACACGCCAATCGATGTCTACCCAGGCATGGTTCCTGAAGATTTCCACCTACGCACCACACAAGAAGGTTTCTATCGCAAATGGGATAACACCCGCGACTGGAACAGCGCTTGGCAGGTGCAAAACCTCGGCCTCGCTGACTTGATTGACATCGCACAAGAGCCAGGCACGACCAATCAAAACTTTGGCCCCAATGAAGGGGACACCTTTCCTAAAATTAAATTCATCCGTGATCTGGATCGTCCACATCAGTATGCCTACGACAAAGATGGCAACTACGTCGGGTTTGGCGGCTTGCTAACCATTGCGGAAGGACTCCTCAATGGCGAAGGCAGCCCCACTCCTAGTGAGGCTCAAATCAAAGCACGTGCCCAACAATATCTCCAAGACAATGCAGGCGTTTACGAGGAATACGTTGAGGACTATCTCAATCGCGCCGCTCGCTGGTTGATGGATCGCACAAAGGCAGACGGACTACGCCTGGACGCCGTGAAGCATGTGCGTGCCGATTTCTTTGGTGCGACCTTCGGCGTGGATAAGGATACCAGCGATTACGGCTACCATGGCCAAATTCAACGTCAGTTTAACATTACGCGCGGTTTCAGTGACCCTAACCATCGCGACACTGTCTTCGATACCGAAGCACCGCGCGATGACGCCATGCTCTTCGGCGAACACCTCGGAGAGCCTCCCGGCTATGGCCCCTACTTCGACTCTGGCATGCGTCTAGTGGACAACCCACTCCGCCAACAATTCAACGACCGTCTGGGCAGCCCGTTTAATGGCCTTAACGGCTTCGACAATCCAGGCGCTGGAGGATTTGATCCAGCTCTCACTGTCATGCATGCTCAAAGCCATGACAATGATTACGCCGCACGCCGCGAACTCCAGCACGCGATGTATTTCACACGAGCTGGGCTCGGCCTTCTTTACACTGATGGCAACTATCAAGCTGAAACACTCGGCGAGTCAGGCGGCGCGTTTCCACGTCACGCCAACACTTCCTTTCTGGGTCAATGGGACGACGCACGCGTGCCGAACCTACTCTACATCCACGAGCAATTCGCACGCGGCTATCAACAAGGCAAATGGTCCGACAGCGATGTCGTGATCTACGAACGTGTCGACAAACGCGAGAACGGTAGCATGACCGACGCTGACGGCGTCACCATGCTCTTCATGCTCAATGACAACTACTCCGCAGGTCAGGGACGAAACTTCGGCACGAGCTTCCCAGCAACTGCTGGTGGCAGCGATGCATACCTCTACAATTACTCAGACTATGGCGGCGGCTTCTACACTTACGCTTCCAACATCGTAAATGGCAGCACCGTCATCCCTGAAGGTGGTTACTTTGTCTTTTCTTGGAAAAACCCAGACCCCTCCATTCTCTGGTCAAACTCCGGCGGACGCCCAATCACCATCTATCAAAATGGTGTGGAAGTCGACACCGTCGATGTCTTACGCCGCGATGGCCCGAATGGAGATGCCGATTTCCATGGCGACACCCTTCCCATCTCCAGCCAGCCAATCATCAGCAATCCACAGAGCGACGACTTTGCATATACAGCGACCGTGCCACGCATCACTGATGGCACCCAAGTAAACTTCGTCGCACGGGCTGATGGATCTGCCGAAAATATTCTCTTTAAACTCGACGGTGGCATTGATCTAAACGGCATCAACCACTCTGGTGGTGACCCCCGTGACAATCCACCAGCGCTCGCCACCGATACCTTTCTCGGCTATGAGCAACCCACTTTCGTAGATCGAATCGGCCCAGAAAAATTCGCGGCGATTGATACCGCTCGCTGTATTTTTGGATCTGCGGGCGCTGAGACCTACACTGCGGGCGCTCCAACCATTGATGGCTTCGGCAGCAACCCGCAAGAAGCCGCTGCAGCGACCTTCGTTTTCCACGACCCAATCGGTGGCTTTGATGGCTGGACACCTCAAGACGGCTCACTCGCCACCGCCACACAGCTCGACCAAACCGGTGCCTCGACGATCCTTTGGGCCAAGACCAATAGTGTCGGTGCTGGTTTCAGGGCATTCATTTACTACACCACCGACGGCAGCAATCCCGAAGGTGCTGGAGGATGGGGTCGTGGCACCACACAAGCCGCAGAGGCTTTTTATGTGACGCCCAATACAGCAGGCGGCGACAATTGGTGGCGTGCAGAGATCGACCCGACTCCCGCAGGCACACTTAAATACAAAATCGGAATCTATCAGACATCACAATCTAGCATCTTTCCAACTGGCGCAACAGAGGTCGCACTCAAGACAAAGATGATGACGACCTTTCAAACCAGCGAGCGTGACCTGACTACTGTGAGCGTGCGCCCACACAATGACTACGGTGTCACCGAGACTGGCCTCGAAGAAGGCATGCACATGATCGCCGCACGCGCATTCCTTGAGCGCCCTGGTAAAGCATCGATTTATAACACCTTCAAGCAAACCTTCTATTATGATGCACAACGCCCTCAGGGCGAAGTTCGCTTCCCTGAAAACGACAACGACACTATCGGCGGTTCCAGCTACGGAGTAGTCGTTCGCACCGACGCGACCGTTGAGGAAGTATGGTATTGTATCACCGATTCCGATACAGCCAACGACGACATCAACACAGGCGGCAGCAACGGCAACGGAGTCGGCTTCGAGCCCTACATCGACACCAACCAAAACGGAACACGTGACGCAAATGAAGCTTACGAAGACCTCAACAACAATGACACATGGGATAACAACATCACCGACAATTGGGTGCGCGCTTCCGAGCTCACACCAAGCCTCGCCTTCGAGCCCACAAATTCTGCCTACCGTAAAGAGTGGCGCTTTGATTACGTCAACGTCCCAGCCACCGGAACTGCCGACATTAAAATACGCCTGCGTGAACTCTCATCTGCAGACTATGAAAACTTCTCACTCAGCGATGCCAATGGTCACTACACCACCATCACTCGCACTGTGAATACCGCAGGTCCAAATGAGCGCATGTTCATCGCATTTCCCTCACAGGACCGTCAAATTGTCGACGACAGCTACATTATGAAGGTCTATTTCAGCAAGTCGCTTGCGGGTGGATTGACCGAACAAGCGCTCATTGACCGTTTCTTAATAAGCATAGGCTCTAACGAAGAAGGAGACGCTGGCGAACCTCAAAGTCGCGACAACTACAGCATCGTTTATGACGAAACCAGCGACTATCACTCCCTCGCTTATCAGCTTCCAAATCTTTATAACGATCTACCGAGCTACGATCACAAGATCACTGTCACACACGACCGCCCTTCCCCTGCGACTGACTTCGAAACGTGCCGCATCGTGCGCGCGCTTCCAGTCACCACACCTCGTGTGCTCATTGTCAATCCGCCTGAACTCGACTCAGATGGTCGCCCTTTTGAAATCATCCTACCCGATGTGCCCACACCCGCAGCTGAAGATCGCCAGTTTACGATTCAAGTAGCAACCAATCTCAATGCCACTAACGTCACCTTAAGCTTCGTGGACTTACGTGGTTCTAGTGTCGCGGTGCCCACCACAAGCGAAGCAGGCAACAGTAAGTTCTGGAACTTCATCTGGTCCGATATCGCAGAAGGCACTTACCGTTTCACTGCGACTGTCACCTCACCGAGCGGCAACAATACCGCGGATCGTAACACCAAGATCCTCTACCGCGAGATCGTCGACGAAGACGATACCGATGCAGACGATGACGACGACGGCCTATTAGATAGCGACGAAAACACCGCGCAATTCCTACCCAATCAAAGCCCAGATGGCGGCATCACTCCGGCACCCAAGCCAAATCCTGAGCAGTGGACCAACGGCGAAGTGCATGTGCATTACGCCTACGGCAAGTCCAGCCCGACCTCTCCAGACACCGACGGCGATGGGCTCCCAGATGGACTTGAAGTCGGTTGGCGCAATGCCGCTGGCGATCCTCCTACCGATCTAAGCGCAAACACTGATGGTGATGCCTTCCCTAATTTCATCGGCGACCTCGACCCTCCATTCTACAACACACTCGACAACTTTGGCAATGTGCCCGATGTCGACAGTCAAAGTCTAGGTGGCGACCGCGCACGCCAGTCCGCTGGCTCCGTGACTGACCCCGCAGATCCTGACAGCGACAACGATGGCCTTCTCGACGGTGTCGAAGATGCGAATCGCAACGGTTGGGTCGATGGTGACGGCGAACTCATTCCTGTAACATTCGATCCATGGGCAGGTCGTGATTGGCCCGATGGCATTATCCAACCGAGCGAAACATGGGTGGAAACCGACCCCAACAATGCCGACACCGACGGCGACGGAGCGACGGACGGCTTTAGCGAAGATAGCAACTTTGACGGTGTCATCGAAGGCGACACCAACACCGACCGCGCTTACGATACCGGTGAAGAATGGTCAGAAACTGATCCACTCAACGCCGACACCGACGGCGACGGCCTCCCCGACGGATGGGAAATCGACAACGGCCTCGATCCACTCGATAACGGTGTCGACAACTTGCGCACCACTGCAGCCAGCGACCCGCAAACTTACGTGCACTCGACTCAAGGCGCTCTACCGCGCAATGGTGGCAGCGACGACCCCGACGAAGACGGCTTCACGAATCTCCAAGAACTCGCCAACGGCACACGCCCGCTCGAAGACGATAACGTGCCCCCTCCTCCTGCGAACTCAATCATCATCGGCCCAGGAAATGACGACACAGTGGGCAACGCAATCAATCTCAATGAGTTCACCGACTGGACGATTGACGACCTGCTCGTGCTCGATGAATACGATGGCAACGGCACCAACAACCAAGGCACCGACATTTATAAAGCCTACGACGGCTTTGACGAATCTCGCGACATCGTCGCCTTCTACTTCCGCGATGGTGGTGGTGATGGCAAAGTCTATTTCCGCTTCGATTTCCACGACCTGCAAGCTTTTGCCGAGGAAGGAAACTTAGACGCTTACGTCGTTATCGATACGGGTAACACGTCCGTAGGTGAATCCGCACTACCTGAGGATTTAGATACGCGCACCGAGATGAAATGGGAAGTGCTCGTCGCGATCTACCAAGCCGACAACGGAGCCGTTTACATCGATACCGATCCGGGTGACAATACCACAGCCATCGGCGAAGATGTATTCACTAAGGGTGTCGTGCGCCGCACGCAGGCAAACGCCAATGGATTCGGTCAGGCCTATTTCAATTCCGACCTCGACTCAATGGAAGCCTCAATCAGCAGACAAGCGCTGCTGGACGCAGGTTGGAACGGAAACGCCGACAACCTCAACTTCCAAGTCTTCACCACCCGCGATGGCACCAACAATTCTCCGACTCCAGGACTCGGCGACATCGGTGGACGTAGCGACATCCGCGACGCCGTGTATGATGACTTTATCGCATCCGCCTACTTCCGCGATCAAAGCAGCATAGCTGGCGACAAGAGTATCCTTTACAGCTGGTTCAGCCGCACAGGTGCCAACGATCGCGGCAAGCGCGCCAAGGTTGCCCTACTCGCACATGGCAACCAGCCCATACGTTCCGCAAACGAGATGCACGATCGTATCAACGACGGCGCAGGCGCAGGTTACTTCCGTCTGATCGATACGCACGAAGCCTTCAGCGCTCCAGTCAATCTGCACATCACACCCACGCTCGCATCCGCACTACAATGGGCAGTCGTTGCCCCCTCCGCCAACAAACCATGGCGTGATGGCCCGACGCTCAATACGCGCATCAGCACATTATTACTCAACGATCAAGCCATGCTCTTCGGCACCACATTTGCTGACCAGGTCATTCCATACGCCAGCACCGCATTTACCCAAGACAGTGTGAACCTTGCCGATACCGTGTTGAGTGAAGTGTATAGCACCTCTCCATCGACCAGCGTTTTCTGGCCCGCCGAACGCGTAGTCGATGACGGCGTGCTCGGCACTATCCAATCCATGGGCTACACCCACACAGTCGTGGATCAAATGCGCCATTTCTTCAAATGGTTTGGGCGCACACAAGCGCTTGGACAAGCAGGTTATCAGATCAACGAAGTTAACAACGTCGGACTGTTCCCGATACATGATTTCGCCAGCACCTTCCGCTTCGAAAATAATGACAGCGGGCTCAACATGTCCTTGCGAGAATTACTCAATCGCCGCGCACGTAGTGACACGCAAGATCAAGTGCTCAGCCTCCTCAGTGATTGGGAAGACTTCCGCACAGGCACCCAAGCCGATGCCTACGACATTAACCTTCGCTGGCTCGCCAACCGCCCTTGGATCGAACTCGTCACCCTTGAAGACGTTGCCAGCGGTGACATCGATTTATCCGAACCCGCAGACGGCACAGGCGACAACTGGAGCACCGTTGATCGCGGCACAGGACAGTCCCTACAAACGACTGCTAAGGACTTCATCGACCATGCCACACAAGAAGATTACGGTAACTGGTATGACGGCCAAAGCGGCCGCGAAGAAGGCCTCAAAGGCAAGACCTTTGAGATACGCCCAGGCATCAGCCTCCCTGACAGTTTTGGCGAAGTCGGCGATACAGGCATCGCAAATACCACATGGAATCAAGTCAATGCGATCAGCAACACGAGCACCAGCGAGCTCGGTCGCTCCGCAGCTCACGCCGCGATGTTTGTCACCGCATTCCATGACCAGCAAAACAACGACCTCAGCAAGTTCTCCACTGGCACCTACATCTACCCAGATACCGACTTCAACAATCTAGCCGAGTTCTCCAAACTCGCTCAGTCGCAAATGCGTTTTGCCGCACTTTACAAGCGTGTCGACACATGGGCAGCCGCTGCGCCGGTTGTCGCAACAGCAAGCACGGAAGACGTCGACCTAGATGGCGAAGTTGAATACCTACTCTACAACGAGACCTCCTTCGCGGTCTTTGAAGCCATCGGCGGACGCTGCGTCGCGGCCTTTGCACGCAACGCAATCACTGGAAGAGTTTACCAAGTCATCGGCACACAACTCACTTACGCAGGCTTCGAAACCGAAGAAGAAGGCACCGCAAACGTCGACAACGGCGAGATCGGCGCACGCAGAACCTCAGCCTTCAAAGACTGGTTTGCAGATGGAACCGGTGGCGGCACCACTGGCTATGTCAATTCACTCTATACAGTAACTGCGAGCGGCAGTGGCACTGGATGGACATTCACTGCACCTGGAGGGCACATCGTCAAGACCATCACACTCGACAACACCCTACCCGAACTCCAAGCCGACTATAGCCTCAGCGGCGATGTCAATAAGCTCTTCGTCCGTCATGGTCTGTCACCCAACTTGTGGAATTTGATCAGCCGCGGTCAATACGACCTCGACCCACTCAGTGTATCCACAGGACGCATACGCCTCGCTAACCGTGGTGGTGCCGAGCCAGTCGTCGCACAAGTCACTTACGACGCGAATACCGACTTTGTCGGCGGAGCCGTTGACGACGAACTGGGTGTCACCGAATGGGACGCGCTCAACATGCGCAACCAAGCGCTGATACAACAAGTCGAACTCACCAACGTGGACGGACAAAGCAACTTCTCGATGAGCCTGAGCCTCGAAAGCGGCACTACCGACAGTGACGGCGATCTGTTACCCAACTGGTGGGAACTCGACAATGGCCTCGATCCTAATAGCGCTGTAGGCGGCAATGGCACCACTGGTAACGACGATGGTGATGCATTCACGAACTACGAAGAATACGTCTTGGGCCTCAACCTAGGAGTGGCTGAGTTCAACGGTCTACCGCAAGGCCTCATTGCGAAGAATGTCACAGGCGGCTTCACTGTCACCTTCCCTGTTCTTGCAGGCAGAAGCTACCGTGTCTGGTATACCGATGATCTCAGCGATACATGGGATCCAGCAGGCGGCAGCTTCAGCATCAGTGAGAGCGACAGCGCCTACGTCTGGACAGACGATGGCACCAACACTTCACCTGCCCCCGACACCGTCGATAACCGTTTCTACAAGATAGAAATCACCCGACCCTGATTTTCAGATCACTTTACCCATGAGACATCTATTTTCCGTTTTCATTTTTCTCATAGTTACTCTACATGCGAGCTATGGTGCAGCGTCAGGTGACCTTTGGCATATCCCTTTTAATCAAGAAGTGCCTGAAAATAATGGAGGCACCTCCAATTTTTATCGCATGCGCACACCGTATGTCGAAATCGACCCCGTCGGCACTTTCACAGTCTACCAAGGTTTCTTTAAAGACGGAGGCACGAATGGCGATCAAGACGGCGGCACGCTTTACTACCGGAACGCAACCGCTGCGGGCGCATGGCAATCCGAGGCACTCGGCTTCCACGCCAACGAAGGTGGCAATCAATTCTGGAAAGCATCTGTCGATCTCGGCCCTACCGGACTCGATGCAGCTGATACAGACATCATTGAATACTACATTTTAGTCACTTTTACAGGTGGCACTCCGGACAATACCTACATCTACGGTGGTGATCTTGATCCCGGTTCAGGCAATCAACTCTTCACCGACACTGAAGCCACCGCACAAGCCGCCCCCTACTCTTTCCGTAACCGTCCAGCATGGATTTTCCACGCTGACAATCGAGTCATCAACGGCGACGACCTAGAATTCTGGGCAAAAGTGGGCTATATCATCGACATCAACGACAACACCACACGCTGGGCCAATGCGGGTGCTGTTTACTACACAACCGACGGCACAGATCCGGAAGGATCACTTGGCACAGCCAGCGGAAACAGCAATGCAGTGGCATTTACCTACAGTCATCCTGAACAAAATGAAATCGACAGTGGCAGCACCACTGGTGGTCGTGGAATGTGGTGGCGTGCAGATGTTGACGACCTCTTGCAAGGGCTCTCGCTCGGTTCGACAATTAAATATCGTATCGGTTTTTGGAATACAGGAACAAACGAAGAGAAATTTGCCGATCATAATGCGGGCACCAACAATCAGACTTTTTCATTTAGCAACGGCGCTCTCGGAGACCCAGTTCTCACAGTATCGACGGCAACCACTGGCACTCTCAATGGCGACTACACAACAACTAAACTCTATGTAGATGAAATCGCCAACGACAGTATTCCGGTAACCATCTTGTTTGAACCGGGTCAGTCCAATATTACAGCGGGTAGCGTTCAGGTCGTCACCAACTTGAATCAACGTCACCGCGCAGATGCAGACAAGAATTCAAACAACATTTCAGATGGCCAAGAATGGAATCAAACCGAAGCCATCATCGGATCTTCCACTGACGACACTTACTACTATCAGACGCATACAATGACAGCGACTGGAAACCCTGGTGAATATTCGGTAGTCATCAATGCCACGAAAACTGGTGCCTACCGCTTATCAGCACGCTGGAAAGTCGATGGAGACCCAGACTGGCGTCAATACACCGCATTTGGACGTCGAGACCACGCGCTCACCGTTGCGCCTACCGATGCACGCAACATCAATCTCTACGAAATTAACACGCTCACTATCGAGGCAAATGGCGGCGGCTACGCCAATCGCTCTACCTTTGAGGATCTACACGACGCAGCGGGCGCACTGCGAACTGGCGACGGCAAAGGATTTAACTTAGGCTACTTACAAGGCTTAGGAGTGAACTGGCTCTGGTTCCAACCAGTCCACCCTCCTGCAATCGAAGGCCGTGAAACCGACCCCGCCACGGGATTCGCCTACGATCACGGCAGTCCTTATGCGATTAAGAATTTCTTCGAAATCGACCCAGCGATGAGCATTGCCAACACGCGCACCGCAGCGAGAACTGCATTCAAAGACTTTGTCGCTGCTGCCGATGGCGCCAATGTCGAGATCATGCTCGATGCACCATTCAACCACACCGCTTTCGACGTCGAACTCGGCCAACCAGGTGTCGACCTCTTTCAACCAGATGGACAAGCATGGTCCGACACTGATGAAATTCGAAATCGAGATGCCCGCTTCTTCTCGAAAGGAAACATCTTCAACAGCGACGACAATAACTACGGCGAACGAGCCTCAAATTCAGGCGAAATGACCAATGCCCCCGACCGTGGCGATTTCGGTAAATGGGGAGATGTTGTCGATGTCTTCTTCGGCAATTACGACTCACTAGTCAGATCTAATGTCACCGAAAACTCACGCTACCTCAACGAAGGAGACCAATTCTACTACACCGACCCAACCTGGATATCGAACGACTTCGTCCAAGGTAGCATCGATCAGAACACGACTCGCAACGTCTGGAAATACTTTAGAGATTATGCACTCTATTGGCTAGACGAGACAGGCTACCCAGCTGGCACTGCACACACTGAGGCGAATCGAAATATAGGTATCGACGGCCTACGCTGTGACTTTGGCCAAGGGCTTCCACCCCAAGCATGGGAATACATCATTAACACCGCGCGCACTCGGAAGTGGAATTTCGTGATGATGAGCGAATCGCTTGACGGTGGCGCAGTCACCTACCGCTCGAATCGCCACTTCGATATCATGAATGAGAATATTGTTTTCCCACTCAAAAGCGCAGGTGATGCATCCGCATATCGTCAAATCTTTGAGGACCGCCGCAACTCTTACGGTCAAGGTCTAGTGCTTCTCAACAATACCTCACACGATGAGGAAAACTACGTCGATCCGTTCGAAGCACTGGTTCGCTACTCCGTTGTCGGAGCTATGGACGGCGTGCCACTCGTGTTCATGGGCCAAGAACTCGGCATTTCACGGACGTTCGGCTTCACCTTCTACGAAACCAATTTCGGCAAACAGATTGGTCACTTCAAGAAGTATAACTCCATCGATCCGATCTGGGATGATGGTGACTTCGGCAACGATCAAATCTATCAAGTGTATGCAGGCATTAACTCCGCGAGATTGTTCAGCCCTGCATTACGTAGTAACAACCGCTGGTTCCTAGATGGAAATGGATTCAACAATCAAATCTTCGCGGTGGCCAAATACGAGGAGGCCAACGCGTCTCCAGCTACCAGTGATGTGGTCATCGCGCTCACCAACGTAGACCGCGACAACAATCAATCCGATCAATTCGTGCTCCCCTCTGCCTTAGCCGACCTAATGGGCATTCAAGACAGCCGCATGTATAACGTGAAGAACATCGCCGCTTACACAGGCCAAGATCCAAACCGTAGAAATTATTGGCTCTGGAATGGCAGTGCGGGCTTCAGTGGCGCCGCGCTCAAATCGACTGGTTTCTTTGTGCAACTTTGGGAGGTGCCTACCGAACCAGCTCTTTGGACTGCTGGCCCCTACGAGGCGCAATACCTAAAAGTTTACGATGTCACCGCACCATCCGCGACACCGACGCAACCGACGCAACCACAAGTTTACAATTACGCCATCGGCGACACGGTCACCTTTGATTGGGCAGACGTTCCGGCAGATGCAGGAGGCGTGATTCCGCATTACCAAGTCACTGTTACCATCAATGGAAATACACAAGCTCCCGATACGGTTTCGATCAGTGAATACACCGTCAACGCTTCAGAAGACGATGAAATCTCTATCACCGTTAAAGCAGTGAACCCAGAAGTGACCAGCAATGCCGGCCCTAGCAGCTCTGCCAGTGCGACCGTTAAACTACTCGCCGAAAACGACGACGAAGATGGCGACGGCGCAAGCAATGCCGCTGAAGACAGTGCTGGAACCAATCCGCTCGATTCTAGTTCAGTGCTTTCTGTAACGAATCTAGACAAGGCAAGCAATACTGCGACCGTGAGTTGGAATAGCGTAAGTGGCATCTTTTACGTAGTGCAAACGCGCGACTCCCTCAGCACGGGTGACTGGGCAGACATCGCAGGATCGGGAACATTTGGCACTGGAGGCGAACTCAGTTATGAGCATTCGATTGCTCCAAGTGATGATCAACAGTTCTATCGTGTCCGTATTGCAACCGCTCCTTAGAGTAACCGAAATTGTAGGGCCTTTGCCTTGCAAAGCGCCGCCGCATCCTAAGGTTCAATTCCATACACGACGCTTCACAAACGAAGCCCCACGAAATAACCTCTAAACTATCTGTGTCCATCCGTGGCTAAATTACATCACTTCGCACTCATAGCCATGCTCGCGTCTGCAGCATATGCTGCCCCGACCGTTCCAGATTGGGCGAAGGACGTGGTCTGGTATCAGATATTCCCAGAGCGATTTAATAATGGCGATCGGTCCAACGATCCCACACGTGCATCCCTAAGTGAGCCACAGTATGTAACGCCCAATTGGCAAACCACTGCATGGGAGTCTGAATGGTTCGACCGCGCGGATTGGGAAAAGGAAATGAGCCCCCACTTTGATGCGACCTTACACCACCGTCGCTATGGAGGCGACCTGCAAGGTGTCATCGATAAACTCGACTACCTCAAAGAACTTGGAGTCACTGGCATTTATTTCAATCCGATCTTCTACGCGGACTCTCTGCATAAATACGATGGCAACAGCTTTCATCACATCGACCCTCATTTTGGCCCCGATCCAGAAGGCGACCTAAAAATCATCGAAGAAGAGTCGAGCAACCCAAGAAGCTGGCAATGGACAGCCGCCGACAAACGCTTCCTCGAACTTCTTAAAGAAGCCAAGGCTCGCGACATCCGTGTCATCATCGACGGCGTCTGGAACCACACCGGGCGCGATTTCTTTGCGTTCGCCGACATCCGCACACGTTTCCAAAAATCACGCTACGCACGCTGGTATGACATCAAGCAATTCGACGACCCACGCACTGCCCGTAACGAGTTCGACTACAATGGATGGTATGGCTTCAAAAGCCTTCCCGAATTTGCCAACGATCCATCAGATCAGAACTTAGCTTCGGGCCCTAAACGCTATGTGTTCAATGCTAGCAAGCGCTGGATGGACCCAAACGGCGACGGCGATCCAAGTGACGGTATCGACGGCTGGCGCCTCGATGTCGCCGAAGAAGTGCCCCACGGCTTTTGGCAAGAGTGGCATGCTTACATTCGCGAAATCAATCCAGAGGTCTTTACCTCCGCCGAGATTTGGGGAAGCGCGGGACAGTATCTACGTGAGACACACTTTTCCTCGGCAATGAACTATCGCGGCTTTGCCATTCCTTTAAAAGGCTGGCTCATTGATGGGAAAATAACCGCGAGTCAATTTGCCGAACGTCTCAACAACGAACGCAATAGCCATGGCGACAACGCTTACATCCTGCAGAACCTAGTCGACTCGCACGACACCCAACGAATCGCCTCAGCAATCGCCAATCGCAGCAGCTTCGATCACTACAAAAACTCTGACTGGTTCGACTACGACGATGGCGAACGCGTCAACGCTCGAACTCCAGGTTATAACAATGGCCCACCCGACGAAGACGGTTATCGCATCTGGAAAATGCTCGCACTCTTTCAAGCCACCTATGTCGGCGCGCCAATGATTTACTACGGCACCGAAGTCGGCATGTGGGGAGCAGACGACCCCGAGGACCGTATGCCGACATGGTGGCATCGGATGGACAAGGCGATCTACAAAAGCTACCAAGCCGCCTTTCAACTACGACATACACACACTGCCCTTCGACGCGGAGATTTCAAAGTCCTCGAAACCCGCGATGATGCGCAAGTGTTTGCCTTCGAGCGCACCTATAGCGATGAGCGCCTAGTAGTGACCTTCAATCGAGGTAATGGTGACGCCACGCTCGATGGCGACTACCTAAAAGGTCTGAAGTTGATTCACTCAACTGACCCCAGCGCCAACACACGCCGTCTGCCAAAACTAAGCGCAGCAATCTTTGGACAGTAATTTGTAGAGCAGTGCTACTCAGCAACCGGCTCATTTTCCTTGATTGCATTCATCAATGCGCCCGAAGTAGCTTCGATGCCTAAACGAGACAGACGACTCGCTGGATATACATCCTGAGCCGCTAAGTATGCAGCCAAAGCACCCGCATAGTGACCAGATTCAAGCTGGCGATCCGCACGAGTTAAATGGATCACAAAGTCTGCCACTTGCGGTGCGAGATCCGCGCGCGCCCGATTCATTGGCGCGTCGTCTGGATTAATCTTCGCGGCTTCAACCAACAGTTCCCATGCCGCATAGTCGTTGCTTTGCTTCACTAACTCTTCAGACTGCTTTACCAGAAGATCAATACGTGCCACTTGGTCAATGACTTCCATGAGCAGGGGCTGACGAACCTCGTCATCGGAAAGTGCAAAGCCCAAGTCCATGCGCCGCTCATAAATCGCGCGCGCATCTTTGCGGGCGTATAAATCATCAAAGACCTGCACTCCTTGTGAACCGGCTGTGGCGAGCTTAGTCGTCTCTTGTTGAAACTCACGAATCGACGGATTCGAAGGCCAAATATCGATTGCATTTTGAAGCTCTGCACGGGCCTTATCAATGTCACCCAAATTACGATACTGAGACGCCGCAAACACTGCCATATCACTCATACTCTTCGCGGTTTCCAAACTAGAAAGAATACGAGCTTCAGGAAAATCCTTAGCGAGTTTTGAGATTTCCGCGACCAAATCGGCGACACCATTATAGTCCTTTGCTTCCGCTAAGTCGCCCGCTTCGATCATACCACGATACAAGTCCAATAAGTGGCGACGTTGCTTCACCGGGATCAAATTCAGCTCAGGAGAATATTCTCCAAGGAAGAAAGTCTCTTGCAAGCGCTCCAGAGCGATCAAAGAACGCTCTTCAGCATAGGCAGTATTGACCGCGACCACACCTTTGTTAATGTCGTTAATCGCCTCACGAGAAACAAAGGCCATAGTATCGACTGTGAAGGTTAAATCCGTATTCGGAAAAAACGCTGACAGCTCATCTTTACCAACTTCCAACTGCTGCTGAGAGCCCTTAAAGATCAACTGATAAAAGCTTGAAAGCACCAATGCATGCTGAAAACGGCGCTGCATAAAGAAGCTGACGATTTGACTCTGAAACTGGATTTTGGCCTGTAAGCCGTTCATCGCAGTCTGAGTTTCTAGCGCTATGATTTTCGCTTCGGTTTCAGCCAAATCAAGGGCTCGAAATGCGTCTTCAGCAGTTAGCGCACCTTCTGCGGAGTCGCCTTTTTTGACTTCGTCTTTATCACGCTGACGCTCACTGGTTTCGCGGAGTCGTTTTTCGCGTATACGACGAAGAGTCGATTCACGATTCGCAACAATTTCCTGTTGAGTCACACGCACTAGCTCCAACTCGCGTTGAGACATTGAGATCCCACGACTCTCCTTGCGAATACGCCATGCATTAAAAACTTGGTTTGCGACGATGGTGCTGTTGCCACCATCCGCATCAAATCGAGAGGCACGAAAGAGCAACTCCCAGGTCTCAAATATTGCTTCATCACTGTTATTATTTTCAACTGACAATCGATCCATAATGTCAGTCATTAATAAAGCATACTCACGCTCGTCTGCGGTCGGAGATGTGAGTAAAAAGCGCTCAAAGCGCGCACGAAATGCACGTTGCTCAGAAAGGTTAAAACTGCGGCCCTTCCAAACGAAACTCCCCTCTTCAAAGTTCATCGAATCACTGGTCGGATCAAAAGCGCGATTGGCTGATTCTAGAAATGTGTTGCTTTCGAAAAAACCACTCGTGGGTGCCGAGCCACCAGCTTGTGCATTGGAACTGGGTGCCGCTGCTGACTGCTGAAACGCATTGGAAGGAACTCCCTGCCCCACTGATGTCGAGCTCAGAGCAAGCGCCCCGAGGCTAATATTTACGTAATGCTTCAACATAAACGAGCCCTCCTTCTTCAATGCGAACGCGCAACTCAAAGCGCTGCCCAATATGTATGTTATTTCCAACAGCATCTGGCACAAATACAGGCAAACGAATCGAACTACCTTCAGGTATCACGGCCAAAATACGACCGACTTCTTTTTCCCATTTTATTTGTGAGTCAATCTGAGCTTTAACCGAATAGGTGTTGCCCAGAAAATCCACAGGATTCTCGAGATACTGTTTAGTGGGTAAAGTCTCCAAATTTGAAAAGTCACCATTGCTACAGCTAATAAACACTGAGGAGATGACCAAGAGTATCACGCAAAGCAGAGCTGACTGCAGCGACTTAGCGGATTTCTGACTGTTTGGGGGAATCATGAATAGGTATCGGAAAAACGGAAAAGATGTTTCGGCAAAAGGGTTAGACCCAGCGTTTCTTGTGGCAACCCCAAAAGACCATCACAGAGCCAATCAGGAAATGCACCAGCAAGACTGCAACGGCCAACATCGGAACTGGCACTAAATCGGTATTTTGCATACGATAGGCATCGTAAAAGCGCGTATCGATCATCGAACCGAAATAGCCGCTCCACCCCCAATAAGCGTTAATAAAGGGACGGCATACCCAAACCAGTGTTTCTGGAAGTGCTAAAACGATGCCGGATAAGGGCAATTGAAACCCGACGAGATAGACCGAGAGCAACGATGCCTTTTCGGCAGACTTAAAAATAGCCGAAAATCCGAGACATATCGCAGTCATAGAAACACAACTTAAGACCAGCACAATTGATTGAGGCACCCAAGGACCCGGAAAATCGCAAACACTTTTGACGAAGAAAGTCATCCAAAGCCCCTGCCCGATGGCAATGGCAGAGGTGAAGAGTAATTTACTAATCGCGTAGGCCTTAGGGCTCAGACCAGCAAACCGCTCTTTCTCGTAAAGATTTCGTTCTGCAGCAATTTCTCGCGCACCATTATTGCTGCCCATCAAGGTCAGTAAAATCACTTGAAAGAGTATCAATCCAGTGACTAAGGAAGCCGTCTCCAAAGCATCAATGCGAAAGCGGAGATTGTCCTGCATCTGCTCTAAAAAACCTGCACCAGAATTCATCGCCATCCCTCGTAACTGCGGCAGACCATCCAATGCAAAAATCGCAACCAATAAGGGGAATCCTAAAGTGATTCCAAGTGTAAGCAACCAATAGCCGCGATCACGTTTAAAGAGCACCGCTTTACGTTTTAACAGCGTGTAGGTTTGACTGACTGCACTAGGAATCTGTGTCGGAACCACGTCGCCCCCTACAGCATCCACTTGCTGCAACTCGTCAAGCACCTCGGGATCCCAACGCTCCCGCCAAAATGCGAGAGGATGCTCGTTTAGTTTATCATATAAATGTAGTGCATCTGGTATCTCGAAATATGCATTTAATGCGTCAAGCGAACCTTGAAAGACCACTGCACCCGAATAGACGACAGTGATCCAATCAAAAAACTCCAGTTTCGCGAGATTATGAATGATGCAAATAAAACTTTTAGCACGCTCATCGCGTAAGCGCTGTAAAACCGTTAAAATCTGGTCTTCGGAGCGAGGATCCAAGCCACTAGTCACCTCGTCACAGACCATCGTCTCTGGATCACCGACCAGCTCCAAGCCGAGCCCTAAACGACGCAATTGCCCACCACTCAAGCTATCCACTCGCTTAGTCCGATGCTCGCCGAGGCCGATGCGCTTAAGAATCTCCTCAAGTCTTTCAATCTTGGCCGCTTTGTCCACGACACAAAGATCCAGCGCATAGCGCAGCGCTTCTTCCACTCGTAGCCGCTCATGAGCAATACTAAATTGCGGTGCAAATGAAAGCTTACCCTGCAAATCGGCACTATCGCGAATCGGCTTATCTCCATAGTGAACATCCCCCGTGCTCGGCAAAATACCCAACATCGCCTTAACCAGTGTGGTCTTACCGCAGCCAGATGGACCAATCACGGCATTCAAAGCATTTCCCTTAAATCCAGCATTGGCACGATCCAAGATACGCGTTTTATTCGCACCCACTTCAACCGACAACTCCTTACAAGATAACATTCGCGACAAATTAACTTTGCGCACGATGTAATGGCTAGCATTTTAATTTTTATGTCACCTTTATTTAAAAAAACTGCCCTCGCACTCCTTTGCACCGCCAGCACCTCATTGAGTGCTGTAACTGTAGATTCAAAAGGTATTAATAACAAATCAATCTTCGGAATCAGCTTTGCCGACCAAACTCGTGACTATATTGCTCAAGAAAAATCGATTTCCTCCATTTCGACACAACAATACATCACTACCAGTTTTAACGTCCTTGAGCTGAATATCGTAACCGACGGTGCCGCACTCGTGCGTATCTATCACAGTCGAGCTATTAAGCCCGGCGAACTACAAGAAGCACTCGGCAATGGCGTCAGTGCAGCGGGTGCTCCTGGTAGTAGTATCATTCAACGACCACTTCCTCCCCGAGTGCAAAAGCTAGCGGATCGCGCCAATGGGGTGCAAGAAGCTGTGACGAGTTCAACTGTGATTAAGGACTATCCCCACGCAACACATGCGCACACCGTAGAATATAGAGTCTCCAGTCGTATCGAACTGCTGGACCTTTATAATAAATTAAGACAGCACTGGCTGAAAGAGCCCGCTTTTTTCGAAGACGGTCAAATCGTCAGTCAAGAGAACGCAATCGATAAAGAAATGAAGCCACGCAGTTTGGGCGGCACCTTGTTTAAGGTGGAGAAGTAGAGCGGATCATCAATCGATTAAAAGGAAGGCCAACTGCATGCCAAGGCATCGCTTCAGCGGCAGCTGGTTCACAGTTTCCGTATCCTTGCGGCACTTTAGCATAAGCACTCATCCAAATGGATACTAATAGGCCAAATCGAAAACATCCATCTCGACTTGAGCTTCTCGATAAAGGCAACCGCTCAAACATTATTTTCGTTACTGTCTGCACGAAGCAACGCACACCACAACTCAACAATCTAGAATTTCAACAAGCACTAATCAATGCGTGGGATACATCCGACCACTGGAAAGTCGGTAAATATATGATCATGCCAGATCATATTCACTTCTTCTGTTCTCCAAATTCACATCCACCAAGTTCTTTGCGAAATTGGATTAAATTTTGGAAACGCAAAACCTCACAAGAAATAGGTAGAACTAACCATTCCTCTCTATGGCAAACCGACTGCTGGGATCGACAGGTCCGAAACGGATCTGCTTATACCGAAAAGTGGGCTTATGTTTTACAGAATCCTGTCAGAGCAGGGTTAGTTTCAAATTCAGATGAGTGGCCATATCAAGGCGAGTTAAATTCATTAGTCTGGCATGACTGAGACAACGTGCGGCAGTTGGGGACAACCGCCCTCCAAACTTGAAGCATCATGGGAGGGCAACTGTCCCCAGTTGCCGCGCTACTTGGGCAATTGCTAGCCTTACGAACGAGCTTGGTAAATCCTGAACGACAACCACCAGAGTCTTTCCGTAAACCACCGATAGCTAATCTCATTAGTCTGGCACGAGTGATCATCCTACCACGCACACGGCGGTTGGGGACAACCGCCCTCCCAAAATAAAACAATTGGGAGGGCCACTGTCTCAGTTGCCGCGCTACTGACTGAGCTCGCCAGCCTTGCGAACCAGATCAATAAACTCTGAACGATGACCTCCGATATCCTTGCCTTGAGCTTTCAGAGCCAACTCGCGGATTTCACCAAATCCATAGTCTTCAGCAGACTCAGAACTGGAAAGCTTCAAACCAAATGCTGCAACTGCAGCTGAGAAGCGTAAATCCTCACTGGACTGATTCATCTCATTGATTTCATCGCTGCTCACTGCGTGCGTGATCAATTTGCTCACATCCCCATCGGGTTGCTTGTAGCGAAGTTTCACTGTCGCGACTTCACTTGGGACGAGTTCAGTTTCAGCAGCTGCTTGGTAGCGTAGTGTATCCACACCCGGAAGTTCTATATCGGCACTTGGCGGAACAATCTCATAGAGTGCCACCACGGTATGCCCGGGGCCAATATCGCCGGCTTTCTTGGCATCGTTGTTAAAATCCTCAGCTTTCAGCCGGCGATTCTCGTATCCAATCAAACGATACGCTTTCACCTGAGCAGAGTTAAACTCCACTTGAATTTTCACATCCTTAGCAATTTTAAAGATATTACTCGCAAGGTCTTCTAGAAAGACCTTACGTGCCTCAGTTTGACTATCGACATAGGCATAGGTGCCCTTCCCTTTATTGGATAAGGTCTCTAACATACCGTCTTTGTAGTTCCCCATACCGAAGCCAAGCACTGTTAAAGAGACACCTTCGTCGGCTTGCTCTTCAGCAATCGTTGCTAAATCACCACGGTGGGTAGTGCCGACATTAAAGTCACCATCGGTGCAGAGAATCACTCGATTATTACCACCTTCGATGAAGTGCTTACGAGCAGTCTTGTAAGCGAGTTCAATACCTGCACCTGCATTCGTCGAGCCACCAGCCTTTAGGTTATTCAAGGCATACTCAATGGTTTCGTGATTATTGGCAGTCGTGGATGGAAGCACCAAACCAGAAGCACCCGCATACACAACGATTGCAACGCGGTCACGCTCGTCGAGTCGGCGAATCAAAAGACCCATGGCTTCTTTCACTAAAGGCAACTTGTTCTGCTGATTCATCGAGCCCGATACATCGAGTAAAAACACCAAGTTCGACGCAGGACGTTCTTCCCAAGGCATTTCGTAGCCCTTCAGCGCAATCCGTAGCAGGCGATTCTCAGAATTCCATGGAGCATAGCTTTGCGCCATATGAACCGCAAACGGATCGCCGCCCTCTTCAAGCGACTCTGAAGGTGCGGCATCACTGTAATTGAAGTAGTTAATCAACTCTTCGATACGCACTGCATCCGCAGGGGGTAATTGACCTTGATTTAAGAAGCGGCGCACATTCGCATAACTCGCGGTATCGACATCGATTGAAAAAGTCGAAAGTGGAGCCACCAAGGGCGAACGGAAATCAGTTTCTTCAATTACATCGTAGGTCTCAGTGTTAAACTTAGGATCTAACTGCGGTTTTGGCTGTAGTTCAGGGAAGCAGCCGCCCTCGGCTATGGAGAAACGATCCACCAATGCTGGCGATGCGACTTGCTTCGCCAATGAGACTCGGCCTGCTGTGGCCTGCTGGGATCCTCTCGATAGCGTCACTCCTGTTCCTGTAACCAAGTTGCTATAACCTGATGATGACGCAGAAGCGCCCAATGCAACACTATCGGCTAACTCCTCATACTCCACGGCAGATGCCTCAACTGTAGGTGCTTGTTGCAGGTCTAACTTAAGTTTAGTGGACGCTGAAGCGACCGCACTATCCTCATCTTTTGGTGCGTTCATTTCCATGATCATTCTTGGCGCGGCTGTTGGAGCTGGCTCAAGGTTTTTTGCATTGATCGGCATTGGAGTGCCTTCGATGAGCTCTGCAGGAATAGAGACGTCAACTTCACGGTATTCCTTCGATCCCTGAGCATCTGCACGTTCTGGAGCTTGAAAGGTATAGTCCTCTTCCTTCTGTAGGAGTTGTGGCACGAGTAAAATAGCCAGCAATGCAATCGCAGCCGCACTGCTCAAAACAGGCCAACTCAATAAGCGACCAACGGGCTTTTCATTACGAGGCTCGACCTCCATAGCAGCCTTTTCAAACTCACTCAATTCTGGAGCGACTTCATCGGCAAAGCTCGCGCCAAGCAGGTCACCCATTTCTTGAATCGCTGCAACGGCTTGCTGTAATTCGGGCGATTCCTTGACGGCTGCTTCGATTTCTTTGCGCTCTTGTTCATCTGCGATTTCACCGAGCGCGTAAGCGGTGATGCGTGGGTCTTCTGGTAAAAGTTTCATTGTATTACTATCTCCTGGTTGAATTACTCTCCTACAGCAGCGACTCGCGTGCGGAGGGTTTGGATGGCGGTGTGCAGTAGAAAGCCAACATTGGTGACGGATAGCTCGGTCACGGCGGCGATTTCTTTATAGCTCATTCCATTTTGGAATTTAAGGCGCACGACTTCTTGCTGATTCTCGGGCAACGACTGCATCATTTGCACAATGCGCGCATGACTATCGTGTTGCTCGGCTTGAACCTGTGGACTCGGCGACTCGACTGGAGTCTGCTCTGAGATGGCATCGTTCATCGGTTGCATGCGGCCCCCCTTCCGATAGATATCGAGAGATCGATTGCGGCAGACTTTAAAGAGCCAAGCTCTTTCATGGCCTTCGATGGTCGCGCGCGGTTCCTTCCAAAGCTTGAGGAAGACATCCTGGACAACATCCTTCGCGAGATCTGGATCGCGAAGAATGGACGTCGCATACCTAGTAAGGTCTGCGGCATGGGTGTCCACGAGGGAACGCACCCATTGAGATTGAGAAATCCGTTGTTCATTTTTCATTGTGATTTTATTGAGTCAGCCGGCAGCGCTACCAAGCGGTTTCACAAGAACTACGCGCCAGAAAAACTTTTATTAGAAAAAGTTTTTCGGACACGGAACGTTGAACATCGATCGTCCAACTTTGAATTTTAAACTGAATTGCACTCAACATTGCACGTTCGATGTTCAATGTTGGACGTTCCCCTACGATTCGAGTGCTAATTGTTGAATCGCCTTCAAATCGAGCTTCCCGGTCACCAAAGTCGGGATGAGGTCTATCTGCTTGAGTTCCTTGGGAATCCAAAGATTGGGTAAACCTGCTTCGGTCAACCGCTGACGAACATCGTTGAGATCGATCGCCAACTCTTCGGCAGCAATTAAGACCAGTGCTTCCCCTTTCGACTCATCGGGCCTACCTGCCACAGCAAGCATTGGAAACTCAGATTCCAACAAATCGTAGGCTTCAAAAAGCGCTTGCTCAATTGTTCCGTGCGGCACCATTTCTCCACCAATCTTTGAAAAGCGAGACAAACGACCTTCAATATACAAAAATCCATCTGCATCAAAACGAGCGAGATCACCAGTAATAAACCATTCGTCCTGCTTTACGGCGGATGTGCGCTCACTATCGTCTAAATATCCGCAAAAAATATTCGGACCTTTCAGAATCAATAGACCCGTCTCCTCGACCGACAACTCTTCACGAGTTTCGGGGTGTAAGAGCTTAGCGCAATGCCCAGGCATTAGACGCCCAACCGAGCCACGACGATTCCCCTCATTGGATTCTCCTGGATACGTGCCTCCACGTGGCGCATGCGGCAGATTCACACTGACTACTGGTGCGGTCTCAGTGAGACCATAGCCCTCTAAATAAGTGCTACCAAATGTCTGCTCCCAAAGATCTGCAAAGCCATCTGGAGTCTTTTCAGCACCTGCGATGACATATTTCAGCGACTTCAATTGCTCGGGCTTCACTCGCTTCAAGTAAGGCTTAAAAAAGGTCGGTGTGCCGAGTAGTATGGAAGCAGACTCTTGCTCTATCGCTTCAGCTGTCTTCTTCACCTCTAGCGGTGAAGGTAAGGTCACTACGCCGCACCCACGCAGCAGCGGATACCAGAGTGCTACGGTAAACCCAAAACTATGAAAGATCGGAAGGTTTGCGATCAGCTTCTCGTCAGTCGGCAACAGTCCTGAGGCATCAATCTGAGCACAATTACCAAGAATATTTCTATGAGAGAGCACCACGCCTTTCGGTTCGCCCGAGCTGCCACTAGTAAAGAGCAACGCCGCTTCATGCTTATCTCCCACTGAAGGCACCTTCAGGCACTTAGCCAAAAACTTCGCTGGAAGCAGATATATTGCCGCTAACATGCCCACCGCCTTGACTCGTGGTAAGGACTTTAGCTCTTCGACAATATCGACCACACCTGTCTCGGGCCACGGAAATGCCGGCATTTTCATCTGCACCCGCTCGGTCGACAAAATACAATCGATATCTGCTTTTCGCATGCAAGCTTCAGCACTCGTATGTCCGAGCGTGAAATTCAGATTTACAGGCACTTTGCCTGCGAGCACGACCGCTAGATTTGCAATATACCCACCAAGCCCCGGCGGAAAAATTATCCCAACACGTGGTTTCTGAGTCCATGTTTTGACGCGTTTCGAAATCAACCAAGACGCTGCCAGTAAGAAGCCAGACTTCATCTCGCGCCGCTGTAGGGTGCGGTCAACAATCAACACCCGGCCCGGCTGACGCGCCAGCGCGATAAAACTTTGTAAGGCTAGGTGGCTCTTCAGTTCTGGCTGAGTTTGAAAAGCCTGTTCGTTGATGTCTAAAATTTTCGGGGCAGTCATGACTACTGCACGAAATAGGAATTCGGCCTCGCATTCAACTTATGATTCAAATCTTCGTCGTAGATTTCGCCAGCCTTACAATTCATAATCATCTTCATATTAGACAGATATTTTGTCTTTGAGGCACGTGTGTGTGTAATCTCTCCTTTAGAATTTTTAATCACGACGATATACCCTTCATACTCATAGCCATAAGCATAATCGTAATTACTATAGTCACTGTCATATTCATAGACCCGCAAACGAAACGCATCACTCTCTAAAATGGTATCACCGCGATCCAAAAAATCAGATTTCATCGTGGATGCTGAAACGATCAACTTTTGGTGTTTGTATTCTAAATCTTCAGCAACAATCACTACCCGTATCGTATTCCCCTTGAAGGTCAGTAATTCATCATTACGGATCAAAACTTCTGGAAAGAAAGACTTTGTTTTATCATCCACACGGTAATACCAATCGTAGCGAGCATTGTCGCGGGACTTGCGATTCATTTTCGCACTGATTTCTATTCGTGAATCTGGCTGCAATAGCAACTTATCAGCCTGAACGCCCTTCCACCATTTGCGAATACGCTTTCGATCATCAATACTGAATGCATCGAGCCGCGCCTCAATTTTATTGCCAGCACGCATACGGAGCGTCACGACCTGCCCCGCCTTGTCCAATTCAAGCAATTCTGCCTCTAGTGACTGACCAGCTTCATTGGTAAACGTCTCGAACTCAGCAAACACCAAATGCGGCAGCAAAAGGCAGAAGATGAAAATGACGGGAGCGATTAGAAGCTTTACCATAACTCGTTAGTTAGATGGCTCCTCCGTATAAATCAAATGAAATCAATCGTCTTCGTCAACTTTCTCCAGTTTGGCTTCAGCGGCTCGGACGGAAAGCACTTCTCTGAGTAGCGCCTGCTTGAGTTCTTCGAATCCCTCATCGGAAACACAGGAAATCGGATAGATTTCCTCTTTCACTTTCTTTTTTAAAGCCTTCAAATTGTTAGGTGCATCGGGCTCGTCCATTTTATTGGCAGCGATTAAGACTGGTTTTCTGACCAAGCCCGGCATGTAGAGCTTCAGTTCATTCACAAGCACACGGTAATCTGCAATCGGCTCACGGCCATCAGTGCCCTGCGTATCCAGCATGATCAGCAACACCTTGCAGCGCTCAACGTGCTTCAAAAAGCGATGACCTAACCCACGATTTTCGCTCGCGCCTTCAATTAGGCCCGGAATGTCGGCAACGGTGATCCGCTCATACTGCTCTGGAAATTCGAGCACTCCCACCGTTGGAAACATGGTCGTGAATGGATACGCACCGGTTTTGGGATGCGCATTGGTGACCATGTTTAAAAGAGTGGATTTTCCTGCATTTGGAAAGCCGATCAAGCCTACATCTGCGATGGTTTTAATCACTAAACGGTAATCACCTGTTTCACCGAGCTTTCCGGGAGTGAACTGACGTGGTGCTTGATTCGTAGAAGACTTGAACACCATGTTGCCTTTACCACCCTCGCCTCCTTCAAGGATTTGAACTCGGTCACCATGTTCAAGCACTTCAGCAACAGGATCTCCCGTCTCGCGGTCCACAAGAATCGTGCCCACAGGAATTTTCAGGATAATATCATCCCCATTCGCGCCGTGCTGATCCGAGCCACGGCCTGGCTCACCATTCTTAGCCTGCCAACCAGGCTTGAAGTGAAAGCGCGTCAAATCCGCGACATTGGTATCACCCTCAATGTAGACATTTCCTCCTCGTCCCCCATTGCCGCCATCTGGGCCACCCTTGGGTTCATATTTAGCGCGGCGAAAGCTGAAACAGCCGTCACCACCATTGCCTGCTTTAAAGCTGACCTTTACCTCGTCATAAAACATGCCACTTTTTCATCTGTGCACGCAGGTATTGCAACTTCAAAGCACCACAGGGGTGAATCTGTATGAAATCTTGATTACATCGATCCGATGACACTCACAAAAGTCCCAGCTAGAGACGGCATCGGCGTTTGAAAGGAGACTGTCTCAAAATACGCGGAGAGGCTAAAATGTAGCGAATTCTCATACTGAAATGGTTGCTATCTTACTCTTAATCGTAATCGAGTCGTTGGAAGATAGTGACTTATAGATAATGGAGAGGATTAAGATTACAGTTAAGCAACTGATAAAAACCCTTATAAATTCATAATTCTACGTTCGACCTTCAACGCTTGACCTTCAAAGCTGAACTAATGTCCAACAATGAAACCGTTGCTGCAATCGATGTCGGTAGTAATTCAATCAAACTACTCGTAGGTAGCCGTGGAAGTAGCACCCGTGTGATTCAGACCGAATTCACAGAGACTCTGGAAACACGGATCAGCTCAGGAATCAGTCGTAAACTGCCGAGTCTAACTGAGGATGCCATCCAAGCTGGAACCGACGCCATTGCCGAGTTGGCACATCTGGCAAGAGTGTATTCGCCTGTAGATATTCAAATTGTAGCAACCAGTGCCGTTCGTGACGCACTCAATGGCCATGATTTTGTTGAATCGGTCCTGGATGCAACTGGTTTGAAGATTCGAATTCTAAGTGGAACCGAAGAGGCCACACTTATCGGTAAGGGCTTACGTTGCGACCCAGAATTACCCAGCACGTCTAAATTTATTCAAATGGATATCGGCGGGGGCAGCCTAGAGTTGATTCGTTTTAGCCAAGGCCAAATCGAGAACGCGATCTCTCTGCAACTCGGAGCCGTGCGATTGACAGAACGTTTCATCGAAAATCGAGACACACCCGTAGGCTCGGATATTGAAGCGCTCATTCAATCCCATGTCGTCTCAGAGCTGGTCAAAAGCGAGTTTCCCTTCGCCCCTTATGAAGATCCGCTGATCGCAACTGGTGGCGCGTTTTCCGTCACACGCGCCGTGCTCGCTGCAGAAGCTGGGACCGACATCGAGCATTTCCGCGCAAGGCTCAATATAACAGATATTCGCACATTAAAATCAAAACTAGCGGCAATGCCACTACATGAACGAATGTCGGTGCCACACCTACCGGCTTCGCGTGCAGATATTGTGCCCACTGCTCTAATGACCATTGAAGCGCTGCTCAATCACGCCAAACGAGACGAATTAACACACTCGTTTTACAATCTACGTTACGGCTTGGTCGCTGAGATGCTCGGCCTGTGATAACTGGTTAGCAAAAGAGCAAATGCACTTTCAGCCAGCATAGCTAATTCAAATAGCGCAGGCCGAACGAACTACGTTGTTTCGCTCACTAAAAATAAACGCTTCCTTACAAACGAATCGTCAGCGAACGACCGTGTGCATCAAGTTTTTCAAGGCGCGCGAAGGTTTCCACAACAGGCGCTGCTTTAGCGAGGCTCTTAGCATCGTAGCGCAATATACTGGAACGACGTAAGAAATCAGTGGCTTGGAGGCCGCTAAAAAAGCGTCCAGCGCGACCGGTTGGTAATGTATGGCTGGGACCAGCCGTGAAATCACCTAAGACTGTAGGCGTCATGTAGCCTTGAAGTATCGCACCAGCAGTTGTGATTTGCTTAGTGAGCGCATCAATCGACTTATCCGATACCTGCAATTCTAAGTGCTCTGGGGCAATGTAGTTCGCAACCTCAGCAGCTTGAGAAAGCGTCTTACAAATCACTGCTAAAAAACGCTCCTTAAGCACCTTCTCGCACTTTTCCGCATGTGTGCATTCAGGTAGCTGTTTCTTAATGGCTTTCTCGATTCTACTAATCAGCGCCTGACTGGTGCTGGCGAGATAGAGGATCTCTTTACCACTTCCGTGCTCGGCTTGTGCCAACAGGTCAGCAGCGACGTGCCTTGGATTCGCACCCGCATCAGTGATGACCATCACTTCGCTTGGACCAGGAAGCAGATCAATCCCGACAGTGCCAAGAACTTGGCGCTTCGCTTCCATCACGAAGGCATTACCTGGGCCAAAAATCTTATCTACTGCCGGAATCGTTGCAGTGCCATAAGCCATCGCACCGACTGCTTGAACACCACCAACCTTATAGACTTCTTCAATACCACATAGAGACAATGCTGCGAGCATCCCTGGAGCAATTGAGCCATCGGCTGCCGGTGGCGTGCAAACTGCGATCTCGGGACATTTGACCAACTTCGCCAAGACTGCAGTCATAACGACTGTGGAGACCAGCGGCACGTTGCCTCCAGGAATATACAGGCCCACGCGATTGATTGGATAGAAACGTTCACCGACAACTCCGCCCTGCCCGTTCTTTGCCTTCCAGTCTTTCGGCAATGTCTTCTTGTGAAAATCCTTCACCAACTGAATCGATTCCCGAATGGCTTTACGATCTGCGGGTGCCAAGCGCTTCACGGCCGCCTTCAGTTCCGCGGTATCCACGCGCATCGCCTTGGCACTCAACTTTGCACCGTCGAATTTTTCTGTATATTCAAGAACTGCACGATCTCCACGCTGCTTTACATCCGCAAGGACGTTGGTCACCACAGAAGTCACATCGCCTGAGGCAATCGTGTGATCGCAAAATGCACTGAGTGCGTTTTGAAATTTAGGAGAATCAGAAAACTCGATAGTTTGCATAAGGTGCAAAGGGAATGGGTCAATAGGCAGTCTGCAAGTCTACGGACTTACTTTTTTCTTCTGCCCCTTCGGGATGTCAAAGATGCCTTCTTGTAGAGGCTTATTTGTGCGAATTGATGTAAGGAATACTGTATGCAACAGTTCACCGTCTACATAATACTCGATCGCCTCAGGAAAACGAATACCGCCAATGTTTTGCACGCCGATACTGACGCTCTCCAAATTCATATCAGTTATGGTCGAAATTAGCTTATCATCGTTGACTGAGAAGTAGCGAATCGTCCTCAAGCCATCTGGATACGCATACAACAATTTGTGACAACGAATACCGCGACGCTGCTCAATTCCTTCGTATGTAACCATTTCACCGTTCTTGAAATCAGGACGATAGAAGCTAAAAAACTGCCGAGTGCTAAAGGCTACGCGCGCTCGCTCTGGCGGGGTCAAAAGACGCATTTGCGAGGCACCTTCTTGTAGGTTGGAACGAATAATGCACGCATCATCTCCATTTAAAATGTGAGTTTCCACGATGTCATCAATGCGTATTTCCATACGCTGAGAACTGGGTTTACGAGCAATAATCACAACCGTCGCTGGCGGAACCTGAGTGCCCGCTGGTTCCAAACGTCCAGAAATCTGTAGAGTCACCAGACCATCTAAATGATCATCCGTGCTGACTGTAGCCCGTGCACGGTTGATAACATCCTTCACGTCGGCAATTTGCGCCATTACAGGTGCAGTGATCACCAAAAGACAGAGTGAAAATAATAACTTCATAGCTTAAACATTCGGACAGACTGAGTTAAAAGAGGTTCATTTTGAGCAAAATTACTCCCACTCAATAGTGCTTGGTGGTTTAGAACTAATGTCAAGAACCACACGATTACATCCTGAGACCTCATTGATGATACGGCTAGAAATGGTGCGCAGCACATCGTAGGGAACGCGTGCCCAGTCGGCAGTCATGGCATCGACACTTTCAACAATGCGCAGTGCAACCACATTTTCATAAGTGCGCTCATCCCCCATCACGCCCACAGTTTTCACTGGGAGAAAGACACAGAACGATTGCCATACTTTGTAGTAAAGGTCCGCAGCCATCATTTCTTCATGCAGAATCGCATCTGCTTTGCGTAACACTTCAAGGTCTTCTTCTTGGATTGATCCCATGACTCGAACACCTAAACCTGGCCCTGGGAACGGCTGACGCCAGACCACTTCTTTGGGTAGCCCCAATTGCGTGCCGAGCTCACGCACTTCATCCTTAAAGAGCTCACGTAGCGGCTCTAAGAGTTTAAGGTTCATCTTCTCAGGAAGACCTCCGACGTTGTGGTGGCTCTTAATGAGAGCGGCTGGATTGCCGTCAATGGCAACTGATTCAATCACGTCTGGATACAAGGTGCCCTGCGCGAGAAAAGTGTAGTTCCCCTTCTCTTTAAGTTCAGTGACCGCCTCATCAAAGACTTCAACGAAGGAATTGCCGATAATCTTGCGCTTTGTTTCTGGATCAGAAACACCCGCAAGGCGATCGAGGAAAAATTTAGATTTTGCTGCGACCCGAACATCTAAGTCAAAGTGGTCTCCGTAGAGTTTTTCCACTTGTTCACGCTCATGTAGGCGTAGCAAGCCATTATCGACGAATACACAAGTGAGTTGCTTGCCGATTGCTTTGTGAATCAATGCAGCCGCCACCGAGGAATCCACACCACCGGAGAGTCCCAAAATCACGCGCTCATCTCCAACCGTATCCCGAATCTTCTGCACAGTTTGCTCAATGTAATTTGCCATCGACCAATCCGATGCACATCCGCAAATCTTAAACAAGAAATTTGCAATGACTTCGGTGCCCATTTCCGAGTGTGCCACTTCTGGGTGAAACTGCATGCCATAGAAATCGCGTTTGGCGTCTTGAATGGTCGCATACGGTGAATTTTCAGTCGAAGCAACCGCTTCGAATCCATCGGGCAATGACTCTAGGCGATCTCCATGTGAGTTCCACACGCGCAGTGTGTCAGGCAAGCCTTCGAACAGTTTCCCTTTGATAGTAATTGTTAATGTGCCATGACCAAATTCACGTTCGTCGCTCTTAGCAACCTTACCACCTAGCATATGAGCCATTAGCTGCTCACCATAACAGATACCTAAAATAGGCACCCCCATCTCAAATACAGCAGCATCTGGGCGTGGCGAGCCTTCGATCAATACGGATGACGGCCCTCCAGATAAGATCACACCACGCACACCAGCATCTTTGAGGACGCTTGCTTGTGTATTATATGGATAGATTCGTGAGAGAACATTCGCTTCACGAATACGACGGGCGATGACCTGCGTATACTGAGAACCGAAATCGAGAACTGCGATGTGTTGTGGCATGGTATAAAAACTGAAATGTGGAAAAGCGTAGATGCTAAAATTTAGAAGCGCAGCCTACCATTGGTAAAGCCGCATTGAGGGCAATCGCATTCTTCGCTACCATACGGCCCTGTGTAAATTTCGCTACATTTAATGCAATGGTAGATCACTTTAGAGCGCTGTGCCGCGTGTAGATGCTTGTCTCGCCAATCATAGTAGAACCATAGACCGAAGAGCAGCACAAATCCAGCTCCCAAATAGAGCAGGAAAAATACATCTACATCCAGTCCGATCACGTGAACCTTGCTCTAAAACGGTTGGCCATCCCCAGCATGAGCCAGATCGGGACGATTGGTATCTTTATTAAAGCGCATGGAAAGCAGTGTGGAAACACCCTTTTCAGGCATCGTGACGCCAAATACGGTGTCCGCATTCGAGATGGTGCGCTTGTTATGGGTCACGATGAGGAACTGCGACTTATCTGTAAAGCCGTGCAGCGTCTCACAGAATCGACCAATGTTTGCATCGTCTAAGGCCGCATCAATTTCGTCGAGCACACAGAAGGGACTTGGTTTAACCATGTAGATTGCGAACAACAGTGCAACCGCAGCCATGGTGCGCTGACCACCAGAAAGCAAGGTCACGCTCTTCAGGCGAGTGCCTGGAGGGCGGGCAATGATATCGATACCAGATTCTAATGGATCTTCTGAATCCACGAGTAGAAGGTCCGAATCTCCACCACCCGATATCTTTTCGTAGGTGAAAGCGAAGTTCTTACGAACCTGTTCGAAGGTATCTTTGAACAAAGTCTGTGAAGTCTCGTTGATCTCGTCGATTGTCTTCACCAACGCATTCTTAGAGTTCCAAAGATCCTCACTCTGCCCCTTTAAGAAGTCATGACGGTCTTTTAGATCTGTGTATTCACTAATCGCGTCAAGATTCACAGGTCCCATGTTGGAAATACGCCCTTTGAGCTCATGAACTTCGCGCTCGATCTCTTTCCAGTCCGTAGTGTCCATCTCGACGAGTTCTTCTTCAGTGGGATCGCGACGCTCGTGCTTTGGCTGTGCTGCGAGCTTATCGGGATCATCCATATCGTCTAGATTTACACGCTTTTCGAATTCAACATTGCCTTCCCACAACTCAGATTTCCAAGAAATCGAGCTCAATTCTACCTGATATTCATCTTCGGCAGAAGACTGAATGAAACCGATCTGTGAGCGCTCCTCAGCAAGGCGAACCTCAAGCTTTGTTAGTTCTTGATCAAAGGCACGGCCCTCATTTCGGCGTCCCGTCAGTCCTCCATCCACTTGAGTAATCTCAGCATCCAAAACCTTGAGCGCTTCACGGTCTTGATCCAATTGCTCAGTGGAAACCTTTAAAGTTCGTTCGAGTTCCAAACTCTTTTCGCGCTCAGAGGCACCACTTCGATTTAACTGAGCGATCTGCTCTTCAATTGTGTCAATTTCTTGGTTACGGCGTAGGATACGATTTTGTAAGTTAGCGGTTTCGCGCTGCACTTCACCGAGCACACGGTCAACAGATTCTAAGCGCTGTTTCTTCTCAGCGAGTTCCAAGCGCACGTCCGCCAGAGATTCACGTTTGACATCACGCATCTCGCGCGCACGCGCAATCTCGTCTTCGAGATCCGTGCCACTTTGACGTGCTTCATTCAGTCCGAGTTCAGCTGCGGCCAACTCCTGCTTGGCTTCTTCAAGTTCTTGCACCGAATCACCATGCTTCGCATCAAGCTTAGCCAACTCTTCTTCACTATTAAAATGTGAGCGAGTATTCTGTTCTACCTTCTGAGTTTGATTACGCTCCTCAGCAACGAGTCCTGATACTTCACTCGCGAGCTCGCTCAACCGTTGTCGTTGTTCCTCAACAGTCGCTTCCGCAGCATTACGACGGTCATCTAAATCCGCTGCATCTCCACGCAGTGCATTCAAGGCCTTACGTTCTGCTTCGATCTCACCTCGAAGACGACGAATCTCCGCTTCACGCTCCAAAACACTCGATGATTTTTTACCCGAAGTGCGGCCCCCATGAATCAAGCCACGGCAGTCAATAATCTCACCATTTTGAGTCGCAACAAGTAAGAAATTAAAGTTCGGATTCGCTTTCCAAAAAGTAACAAAGGCTTCCAAAGTATCAACGAAGTAACAACCACCTAACAGGCGATCTACAGCACCTTGCAGGGAGCCATCGCGCACTTCGACTACGGAGCCGGCAGCGACAATATTCGCGGGCAAATCCACGTTTTCGGTGTGCTTGGCGGCATCAATTTCGATTTGTAAACAGGCACGTCCGAGTCGGCCTTCATCCAGCTTTCCGATAACAGACAGTGCAGTATCAGGCTTACCCAAATACAGGGCCTCCGCAGCCGACCCCAATAGAGTCTCTATCGTAGCTGTATACTCAGATTGAACTTTTAACTCTTTGGAAATAATCGACACGTCGTTCTTGGAAATAACGTCACTGAGTCGATCTCCTAAAATAGCTTTCGCACCTTCGCCAAAACCTTCAAACTTAGCCTGCAGGCCTTCGAGCACATTCAATTGAGCCGTCTTGCGAGCGATGCCGCGATCCTGCTCCTGAATACGCTCCTGCATGGCACGGAACTGGCCCAAGATTTCACGGGACTCAGTGCGCGCCTGTTCCACTGCCGCTTCACTCATGCTCTGCTCGTCGCGGCGCTTTTCAAGCAAACGCTGAATATCTGTAGCTCCTTTTTCAAGTGCAACGAGTTCCTCTTTTAAAGTCACTACCGCTTCAGTCAGCGAAGCATGTTTCACTTGGTAAGTCTTTAAATCGACTTCCAAAGTGGTGCAGCGCGAACGTGCACGATTGATTCGATTTTCCGCTTCAAGAACCAACTGTCGGCGCTGCTGAAGTTGCGCTTCCATTTCACCGAGCTGCTCTTGAGCCGCGACCAACTCACTACTACGATCACGGAAAATACGATCAGAATCATCCACCACGTCCAGTTGCATCTGCTTATTCTCAGACTCACTCTCCGCGCGCTCAGCAAGCTGACGTTGTTGGCTTTCGAGATCGGCGATCTCCTTTTTATATTCCTCAATACGACCATTCAAATCTTTGGTGCGAATGTCGGAAAATTCAGCCTGATTCTCAGAGTTTTCTTTTTCAGAGCGCAGGTTGTAGACTAATTGCTGAAACTCCTGCATCTTATCGAAGAGTTCGCCGCGCTTCGCCTTCTTCTCGGCCAAAGCCGTTTCATCAGATTCCAATGATTCAGTATGGACTTCGAGCTTCTTGCGCAGCTCCAAAGCACGAGCTTCAACTGCATCAATTGAACCCTTCAAGTCCGCATAACGATAGGAACTAAACGCCAGATCTAAGTGTGTCAGACGGTGCTTGATACGCTGGTAACGCAGCGCCTTGCTGGCTTGTCGTTTGAGTGAGCCAATCTGACGGCTCACCTCTTCGATCACGTCGGTCACACGCGCTAGATTGGCATCGACCAACGACAACTTGTTTAAGGCCTCTTTGCGCTGCGCTTTATACAAGGTAATACCCGCAGCCTCTTCGAAAATAGTGCGACGCTCGGCAGCGTTGGTCGAGAGTATCTGGTCAATCTGCCCCTGTAGCATGAATGAATAAGAAACGCGCCCGACCCCCGTATTCGCAAATAAGCGCTGTATGTCTTTCAAGCGGGAGACTTTGCCGTTGATAAAATAATCACTCCCACCATCCCGAGTCACTCGGCGAGAGATTTCCACCTCATTAAAGGCTGTTCCTAGATCTGCCTCGCAATCCGTAAATGTAAGCGAAACTTCGCACGTTGGCAGTGACTTACGCTTGTCCGTGCCTTCGAAAATCACGTCCTGCATGGACGCACCCCGCAGCGCTTTAGCACTTTGCTCGCCTAAAACCCAGCGTATGGCGTCGACGATATTACTCTTACCGCAACCATTCGGGCCGACTACCGCGGTCACACCACGACGAAGATCTAAGCGTGTGCGATCTGCAAAACTTTTAAAACCACTGATGACGATCTCTTTGAGATACATATGAAAACTGAGGAATGGGTGCTGTTGAAGGCTAGAAAGTGGCTAAGAACAAGCGTCGAAAGCGTAGCTCGCAACCATAAAACAACAGCTAGAAACAGTTGCTACTCAAGAATAGTGCCTTATACTCAGCCACCCACCTAAAACTTCTACACATTATGTCCTTACCCAGAGATTGTTCGCGAGATGAGTGGCCACTCAAAGCCTATAAAAACCTCGATTTTTTAAATAGTGATGACGCTCGTAATATTCGGGTGCTATGCGAAATGACCGAACCAGGTCTTCGCTTTGCAGAGGAGAATATTCGAGATACCATCGTGCTCTTTGGCTCTGCCCGCACGATACCTGTGGTAGAAGCCAAAAAAAATCTTGAAGCTGTGAAATCAGCAATCCAAGACCCCAAAAAACCAACTAGCGAAGAAGCAAAAGCGCTTCACAAAGCCGAAGTTGACATGCGCTCCGCCCCCTACTACGACGCGGCAGTGCAACTCGCAGAGGAATTGACTGAATGGTCGATGAATTTGCCAGAATCTGCCAAACGCCGTTTTTTCATCTGCTCTGGGGGCGGTCCAGGTATCATGGAAGCCGCAAATCGTGGCGCGCATCAAGCCGGTGGAAAGTCGGTGGGCTTAGGCATTAGTCTCCCTTTCGAGCAGGGTGTGAACGAATACATTCCAGAGGACCTTAAATTCGAGTTCCACTACTTCTTTGTGCGTAAGTATTGGTTTGTCTTACTCGCAGAGGCCCTAGTCGCATTCCCGGGTGGATTTGGCACGCTTGACGAGCTCTTTGAGACCTTGACCTTGATTCAGACTAAAAAAGTGGAACAAAAACCTCCAATCGTGCTCTTTGGTAGCGATTTCTGGAACAGTGTAGTCGACTTCGACTCCCTCGTGAAGTGGGGGACGATCTCCCCCGAAGACGTTCATTTATTCAAAATTATCGACACCGTCGAAGAGGCTCGCGATTACATCATCGAGAAACTCACCGAGAAATTCCTAAAGTAAGCACTAAGAAAAGCTTGGTTGGTAAGCATCGTGCAGACGAAGCAGTCCGAGAAACTGTGAACTACCCTCTTCAAGCACAGGGAGCACCGAAATTTGCGAGGGGCGATCTTCCATGATGCGAAGCGCCTGCCCGAGTCCCACATTAGAGTGCGTCGAGATGGGGCTCTGCGTCATACAATCGCCTACAAGCTTGCTAAGTATGTCACCATCGCCTGAAAGCAAACGACGGATATCGCCATCTGTAATGATTCCTTGAAGCTTATTGTGACTGTCCACGACACATGCTGCGCCTAGAGGGAAACGAGTCATCAAAATAACCACCTCCCGCAGAGTATCTTCAGCACTCGCACAGGCAACTCGATCGCTTGGATGCATCACATCTCCCACCTGCATGGTCAGATTACGCCCCAACTGCCCTCCAGGATGGAAGGCCGCGAACTCCTCTGCAGTGAAGCCGCGTGCCTTCACCAACGCAGCCGCCAGCGCATCACCCATGGCTAGGCTCACGGTAGAACTTGTGGTAGGCATTAAATTGAGTGGGTCGGCCTCTTTTTCGACACTTGCGTCCAAAACCACATCTGCCGCCTGCGCGATCGGGGAATCCGTATTCCCCACAATTGCAATTACCGGCGACTCAAACTTCTTGAACATTGGCATCAAACGCATCACCTCAGCCGTGCTGCCACTCTTTGAAAGCACAATGGTAGGATCACCTGGCTGATAGACTCCTAAATCGCCGTGAATTGCCTCCGCTGCATGCAAAAAAACCGACGGTGTTCCAGAACTTGAAAACGTAGCTGCCAGCTTTCCCCCAATGTGTCCCGACTTTCCGATCCCACAAATCACCAACTTACTATTTGCGGCTAGGATAATTTCCAAAGCACGCTCAAATTCCACACCTAGACGTTCAGCCGCGATCTCAATAGCAGTGGCTTCAGCCCGCATTGCTTGACGACCAATCTCGAGTCCTGAAGAAGCATTCTCTGTCATACACTACAGCTAACCCCCGAAGCTTCACAGGTAAAGCAATTAGGCAGCCGAAAATGCAAGCCACCATGCCGTGGCGAGACACGCAAAAATAGACCCTGCCACCCAAATTCGCTGACGCTGAAGGCAGACAAAAATCGACTGAAAGACGGTTCCGATCAAGCCGAAGACAAAGCCGCACAAAAAACCACTGATATGCGCGGCAACATCGACCAGACCATCTCCAACTCCAATCAACCCAAGTAATGTGAAGCCACCAAACACTGGAACCAACCACCGAGGCAAGGTCCACCGCTGCTGAGGCTCGGTTAAGGCCACGCACACACCAATACCCGTTAATAGACCCACCGCCCCGAAAACCGCCGTCGAAGCACCTATCGAGAAATGAGAGCTTGGATAATAAACCCAAGCATTGAGTAGATTCCCACCAGCACCGCTGAGTAAGATCAAACCCCACCCCGCAGTCGCACCAAAAAACCGAGCCACGAAAAAGGCAAAGCCCATCCCAGCTACCAGGTTCGACACCAGATGCACCACATCTGCATGCAAAGTCAAAGCGGTTACACAGCGCCACCATTCAGCGGCGTTACAAATGGCCAAGGAATCGACTCGACCGAGGTCGGTCAGACCATACCGAGCCTGAACCGAAAAGATGCCAATCACTAAGAATAGATACGCAAGAAATGAACCCCATCCGAATTGAAACTCTTGATAACAGGAATGCTCCACCACAGCTTTTTTAGATTCCAATAATGCACAAGCCTCCAACTCTTCTCGAATGACTTGGGCTCGTGCATCATGAACGCACAGCACATAGACATCCCCGTGCACCAGAGTCCAATAAGCCTCTCCCATCGCAAGAATTACAAGCCCTGCTTCACTCGATTTTTTAAAATCCTCATGAACGGCAACTGGAGCCAAGCCATCGGGAGTTTCAAAACCCTCCTCCTTTAAACGATCTTTGATCTCACTTGCTTTCAAACTCGCCATTCATCGCCATGTTCCTAGCTTTTCCACTGTAAGCAATCTCTTAACCTAAACGTATATGATAAAAAAAATACTACTTGTCCTAGTCCTACTCGCAGTCATCGCGGCTGCCGCGGTTTACTTCCTCGGCTCTGCTGCGCTAAACAAAGGCATTAAACACGGTGTTGAAACTGTTGGCCCTCAAGTCACTGAAACTTCGGTCACACTTGCTGACGTTAATATTTCAGTGCTTTCTGGTAAAGGCACGCTAAAGTCTCTCAACGTTGGAAATCCTGATGGTTTTAAAAGCGCTAATATCTTTGCCCTCGGCCAAATTGATATCGAAGTCGATACAAGCACGGTTTTTAGCGATAAGATCGTAATCAACAAAATCCACATTCGACAGCCAGAGATTAGCTACGAAAAGAAACTCACGGGTTCAAATGTTAAGAAGCTACTCGATAGTATCGAGAAATTCACGGGACCTAAAAGCGATACACCCGACGATGCCCCAGTTGAAGACAGTGGCGCTAAAAAGCAAATCGTCATCAAGCAACTTATTATTGAAGACGGTAAAGTTTATGTGGGTGCTTTGGGAGTTGGACAAGAAGTGCCACTCCCACGCATCGAAATGAAGAACATCGGCGAAGACGGAAATGAAACCAGTATTGCTGAAGTCCTAGACGTAGTCCTATCCAAGGTGCTCGCATCGATTGGCCCAGCCATCGCAGATGCAGGCCAACTTCTCAAAGGCGCTGGCGACGATGCGCTCAAAGCAGTGCAAGAAAGCACCACTGATAAAGTCGGAGAAGCTGCTGGCGATGCGCTGAATAAAGCAAGCGAAGGCATTAAAGGTCTCTTCGGAAACTAAACGATTGCATTTCTTTCAACATTAAGGCGTGGCTCTTTAAGAGCCGCGCCTTTTTTGTATGGACTTTTAAATACTGGAACGAGCGCATGTGCACAGACTACTTTTAGAAAAGTCTCTGCTAGCGAGCACAAGCGTGTTCTTTTGGATCAGTTGGCTAGTGGCTTATACCAAATTCAGTAAAGTTTGATCCTTATACTTTCGTATTCGGTAGCGCGGTGCCCACACCGCATGCATCCGACGAGCCTGCAGCTTTCAATCGTGCTGACTGGGCCAGTCAGCGCTAGTGTGATCATGACTATATACCATCCAATCAGTGCAACTCTGAAGGC
>JABBCA010000060.1 GCA_018607135.1 Opitutales bacterium
GGTCTGCTTCGACGCCAAAACGTGTTAACGTAGCCTCAATCAGTTCATCTCCCAAGGCGGGTATGTGAATGCGAGCCTTGGTGCCAATCTTTGTCTGCGCAGCTTCCTGCTCGGGGATCTTTGCCACCGCCCATAGCTTTGATCGGTCGGAGATGTCGAGTAGTTCTGCCGATGGCTCGACGGGTTGACCTAGGCGGACATGCGAGGCCACGACTAATCCGTCTTGTGGGGCTTTTAGTTGAACACTTGGGGGTGGGTCGCCTAACTGGCGGCTTTCTACTGTTGCCAGTACATCGCCAGCTTTGACTGTGTCGCCTTCGAAGGCTTCCAAAGCACTGATTCGTCCAGCAATACGGGAAGATAAAACCGAGCGGCGGGATGGGATTTCTTCGATGCGCCCGATCGCAAAGACCGTGCTTTCGAAGTCACGTTCCTCGGCCTCTTCGGTTTGAATACGAAGATTTTTGACGGCTATTTCGTCTAGGATAATGGTGTTTTGCCCGCGAGCCTCTTCGGCGGCGTGCGTGCTCGTTGCGGTGAGCAAGGTTATACAAAGTAGTTGTTTATAAAGTTTCATGAAAAAGGTCTCCGTTGTCTAAAGTGGGAAAGTTGCGGGCCGTTGCGGCGCGCCATTCGATAAGTATTTGTTTGAGCTCGTGCCAGAGCTCCAGTTGTGCGGTTTGAATATTCAGGTGTTGTTCTTGCACTCGAAAGACTTCGCCTAAGTCGACCTGTCCGGCTGCGTAGGCGTTGTTGATGTCTTCGAGGTTTTGCTCCACCAAACTGACTGCACTTTCCTTGTATTTGGTGGCCTGCCTGTAAGTTGCCTCGGCATTGCGCCGGAGTGTTTCAGCTTCGTTTTTCAGATTTAAACTAACGGCGTTTAGTTCATAGCGAATTTGCTGTTCGTAGAATCGACTCGCTTCAATTTCACCACGATTTTGGTCATGTAAGGGCAGGGGGATAGATACACCAATTCCGAAGAAACGATCTCGTTCAATGCCACTGGGCTCATCCACGGTTCGTTCCTCTTCAAAGAAAACTTCGACTGCTATATCGGCCCAACGATTCGCCTTCGCCAATGCTGTTTGCTCGCGAGCGATTTCCGCAAGCATTGCTTTGAACTGATATTCAGGATGCGATTGCAGAACTTCGCCATCAAGTTCCGCCATCTTAGGCAGGCTGAGTGAAAGCGTTCGTTTTGCGAGGATTTCCAGTTCCATGTCGGGTTCAAGACCAAGCAAGCTTCGTAAGGAGCCAAGTGCGCCATTGCGTTGTTTTGTGAGATTCTGAATTTCCTGTTTAACCGAAAACAAGGACACTCGCACTTGATTCAAATCGAGGGTAGAGGCTTCGCCATTTTCGATTCGCTTTTCCAGGAAGGCAGCGAAACCTCCTTGGAGATCTATCATGCCATCTAAGAGTGAAAGTCGCAGATTTAGACTGGAGATGAGTTCGACGGCGCTTTCGACATCGCGGATAAGTAAGCGCTCTTGATCGCGCACTTCCGCCTCCGCGAGTTTGACCTCGATCGAGGATACTCTCTTGAGTAGCTTGAGCCGATTTGTGACTGGAAAACGCTGCTCGAAGCCGATGGAATAAGACCGTTCGCCTTCATCGTTGAACGTGCGGTCGGAAGCATATCCGAGTTTAAGTTCGGGGTTATCGAGCCTACCTGCGTATCGCGAATAAGCCCCTGCTTTTTCAATCGCAGAGCGAGCAGCCATTAATGACTGGTTCTTCTGTAAAGCCAGTGCAACCGCATCTTGGCTGGTGAGTTTTAAAAAGCTTTCGGACGCAGCTTGCGACAGAGAGCCGTAGAAAATGAATAAAGTTGTTAGTAAATATTTATATGTGTGCATGAAAAAACCTGTTTAGTTAAAATCGTCATTAGACACGTTTGAATGTGTCTATGTCTTGCACAGAAGAATCCTGTGCGAATTTTACTAATCAGGTTTTAAATTCGGAGCACTGTCGTGCGCACGCATTGCTCCAGCGTACCACAGAAAACTGGTGGCGCTCGTGTCGCAAATCGTATTTGGGGAGCCGCGTTCGCTTTTGTGATCGGTGCAAATAGCTGATACTGATAGTTTGCAGCTACTTGTTTTTTGATCGAAAGTAGATCAGCGACGCGCTGAATTGGTTCATCCGACGAACTGACAGCGATATCGATGCAATGTTGATCGCTATCTGCGAAAAGGGCATCATCCGACTCTTCTTGATGTGAATCATTGTGGTGTGATTCAGCCTCATCCCCATGGCATCGATCACCATCATCAGAGTGTTGCACAGCAAGCAAATGACCAAAATCATGATCGTGCAAGCAAAGCACAGCCCCACCAGCAGTAGCTAGTAGGCCGTTCATTGCCATCATCATAATCAGGCAAAAGGCTGTGCATTTTCGAAACATATTCAGATCAGAATGAATACAGATGAAAGTTATTCCCTGTCAATTGGCATTCTTGTCTAGTTCTTGATCATTACTATGGACCTAAAGTACCTGCCTAACGATGTCCTCGTTTATATAATTGGGTAGTTACAGATGCCCCTGAAATTTTCCCGCATTGGATGCTTATCGAAAGCTCTTACGGTATACTGACAGACTTTGGCCAGTAATTACAGAGGTCCCCGTCATACTTTCTCTGGCCAGCGAATATCGTCATTCAGCTTCATCGATCTTAATTTTGAAAGGTTTTCCGCCCCTCAAACCAAAGAGGGTTAGGGAAGGGGAAAACGGCAGACAGTTACCTTTTTTCAATTTAACGGTAGAGTCCGCGCGCTTTACAGAGAGGCTCGTCCAGAGACATTTCAGCGAGTAACTCGGGCATATCGAAGTCGTTCGGATTCTGTGAAAAAAATGTCCAGCATGCAAAACGAGTCCAGTTTTGTGCCAATCTCAAGTAGGAAGAACAAGGAGCTATTGTAAAAGGTTGGGGGAGGTGTGCGTCCATTTGGGGTGTTTATGCAATATTTGCGCTAAAAACTTGATCTAGGTGCATAAATTGATTTTATTAGGTAAATGATAATCGATTTTACGGTTAAAAACTTCCGATCTTTCAAGGGCGAACAGTTTATTAGTTTCGTTGCGAGCAACTACGATAAGAGCCTTCCTGACAATTTGATTGATCCCCAACTGGAGGGTAAAGAGTTCACCAGTATCCGCTTACTGAAGGGCTTGGCGCTTTATGGGGCGAATGCTGCGGGTAAAACGAATACCCTCTTTGCTCTGCGTTACCTCGGCCATATGGTCGAAAACTCGGCCACCGAACTAGACGAAGGTGATCCCACGGGGGTCGAACCTTTTGCGCTAGACGCGGGGACCGCGAAGGAACCTAGCGAATTCATTCTTCGATTCGTTGTCGAAGGTGTGCGCTACCACTTTGTGCTCGTCGTCGATAAAACACGTATTCTCTTTGAATCGCTCTCGGCCTTCCCAAAGGGACGTGAGCAAGTTTGGTATGAACGCACTTGGGAGGACGACAAAGAGTCCTACAGCTGGCAACCGGGCAGATCCACTGGCTATCGCCGAGATAATAACTTGGTCAAGTATACTCGCAGCAACGCGCTGTATCTCTCCACCGCAGTTAAATTTGCAGATGCACAACTGAAACCCATCTATCTCTGGTTTAAAGAGAAGCTTCAGTTTTTGAGATTGAGTGCCGACTTCCCGCCACTTTCACCGAGGTTTACCGTGGAAAAGATTTTGCAAGATGCTAACGAAAGAGCCCGCGTCACTCGGCTCCTCCAACATGCAGACATCGGTATTCTTTCAGCCAGAGCCAGTGAACGAGTCATGACTCGTAAAGACTTTCCAAAAGAATTACCCGATGAATTCGTCGGTGAATTCATCAAGAACAAGCACTTCGAGATCGAACTCGGGCACCGTGGTACGGAAGGCCGCGAATACCCTCTGCCATGGGAGCAAGAATCTACTGGCACGCAGAAATTCTTTTCGTTAGCTGGCCCTTGGCTTGATATTCTCGAGAATGGTTACTTCGCGAGTTTGGATGAGATCGAATCGAGTATCCACCCTTCAATGGTGAGTGCCCTGTTGAAGCTATTCTTTGCCAAAGAAACCAACCGTAATGGAGCCCAAATTCTTTTCACGACACATAATCCTCTTTTGTTGGATACGGATGTCGTGCGTAGGGATCAGGTATGGTTTGCGGATAAAGATGATGAAGGTAGCACACACTTGTATCCGCTTACAGACTACAAGCCACGTAATACAGAGTCTTTGGTGCGCGGCTACATGGCAGGTCGTTATGGCGCGGTGCCTTTCATTCCGAATGGCCTTCTGGCGGAGTCGATTTAGAGGATGGGCAAGAAGGGTTCATATCGGCGCAAAGCGGCCACGTCGGCAAGGTCTTTTCAGCGAAGTAAGACCGAGTCGACTGCACCTGGTGCTTCGATTCTGGTTGTCACCGAAGGCGTGAATACAGAAGAAGCTTACATGGATCTGATCCGCGAGCGTTTTGCCGCGCCCACGGTCGAGCTAGTGCCTCATGGAGAAGGCAAAGGCGATCCGCGTGTATTGACCGACGCCGCACTGGCGATAAGGGAAAGTCGTCGCAACACCCCGAAAGAAGAACTCGGCATCAATCGGCTCGAAGATTTCGATGAGATCTGGATCGTTTTTGATACCGATGTGCTCACTCCGGATAAGCGGAACGACGGCATCGCCTATGCGAAAAGTAAGGGTGTTCATATTGCACCAACGGAGCCGTGCTTCGAGTTTTGGTTACTGCTGCATGGTAAATACACCACTGCCCCGATGGCGAAGTGCAAAGATGTGATACCACACCTTAAATCAACCTTCGGTTGGAAAACCTACTCGCGGGATGGCAAAAAAGCCGATAAAGTGAAAAGCATGCTGCAACCCTTGGTCGAGAAGCCCCAATTGAAACAAGCGGTTAGCCATGCTAAGCAAGTAAGAACGCATCATGCCGAAGCAGCTTCCATCTATCCGGCTAATCCTTCCACTGAGATGGATCAGTTGATCGAGGCGATCAACGAAGCCGTGAGTCCAGCTAATAAATTTCTTTAAGCACTGCCTACCCGCCTCCCAATTGCAAATCCACAAATCTAATTTATGAATGTTCACAATCCTGACCAGTACATGGCGAGCCTACGCCAGATTATCGCTCAAGGAAGAAAACGCATTGGCTTGATCGTCGGAGCTGGTGCACCTGTCGGCATAAAAAAGACTGGTTCGGACGAACCTCTGATTCCGGCAGTTGAGGGACTGACTCAAATTGTTCTTCTGACTTTGAAGGAAAAGTATGAGGCCACACTCAACGGGATTGTGGGGGAATTAGAAGACCCAAATATCGAAACGATTCTATCCCGTGTTCGCAGTCTTGCTGGTGTGATCGGCATAGCTAAAGTTCATGGGCTGGACGGCGCCGGCTTCAAGGAGCTTGGCGATGCGATTTGCACTGAAATTGGCAAGATTGTAAACCAAGACCTTCCCGTTGGGACGTCTCCGTATTCCGAGCTTGTCGCTTGGATCACAGGCGCAGATCGACCACATCCGATAGAGATATTCACGACCAACTACGATTTGCTTTTTGAGCAGGCCCTTGAACGATCAAAGACGCCATTTTTTGACGGATTTTCGGGGGCGAATGAACCATTTTTTGATCCTTCCTCTGTTGCGAGCAACGATCTGCCTTCTCGGTGGGTCCGTTTGTGGAAAGTTCATGGATCTCTTGGCTGGGCGACCAACTCCAAAGGAGAAGTAATTAGAGCAGGGCAAAGACAAGCTACCCATCTAGTATTCCCAGAGCACCTCAAATACGACCAAACTCAAAAAGCGCCTTATTCGGCTCTCTTTGATCGACTCCGGAGTTTCTTGATGACCCCCGACACCTTGTTAATCGCTACAGGGTTTTCATTTGCTGATGCGCACATTTCTGCACGAATCGACGAGTGCCTCGCTGCAAATCCAACGGCAAGTGTGTTTGCTTTTCAGTTTAAGAAGCTGGCTGAAGAGGTTCACGCATCAGAGATTGCAATGCGCCGCTCAAACATGAGCGTCTACTGTCCAGACCAAGCGCTTATTAACGGTGTCGCAGCACCTTGGCGACCTGGCAACCCGCCGACCCGCGATTGGCATTCCATCCGTGATGGTTACTGGTCGAATGGAAGTGAAGGTATTGAGGGACGATTCGAACTGGGAAGCTATGATCGCCTTGCCCGATTCTTTGCATCGTCAGGATCGACTCAATATACACCAGAACTACCCTTCGAAGTAGAACCAGAGAATTCAGAATCCGCATGAAGACTCAACCAACACTTCTTGGTCATGTAGGTGCTGTCTCAGGCGCGAAGATTAGCGTCCGTCAATCGCCCGCGGTTTCGTCCGGTATTTCAATTATTGGTGGCAAGAGTTACAAAATCGGCCAAGTTGGAAGCTTTGTACGAATCCCACAAGGCTATCACGATCTCTACGGCTTAGTCTCAGAAGCAGGTGCGAATGCAACGCCTGAAACATTGCTAGGCTCCACGAGCGGAGATAGTGAGCGGTGGATTACCGTGCAGTTGGTGGGCGAGGTCATGGGGACATCTTTCGAACGCGGTATAAGCCAATATCCGAACGTTAATGACGAAGTTCATCTCGTCACAGAAAGTGATCTAGCTGCTATCTACGGAGTCGAAGAACAAGGTCAAGTCGTCGTGGGGCGGCTAGCAAGTGCAGACGGAATTCCCGTAAAACTTGATTTAGATAAGCTGGTTACTCGCCATAGTGCTGTCCTTGGATCAACCGGATCCGGGAAATCAACCACCGTAGCGAGCTTGCTCAGATCTATTGCGTCTGGAGTCGAAGGGAGTGACGCAGGCTTCCCAAGTTCGCGTATTCTTTTACTCGATATTCATGGCGAGTATTCCCATGCGTTGTCTGACGTGGCGAAAGTCTTTCGGATTAACGCGGAGGGGACTGAATCCCATCTTCACCTTCCTTACTGGGCGCTCGACCCTACTGAATTGCTTGGTTTCATAATGGGGCGATTAGATGACAAGCCCCTCACGGCAATTCTGGACAAGATCTACGCATATAAACTTCGGCAGGCTGAAGCGATACCAAGAGCTGGGCTCAATGTCGGATCAATGACCTCCGACACCCCGGTGCCATTCAGCCTCAAGACTCTATGGTTTGAGCTTCTCGAACCTGAAATTAAGACTTGGGCGAATAAAGAGAAAACCAATCCAGCCATTCTTGAGAGTGGAAATGCTGAAACTCTAACGCCACCGAAGTACAGCCCTCACGGAGCGGGGACTTCCTTGCCTATGATGAATCAAATCGGCTTGCTAGGAATTCGCAAGCCGTTGGATCAACTCCGTTCTCGACTTCTAGATAAGAGGTATGACTTTTTACTGCATCCAGGTGAGTGGGAACCAGACTTGGACGGGAATGTGTCAAAGGATCTCGACGATTTATTGGGTGAGTGGCTGGGGCATGACAAATCGATCACGATTCTAGATCTATCCGGCGTCCCGAGCGTTGTGTTGCAACAGTTGATTGGAGCAATACTGCGAATATTATATGAGGCGCTTTTCTGGGGGCGAGGTAGATCCGAAGGGGGAATTGCTCGACCTCTCCTTGTGGTAATGGAGGAAGCCCATCGTTATCTTTCCAAAGAAAGCACGGGGCCTTCTCGAACGATGGTTCAGCGGATTGTGAAGGAAGGCCGGAAGTTTGGGGTCGGCGCGATGATAGTCAGTCAACGCCCATCTGAAGTGGATGAGACTATTTTATCACAGTGCGGCACCTTTGTGGCCATGAGGCAGACGAATTCTTCTGATCGAAGTAAAGTCCAAGCTTCTCTTCCCGATAATCTCGCTGGCATTGTAGATAGCCTTCCCGTTCTCCGAACCGGTGAAGCAATTATTACCGGCGAGGCGGCAAGGCTTCCGGTTCGCTGCAGAATCTCTTTACCTCCAGAGGGATATAGGCCCAACAGTGAAGATCCTGAGGTGGCTAAAGCGTGGGCGTCTGAAAGACGCACGGAAAATTATGAGCGTCTCGCGGCTGCGTGGCGTGCGCAGAACTCTCAATGGGCTGCGAACCGAATCACCCGAACACCAATAAACGAAGAACAGAATATAGCTATGGAAAGAGAACCCGTAACATCCTCAAACGTCATCTCCGTCGGATACGACGCAGCATTAGAGACCCTAGAAGTTGAATTTCAGAATGGGATCTACCAATACTACAACGTTCCCCAGCCGATACATGATGAAATGATGGCGGCAGATTCCATTGGCAAGTTTATGCATGCCTATATCAAGCCGTCATACCCTTGCGCTAAAGTGTGAGGCATCGCACTACTTTGTGCCTCATGTTATCGCCGGTGATAACAGTAGACGACCTCTTCTCGCTTCATCAGGGTAGGTGTTGATGTAATTGTTATCACCTCTTCTTGACCTGTTATTATCTGGTATAAACAATTCGGTGGGATGTATAATAAAGGCCAGTCATTTTAAAAACTATGAGTGTTCAGGTTTCCACAGTCAAAAGGCTTTACGCTAAGTCCCTAAATCAATGTGCAATGCCGAAATGCACTGCGCCCATAATTATAAGCGGTATCTCCGTTGGTGAAATCTGCCACATCAAGGCACGGCGAAAAAAAGGGCCGCGTTACGATTCAGAGCTTTCACTGAAGGAGAAGGACAGCTACTCGAATCTTTTGCTTTTGTGTCGAACCTGTCACAAGCTAATTGATTCGGATCAATTGACGTATACGCCAGAACTGCTTTCGGAGATTAAAAGTATTCACGAAACGAATGGAGACTGTGAAATTACTCCCGAGGTAGCTCGCGATGCTGTTTTACTGCTGAACATAAAGAGTAGAACGAAGAAGACGTCGGCGAATTCCAACGGAAATGGGATTGCTATAGCTGTAGGTGGTAACGTAAATGCGCCGATCAATATAAATTCAGGGAGGGATAGCAATAAGTCTCAATCGAAGTACCCAACTAATTCAATTGGTGCAGATGCTAACATGGCTGGCTATGTCGATTACCTATTTGGTCTAGCTGTTGATTACTGGAAGGCAGTGGATGCCATGAATCCAGGGCGCTTAGGTAAAAAGATCAAAACGAAGTTTCGATTAAAGACACGAACTCGATATTATATACCAGTTCAGCGCTTCAATGAGCTGGTGGAATTCATGATCGAGGAGCTTCTTGCTATTTCGCCAGTAGGAAAACGTCATGCTCGAAACGGCACGAGGCTTTGCAGGAGCTTTGAGGAGTGGCGCTCAGGCCTCATGTAAATCAGACTAATTTTACGTGACTCAAAGTGAAAATAGATTGAGAAAATGAGTCAGTTGCCGAATCGCCAACAGACCCTCACGAACATTGAACACTTAGATTTACCGGTTAGTGATTCGTTTCGATCTTCCCTAAAATTGTCTCAATGACGTCCTGAAGTCCAGATTGTCCGAGTGACTCCTGCTCAAAGTCACCCTTACTTCCATATTTTAGAATTGATTTCAAAATCGGCGCTACATCGCTCAGGGTTGGGGATGACAGCAGACGCTCTAAGGTTTTTAATTCCGACCTGGTAAGTGCGATTGGTTCTTCGCTCGGACGTAGCGCCATCTCTACTGGTTGGAAGTTTTTGCCAGTTCTCTCTCGTAGATCTCGCAAAATATCAAAGCCCGTCGGGTCACTGTCGCCGAAATGATAGAACTTCATTTCATGGGTCAAGCGTTTGAGGAGATAGCACGTCGCGCCACCAGGGAAACTTGTGTGGATGAGGAAAATACCAGTGCGTTTTTTGGCTAGTTCATGGAAGACGCTTTCGTTTTCTACTGTTAAGCAACACGAGGCCTCGGATTCAATTTTAGTAGCTAATTCCAAATCGGTGCCGGATATGGATACAGGTCCATATAATAGTCCAAGATTTAACTCCCCGTTCTCTAGTTGTAAAGTGAGTGGGCCGTGAATAACTACTTCACGAGGTGTTTTGATAATCCCAAATGTTTCAAGCGTGACAGATTCATCGCCAGTGATAGCACAAAGCGCACGTTGAATTCGAGCGCGCAAAGACTCTAGTCGCTTCGAATCACCGCAAATCACGGCACTTGCATAACGAATTAGGGACTCTTCTTTCCATGTTAGAACGCTTTGGATTACATGAAGCAGTTCTTGATTGAAGTGAAGGTCATTTCGCTCAAATGGCTGTATGCTTAATCCAAGCTGAGCACTTTCGACAAGGCTTTCCAGCCATGTTTGGAACTCCGGGTGTAAGCCAACTGTTTCTGTGGCATCTTGGAAAAAAGCGCTAAGTTGATTTCGTTGAGTCGTCGGTGAGGATTGCCCAAGATGGTGAAATAGCCATTCCTCACCTCCTGAACGTAGCCTAACGCTATGAATTATCTTTGGATCACGTGGATGTAAGTCAAGTGAGAGGCGGCCATTCGATTGATGAACCGCCCTGCGAAGGTCTTCTTCCGCGCGAAGGCGAGACTCTCCGTCGGTGCTTTTTGCGTGAGCCAGTAATTTGCGGTAGTCATCTAAGTATTCCCGTATGGTCGGTTCCTGGCCTGCCTTGGATTTACGATATCGTTCGGCCAAGGCCAGTAGTATGGGGGACTTGTCTGCACTCACGATTCGCTTTCCTTCATCCACGCACGCCCTTCGTCGGAGTCGCTGAATAATACGCTCGGTATATTTCTCACGCCCACGCGCGTACCACGTCGTTCTTCCTTCTTGGTGATAATTATTAGTTCATCGCAGAGACTGAAGGCGTAAGGAATGTTGCCGCTCGACATCGAAAACATGCCTTGAAGATCTAGTTCGGCCATAGCCTTAAGGCAGTCTTGAATTCGTTCACCCGAGAGCTTGGAGAACGCCTCATCAATCGGAACAAGGGCTAGCGAGGGCTCTTTCCACCGAGTTTCATGGCGATTGTAGGCGTGGAGATAGCTCGCTAAAATTGCCACGAAATATGGGCTTTGGTTCTCGCCGCCACTCATTTTCCCGCTTTGTTTGTCCACGCTGACTGGCTTGGAACCGAGGTCTCGAACGTCGCTGACCAGCAAATCGTAATCGAAGTACTGACGGTAGTCCAGCAGGCGCGAGGCTTCTGGGCTATTTGCATTTTTCACTAAGGTTTGAAGGAACGCATCAAGGGCGTCTTGAAGATCATCATCAATACTGGCGAAAAATAGTTCATCTTCATGATGCAATGAATTGAGATCAATCAACTCGCGGTAGAATTTAAAATCGGGATTATGACGTCGTTCTATTTTGTAGCGGTCATGGCCAATCGGCCGTTTGAGCTGTTGATTGAGTAGCGAAATGATGTTTTCCACCTTCTTGATCGCTTGCTGCATGCGGCTTAGGACTTGTGTGCGGAAGAGACCGTTCCAGCGCTTCTGTTCTAGGGCGGATTTGCGTTCGTATTCTGGGATGTTGGCATTTTCGATACTACTCAGCAACCGCTCGTAGGCGGCGGTGCCGTGTTCGTCCTCTGGTAAGTCGTCGAATTTTGGTTGGAAGGTCTTTTTGAAATCCAACATGGCCAGTTTTAGATCGCCTATGGTTTGTAGAATAATCTTTTCGGCAACATTGGCGGCATTCCCAAATTTTTTGGAAAGTGCATCGGCAGGGAATTGTGCGATCATCTCTTCCTTCCAAGTTCGGTATTGTTCTAAATGCGATGAGATGTCGGTGTTTAGCTTTACACTTAAGAATTCATCTTCGAGATGCTCGGCTCCCTCGGAGTGTTGTTTAAGATTACGCTCCGCATCTTTGATTTTCCCCTCGGCACCTTTTCGTGCAATCTCGAGTTCCTCTTCTTTCCAGTCGGCGATTTGTTCTTTCTTTGTTTCCGCTTCTTGTTCGAGCTTCTTAAACGCGCTGGAGTCGATTGCTTGTAGTCGTTCGTTTAGATCTTTGTGTTTAGACTGAAGGCGTGGAAGTGTTTCGATTCGTATCAGGTTTTCCGACACGGAAACATGCTCAGGGATTTTCTGATTTCTGTCGTCGATGATGCGATCAATCTCGCGCTCCAATGGTTCTAGTCGGCGTATGCCGGCCTCAAGAGTTTCGAATTGGGCTAGTTTCGATTTAAGTTGGCGCTTTAATCCTTCCTCGCCGACGAAGGGTAGGCCGTCGTAGTGCCTCGCCCGCTGCACCATGGTGCCGCGAGCCAGTAGCCCATCGGGTAATATCGCGGAATCATGCTTTTCGAAACTCTCCAGATTCGTCACGCAGATGACATTGCCGAACCACTCGTCGATCACCGCGCGGGCGAGCTCGGATGTTGTTCGAATTTTCGAAGCCAATGAGCCATTTTGAGTCTTGTAATTGATAGCCTCGAATGTGTTTTTGCGGATCAGTGTTTGAGTTGGCGTGCCCGGTTGAGCGGAGTCTGCGGCTTTCATTTGGTGCAAGATCTCCAAAGCCTGAGCGTAATTCTCATCGGATACGACGACTGCGAATTTCTCAGTGAAGGCAACTTCAATGGCGGCCCGCCAACTCTCATCGGTTACTTCGCAAAGTTCTCGTAGTGCTTGTGCGGCGGGTTGTCCGGGAAGCGTAGGCAATGCTTCTTTTAGCGCATGTAGAAGGGGTTGCGGGACGGGCGGAAGTCCTCGTTTTAGAGCATCGATTTGAGGCTTTAATTCACTCTTTTCGTTACGCAGTTTACGGAGTTCGCCCGCATCGCTCGCGAAATGTTCGCGTAGTTGTTTGCACAACGTGTCGGCGGTCGATGCGACATGAGACAATGCGTTGGATGTTTCTCCGACTTCACATCCCTCCAGTGTAAGAATGGCTTGGTCCAAATCTGTGGCACTTATATTCGGAGTCACAGGTGCTTTGACAACTGATTCCATCCACTGTCTGGCGTTTTCTACCCGCCCGCGAAGATTACCGTCGATTTCGCGGGACAGCTTATCGAGTTTTTCAATGTCGGCACCGAGTGTGCGTATTTGGTCGGCGAGCGATTTATACAAGCGTCCATCGGGGGATTCATTGAGAAGCGCAAGTATCTGTTCACGTTCAGTTCCAGTTCTTTGGGTAATTTCGCTCAACTCTTTCAGACGTCGCGCGTCACTCGCGTAGGCGTCGCTCATTTCTGTAAGACGTTTTTCAATTTTGGCGACTTCTGCAGCGGCGTGTTCCCACCCGGTTTCTGCGGCGAGGTAGCGCGCGACCGCATGATCGCTTTCAGCTGTTTTCAGGGTGTTGGCATGTTGGC
>JABBCA010000067.1 GCA_018607135.1 Opitutales bacterium
GACACAAAAAAGCCCACCAAAGTGGGCTTTATCAAATGGTGGCCAGACCCAGACTAAGGACGCAGTCCTTGCGTGAAGTCTGCAAGACGAACAATCAACGATTCGTGAGCGCGTTAGCGCGGATGTGGCGAAGCCACTGGTATGGACACAAAAAAGCCCACCAAAGTGGGCTTTTTCAAATGGTGGCCAGACCCAGAATCGAACTGGGGACACAAGGATTTTCAGTCCTCTGCTCTACCGACTGAGCTATCTGGCCTCATTTGAGAAAGGCGGAATTAAGTGAGTGTCTTTACTACTCGTCAACTGAGTTTTTTATCTTTTTTCAATTAATTGAACTCAGCTCGAAAAGCCTCCTGCACACAGACTCTGCACACCATCAAACGAGCCATTACTAAAGAAGACAATCAGCCCACACTCACTGGAGTGTATGTTGGAGCGCAACTTCTGGAGGAGCGCCTCATTACTCTCAAAGGCATAGGCGTTACGAGAGGAAGTAATTAAATAACTCGCCATCATCGAGGTATCTAAACGAGCTTGCGGTTTCATACGATCAGCGCGGTGCACCGCACCCAGATACACACTATCCGCACCTGCAAGCGCCGCAGTAAAGTCATCTTGAAACAAAGAGCTCGCTGCCGTGTTACTGCGGGGTTCAAAACACGCGTGAATCGGACGATCTGGATACGCAGCGCGCAGGGCCTCTAAAGCACCCGCCACCGCAGTCGGGTGATGGGCAAAATCCTCTATCACCGTCCATGTGCCAGAGCTATGTAAAATATCTTGGCGGCGTTTCACTCCCTTAAAGGACTCAAGAGACGACAAACCAAACCTAGTCGGATCTTGATTGCCACTGGCTAATGCCGAAGCCAGCGCGGCCATTGCCGCATTTCTGGCATTGAATAAACCATGCATCTGCCAACGAACCGTGGTCCACAGGTTGCCCTTCCAAATTAGATCAAACTGAGCACCACCAGCACCATCCTGAAAATTGGCGATCCGTAAGTCATTGTTCGCGCCCTCACCCACACGTATCACTTGCGTCCAAGAGATCGGTAGCAAAGCCTCAATATTTGCATCGTCTCCATTAACAAGTGCGTAACCATTACTTGGAATGATCCGTAGAAAATGACTGAAGGTGCGCTGCACATCCTGTAGATCGCGAAAGATGTCCGCGTGGTCGAACTCCAGATTGTTCAGCACTGCGACCTGAGGACGGTAATGGATAAACTTACTGCGCTTGTCGAAAAAGGCGGAGTCATACTCATCACCCTCCATCACAAAGGGTGCCCCCTTCCCAAGTTTCGCGCCACCGGGCAAATCGTGAGGCACGCCACCGATCAACCAACCTGGCTGTTGCCCTGCCGAATCCAATAAATACGCCGCAATCGTCGAAGTCGTGGTCTTACCATGCGTTCCAGTGATCACTACTGGAAGTCGTTCGGCGAGAACCGTCTCATGAAACAACTGTGGCAGCGAAACAAAGGGCACGCTCGATTGATTCAATAACCACTCCACTTCTTCATTGCCGCGGCTCATCGCATTGCCCACCACCACACGATCCGGATTCAACTCCTCCAAACGCTCCGCACTGAACCCGTCAAAGATCTCGATTTCAGCATCCACCAACACATCCGACATCGGCGGATAAATTCCAGAATCAGCCCCAAACACATCATGCCCCTGCTCTTTCAGCAACAGAGCTGCATTTCCCATGGCCGTGCCACAAATTCCCATAAAGTAGATCCGCATCCCCTTTTCTCCACTGCTCCATACAAAAACTCAAGACCTCAGATAATTCAGCCTTCAACTATTTCGTCAAGAGTCAGCAATCTGAGTAAATGAATGTAAACATAAAGGCCTGCCCCGAATCGCACTGACTTAAGGAAAGAAAGCAGTGTTAATCTAGGGCCTTTGCGTGGAAGCTGTCACAAAATTGACTGAATCGTTACCGAGTCGCATACTGGCCTCAGATTTGTAGCCGTTCCGAGCGAAGCGACAAGACCCTAAGCCCCCGCCTTACTTGCCGCGATTGGCATAAGATTCATTGGGCGAGCAACACGGCTTAAACCATAATAGCCAGAGGACGATCCCGCTCAGCGGGACAGGGCTGTGGCGGGACGTTCGATTTGGAACCGTTGAGAGGCGAGAGGTGACGGAGCGCGACAGCGCGGAGATGGCGTAGCCCTGCTTTAGCAGGGTGAGAAAGCGGGTGCCCTCTGGGCGGCTAACGAACAGTGGAGTGCGGCAGCTGTTGTGCGATTATCCCGCTAGCGGCTAAGATTGGAAGCTGCGTATTCGACTTGCGCGGTAGCGGCGCTTAGAGAGCGAAGGACGGAGGATCGCAATGCGATCCGTAGGACGAAGCGAACGTAGTTGATATATCGATACGATGCGAAAACCAAAGAAGGATTCTATTTGAGGATTGTCGCTTCGCTCGGATCTACGTTTGATCCGTTTTGGCTCCCTCTGTTTTAGCTCCATTTTTTAGGACTCCGTAGAGCAAGTCAGCAAATCTTACTTCATCTAAATTCACAGAGATATTCTATCTTCTACGTTTGACCCCGTTTTGGCTCCCGTTTTGGCTCCCGTTTTGGCTCCCCTTTTTGGCTCACCCCTTTTTGGCTCAAAAAATTCCCGACGCGGTTTTTCGTGCCAGAACGCATATCATCAAGACGCGGGGTGCGCGTCTCGGCGGCTTTTTCAGGCAGTGCGTAATCTAAGTTCAGGGCGACCATTAACGCTATAAATCAAAAAGCCCTGCCGTCATACGGCAAGGCTTATTCGAAAGGCGTTTGGACGATTTACTTTTTGTAAACGTCGCCGCGTGGACCGATAAAGTTAACGTAAACGCAAGACTCCTCGGCATTATAAAGATAGATCACGCGCAAGTCTCCATGACGGAAGCGGCTATAACCTGCCCACTCTCCTGCAAGTCGGCTCGCGCCTGGGTAATTCTCGGGATCATCGCGAAGCTTCTCTAACTTTGCTTTAAGCGCCTGTTTGATATTCTCGGGCAAGCGCTTGTAATAACGCGCTGCGCGGCGGTGTAAAACCAGCTCGTTCATTTACAGATCATCCAAGGAAACGAACGCCTCACGATTACCGCTGCGCATGTCTGCATCGGCTTCGCGCAACTGAGCGACTTCCTCGGTATCGAGATCCAATCCAAGCGCCTCCTCCAATTGGCGGAACTCTTCCCAAGGTATAATTACCTCTTGCGGATCGCCCTTTTCATCGACCACGATTTTCTTATGGATTGTTGTCATAGGCGGTTAAAATAAGTGTTTTACGCAATTTTGCCAGCCAGAATTGCAACATATAGCACCTCAGGAGCGAAAAAGTGGCATCTCGACCGAACCGCTGCGCCGTAGAGCCCCCTGCTGACTCGCCGAGTGACAGCCCAACACCACATTATGTCCACTTCCCCTAGGCTCTATTGTTTGAGGACTGGAACAGTCCGAGTGAGCCGTTAAAGGGGACTATAATAGCCAGGGGGCTCTGCGGCGGAGCGGTTCGGGCGAGACGGAGATTGGAACGTGGACTTTTGAACGTCCGTTGACCCGTTGTGTAGTTGATCGGTTGATACGGATAGCAGCTAAAGAATATAAGATATTTATTTTAAACATTTGACCCAATTTTCAGCCCTCCTCTCCTGAGCCTGTGCCTTTTAATAGCTCAAGCAGAAACCAATCTGTTGTCATGAGATATAATACTGTAAATCCCACGAAACAGAGAACAATCCCAAGCCAGGGGTCAAAAAAGGGGTCAGGGTCAAAAAAGGGGGGTCAAAAAAGGGGTCAAACGTAGAAAATAGAATTAGTGCCTATTCATTCGGATCAAATTCGTAATGCGGGATGGATGTCCCATATTAAGCTGTTCTGCAATCCATGGGTTCTTTGCTGTAGTCTGCTCGCGTAGTGTTGTGGCTATCTGAACTTTCCAATCAGCTGCTTTAGCATCGTTTTGGATATCCTCTTCCTTCTTTTTAAGACGCCGAAGCTCCTTTGATAAGCAGTCCTCCCATTGAGCCTCTTTCAAATCCTTTAGATCAGGCCCTTCCCAAATGACATCGGGATGCTTAGAATTCAGATCGTCCCTCAGTGCTTTCTTCGCTTCTTTCGGGCCGATAAACCATCCACGGCAGTAGCGTTTTGCCAGTAGCTCCCGTTGTTTCGGGTCCTGTGCTTTACAAAGTTCTAAATGCGTCGCGTAGCACCTAACCCCTGCCAAACTATCTGGCAGATCAAGTATCCCGAGAAAATCCTCTCTGCATAAACCCTCCACGGGAGTTTTCTTAAAGTATTTAGGGTAACTGGAGAGCGCATATCCTTTTAGCGATTTCACATCACAAATACTAGCGCGAACGGGATTAAGATGAATGTAGTCTACTAGCCCTAGCAGGGACCGACCTTCTCCGATCAGAAGTGACTTATATCGCCCTTGAAAGACATGACCACGCTCCTTGCGCAACCGATTGAAGCGCGTCGCAAAAGTGCTCTGCAACCACTTCATACCCTCAACTAAATTCGGATCAGGCGTCTCAATCGCCAAATGATAATGATTACTCATAATCACATACGCGTGCAGCTTCCAGCCGCACCGTTCCACCGCCTCAAATATCGTTCGCTCAAATGCCTTACCTGTATTCTCAGATAGAAAAAGTTCTTTCCGATAATTCCCGCGACTTATGATATGATACACCGCTCCGGGAAACTCAATTCGATGCTTACGTGGCATTCCACTAGCAATGACTAGTTTTAAGGGAGAGGCAACTAGATATTCTATTTTCTACGTTTGACCCCTTTTTCCCTCTTTTGACCCCTTTTTCCCTCTTAAGGGAGAGGCAACTAGATATTCTATTTTCTACGTTTGACCCCTTTTGCCCTCTTCCTTTTGCCCTCTTCTATTTTCTACGTTTGACCCCTTTTGCCCTCTCCCTTTTGCCCTCTTCTGCAATAGCCAGGGGGCGACCAGAGGCGGGGCGGCGGCGGGACGGCCGGTTTGCCAGAGGAGAGCCGCGAGGCGAGTGGAGGCCTGTTGCCCGTTGCGGCATTGACCGGAAACCGGCTAAAAGAGAAGAGAAGCAAACGGAGTTCAGTGAGTTATTCTATTTTCTACGTTTGACCCGTTTTGGCTCTCTCCGTTTTGGCTCTCCGTTTTGGCTCTCCTACGTTTGACCCGTTTTGGCTCTCCTACGTTTGACCCGTTTTGGCTCTCCAGTCCGAGGGAGCCGTCAAAGGGGACGGAGGTCTGCCGGAGATGGCGCAGCAATTGGATATAATGTGAGTTGGGCGGGGAACACGGCAAAGCCTATAATAGCCAGGGGGCTCTGCGGCGTAGCGGTTCGGGCGGGACGGAGATTGGAACGTGGACTTTTGAAAGACCGTTGCCCCGTTGTGTAGTTGATCGGTTGATACGGATAGCAGCTAAAGAATTACAGGACATTTAAATTAAACTTCTGCCCCTTCGGGTTACTCCTTCTAGTTGCCAGATTTAGATCCCTTTGAGACTAAATACCCGAGCTATTCGACTTACCCATGCTTACCAAAAGAAGCAAAACGCAATATGAAGCCAGTGATATGACAAACTGAGCAAGCAGCCCAGTAACAATCTCGGAAAGTGAATATGTAATGACAGCAGTGAACGCACAGACTACTGCGAGACGAATAAAGAATGGTGGCTCTTTATTAGAGAGCCCCGACAAGTCTTTAAGCACAATCATTAGCTCCCCCTTAACCACACCAAACACGACAGAAATGATTCCATTTATTAGGAGTAGAGATAGCACAAGATTTTCAAATTTGAAAACAAATGAAAACGCTAAGGAAATCAGGATAAATACACCACCCAAGGCTCTAAGAAAATTCAAGCTAGACATAGCATTCATCTTTTAAATTGGTTCAAAATATAGACCTAAGTAAGAACGAATAGAAGCTTTCGCCATATTCGCATCAGAAGCATTACCATTACGTTTGGCACGAACATAATCACCTAGGGAATATATAACATACTCCGGGTAGAATTGACCAAGTGCAAATGCCGCTGCAAACAAACCGGCTTTTTTGGGATTCTTAAGTGAAAAGGTATATGTGATACCTGCAACTGCAGCAACCAACTTGGTTAATGCACTAGTTTTTGCTTTTATCAAATCGCCCATTTGAGTTCCAGTAGCCATCAACGTGACGACGAAGCCAAAAGGACCGAATATCGCGGTTTTTGCAGACCTAACTGGTAAGTTCTTTAAAATATCCAACGTTAACTGCCTCTCAATTTCTTCAATACTTACTAGTGCTGCATATGCAGCAGCGCATGCTCAGGATCATCTGCTACAGATAGAAAATCGTATATGGCCATTCTCATCCCCATTCCATAGCGTAGTGTCAAAGTAAGAATATAAGCTTGGCTTACCCATAATTTCCCAATGCGGCCAGCTATAGCTGCGGGTGAATAAAACATAACTGCAGCCTTCTGCAGAAACCCTTGCACTCCTGTTGTCGCCTGCATCTCAGCAAGTGAAAAGAACCCGCTCGGATCAGTATAACTAACCGGGCTCGCATTCGCATATAGGTATTTGTGAAGGGTCACCGGATCGGTGGAAACACCTTCAAAGGTATCCATTGTATGGAATCTTCCAGTGGCGACGTTGAGGTAACGCGCGCGAAGGAAATACATTTCCAAATCGCCATCCCATTGCTCTCCAGTGAAACGGAAGGCGTTGACTGTGGTGCCAGTCGAATCGACTTCGACGCCCCAAGCATCGTAAGTGTAAGTATCAGTAACCACGCCGAGCTCGTCTGTGAGGGCGCGAACGGTGCCGAGGCCGTCGTAGAGGTAGAAACTTTGAGTAAAGTTACCACTTAGGTCATCATCCCGGCGATCTTGGCTAATGAGGTCGAGCCCGTAGGTGTAGATGACTTGAAGCTCATTGCCTTGCTTGATTTCTTCGACGACTTGGGCGTAACCGGTGAGGTTGTTGCGATCGACAAGGAACCAGGTATTTTCACCAGAACCTCCAAATGGGGTGACCGTCTTTGTGACGCGGTCGCCGAAGCCGTCATAGGTGAGTTCGATGAGGGTGCCATCGATCTTTTCACGACGGATGAGGCGGTTGCGCCAGTCGTAGAAGTCACGTAGTGGCTCACCGATGGTTCCGTAGGCTTCGGATTCTGTGGTGTTGCCGTTGGCATCGTAGGTGTGTGAATCGAGCCAGTTGTTATCGTTATAGCTCTCAATCGCAGCCAAGACGTTGTTGATGTCTGAGCTTTGAGTGAGGCGGTTGCCGACTAGGTCGTAAGACCAATCACTGGTGCCATTAACAACAGATGGATCGCCGCTGACGGCTTGCGCCTCACTTGCCCAAAGGGCACCCAAGTGCGACGTCCTAAGGACAAAACCTACGGTTTTACCATCTACGCGCTGCTGCACTTCGTCCTGTGTGAGGCGATATTGATTGTCGAGTGTGTAACCCACGGTGCGTCCTGTGTTTTCGATCACTCCACTGCGGTGACCGGAGACATACAGCTGATAGCTGCATGAGTGGATAGTGGTGAGTGAGGAGTTGATAGCAAACAAATCCTTGAGTCGATTTTGGGTATCGAAATTCCATTTGTGCGTCACTCCGTTGCTATAGGTGAGTGTATCTATTTTGGCGATTATTGCTTTACCTCACAGTGCAAATATAGATTCTTGCCCGCATATGTCAGAAGCATCGAAACTTACTATCCTTGTTATTGGATCCGGCGGTCGTGAACACGCGCTGGTTCAAAAGTGCCTCGCTAGCCCGATGGCGGAACGTGTGATTGCCGCGCCTGGAAATGGCGGCATGGCTAGCGAAGTGGACTGCTTCGATCTCGCAGTTGAAAACATCGAGGGCATGGTCGCGCTCGCACAAGCGCAAGGTGTTGGTCTCGTGGTTGTTGGACCTGAAGTGCCACTCAGTCTCGGACTGGTCGATGCCTTACAAGCGGTCGGCATTCCCGCATACGGCCCTAAGAAGGAAGGTGCGCAACTCGAATCGAGTAAAGCATTCTGCAAAGACTTTTTCGCCCGTCACCACATCCCGACTGCGGCTTACGCGAATTTCACAGAAGTGGCACCCGCACTTGAATACCTCGAGTCACACCCTGCCCCAATCGTGATCAAAGCCAGCGGCCTTGCTGCGGGCAAAGGTGTGATCATGGCGGAAACACAAGACAAAGCCATTGCTGCGGTCAAAGATATGCTCGAAGGTGGTGCTTTTGGTGACAGCGGTGCAGAGATCGTCATCGAAGAAACACTCTACGGCGAAGAAGCTTCGATCCACGCGATTGTTTCAGGCGACTCCTTTGTGTGCCTACCCCCGAGCCAAGATCATAAGCGTGCGGGTGAAGGCGATACGGGGCTCAATACGGGCGGCATGGGCGCATACACTCCAACCAGTCGCGTGACTGCCGAAATGCAAGCAGCCATCGAGGAAGCAGTCATCAAGCCAACCATCGCTGGCTTCAAGGCCGACGGTATCGAATTCAACGGCACGCTCTACGCAGGCCTCATGTTGACTGATCATGGCGTCAAAGTGCTTGAATACAATGTGCGCTTCGGTGATCCAGAAACTCAGGTGCTCTTGCCGATGGTTTCCGATGACTTGGTGCCCGTGCTGCTCGCATCCGCGAAGGGTGAACCCCTTCCCGAAAAGCTCAATTTTCATGACGGCGCAGCCATCGTGATCGTCCTCGCGGCTGGTGGCTACCCTGGCAGCTATCCAAAAGGTGAAATCATCACCTTCCCTAAAGAAATCGCGAATCGTGCTGCCATCGTGCATGCAGGCACCAAGCGTGACGAGGCTGGCACCATCACCACCAATGGTGGGCGTGTGCTCAGCGTGAGTAGTCAAGCGCCCTCACTCAAGGAAGCTGCCGAGCTCGCATACAGCGTGTGTGATCAAGTAAACTTCGAAAGTAAATACCTGCGCCGTGATATCGGCCACCGCGAACTCAATCGCAAATAATACACGTGTCACTCTCAGCACAACGCCTTCTCAAAATCGGTAGCTGCCTACTCGGAGCTGTCTGCGGAGCCAGTAGTCATAGCGCTGAACTCAATCTTGAGTTCTTCCCAGGTCTAGAGTCTCACTCTGAAGAAGTGATTCGCTTACGTGGTCTCGCAGACTTATATCCGAACACCATCTGGTTTGAGGACCCGAAGCTGGAAACGCGCAGCCTGCGTGATGAAGCCGCACGTATTGAAGAACTGCCGAGAGAGATTACGTATGCGCGAGTCTATCGGCTTGATGAAGCCGTCAGTGCCATCCGCGAAGTGATCGACAATCCTGCTCTCATTATAGATATGCGCTATCTACAATCTGAAAGCTCAGGAATCGCACTCGCCAGCTTACTCAACAGTGATCGCAAGGTGGCATCCGTCGCTGCAGTGGGTGATGTCACCGTTGAAATCAAAGACAGCATTAATCAACGCGAAACAATCGCCCTGCAGCGCAGTTACCCTGCCATTGTTCTCTGTAACCGCGAAACTGCGGGTCCATTCGAGGCCATCCTACATGCACTACAAGCCAATGGTTGCATTATTGCGGTGGGTGAAGCTACTGCAGGACGCACTGGGTATTACAAACAGTCCGACACCGGTGCTTGGATCATTGCAGGAGAAATTCGCCCCTCGGCCGATGTTTCGATTTTAGCATCTGGTTTCGTCCCTCGAATCGAGATCGAGGCGACTCCAGAATCCAATTATTTAAGCTACCACCTCTTCGAGGCAGGCACTCCGATTGCTCGCCTACTACGCAACGATGCTCAAAAACAGGCCCCAACGCCCAAAGATGACGATGATAGCGACGAAAAAGAAGACGAAGACTTCGAACCTGATGCTGTTTTACAGCGAGGTGTCGACATCGTTGCCGCTTTACAAGTCCTAGAGCAACTGCCAGAAAACAAGTAACCGTCTACTTCAATATGGCTAACGAACGTAATCTCATCCTCATGATCTGCACTGGTAATGTTTGCCGCAGTCCAATGGCAGAGAAGTTACTACAACATGCCTTAAATGCCGAGGGCCAACCGTTGAGCGAGCTCGTCGTCGTCTCCGCAGGTGTCGCTGCAGGTTATGGCGAGCCCGCATCTCGTAATTCGGTCGCAGCACTCAAGAAGGTAACTTTAGATCTATCACGCCACAAGAGTCAGCCAGTCACCACCGACCTGCTGGATCGTTCATTTGCGGTGTTTGGGATGACCGATTCGCACATTCAAGCGCTCCACCACTACTATCCAGAAGTGCCCGAGCGCGTGCATCTTTTTCGCGACTTCATGCCAGACGCAGACAATCAAATCCCCGACCCTTTTGGCGGCAATTACGATGAATACGTCGCCTGTCGCGACTCGATGATCGAAGCCATTCCCTCTCTGGTTGCGTATTTAAAAAAAGAATACGTTTAGAACGTCGAACAACAAATAGTGAATTTAGGTAGCGCGTAAATCCCTAAGCAAAATTTGTAGTGTGTGAGTTTATCTCGCGCTCCCGTCAGTTAGAATGGCTACAAAGGACCGGCGTAACCCGACAGGGCTGAGCAAGCTCAGACACTACGCATAGGTTCTATGTTCAACGTTTAACGTTTAATTTTGGACATTAGTCACCGCCCAAGGAATCGTCTCCCCGGCGCGATACGGCACCACATCGCCATAACGAGCTGGCACTTCCATTCCGGTTTTCTCTAGAGTGACTGTCGTCTTCGGTGGCGTGTAACCATGTATGCGTTGCGCATTACCACTGACAAAGTTCTGCAAATTATCGAGTGCATCGTGTTTCTCGAAAAGCTCTACCAATGTGGGTAGGCAGACTGGCGCAGTGAATAAACCTGCAGCGCAACCACAGCATTCCTTCTTCGATACAGGGTGTGGAGCGGAATCACTACCAAACATCAACTTCGGGTGCGCCTTTAAAGCTGTCGCCAATAACGCTTCCTGATCTTCGGGGCGCTTCGCGATGGGTTTGCAAAAGAGATGCGGATTGAGTAAGCCGCCTGCGACATCATTCAAAGTAATGATCAAGTGGTGAAGCGTGACTGTGGCATGCAAGTTTTCAAATTGATCGAGTAAATCCACGGCGTCTTTGGTGGTGATATGCTCCATCGTGATCCTCAGCTTTGGAAATTTCTCAGCAAGATAGGCGTAACTTGTTAAAAACTCTTTTTCACGGTCCATCACGAAACCATGAGTTTCACCATGAACCATCAGCGGAATGCCCATTTCTTCCATCAAAGCAAACGTATCTTCTGCAGCACTGAGTTCCTTCACGCCCGCTTCGCTGTTAGTAGTCGCACCCGCTGGATAGAGTTTAATGCCGAAAATATGTTCACGTGCCGCTTCAAGCTCTTCGCGCGAATAATTGCGAAAAAACAACATCATGAGCGGATCGAAAGTCGCATCCCCCTTCGCAGCATTGATTTGATCTCGATACCACAGCAGGCGCTCCAAGTTATCCACTGGCGGCACCAGGTTTGGCATGATGATCGCACCTGCAAAATGGTCTGCGGTAAGCGGAGTGACACGTTCGAGCATCGCGCCTTCGCGAACGTGCACGTGCATATCGAGTGGTGATTCGAGCGTAAATTCCATACGCCAGACGCTAGCTCAAGAAGTCGATCTGCAAAGGAAAAAGTGACTCGATCCATATTGCAGCAACGGCGCTCCCTTAGAGCAACCGCGACTACAGAGCGACTCGATGATGGACTAATCACCAGCTTTCGGTTGTGTAATCAGAAAATCTTATTTCCACTACGAAGCTATGAAATCACTACTCTTCACCAAAGACTTCGGCATCCTTGTTCTTCGTGTGGGCATCGGTATTATGTTTATCCTTCATGGTTTACCCAAACTCATGGGTGGACCCACAGCATGGGAAAAGCTCGCACAATTTGGCCTACCATTTTTACCTGAAGGCATCCTCGCCATGATCTTCGGTCTCTCGGCAGCGATTGCTGAAGGTGTTGGTGGCTTATTTTTAATCCTTGGACTGTATCATCGCATCACCTGTTTAGCCCTAGCGGCAACCATGGCCGTCGCGCTCAGCACTAAACTCGGTGGAGTTACAGGGTTCGCTGATTTCGCGAAGACAGCCGGCTGGCCACTTGAACTGTTAATCGTCTTTATCGCCCTCTTCTTTATGGGTGCAGGGCGCTTGAAGATTGGCAAAACAGATTAAGAGAACGTCGAACATCCATTCAAAGTTGGACGTTCAAAGTTGGACGTTCGACGTTCATCTATTCACCCACCTCACGCAACTTGAGGTTGAGCATTTTGCTCAACGCCCTTCCACCCACCATTCGGCATGCGGCGTAACCATTGCTTGCCATCCTTGCCGAGTGAGATGAGGTGCACCCAGTTATTTTCAACTAGATGACGCACATGTTCTTGGCGGGATAAAATATCATCGAGCACGTCGGTATCAGTTGCGATACATGCGTGAAGTCTGATTGGCTCATGGATGAGCTTTTCACCATCGTGCACCGACTGAAACGGCAGTCCAGGACGTAAGTCATTTTCGTTTCCGAGGGCAACACCGACACCACCCACGACGTTGTGAATTGCCTTATGGCCACTACCGAAGTGCTGATTATCTGTAGCTGAGCCGTAGTATTGCAAGTTGATCCAGCTTCCAACAACCAACGGGCCACCAATGACTGCTTCAAGAACAGCTGCCTCTGGATCTGCCGAGGCATTGTATTCATGCAAGAACGCGCGGCTACCGAGGTTTGCAGAACGAGTCCACTCGCGAGGAGCCACGATGAACGCGCCATTACCAGCGAGCCCCCATTCAGGACGGACCTGCGACCAATCCAAACTTCTCGAACGCACCGCTGTGACAACATCCGCAGCATCTTTGGCTTTACCAAGTAGGTCGGAACGTTCAAGCGCAGTGATGCCTCCTGCCATTTCGAGCGAGGACTTTATACCTTGCAGGAGTTCAGTTTCAACTGAATCGGTTTCAAACAAGGTCACTTCATCGGTAGTCGTGTTATGTAGACCACCGATGAAGACAGTGTCTGTTGGGATTTCAATGCCACGAGACTTCAGCTCGGCACGCACGTCCTGCTGATTGAGTAAGGCTGCTGCGAGACGCGCATTGGCGTCACCCGCATGTCCACCACAAGCACCGCAATCTAAACCTGATGCATAAGGATTGTTCTTAGTGGCACTACCATGACCGCAGAAGAGCACGACTTTGGCAAAGTTCTCCTTCAAGCCGAGTCCGTTGAGTATACCACTGGCCATGTCTGCACGTGCCTCAGCCGACATGCTTTCTAAAAACGCAGGTGCCGCAGTCATTGGAGACGCTTGCTTCTTTAAACCAAAAGCATCACAGACAATCTTATAGGCATAGCTCAGGCCCATCGTTTCCACGAAGGTAAAGCACGAGGCTGCCGCTTCTTTGAAACGTTTCCACGCGCGTTCATTTTCACGCTCGATTACGCGCTCGAATCTAAGTTCGTCATATTGAACCGACTCTACACCAGAGCGTCCTTCAGCGGTCTTCACGGGTGGTGCAAGCAAAACTGGGCAACGTGCCTGCGAGCCACCGACACCAGGTATTTTGTGGTCGATTGCTAGGCCAAAGAATCCTGCAAAGCCGATCGTTTGAATAGTTAAACGTGTCGATTCTAGTGCGCGGCGAAAGACCTCTGAACGCACATCAATGCAGAACACGGCTTGCATATCAGGGCGCTCTTGAGGTTTTGTGTCCGCAACGATTTGCGTCCGCAGCTTCTGCTCAAATGCATTTTCTAGTGCCGACTGCCACACAAGCCGTTCAGCTAATTCAAGTGGTATCAGATCCACAGGCAAATCGTCAGGATGATCCGCCAAGTTAAGTTTCCATGCTGCGATAAGCTCTTGGTCTTCTTTATGCAGCTCATACAGCGCCACTTCGTAGTTCAAGAGAATCGCAAGTAATTGCACGAGCAGGTCGCCTTGGCTGTCGCGAATCTCATGCTCACGGTCTTTATAACGCAAGTGCCCAGACCAACCCGGAAGCGTCAGTAAGATGCGGTATAGAAACTCCTCTATCTTATCCTCAGGCATTTCAAGCTTGGCGACCGCTTCCTCAATCGCAACTTCTGGATCGTCCGCAAAGAACTTCACTTTAGCACGAAAGCCCTTCAGGCCGCTCAACTCAGGGTTCTTATCAATAGCCGCAGCTTCTTTCCAAGCCGCATACAAGCTAAGGTCCTTCCATGGGAACTTCCACGAAGACTGACCTTCATCATCGTATGCAGCACACCACTTCGCCGCTTCCTCGCGTATCATATATTGCCACGGAGTGGCCCGACGTGTGTCGAGAAACACACTGAACGAGCAGGTTTGATACAGCTTTGGCTCATCCACATGAGGCGTGTCAAGACGGTCGATTAAATGATCGGCTGTAAGTGCTTCCTCAAAATGCTTAAAGCTATTCACCACCTCTGGCGATGCGAGTTCAATACTCGCTCGCAGATCCTCCAGGCCAATCTTACCCGCATCATGTTGCGCCTTAAACCATTCGCGTGGAAGCACCGTATCTGCATCTTGAATACGTTTAAAGGAGGTCGCAGATTTTGCAAAGCTTTGATCCGCATACCCGAGGAACGGATTCACAGCAACAAAGTGCGAGAGCGGCCATAGCGGCGCGATCTTATTGCATGCTTTAGATATGTGTGTATGTAGATCCATGACTATTGTAGGTTCTTGGTTCATTATTAAAAGTCCTGTTGATTAGCGATTTTCAGGGACGAGTCCCATTTTTCGAGCGGCTTTGTTGACGATGGTATTCATATAGAAACCGTTGAGCGCGTGAACATAGAGGCGGCGCTTGTAGGCTACCGTGAGAAAGCCCGGATGACCGTCTTGAAAGCGGATCGAAGTGAGCAGGAAAGCGAAGATGAAAAAGGTCAGAACCATTTCAGTGACTGGCCATGTCGGCACATTGTTCGGCAATGATGTGGCGAGCACCGAATCCGCAACCCCTGCAAGTATGAAATAAATCGCTGCGATACCTGCCGCAAAAATTGCGGTTTTGGAGAGTTCACTGCCAGTTCGTCCGCGACGCATTTGCATCCAAAGCAATTGAGTAATGGCCATAACCACGACCATACTGAGCACTAGCATTCCAGGCTTTTCTGAATGACTGATGCCGAAGACATAACTCAGCCCAACAACGATACTGATGCCGATACCGACTGCTAACCAAATACGCATCTGTGGTAATTTGATATACTTAGGGTCTGCATTGAGCTTTTTCGCAGTTGCAACCGCAGAGCCAGACGAAAGGAAGGCATGCCCTTTATAGAGTGAGTGAGCCACAATGTGGAGAACTGCGAGATGAAATGCACCGAGACCGCACTGCAAGAGCATGAAGCCCATTTGGGCAATGGTTGAATAGGCAAGCGAGCGCTTCACGCTGGTTTGAGAAAGCATCACCATCGATGCGTAGATCGCAGTGATGGCACCGAAAATGGCAAGTAAGTGCAGCGCCCCCGGCGTGTTGACCAAGACAGGGCTCATACGAACAACCAGATAGCCGCCACCGTTAATAATACCTGCGTGCATGAGTGCAGAGACGGGTGTCGGCGCGCCCATGGTGTCCGGTAACCATGTATGGAACGGAAACTGAGCGGATTTAAACATCGCGCCTAAAATGATCAACCAGCCGATCCACGCATGATTGTCTAGTGATGCGCCCTGCTCTTGTGTAATCATAAACAATTGTCCGAAATCTTGAACTCCATAGATGACATACACTCCGATGAAAGCGCCAAGTAAGCACAGATCACCCAGACGGCTCACGACGAATTTCTTGCGAGCAGACAGCAAGGTGCCCTTTCGATCTGCATAGTAAACAAGTAGTTTATGTAAACCTAAGCTTGTTGCCATCCATGCCGCGAAGAACTGCACAAGCCCAGGCGCAATTACCAGTGCAATAACTGCTCCCAGCGTGATGCATAGCCATTTGAAAAAATAGCCCTGACGCTTGTCGCCAGCGAGGTAGTTTTGCGAGAAGCGAAGAATGATTGCTCCCAAAAAACAGACCAACAGTAAGATCGTCGCTGAGAGCGCATCGAAGCGAATACCCACCCAACCTGCTTCGGTTAGAGTTGCGACCACAGGATCGTGCCTAGAGATGGCCCAGAGCGCAGTCGCAAGTGTAGCACTGCCGAAACCGAGCCATGCAATACTCTCGGCTAACTTGCCAGCAGCATATGGTCGGCCATTGAGCCATTGTGACGAAAGCGCGACCCACGCGATCAGCGCGGGTGCGATCCAGATGATGAGACTGCTAATCAATGTTTCCATAAATTCCATATTAACTGTTTTCCTTGATTCTGTCCAATATATGTATTTTATAAAATCGTTCTATTTTATATATGCACCAACTGAACTATCACCACCTACGCTATTTTCATGCCATTGTGCGTGAAGGCACGCTAACTCGTGCAGCCGAGAGCTTAAATGTCTCTCAATCTGCGTTAAGCATTCAGCTTAAGAAGCTCGAAGAGAGTCTAGAATGCGCGCTTTTTGACCGTCAACACAAGTCGCTCACACTGACCGAGGAAGGACGAATGGTTCTCGATTACGCTGAAACGATTTTTAAAACAGGTGATGAATTGATGGCGACGTTACAGAACAAGACGAAGAAATATCGTGATGTGCTGCGTGTTGGCGCGACCTCAACCCTCTCAAAAAACTTTCAAATGAGCTTTTTGAAGGCCGCGTTTGATGACAGCGATGTCGAAGTGGTCATTCACTCAGGGAGTTTACGCAACCTAGTGACTCAGCTTAAAGCGCACACGCTCGACCTAGTGCTCTCCAATAGTCCAGTGATGCGCGACGTGGAGTCAAAGATCCACAGTCAGTTGGTCGCCGAGCAACCAGTGAGTATTGTGGGACCTGCCTCTTTTCAAAAGAAAGGCTTTAAGTTTCCAGAGGATTTGCGCGATTTGCCGATGGTTCTGCCCAGCTTAGAGAGTAATATTCGAGCCAGCTTCGACTTAGTTATGGAGCAAGCAGGCATTGCTCCAATCATTGCAGCCGAAGCTGACGACATGGCGATGATTCGCCTAATCGCTCGCAAAACAGAAGTGGTTGCACTGGTGCCACCCGTAGTGGTGTTGGATGAATTGCAGAACAAACGCTTATTCGAACTCTGCCAGATTCCCGATATTAAGGAAACATTTTACGCCATTACCGCGACTCGGCGTTATCCAAACCCATACTTGAAAAAACTTTTAGAAGTATAGGTCTGAAACGAGATCTAGCGGACGCGCGTCTCTGCGCCGCATCGTAACAGCTTGCCTCTGAGAACCACGCAAGGGGATGCCGAACGCACCTCCAAAGCTCAAAATTTGCGGATAGAAATGACACCAGAGTCAGCTTTGCGTCTCCGTGTCTTTGCGAGAGAGCTATTCCAACGGATCTTCAACAGGTTGTATAAATAAGGAAAAGGCTTGAAGCGCTGGCTTCCCACCCCAAATTACTCCGCTTTTCCACAAACTACATTTTTATATGAAAACGCTTAAATTCGCAGTTCTCCCCGGTGATGGCATCGGCCCTGAAGTCATGGAGGTCGCCCTTGACATCCTTAAAGCCGCTGGCGACAAGTTCGGCTTCTCCCTCGAATACGAACACGCTGATATCGGCGGTATCGCGATCGACAACCAAGGTGTCGCGTTCCCAGATTCGACTCAAAAAGTTTGCGAAGCTTCCGAAGCGATTCTTTTCGGTTCTGTCGGTGGCCCTAAGTGGGAATCGCTTCCACCTAAAGAGCAACCAGAACGTGCTGCCCTCCTTCCGATACGCAAAGCATTTTCACTTTATGCAAATGTGCGCCCGGGTCTCCTTTACCCTCAATTGACTGATGCGTCGCCACTCAAGCAAGACCGTATCCCTAATGGTATCGATATCGTCTGTATCCGCGAGCTCACAGGCGGCATCTACTTCGGTCAGCCCAAGTCAACCACCACACTTGAAAATGGCGAAGAGCTCGCGATCGACACCATGGTTTACAAGACTAGCGAAATCGAACGCATCGCACAAGTTGCGATCGACACCGCTAAGGCACGCGGCGGTAGTGTCTGCTCCGTCGACAAGGCCAACGTCCTCGAGACATCTGTCCTTTGGCGTAAAGTGGTAACCGAATACTTCGCCAAGAATGCACCTGAGATCAAGCTCAGCCATATGTATGTCGACAACGCGGCGATGCAACTCGCACGCGACCCGAACCAATTCGACGTGCTCTTCACTGAAAACATGTTCGGCGATATCCTTTCCGATGAAATGGGTGTGATCTGCGGTTCACTCGGCATGCTCGCTTCCGCATCACTTGGTGCAGAAAAGAACAGCCTCGGTTTTCCATTCGGTCTTTATGAGCCATCTGGCGGCACCGCACCCGACATCGCAGGTCAAGGCATCGCCAACCCGTGTGCACAAATCCTTTCCGCAGCCATGATGCTCCGCTATAGCTTCGGCGAGAACGAAGCCGCAGCAGCAATCGAAGCCGCAGTCGAGAAAGCCGTCACCGGCGGCGTCCGCACCGGCGACATCGCATTCGGTCTCGAAGCAGTCGGCACCAAAGCAATGGGCGAGGCGGTTTTAAAGAATCTTTAGAGTATTCTTAAAGGGAACTTCCAACGTCGAACATCCAACTTTGAATATTGAATGAATTACGAACAGACCAGTTCTGATTGGGATGACTTCATTGTCGAAGAAGGGCGTTCGATGTATGACCTAGAAGAACGACTATTGGAATTTTCTGTCCGAACAATTCGACTCTGTCGAAACATCGAAAACAGTCCCGCAGGCAACCACGTCTCCAAGCAACTCTTGCGCTCTTCGACGTCACCACTCGCCAATCACGGCGAAGCGCAGGGTGCTGAATCAGCGAAAGACTTCGTTCACAAATTAGGCATCTCTGTAAAAGAACTCAGAGAGACACTTCGCTGGCTCAAACTAGTCAAACGTGTCCCTCTGGTCGAAAAGCCAGAACTACTAGAAGAGCTTCTAGACGAAACCGACCAACTCATTCGAATTTTCGTAGCGAGTATAAAAACCGCCCAAGCAAAATATTCAAAGCCAACAGACTAGTAATCTGTAATTCAAAATTGGACGTTCGAAGTTGGACGTTCGAAGTTCCAACTGCCCACCATTTCCCATGAAATCTTCAGAAATCCGCCAGTCCTTCCTCGACTTCTTTAAGTCGAAGCAACACAGCATCGTGCCATCGGCTTCCTTAATGCCGCAGTCGCCAGGCCTGCTGTTCACAAACGCTGGCATGAACCAATTCGTGCCCTATTTCCTAGGCACAGAGAAGGCACCTTACTCTCCGCCTCGTGCGGCCGACACTCAGAAGTGCATTCGCGCAGGGGGTAAGCACAACGACCTTGAGGATGTGGGTTATGACACCTATCACCACACCTTCTTCGAGATGTTGGGCAACTGGTCTTTCGGAGACTATTTCAAGAAGGAAGCTATCGAATGGGGCTGGGAACTCATCGTCGATGTCTGGGGTGTGCCTGCCGAGCGACTCTACGCAACGGTTTATGCACCCTCCGAGGGCGACCCATCTAGCTTCGACCAAGAAGCCTACGATTTCTGGGCTGCACTTTTCACAAAAAAAGGACTCGATCCAAAGAAGCACATCATCAACGGCAACGTGAAAGACAACTTCTGGATGATGGGTGAAACCGGACCTTGCGGCCCATGCTCGGAGCTCCACGTCGACCTCACTCCTAACGGCGACAGTGAAGGTAAGCTCGTCAATATGGACTCCGACCTCTGCATCGAGATCTGGAATCTAGTTTTCATTCAATACAATGCGGAGGCCGATGGATCTTTCCGCGACCTACCCGCTAAGCATGTGGATACAGGTATGGGCTTCGAGCGCGCCTGCTCGCTGATTCAAAACACTAAAGGTTTCACGGACTTTTCACAAAAGCCAACCAACTACGCCACCGATGTTTTCCAGCCGATCTTCCGCACACTGGAAGCACTCAGCGGTAAGACATATAGCGACATCTACCCTGGTGAAGGCGTTGAGCAATCCGATACACTCAAAGAAGCCATCGCTTTCCGTGTGATTGCGGACCACATCCGCACACTCAGTTTCTCGATCGCAGATGGAATTTTGCCGGGCAACACAGGTCGCAACTATGTGCTACGCCGCATCCTTCGTCGCGCGGTGAAATATGGTCGCACACTGAGTTTCGATGGTAGCGAGCCCTTCCTACCAAAGCTCGTCGATACTTTGGTTGCAGAGTTTGGCAGCGTCTTCCCCGAAATTAAGTCACGCTCCGAAGCCGTCAAAGAAACCCTCGCAACAGAAGAAGACAGCTTCAACAAGACACTCGACCGCGGCATGCAACTCTTTGAGAGCGGCGCCAGTAAATCTGACGTATTCCCGCCCGAAGAGGCATTTAAACTTTACGATACTTATGGGTTCCCGCTCGATCTGACCGCACTCCTCTGCCGCGAGCGTGGTATCTCACTCGACGAAGCTGCGGTTGAAGCGCGCATGGAAGAAGCACGCGAACTCTCACGAGCCTCGCAGAAGAAAACCATCGTTCGCGCACTGGACCTCAGCTCCGATGTCGAAACCGAGTTTCTCGGTTTTGATAGCGATTCCTGCGAAGCCAAGATTCTCGAAGTTCACAGCCAAGACGACCACGTCCTAGTCATTACCGATAAGACTGTGCTCTTCACCGAAATGGGCGGACAAGAAGGCGATAGCGGCACAGCAACCATCGACGGTAACGAATACAAAATCGATAGCGTTCAAAAAATCGGCCACGCCACTGCTCACATTTTCTTAGGCATTCAAAGTGGTCTGGTTCGCGATGCGCCCGGTCATGTCGCTTCGCTCGGAACGACGTTGGAAGTTGGACGTTCGATGTTCATCTCTTTAAATCGCGAGCGCCGTCTCCCGATCGAAGCGCACCACACCGCAACTCACCTCTTGCACTGGGCCTTACACGAGGTTGTTTCAACCGATGCGAGCCAACAAGGCTCCAGCGTCTCGCCCGACCGCCTGCGTTTTGACTTCAACTCGAAAGCACTCACTCCAGAGCAGATTGAAGCCATGGAGGAAAAGGTGAATACCTGCATCCAAAACGGCGAAAGTGTTTCCTGGATCGAGGTCCCCCACGCCGACGTGAAAGGTCGTGACGATGTGATGCAGTTCTTCGGCGATAAATATGGCGACCTCGTCCGTGTAGTTCAAATCGGCGGCGAGGCTAACGCACTCAACGGCTACTCAATGGAGCTCTGTGGCGGCACTCACGTGCGCAACACTTCTGAGATCGGTCTTTTCAAAATTAAGTCCGAAGGTGCGATTGCATCCGGCGTGCGTCGTATCGAAGCAGTCTGTGGCCCTGCCGCAGAAGCCTTTTTAGTCGAACAACAAGCAAAAGAGGCGGAAGCCAAAACAGCAGCAATTGAAAAACTGGATTTAGTAAATGCGGCACTTCAAAAACTGGATGCGGACACGTTCCAGGTAGCTGATAACGCTTCTGCGGACGCAGTCAAAGCAATCGCTGTTGAAGCCGACAAGTCCCTCAAAAAGGCACAAGCCGCTGGCGCAGCTAAGATGGCGAATGCGATGCTCGCAGAGCAAGACCTCGGAAAGAATATCGTCCTATCCACAGAAGGCCCCGCAGCTCTGCTCCAGGAATTAATGAATGGCTTGAAGCAGCAACAGTTTACCAACGCCGCCTTCCTGATTGTCGATGATGGTGAAAAACTCTTTCTCGGTGCCCTCTGTGGTAACGATGCTAAATCTGCAGGCCACATGGCTGGTAAACTCATCCAAACCCTAGCCCCAATCGCTGGAGGCAACGGTGGCGGCAAGCCCGATATGGCTCGCGGCGCAGCACCCGATCGGACAAAAATCAGTGAGCTTACATTACAAGCAACCGGAGCATTGAACACATAGAGGGCTGCAGCCGTTACGAACGGCCAACTGACTACTGCTTAGAATCTGAATCGCTTCAATGCTCGAAATCGAATCGCTAGCTTGTTTCACAGCATTGATCTCACCATTGAAAATGATTCTGCCTGTCTGGATCGGGACGATAACGCAGAGCAAGCTCTGACTGACTCTAAGGTCTACCGCTCCGAGACCGAGCGCAATTTCAATACAGTCAAAATAACTATCTTGGAACGTAAGTCACGCATGGCTAGGGCACGAAGGTCGCTCTCAAAGTTAATGCAAGTCTGAGAACGATTGGATATCGCGAAATGTATTAGTAAATCGAACAATATGTGATAATTATCATACTTATTTTGTAACAAATCTATTAAAAATAGGCATTTTTAGCGGCTTTCGTAGTTTAATTATAACATAGAGTTGAAGTTTTGTTACATAGGCTCAATTACTGAGTGAGAAATTGAGTATTCCACCCTACATTAGGAATATCCGCAATGAACACTCACAGTAAATCAACCAGCAACACGCTGGAAGTAGACCTACGTAGTCTGCTCCAGACCGTCACCTCGGCAACCGCAGACTCACTCATTGCGCTAGCCGATGATACGGACATTAGCTACTTAATTATCCTCGAAACAGCTGCGAAGGATAAGCGAAAGTTCCTACCCGCAGGTCCTGGGCTTGATTTTCGTTCACCAAAGGATGCGGCGGGTCAAACAATTGGTGGTATGCGCATGAGCGGCTTCGTCGATATGGCAAAAGCTAGAGCCAACCAGGCTGCCCAAACGCTGAATAAAAATATACCTACTCGCGAGACGAGTCCTTCACAAACTGAAAAAAAGCTAAAGCAACGTCTGGAATGGACTGAAAAAGAAAATTATGAGTTAGAGAATCGAATTTCGAATGCAAAGAAACAAATCCTTACCCGTAACCAAGTCATTCAAGAGCTTAAGAAACAGGTGTCGGCATTGCAAAAAAGACTTGATGAGCATGAACACACCAGTGCTCCCTCAGATTCACAGATGTCCTCTAGGGATTCAGAATTAGAGGCCGCAGAGGAAGAATTGATTACTCGGATGAATGAGTATATGGAGAAGGAAGCAGAACTCGAACAAAGAGAAGAAAACCTCTTCTATCGAGAACGTAAACTTCATGAAAAAGAGAACAGCACGATACAGACTGCTTAGAATCAACTGAATTATATATGATGGAAGATAATACAAATAAACCAGAACCTAAATACATGCCTCCAGGTATGTATGGATATGCGGTTACGGATAATTCCGGTTCAATTGTAGAAAAAAATGGAACCGTATCTAACTCACTCGACCAGTATGTGGCCTACTTCAACCAATTGGGCAGCTTGCTGGGAGACAGTTTAGGTTTCACCAGCTATGAGGAGATGATATTGCTGGGCAAAAGCCGACATGCACTCTGCATGGAAATTGATGATTTACACTATGCTGCAATCTACAAAGCAAAAGCAGATCGACGGGAAATGAGTCAATTCATCCAACAAAAGGGAGAAGAAAACGATGTCCTTGCGTAATTACTTTCAACCCACTCTCGATTTACCAGGCGTAACTGGAATCTTTTGCTTAAATGCCGAAGGCCAGCTAATCGAAAATTTCCTACCCTCTGCTTACACGGACGCTATTTTTAAGGAGCTAGGAACTCGCTGCCTAACTCTACTGAATGCGGTTGATATGAGTTATACTCAGACCAACGAATATCTAGTTTGCTTTGAAGGAGACAGCCTTTTTCTACACAAAGCAGAAGGTTGCATTATTGGAGTGCTGTGTTCTGGAAACCCGATGTTAGCGGGCATTCGAGTGTCCATCAACTTACTGCTCAAAACGGCTCAAGATGCGATCGCACAAGCACCACTTAAAGAAATTGCCATCAAAACTGTGCCAAATCAACCACAGGCAAAGCCTTTAATGGAAAGCAATGATGATGATATAATCATCGCACCCAAAAAAGTAAAAGACAGCGATCTTCAAGAAGCTGAAGAGCCTAAACGAAAGGGCCTTTTCGGATTCAAGAAAGATAAAAAGTCAAAACCCTCAAACGACATCTGGGGTTAATCCCCGCGGACCCACTTACCAGAAATACTATGCTTCAAACAGAATCACTCCTCCAATTTTTAGTTAGCACCACTTTTAACTTGGCCTTTATGTCAATGGCGGGCGGCGCAGTTTTCTTCCTTGCGATGAAAAACAGCGTCATACCTCGCTATCGCAGCACCATGGTCGTATCGTCGGTCATTTTGTTCATCGCTGCGATGAACTATTATTACATGAAGGATTGGTATGCCGCCTCCGTTCAAGGCGGCCTCGCTTCTTTCCCAACGAGTTTTCGCTACATTGACTGGGTCCTCACGACTCCGCTCATGCTAGTTAAATTCCCTCTCCTTCTCGGACTAGGTCAAAAAGGACAGTCGTTCATGAATAAGCTGATCGTGCTCGACCTCATCATGATCATATTTGGGTTCTTTGGGGAAATCCTCATTGATCAGCCAACCTTACACTATGCGTTCTTTGCTGTTGGTGTGCTCTCATGGGTGGGCATTCTTTACCTGCTATTATCGGCTACCAGTAATCTACCAGAGCGCTTTTCGCCAACTGTGCGCAGCTGCGTCAAAGTGATGGTCGGGTTCGTATTGATTGGCTGGTCCATCTATCCACTAGGTTACATCTTGCCTAGCTTTGGCTTCCCGCAAGATGTCCGTGAACTTGTTTACAATGTCGGTGATATCATCAACAAAGTAGGTCTAGCAATCGTGGTATACATCGCCGCCGCTTCGCTCACAAAAGAAGAAACTGAATTCGGAAGCGAATAACAAAAGCATACTTTCATCCATAAACGGCTCTCTTTCCAAAAAGAAGGAGAGCCGTTTTTATTTGCGGACTCTAGCCTCCACTTAGACAACCATTAACAAGAAAAGTCACTTATGCTCGTAGAGCGCAGTCTACTTGTTTACTCACTAATAACTACTTAAGGTTCAAATCAGTTTCAGACCTCTTCGCAAAGGACACATGCCAACCTATAATCACATCGCCTGCGTCGGCCTAGGATTAGCGAATGCTTGCTTGATCAATGAACTTAGGTCGATGGGGTTTACAGGTCACATTAGCGTTTTAGAAAAAGCCACTGCTCCAGATACCCACAAGCGCTGGTGCACCTGGAAACCATTGCCTTCAATGTTGAGGGATATCCACGCCAACGAATGGCAGGCTTGGACAATCAAGAAACGAACAGAACAGCACTCATTGGCATCTGTCCGCCACGCTTATACAGAGATAAAAGCGAGTGACTTCTGGGAGGTTCAACTGGCACGTCTAAACAGCGACCCCCATACCTCGATCCATTATAGCACCGACATAGCAAACTATAAAAAGATTAAGGATTTACCTTTGCCGCAATCCGCACCGCTCGATCTTATTATCGACTCTCGCTCCATCCAGATGGCTAATAGCCAATATCAACAGCAATTTGTGGGATGGATGATTGAGACTCGGCATGCGTCTTTCGATCCTGAATCAGCGCAGCTGATGCATTTCACTGAGGAAACGGATCGTATCGCCTTTCTCTATTGTCTGCCTTACTCTGAAACTCGAGCGCTTGTCGAATACACGACCTTTCAATTTGGTGCGTTTTCTAGAGAGCAACACACCTTCGCATTAAAAACCGCCCTAAACGAACGCTATCGACTCACCGACGACCAATATACCCTTTTATCCAAAGAAGCTGCCAGCCTTCCCATGGGTAGCTACCCACATCCGAAGCCTCTTTCAGGGTATTGGCCCATCGGCATACGCGGCGGAGCAATCCGTGGCTCGAGCGGATACGGGCTGCTCAGCATCTGCGAACAAGCCAAACGCTACGCAGACTCAATCCTCAAAGGTATGGCTCGTCCTAAGGCACCACCCGTAAATCATCATTTGACCCAGTATCTGGATCGAATATTCATCCGCGCGATCCGAAAGAATCCACAACTGGGTCAAGATTGTTTTCTCGCTTGTGCACGCAAATTAAATAGCCAGCAGTTTGTGGAACTTATGCGCGGCGAACTGTCCTTTGCCTCAGCACTCAAAGTAATCGCCTCGATGCCAACTTATACTTTTTTGAAAGCGCTTTTCTGACTCAAAACGTGATACAAACAGAACCATATTCTGCAGCCCACAAAGCACCCATTTTTTGTTTGCTCGCCTTAGGCGCAGTGGGCTTTGCGGTGCCTCCAAGTCGTCTCGTTGAGTATGCAGGCTTGCTTTGGTTACTGAGCATACTCTGCATCGGCATGCCACACGGCGCAGCCGACTGGTTTATTTTTAAGAAGTTATTTCAACCACAGAAAATAGGTCCTAAACTGGGATTTATAAGTGCTTATTGCGTGCTTGCTGGACTATATCTTTGGCTATGGAAACTCTCTCCTGAAAGCGCTGTCATTCTATTTCTTCTCTTGACGGCATGGCATTGGGGAAGCGGTGATTCACTCGGTCTTCGACCCAACCCACTTTGCTGGATTACGCACAGTCTGGCGCGTGGATCCATCGTCGTTTTTGCACCGTTGGCCTTTCATCTGGACGAAACTCGCTCCTTTCTAGAAAAGTTCCCAGGTATTCATGACGGTGACTTTGGTTATATAAATAATCAAAATGTATTTTTCATTTGGATACTATTCTCAGCAATCACGTGCTTACTCATGTGGGGCTACGCGATCAGAAAAAAAATATCCGTAATTGGTATGGGTCGTTTAAGTATCGCAGAACTTTTCCTCATTCTAATCATCTATTATTACTTCCCACCATTACTCTCGGTCGCACTCTATTTCCTCAGCATTCATGGACTTCGCCACATGCTCTATTTGCTGAAGGAGCTCCCTAGCAAACAACCGAATCTGTCAGGCATTTTCAGGCTGCACATCGCCTCTTTGGGATGCACCCTACCGGCGGTTGCCGTGATGATAGTTTTTTGGCAACTTTACCCAGAAAAATTTCTTACAATTGAGAGTAGCACAGCTCAGTATTTAGTCCTTATCGCAGGCCTCACTCTGCCCCACGCAATCCTGATTGTCTACTGGGATATTTTAAAATTAGGGCGAAGTAATTGAGACTCCAGGCAGTCCAACTAAATGTCTGTGCAAAGAGGCGTCATGTATTTGCGCGCTTGAAACTGGTGTCAACAATGAGGTCATCGCGCAGCTTACGAGTTCCAAGCGCCTAGGTTTCCTAGGCTGAGGAAATTGATGATGAGACTGGGGATGCATACAGTGGCCCACTTCTCTGTAAAAAGCTCCTGCAATTCGAATTGACACTCTAGAACGATAGGGAATTGTGCGGTATCCAAATGAAGCGCTTTGGTAGTAACGATCAGCAAGCGCTAACAAACCCTTCACCGCAGTTTTCAGCTGTGTAGCCACTGCCGTATTGGCTTCAAGTATTTGCTGCGGAGTATTTACTTCAGGCAACCATGCGGCGGGAATATAAATACGCTCACGCTCCGCGTCTTCAAGCACGTCTCGACTGATATTACTCAGTTGCATGGCAATGCCCAAATCAATCGCATGTGCTTTTGCTCGCTCTGAGCGCACATGTAGCAATGGACACAGCATCAAACCAATTACACCAGCGACACCATAACAAAAACGAATCAATGCGCCTTCATTCTCAATTCGCCGAGGTCCGATGTCATCCAATATGGCCTGTATCAGATACAATAAAGCGTCCTTAGGCACCCCCCAATCGCTCACTAATTTCAAGGCTTGCTCGACTTCAATGTGCTCTGGCGACTCACTTTTCAGCTGCTGCGAGATCGACAATAAATACTCCCTCGCCTGCGTCGACTCTCCCTCGTCCGCCCAGTCATCCGCGATTCGACAAAATCGATACAAATCCGCAATCGCTTGCGCTTGGTCTTTAGGCAATAAACGCAAAGGCCAGTAGAAGCTGCGACTTTTACGGCTTACATACTCAATGGACGATTGATTTGTTTGAATCATGTGCCGCGCACAGCGATCAGATCGCCAACAATTTTTGCAGAATTCAAGACCCCAGGCATCCCTGCGCCTGGATGTGTTCCCGCCCCAGTAAAATATAAATTCTTAACGCTGCTACAGAGATTATGATATCGAAACCATGCCGATTGTGTCAAATCTGGGCTAATCGAAAACCCAGCTCCGTATGAACTGTGGAAACGGTCCCTAAAATGAATAGGTGTCGTATAAAAGCTATCGCCGATTTCAGAACTCAACCCTGGCATAAAACGCTGCTCTAAAGTGCGGATTGTGTTTGCCTCTAATTGAGCGCCCATCTGCCCCCAGTCCGTGTTCGCATCGATCTTCAAATTAGGCACTGGCACCAAGGCGTAGTAGGATTCACCGCGACTTCCAGCAATAGGCTGAGTCGCTGCGGGTCGGTGTAGATAAATATTCGGTTCATCACTGATTTGTCCACCTCGAGTAATCGCCTCCAACGACCCCTCGTAATCGGATTGTAAAACAATCGTATGGTGGGCCACCGACTCATAAGTGCAGCGTGTATTAAAAAATAAGACAAACAGGCCAAACGAGAAACGAGCATGTTTATTTCGCCAACGCCACAGCTTCCCCACCGTCTTCGGCAGCAGGTTATCATAAGCCCAAGCTGGGTCCATATTGCTAGCAAAGAGCTCCCCTTCGATCCGCTCACCACTGTCTGTCCGCACTGCGGTGATACGATCTCGATTCAATTCTAATGCATCCACAGAAGCATTCATAACAAATTCGACTCCGTGCCTTTCCAATAAGCTGACTAGCGCTTCAACTAAAGCGCCGGTTCCACCTTTTGCATACCAAACACCCCACTTCTGCTCCAAGGTATGGATCAATCCATAGATAGCTGGCGTCTCAAGTGGACTCCCCCCAACCAATAAAGAGGGCGTCGCAAAGACTTGTCGAAGCTTCTCACTTTTGAAGTAACTCGAAACCATTCCGTATAAACTACGATACGCACGCGTCTTTACAATAAAGGGCAGCTCTCGCAACATAGATCCTACTCGATGAAACGGCGCAGCACCCAACTGCTCATACCCTCGCTCAAATAATTTAGCGGAGTAGGCACTAAATTGACGGTAGTGATCCAACTCCCCTGGAGCCACACGCTCGATCTCCGCATAGAGTGCATCGCCACTACCATAGTTGAAGTAATCTCCATCTGGAAAACTGTAGCGATACCAGGGTGTCACTGGTAAGAACTCTACATGGTCTTCGATACGTTCGCCAAAAAGCTCAAACAACTCACCAAATAAATAGGGTGCAGTCACAACCGTAGGGCCAGCGTCATAAGTGAAACCAGATTTTTCGAAGGTATGTGCACGCCCACCCAACACGGCATTACGCTCGACGATCGTGGTCGCGTGGCCCTGCGCTCGCAATCTAGCGGCAATTGCTAAGCCACCGAGGCCGCCTCCAAGCACAACTGCTCGTTGACAGTTCATACGCGCTCTGACTTCGCTTGAGCGCGTAGCAAGGCATCAATCTGCTGCTGCATGCCGCGTTCAACTTCATTAAAAATCATCCGAGTAGCCGCCGGTAAAACCGACTTCATCGTATCGATTCGCATGAAGCACTCCCGCATCCAAGCGACCATAGTGACTGCTTCGCTACCGACAAAGTCTCTTTCCGCGACTCGGGCAAATGTCCATTCAGCATTGCGATTATCGGAGGGCTTTTCACGTCCGCGCTTACAGCCCAAACAGTCAAATAAGTCATCCATAATTTGATACGCTAAACCAAACTCAACTCCTATCGAAACAGCCAACTTACACTCGCGCTCACGGTCCGCCAAAATTAACGCCATCTCCACAGGCAGTGCGAACAACATTCCCGTTTTTAACCGTGACCATTCCATGCACGCATCCAAGGTGCACGACATCCCTGACTCACAATCCAGTTGAGCCGATTGACCACGACTCGCATTTAAAATGACCTGCGAGAGCAGCTGTATTAAACGCACCTTGCTCCTAGACGCTATTTCCAGATTGGCTAAGCAATCATAAGCCTCGGCGATGAGCACATCCCCAAATAGCAGTGCTTGGGAAGCACCTAAAACTGCATATCCACTCGGACGCCCGCGACGCTCGAAATCATGGTCCATAATATCGTCATGGATCAAGCTCGCATTGTGGATCAATTCGACTGCGAGGGCTGCTGATAGAGCCGTTTCCGCCTCTACTTCAAACGCTTCACATAGCTCAATTAATAAACTCCCCCTGAAGTAACTTCCACCAAGAATGAGAGTTTCCGCGTTCCACCGATCCAATTGGCGGACAGTAATCAATCGACTCATCTCGGCTTCAAGAGTCGAGGCATGCCGGCTAAGGGTGTTGGGGCTAAGTTGTGACATAAACTGGATTTTGTATTCACTGATAATTGTGCGATATTTACAAATGTAATCGCCCTGCAATGATAACATTAATTAAATAATGAGCCATCTAAAATCAGATGATTGAGGGCGCACTTTTATGTAAAATTACCGTATAAAATGCTTAAAGTTTTAGACTGGCATCTTTAATTAATCGAGAGAACTTCGTAGACATCTTAGGGATTCATTCAATGAACCGCCTTTGTTACGATGTAGCGTCGAATCGAAAACGAATCTTCCCGCGCGATTCAACTACTGAATTTGTCAACCGCTGAAGATCGTTCTCTAGGAGTTGTCGATTTAACCAACACGCTAGCGACCGCTCGGCCTCGAAAGGTTTTATCGGCTACAAAGCATCATTCTAATTTGTCATAGATCGAGTCGAGCACTCGGCAACACGTCTTAATGTCGTCGCTATCCGGCAGCCAGCCTAGTTCTGCAATAAAAGCATTCTCAGACTCAATGAGCCTGCCTACAGTGCGTCTTCCCCTACTCGTTAAAGCGATGAGCAATGAACGCTTATGTAATGGGTTCTCTTTGGCTATTAAATAACCCGCTTCGGATAGTTCATTAACTTGAATTTGAACAATTTGTCGACTTACAGAGCGCACAGCTGCCAATACTGGAACAGTCTGCGGGCCGTCTCGATCAATGTCTAAAAGTAGCGTGCGCTTAGGCGCACTCAATTCAGTATGTTGATGAATCTGATCCGTGGTATACCGCAAACGATTGTAGGTGCGGCGAATCGAGTTCGCCAAAACATGCATTTGTTGAAGACTGGTTTTTTTGCTCATTTTAAGAGGCATACATACAAAGTCCTTTTTGACAACAAAATTGTCATATTATGTTGACAATAATATTGTCATATATTTTTTTTAAATTCTAAACATTATTTATGAACACAGATACCAAACAAACCTTACCTAAAACATTTTGGTGGCATAACTTAACACAATTCGGTGGAGCAATGAATGATAACATCTTCAAGCTACTGATGGTGTATGCCCTGATAGCCTGGACTGGATCCGAATCATCTGCGAACGTGCTCGCATCGGTCGGACTAGTGTTTGCCCTGCCGTTCATTTTAATTGTTCCTATAGCTGGAAACTTTGCTGATAAATTTAGTAAGCGCTCACTAATTGTGATACTCAAAGTCGTTGAACTCTGTGTGATGAGCTTCGGCATTTTAGCACTCGCATTAAAAATACCCACCCTACTCTACGTAACCATGTTCCTAATGTCTTCGCAGAGTGCATTTTTTGGACCCTGTAAATATGGCATCCTGCCCGAACTTGTTGGAAACGAACGTCTGTCGAAGGCAAATGGCGCCATTCAGTTGTTCACTTTTTTAGCCATCATCGCAGGCACGGTAATTGCCCCAGAACTCAGCCTACTTCTCGAAGAACGTTACGCACTTGCCGGAGCAATCTGTTTAGTCATCGCTGGACTGGGATTGGCTGCGGCCATTCAAATTGAACCGACCGCTGCGCATCCTCAACGCAAATTAAGTATCAATGGTTTTGGTGCGGTGTTCAAAACGTTGAGTTTAGTGCGAAAAGATAGCTACATGACGCTCGCTTTTCTAGCGATGACAGTCTTTTCGCTAGCAGCAGCGTTCATTCAACTCAACGTGTTGGATTATGGTTTTGAACACCTCGACTTACAGGCCGAAGAAGCCACTCGCCTTTTTTTGCTCACTGCTGTCGGCATTGGAATAGGTTCTACGCTGGCAGGATGGCTGAGTGGGCGATCCATCGAATTTGGTATCGTTCCCATTGGTGCCGCGCTAATGAGCTTGAATTTAATTCTACTTGGCACTTCAAGCCACGGCTCGATCACGATGTCCGCAATCAACATGTTCTTCATTGGATTTGGCGCAGGCCTCTTTATTGTGCCACTGACTTCCTTTATTCAATATCGGAGTCCCAAAGACCACTTAGGCTCCATACAAGCTGCACACTCTTTCCTTAACTGGATCGGCATTCTTCTCGCTAGTGGTTTGATCTATCTAAACTCATCCATCTTTGAATGGACGGCCCAACATGGATTTCTACTGCTTGGCCTAACTCTACTCACACTCGCGATTATTAGCCTATGCGTGTTACCAGATTTCTTCGCTCGTTTCCTCGGGATGATAGTCACCCGCGTGTGCTATAAATACAAAGTGCGTGGCCTAAACAATGTGCCTGCAAATGGCGGAGCGCTCATTGTCTGCAATCACGTCAGTATGTTGGACGCCATCCTAGTTACCTCTAGCCAGCAACGTAGAGTTCGAATGCTGATGTCGCGAGCATACTACGATAACGCGAGCTGGTTTGTTCAAAAGATCGCAGATTTAGCCAAGGTAATTTTAATTCATAGCGGAGACAATCCAAAGCAGTTATTAAAGTCACTTAAGACAGCTCGTGCGGCTCTTGATGAAGGTTACCTTGTCTGTATATTCGCAGAGGGCGCGTTAACTCGAACAGGCATGATGCGCCCTTTCAAGCCGGGCTTTGAGCGTATTGTAAAAGGAACGAATTACCCAATTATTCCTGGCTATATTGGGGGTGTTTGGGGCAGTTTGACGAGTTACTACAAGGGCAATCCAAAACTCAGTATACTCAGCGAACCACGTTATCCAGTGAGCATACACTTCGGTGAGCAGCTCTCGTCCACATCTTCTGCTTTTGAGGTTCAACAAGCAGTCAATGAACTCTCCGCTGAGTCCTTCGACATACAAAAGGACAATGAACGCAACCTCGCCCACAAGTTCATTCAATCCGCCCGCCAAAACTGGAACAAGCTCGCCATCGCAGATAGCAGCGGAACCGAGTTGAAATATGGTGAACTCTTAACTGCAAGCTTGTTACTTAAACAGCGTATTTTCGAGCAAACCCATTCGGATGAAGACAATATTGCGATTCTACTTCCCCCGGGCAGTGGATCTGCTCTCAGCAATCTGGCGCTCACTCTAGGTCAACGGATCCCCGTTAACCTCAACTACACGGCTTCACCAGCAAGCTTAGAATCGGTATATGAGCAGTGCTCCATTCGATCCATCATTACCTCAAAGGTATTCTTAGAACGCTTTCCCGACTTACCCCTGAGTAGCAATATTCTCTATATTGAAGAACTCCTAGGAGGATTTGATAACCATACAAAAGTCCGAGCCGCTCTGAAAGCTCGTTTTGCACCGCGCAGTTCACTTTTGCCTAGTGAACTTAAAGCCGACTCACTCGCGACCATCCTCTTTTCCAGTGGATCTACTGCGGAGCCAAAAGGTATTATGCTCAGTCATCATAACCTGCTTTCCAATATCGAATCCTTCCGTAGTGTGCTCACACCCCAGCGCAAGGATGTGATGCTGACCGCACTACCTTTTTTCCACTCTTTTGGATATACGGCCACTTTTTGGTTTCCTCTACTTTCTGGCATTACGACTACGTGTCACACCAATCCACTCGAGGGTGAGGCTATTGGTAAACTCGCACAAAAGTATAATGCCAGCTTACTACTCACCACGCCGAGCTTTTTGATGGCCTATGCTCGCAAGGTGAAACCAGAGCAGTTTGCGCATCTACGCTATGTATTTACTGGAGCCGAAAAACTTCAGCCGCGCGTTGCCGATCTATTTGAAAAGCGCTTTGGCACACGTCCACTTGAAGGTTATGGAGCCACCGAGCTTGCACCAGTTTGCGCGCTTAGCCTGCCCAACGTCACTATCGACAATCTCGAGGAAACCGGAAATCGACCCAACCGCCTAGGTCGGACCCTTCCAGGTATCGCAATGAAGATCATACATCCCGAGACAAAAGAGATAGTTGAACCAGGGGTTGAAGGCCTAATCTGCGTCAAAGGACCCAACGTCATGCTCGGATACCTCAATCGCGACGATTTGACCAAAGAAGCAATCACGGATGGTTGGTATAATACTGGCGATATCGGATTGATGGATGATGACGGTTTTTTTGCAATCACTGGGCGACTTTCGCGGTTCAGTAAAATCGGTGGTGAAATGATTCCTCATGGTGCAATAGAAGAAGCCTTATTACCATTGCTCAACTGTGAGCCGACTCAACTCGCAGTAATCGCGATTCCTGACGAACGCAAAGGAGAAAAACTATACGTGCTACACACCCTGCCCGATCTCGCCGAATCGTCGGTTCGCGATCTACTAAGAGAGACTGAGATTCCTAATCTCTGGAAGCCGAATCCTAAAGACTGGAGATACCTCAAGGAGCTCCCAATGTTAGGAACCGGAAAGTTGGATTTCAGAAAATTGAAGTCACTGTGTAATGACTGAGTATTAAATAAATACTTCGCATTAAAATATTTAATGTATAAAGATGGAATGATCAAAACTGGTCATCCTAGGTAATAAATGTTACATGTATTCAAATTCGTGTTACAGGAATGTGAACTTTTCACTTTTAAACTGTAAATATGAAAAAAAACATAATATAGCGAAGTGCTCATAGTAAATTGGCATCACTGATGCTAGTTAAGTGTTATGTTTGAAAATATAGATGTAGCATCATTGGAAGAAGAAGGCTTTATCGGGGCGATCACATGTAATGCAAACGGCGCTATACTAGATGCAACCAGTGATGACTTAGAGGTCTTTGGAAGTATTCTCGGATATATCACTCAAGTGGCAGACATGATTGGGGAGCCCTTCGGCATGGACTCCATCGAGGAAGTGCACTTCGAGAGCGCTAACACGAAAGCGGCCTGCATACCACAAGAAGATGAGACCATTGGCGTGCTTTGTAATAGCAGAGCTAACATAGAAAACATCCTTAACGAAATAATTAACTAAAGGACGCTATGATAGAAAAAATTGTTAAAAACGTATTGGAACTTCATGGTGTTGATGGCGCATGCATCTTAGACAAGAAAGGTGTTTTACTGCATAATGCGCTCCCAGATTTCTTCCTAGATGATTTCTTGGACGATCTCTCTAGGCGGGTTAAAGCGCTGTATGAAGCAGTTGATGAAAACTACATGCCGTGTGATGATTACTTGCTAAAATTTCCACAAAAATACATACAATTACGCCGTAGCCGTAATGTTTATTTGTTAGTTGCGGTCGACCCCAGCGTCAACCTGGTATCTCTACGCATGGTGACTAACTTAGTGCTAAAGCACATCACGCCAAAGGTTCTAAGTGAAATGCGAAAGCAGCTTGCGAGTGCTGAAACGCTCAATGCAGCGCCACCAGTCGAGAAAGTTCCGCAAGAAGCGGCTCCGCCGACATCCACGCCCGAATCAGCTCCCACACGAGGCAACAAAATAGCACGACCTCGTCCCACTAGATCCTTTAGGGGGACCAGATACTAGTTTACTAGCGCCATGCACTTATTGACTTCAGATCGGTTGACCAAAAGTCAACTACTACTATTACTGCGCGAATTGGGCTATGCACCACGCTTTCATTCCAGCGTGAGCGAGATGGAAGATGCTTTAGAGGGCAGTGATTCAAATACCTTGATCTTGATCGACCTTAGCACCCAGATCTCTACCAGTGAATTAGACACCCTTGTAAAATATAAAAAGCAGTATCGAATCATCGGTTTTGAACGACTTGATACCAACAGCACCTCCAATTTACTGATTCCCGCGCACACCTTCGAAACGGCCATCATAATTCCAAGTAATGGTGAACGAGCAAAACTACGTTTGAAAAATGCATTAAAACTTGGGGGGCAGAAGCAGAAAAGCACTCGTGCCCCGTTCGGTGTGCGACATCGCCCCATGTCAACCCTAAGTAAGCTCGCAAAGACTGCTCTTGATAAGACCGAAGCAATCAGCTCGCGCTACATCATTACCGAGAGCCCAGCATCTTATACACTTCTCAAAACATTAAAAGCCGCCTCGACTCAAGAAGGTGCCTTTATTCTCGAAGCGAAGGAAGAAGTTGAGTTTGAACTCATCGCACGTGAGTTCAACTATTTGTCAAATTCCGATAAAGCAGCCCTATTTATTATACAGCCAGAAAACCTAAGGATTGACTCTTTAGAAAAGTTAGAACGAGCCGCCACTCGGGATGGCATTCCTATTAATTGCTACGTTGGTCGAACTGATGAGCTTGATGAAGTGGCCGCGAGTGAGTTGGAATTATTCTGTAATTATTTAAGCAATTTAAGGAATCCGCATGCTCGCTTGATAGTGGGTCACGAGATCGGAACTGAAGACCTGTATAGAGAAGGAGTCGCGACACATATGAGTTCACTGTTTAGCAAAGCGAAGCGTATTCAAATACCTAGCTTGAGGGATCGGCCCAGCGACATTCCAACCATTTGCCAGCTGACGCTCAGCCATCTGCGCTCCGCCCATCCGTTTCTATTTGTCCATCGGGTCTCTCAAGAGGCGGAAACTTACTTATCAGAACAGCGCAACCACTACTCTTACACTAAATTGGTGCGTATCCTTCGCAACGCGATCGCATTGTCTAAACGAGAGACTTTAAGCGTAGAAGACATTAAAAACTACGGCGAGAGCGACATGACAACGCAGCACTTACTCGAAACGATGGCCGACGAAAGCTACTTTCCGCAATCTGCAAATTTTTAACTCACACCAACCAAAGCAAGTATATGAAAATTAAAAGTAGCCTCACTCTAGCTTTAGTATCGCTATTGCCAAGTATAGCATCTGCTCAGGAAGTAGCCGAAGAAAGCGCTAGCTACCTAAGCCAGAATACCGCCGATATTCTTTGGTATCTAATTGCAGCAATTTTAGTCTTTTTCATGCAAGCGGGCTTCGCACTCGTCGAAAGTGGTTTAACACGGGCAAAGAACGCATGTAATATCATGATGAAGAATATGCTGGATTTCAGTTTCGGTGTGATTGCCTTTGCGGTATTGGGTTATTCAATCATGTATGGTGATTCTATTGGAGGCTTTCTGGGATGGAGTAGCGGATATCTCTTCATGGGAGACGCATTAATGGTCGGAGAGGATCTCGCAGCCACGAATTTGGTTGCTGCCGAGTGGCTTTTCCAAGTGGTATTTGCCGCTACCGCGGCCACGATTGCGTCGGGTGCAATGGCCGAGCGCACCAAGTTTATAGCTTACATTGTATACTCAATTGCGATTACTTGCTTAGTCTATCCTATTGTTGGTCATTGGATATGGGCTGGCGGCTGGCTGGCTGAATTGGGTATGCGCGATTACGCAGGATCAACGGTCGTCCACTCTGTGGGCGCTTGGGCAGGCTTAGCGGGCGCCCTTGTTTTAGGAGCTCGCAAAGGAAAGTATGATAAAGAAGGTCATGCACTCCCGATCCCAGGCCACAATATGCCGATGGCAACGTTGGGATGTTTTATTCTCATTGTAGGTTGGTTCGGCTTTAACGCCGGCTCAACATTGGCAGCTGTTGATGACATGGCCTACATTGCCATGGTCACGTTGATCGCTGCATCTACTGGTTGCATTGGTGCCAGTATTACAACTTGGGCAAAGTTTGGTAAACCCGACCTTTCGATGACATTAAATGGTGCGCTTGCTGGTTTAGTGAGTATCACCGCCTGTTGCGGCAGTGTCTCGATTCTAGGTGCTATGGCGATTGGCCTCATTGGAGGTATCTTAGTTGTCTTTTCAGTCTTATTCTTCGAACAAAAAATTAAAGTGGATGATCCCGTTGGAGCAATCAGCGTTCACGGTATTTGTGGCGTTTGGGGCACACTTGCAGTTGGACTGTTTGGCAGCACTGCGATTGATGCAGGCCTCGCCTCAGATGGACTCATCTATGGGGGGACTGCGCAATTTGGAATTCAAGCAATTGGAGTCATTGCAGTGTTCGCATTCGTGTTTCCAAGCTCATTTTTGATTTTTAAAGTGATACAAAAAACCGTCGGCCTTCGTGTTAGCGAGGAGGAGGAACTTGAAGGTTTAGACATCTCAGAACATGGCAACGAGGCATATGCAGACTTTCAAGTCTACGCAGATCTGCCAGAAGAAGATTTAGCATAAAGCTACACTGCTGACTTCATTCAGGGAGGCCCTCATGGGGGCCTCCTTTTTTTTGATTCATCGTCATTTAGCGGGACAAGCATTGATGAATGCTGGCTAACTTGGATGTTGCATCCCCCCGCTATAGGTTAGGCATGTGTAAGCACCCTTCCGTCTTAGCAACCGACTTCGCTCCTAGAAATACGACGGTCATGAGCGAAGACACCTACCCTTTGCAGGCATATCCTTATACACATTTTGTATGAGTAAATTCACGCGATTAAGTCTGATGATCGAGATGTGTTCTGCTGTAGAACGCGGTTCTTTGCACAGCAAAGGCCGTGTTGATTCCTTCCGCACGCCATAACGCGCCCTCTTCGAGAGGCACGTCCTACAAACATCACTCATAAGCGACTCTAGAATCCTGAGCTTTCCTGAGAGTGCTCACGCCCTCCAACTTATGTATGAGGATATGCTTGATGAGGAGGAATGGCTCGCAACATGTCCTCCGTAGCCTTGGCGAAGGTGGAAGCGAGACGGGATGGTGTATTTAAGTTTAAATTGGTTCAGAGACTCTTGAGAGAGCCTCAATCTAAGCCCACTTCCCCACTAATCGACGATGCACCTTTTTTACCTAAAGCAAAGCACGGGGACGTGGCAGCGGCGAAGCAACTCGGTGGTCGTGCTGCCAATCAATAAATCTCGGATCCGACTGTGCCCGTAGGCCCCAGCAACCAATAAGTTAATGTCGGCGTCTTCAACATAACTAGCAATCTCGCTCTCAACGACTCCATTCAATAGCTGGTAAGTCGCAGTAATCTCGGCAGCATCGAGTATGGCTTCCGCCTCCGACAGGTGATCTGCAGCCTCATCTTCGTCGTGCCTCTCTGCTACAGTTAACAGGTGCAATTCCAAGTTGCGAAACTCTAGATGTGTCGCCAAATACTGCAGAGCTCGACGACTGCTCGCACCTCCATCGAAACACACCGCCACTTTCGTAATCGGCTTAAATGCGCGCGAGGTGACTAAGCAGGGGCGATCAGTAGCCCGAACCACGCGCTCCATCATGGACCCTATGTGCTCAGTTGCAAAATTTGCGTTCTCACCACGCTTGCCGAGTATAATAAGTTCGGTTTCTTCGTCCGTAAAATCATCAATCACATCGACCAGCAAGCCTGTCTCATGATGAAACTTAAGTCGCTCTACCAAACCCTCCGCTTCAAAGGTTTTGACCGCTTGCTCTTCTACAAACTTTGCTTTTTGATTTTCGATTTCTTGCATCTGCCCAACCATGCCGTCGTAAGGTTGAATTCCTAAGCTACCACTTAAGTCAGCGATGAAGGACCCTTGGTATTGCCTCAGGTCAGTCACATAGAGTGCATGAATCTCTAAACTAGTGTTTTTAGCTAGCCATGCGGCGTAGCGACATGCGTGCTCCGAGTATTGAGAACCATCTGTGCAGATGAGTAACTTATTCATAGCGTTTAGGGGTTGAGGTATCACTGATGCTAACAAATCAATTTCTAATCGTCAGCCTAGGCCTTAGCCGCCCGACTAGCAATAGAAAAACCGCGACTCCGTGGAATCGCGGTTTTGCAATAGTAGCTATTAGCTGAGCTATGAGACTAGGCCTTGAGGATGTATCCATCTGGAACAACCACTCCCTTACAAACGACCAGCACCCCATCACGAATCGCAATTTCCACGCCTTCGCCAAAATTATCGGGTAAACCCGTTGGGTCTAGGACGACGTTTTTTCCAATGCGGACATTTTTATCTAAAATCGCATGACGCACGATCGAGCCTTCACCGACTCCCATATCCGGACGTCCAGCAGATTCATTCTCATTCAGTTCTTCCACAGTCTCGTAACTATCAGCCCCCATCATTACCACGTCTTTTAGATCAGCACCATTTTGAACCACCGAACGAACACCTAGTGAACAGCGACTCAATTGGGCATTAGAGACAATACATCCATCAGCGACAACCGAGTGGTCGACGGTGCATGAGTTTAATTTCGAAGCGGGCAACAAACGAGCGCGTGTGTAAATTTTAGCCTCTTCATCGAAGAAATTAAACGGTGGCACATCGTCGGTCAGGCTTAAATTCGTATCGAAAAAAGCCTTCACTGTTCCAATGTCTTCCCAATACTCATCAAAGACATAACTGCACATTTTCACCTTACCCAGAAGTCCTGGAATGATTTCCTTACCAAAGTCTGTGGTATCCGTTTTTAACGCTTCTACCAATGTATTTGAGTTGAAAACGTAAATACCCATGGATGCGAGACAGTAAGCCTTATCACCTGGGTCTTTCATCTTATCAGTCACTACCTTGCCAACAGAAAGGCCTTGAATCACTGCAGGGTCGGTTGGTTTTTCAACAAACTCAGTAATGTTCAACTCATCATCAATACGCATGAGCCCAAGGCCTTCTGCCTCGTCCAAGCCAAGCGGTTTCGCTGTAATGGTCACATCGGCACCCGAAGCATCGTGCTCACGCACCACATCTTCGATATCCATTCTAAAAAGCTGATCACCTGAAAGAATCACATAGAGGTCTTGATCGCTAGTGCCTCCAAAGTGGTTCATATTCTGGCGAACCGCATCGGCTGTGCCTTGATACCAACCGTCACTGGAATCGGTTTGCTCAGCAGAAAGAATATCCACGCAACCACCTCCAAAGGTGTCGAATTTATACGACTCTTGAATATGACGGTGAAGTGACGCGGTATTGAACTGCGTCAGAACGAAAATCTGATTCATCCCAGAGTTGATACAATTACTGATCGGAATATCGACCAAACGATATTTACCGGCAAGCGGCACAGCTGGCTTACAACGCTCTTTGGTTAAGGGGCTAAGACGAGAGCCGCGACCGCCTCCCATAATGATGCAGATAATTTTTCTTTTTTTCATGTAATGGTTATAATGGATTGGGGAGATTCAATTGTCTTGATTATTAGAGGGTCTTTGCGATGAAATGAAGCTTTATGTGTGGAATAGTTGGATATATCGGCCGCGAACGAGCGGGAAGCATCATGCTAGATGGCCTGAAACGCCTAGAATATCGAGGCTATGACTCCTCGGGCATGGTAGTTAATGCAGGCAAAGGGCTTGAGCTCATTAAGCGCACTGGACGTGTAAAAGAGCTCGAAGATGCTCTAGATGAATTGCAACTGGGAGGAAACTTGGGGATTAGCCATACACGTTGGGCGACTCATGGTGATGTTACCGAGGCAAACGCACACCCTCACCAATCCACAGACGGTAAAATCTACTTAGTCCACAATGGTGTGATTGAGAACTATATCGGCATGAAGAACTTTCTTATTGAGAAAGGTTACAGTTTCAAATCCGAGACCGACTCTGAAGCGCTTTGCAACTTGATCGCTTATCACTATGGCAAAGAGGAAGAAACTACAGCCAAGAATCGCTTTTTAGAGGCAGTTCGTAAAAGCCTTCGACATGTCGAAGGCACTTATGGTATCGCGGTGATTTGTGATGACTATCCTGACGAACTCATTGGCGCACGCAAAGGTTCTCCGCTGATTATAGGTATCGGTAAAGGCGAAAATATCCTCGCATCAGATGTAAATGCGATCACCCACTGCACCCAAAATGTTGTTTATTTGAACGACAACGAAGTCGTGCACCTGACGAACAACGACTTTTCCATTTCCACAGTCAGCAGCAAATCGGTCGAAGCGGTGATCCATCAAGTCGATTGGGACACTTCAGAGGCTGAACTTGGCGATTATGACCACTACATGCTCAAGGAAATTCATGAGCAACCGAATGCTCTTAAAAATGGCATGCGCGGTCGATTTTCAGACGATAAGAGCACCGCAGTGTTTGGTGGCCTCAACCTCAATCCACAAGAGCTTAGGCAAATTGACCGCATTCTCTTTATTGCATGCGGAACGGCTTGGCATGCCTGCTTGATTGCCGAATACCTTATCGAGCGCTTTGCGCGTATACCAGTCGAAGTTGAATACGCTTCTGAGTTTAGATATCGAAATGCCCCATTGGATAAGAACACTCTAGTGATTGCAATCAGCCAATCAGGTGAGACCATCGACACGCTTGGAGCCCTTCGTGAAGCCAAGCGCAAAGGATACCGAACACTTTCCATTAACAACAGCGTAGGCTCGACCATCGCTCGAGAATGCGATGGCGGTATTTACCAGCATGCTGGACCTGAGATCGGCGTTGCTTCAACCAAGGCATTCACATCCCAGCTCCTAATCTGTGGTATGCTGGCACTCTACTTGGGCCGCTTGCGTGACCTCAGCTACGGTGACGGAGTCGATATTGTAAAAGCCTTTAAAGAGTTGCCAGAACTGGTTCAAGAAGCGCTGAAACAGACGGCACAAATCGAAGCCATTGCTAAGAAATATGCAAAATACGAAGACTGTCTCTTCCTAGGCCGTCAATTAATGTTTCCAATCGCTCTTGAAGGCGCGCTCAAGCTGAAGGAGATTTCGTATATTCACGCAGAAGGGTATCCTGCTGCCGAAATGAAGCACGGCCCGATCGCGCTAATTAGTGAAGATTGCCCAAGCGTCTTTTTAGCGACTTCAGGTGAGATTTTCCATAAGAGCCTAGCCAATGTTCAAGAGGTTAAAGCCCGCAAGGGAAAAGTAATTTGCATTGCGACTGCCGACTGTGAAATTCCAGATGGTCTAGTCGACGATATCATCCTAGTTCCTGAATGCCACGAAATCGTGAAACCGATCTTGATGAGCATCCCTGTTCAACTTCTCAGTTACTACGTTGCACTTGAACGCGAGTGTGACGTCGACAAACCTCGCAACTTGGCGAAGTCGGTAACTGTCGAATAAGAATACTTCGTTCTCACAATGGACACGCATCCTGGCAGTCCAGCTCCCTTCAATCTAGTTGACTGGGGGCGCACGCGCTATGCGGATGCATTTGAACGCCAGAAGACACTTGTGGATGCAGTGCGCAAAGGTAAATCTACGGATACTTTAGTATTCACCGAGCACGAGCCCGTGTATACTATGGGGCTACGTAAAGGTGCAGAGCAACATTTGATCTGGCCTGAAGCACTTTGCACTCAAGAAGGCATTGAAATATACAAAAGCAATCGTGGTGGCGACATTACCTACCACGGCCCCGGACAGATCGTTGGCTACCCTATCCTCTCCTTACAGAAACGCCGCGATCTTCATGCTTACTTAAGAGACCTAGAAGTCGTGGTAATAAATGCCCTAGCCACTTTTGGGCTAATTGCAGACCGCCGCGAGGGCAAGACTGGCATCTGGTTGGGTGAACGTAAAATCTGTGCAATCGGCGTTGCGGTGCGCACTTGGGTTACCTATCACGGATTCGCGCTCAATGTGAGCCCCAACATGAACCACTTTTCGGGTATCGTTCCTTGTGGTATTACCGACGGAACGGTCACCTCTATGGAGCTTGAGCTTGACGAAAAGGTCGACATGAATCTGGTAAAGACTGCTTTAGCAGTTGAATTTCAAAAGGTTTTTCAAAACACTGCCGCAATAAATGGATAATCGCAAACCAGATTGGCTCCGGGCTAAACTCCCCACGAGTAAGGAATATAAAGAAGTTCGTGAGATCGTAGATACCAACGGACTGCACACGGTGTGTAAAAGCGCCCAGTGCCCCAACATGGGTGAGTGCTGGTCTAGGGGCACCGCAACCGTGATGATTCTCGGCAACATTTGCACGCGCTCTTGCCGATTTTGTGCAATCCAAACAGGTCGTCCCACAGAACTCGACCTAGGAGAGCCCGCACGTGTCGCTGAATCCATTGCCAAAATGAATCTACGGCATGCGGTGATCACTTCCGTGGCACGTGACGACTTAAAAGATGGCGGCGCTTCCGTATGGGCGGCTACCATTCGCGCGGTTCATCACAGGCAACCAGAGTGCGCGGTCGAAGTGCTGACAGCGGACTTCAGGGGGCAACAAGAATACCTAGATGTAGTCCTCGACGCCTGCCCAGACATTTTCAATCACAACATGGAGACCGTAAAACGTCTGCAGCGCCCCATCCGCAAGACAGCTCGTTACGACCGTTCCCTATGGGTGCTTGAGCACGCAAAATCACGCGGATTCATTACTAAGTCAGGCATCATGCTAGGCATTGGTGAAAAAGAAGAAGAAATTAAAGAAGTCTTACTCGACATGAAGAAGGTCGGGGTCGACATCCTCACTATCGGCCAATACTTACAGCCTTCCAAAAAGCACGTCGACATCGACCGATGGGTCACTCCAGATGAATTCAAACGCTGGAAAGAATATGCATTAGAAATTGGCTTTGGTGCCTGTGAATCAGGTCCTATGATTCGTTCCTCCTATCACGCCGATGAGCAATCAGATATGTTTGATGTCCGCGCGCGACGTCGGGCCATGCTTGCAGAACAGGAAGCTGCAAAAAGTGCAGCAACGGTTTCAGTTTAAAATGACGCGTAGGAACGTCACTGAATACGCCCTGCTCAATTTTTTTAAATCCAATTTTCGCCTTGTGACTTGAGAGCATTGGCAAGTTCACGAGCAAAGAAGGGACCACGATAGACCCAACCTGTGTAGACTTGAACCATAGATGCACCCGCATCAATCTTCTCGCCCGCTGCCTCAACTGAATCGATCCCCCCAACCCCGATAATGGGCAATTTTCCTTCGGTGGAACGGTAGATGTAGTTGATCACGTCGTTCGAGCGCTTACGAATGTAGTCCCCACCGCTCAATCCTCCAGTCTCAGTGGTATTGTAGCCTGCAGGACGCGCTACCGTTGTATTCGTAGCAATGATACCGTCGTAGCTTAATTCGGTTAAAACCCCCACAATCTGATCGATTTCCTTGTAGCTAAGATCCGGTGCGATCTTTAAAAGCAATGGATGCGGCTCATGCCCTAGCTTTTTAGCATAACTTAAGTTTTCTTCACGTATAGTCTTCAATAACTCTCGTAAATAGGTCTCAGACTGCAAATCACGTAAGCCTTGAGTATTGGGGCTACTGATGTTAATTGTGAAATAGTCCGCTTGGTCTGCCAAGATACGAAACGAGGCCACGTAGTCATCCACTGCATTTTCTAGAGGGGTCATCTTTGCCTTACCGATGTTCACCCCTACAGGCATGCCGCGCTTGCCCTTAGGGTAACTCTTCGAAAGCGAATTCAACATAGATTCTGCGCCTTTATTGTTAAACCCCATTCGATTTACCAATGCGCCATTTTCTGGCAAACGAAACAAGCGTGGACGTGGATTTCCTGGCTGCCCCTCAGGGGTCACCGTGCCCACTTCAGCATGACCAAAACCGAGTGCTTCAATCGCTTTCGGAAATTCTCCATCTTTGTCCATACCAGCTGCGAGACCCACACGATTGGGGAATTCCAAGCCGAACAGCTTCACCGGCTTATCCTCCTTTACTTGATTAAAGCGGCGCATCAGTGACGCTAGCATCGGTATCGAACCTAGCGTCATTAACGCGTTTCGACCGCGATCATGCGCTTGCTCTGGTTCCATTCGAAACAATGCCGGACGGACGATATTCTCGTAAATAAATCCCATAAATGTTGTCTTTAAGTCGCTAAAATCAACAAATGGCAAAACCTAATACACGCCGACTCTAAAACAATGATAAATGCTTATCAGAAAATTTTCTGACAAAGCACTTTACAAGTCCGTTTTAGGCGCATTTACCCAATGTATCGAAATGCAATACTTTGCAAAAAAAGCAGACTTCTAATATGCCGAAACCTACGACAAAATTAACATGGTGTAAAGCTCGCCTCGGCGAGGATATGAATTGGTGGATCAAAGAGATCAGCGACCCTGTCCATTGGGACGTCGATGGCCTCGGCATCATCGACCCACGCCAATTCCAACACATAATGGAATTGGTAGAACCATTAACGGACTACGGCTTACAAACAGATATTGTTGAAGAAGCATTCTACTCATTCGGGATCGATGAAATTGAAGAAGACAAGACCATTGTCCTCAAACGAATTAAAGACAGCATTCTCGATAGTGATGAGCAAATTTTTGCTCTGCCAGATGTGCTCGACGAGGAGAAAGGCCCCTACGCCGACTTCCTAGATCACATCACAAAGCTTCGCATTAAGCTGCTCAATGATCTAATTGATTTCTCCAAAAATTTGACGATCGAAGAACTTGAAGAAGAAATCCGTGAAGCGCAGAACGAAGATTATATAGAAGGTCGCTCCTCACACTTTTTCACAGAAATCACCGCAATTCTTGAGTATGTTCCCGAAGGCTTTGAGCTTGATGAAGACGAGGAAAGCAGCGGGCCGAAATCTGAAGACGAAGAACTCGAAAAAGATCTCGCAGATGTAGATGCAGACGTGGATACCGACGAGAAGATCGAAGCCGACGAAACCATGAAGTGGGACGAGGAGGAAGAGGAAGAAGATCAGAACTACGAAGAAACCACCGCTCCACCCGACGAGACAGTTGAAGAAGACGATAAAAAGTAATTCAGCTCACATTTAAATCACAAAGCCCTGACAGAACTGTTGGGGCTTTTTTTCTTCTCTACACGTAATAGAAGCACGATTATCACATCATCAAAATGCCTAGCACGCCATGACAGATTCAGACAAGCCACTACTCTCTCCCGCTCAAAAGCGCATTGTCGCTGCTGGCGGAACTGCTCTAGCAGCGGTCTTCCTCATCGCTACCTGCTTTTATCTTTTCATATTACTTAGACACTTCGTTAGTAGCTTCAAAGATGTCCTACTGCCGCTTGCAATCGCAGCGATTCTAGCAACCCTACTTCGGCCCATCATAACCTTCTGCGAAACCAAGACACGGCTAAATCGAGTGGGCGGTATCATCCTTTTATACCTACTGGTATTGCTTGTTTTAGCCGCTACTGCCTTATTCTGCGTCCCAGGAATACTTGCCCAGACCGGTGAGTTTCTTCAAGCTCTACCAGAACTCAGCGCGAAGCTACTCGAATATTTGCAAGGCGTCGCACCTGGCATCTGGGAGTGGTTGCACGAAAAGCTGGGGCAGTCACCCGATAGCTATGTCCAAGATTTAATGTCAGAGAATTCGGATGTAATTAAGCAAACACTTACGGGCTTACAATCCTCTGCAGGTTCCATGATGTCGTTTATGGGTGGGGTCTTTGGTAAAATAGCCGCCTACTCCATCATTCCAGTTTATCTATTTTTCATCTTAAATGGTGATCGCGACATCTGGAAGGACCTACAAAAGCAGCTTAACTTCCTGCCAACCGAACGCCGCGATGATCTTATTTTTCTGGGTCGCCAATTCAGCGACATCTTAGTCGCGTTCTTCCGTGGGCAAATCATCATTGGTGTGCTGCTCGGACTTGTTTTATCCATCGGCTTTGGACTCGTCGGCCTAAAGCTTGGCATTGCCATCGGCTTCCTATTAGGCCTCCTAAACATTATTCCTTATCTCGGCACAATGCTAGGGATCGTAATCGTATTACCCCTCGCCTATTTTCAAGACGGTGGCGGAACCAACTTGATTATTTATTGCGCCATCGTGTTCGCCATCGGCCAATTACTGACAGACTACGTCTTCACCCCCCGAATTATGGGTGATAAGACAGGCATGGGACCGATGCTGATCATCTTTTCTGTGTTTTTTTGGGGCACCGCGTTGGGCGGCCTTCTAGGCATGATCCTCGCAATACCCCTCACCGCATTTTTTCTAGTCTTCTGGAGACTGGCACGGGATAAATATCTACCCGCACTCACCGCAAAGAAAGAAGTGGATGCAACTGCTTCAGCCAAAAACGCCTAATTTTATATCAATCACTATGTCAGAATCCACACAAACACCTTTCGCACGCCCAGATGCACGCCTTGTCGACCAACTTCGCGAGTTGCGCTTTGAAACGGGTATCGCGCCACATGCACTCGGCTCCGTGCTCGTCAGCTTTGGCGACACACGAGTGATTTGCGCTGCTTCGATCGACGATCGCGTTCCAGGCTGGATGCGGGCTCAAAAAATTGAAGGCGGTTGGATGACTGCAGAATACTCCATGCTGCCTTACAGCACCTTAGATCGCAAACAACGTGACATCAGCCGCGGTAAAGCTGATGGACGCACGATTGAAATTCAGCGCCTCATCGGACGCTCACTACGTGCAGTGTTCGATTTGAAGAAGTTAACTGGCAAGACCCTCTGGATCGATTGTGACGTGTTACAAGCCGACGGCGGCACTCGCACCGCATCGATCACAGGTGCCTATGTTGCGGCGCAAATCGCAATTCAAAAGTTGCTTGCCGATAATCAAATTGAAGAAAATCCATTTACAGACTCAGTCGCAGCGGTGTCCGTTGGCGTTTATCAAAACGTGCCGGTCCTCGATTTAAACTATCCCGAAGATAAAGACGCCACTGTAGATGCCAACATTGTCATGACTGGCTCAGGTAAGTTCGTGGAAGTGCAGAGTTCTGGCGAGGAAGCCACCTTCAGTCGCGAAGAATTAGAAACTCTGCTCGCTCTTGGAGAAAAGGGCATTCAAGAGATTTCCAAACTGCAAGAAGCCGCAATTGCAGACGGATTGAATTAAACGCACTATCGCCACTCGTGTTTTGGGTAGCGACCTGCAAGTTCCTTTCGAACATGCTGATATGCTCCAGCCCAAAAACCGTCTAAATCATCGGTCAGGTGTGCGGGCCGCTGGTTCGGCGCAAGCAGCTCAACTAAAAGCGCCACTTGACCATTGGCTACTTTTAAACTTTCGCTTGGCACATCATAAAAGTCCTGTAGCTTGGATGCAATAAAGGCCCGCCCATCTTCCTCGTAGCGTATCTTTGCGGGATTTCGACGGCGCGGTAAATCCATCGTCGCCGGTGCGTAGGTATCAATATAATAGTGCTGCTCTGGGCTAATCCACTCCTTCACCGTCGCTAAGACGGGGCGGTCTTTGATGTCCTTATAGCTTAGTGCTCCGTGACAAATTTGCTCAGTCAATAACTGACGGGCTTCACTGTCGATAGGTGCAATTTCAGTCTCAGGGCAATGCAAGGCCACGAAATTAACCCGTAGTATCCACTGCTCCACAGAACTATCCCAGTTCTTCATATTCAACCGCCCCGCTACGACTTCCTGTGCCAGCAGCTCAGAAGCTTTGTCGTAATCTGGCTCTCCATAATCACTTGACTCCAAAACCAAGTCACGAAATCGCTGTTCACTGCGACAGACGACACGCCGAATACTCGAATCATAAGTTGTTTTTGTGCCCCCCAGGAAATCGTCTGGATAGAGCGCTTCCAGCCACGTCAATTCAACCGCTGTGGCCATTCCCAATAAGACCGTCACATCGCCCCGAACCTCGCGCTCCTCAATCTCCGCGGCCACAAACAGCTCTGAGCTTACAATACTCTCACGTCGCAGCTCACCCGATCGTCCGTGAACCATACGGCAACGGTTTGTGCCACGATCATTACGCTTGGATAACTGATCCGAAAACCCAGCAAGTAGACACTTTGCAATACGTTCCTCGATAGCATCCGCATGCGCGGTTTCGGTAGCCACGAGCCCTTGGCGCTGCGCAACCGATAAAAGCTGTCGAGCCACCTCTCCTGCTTGCCTAGAGGCGGCACCATGCACTCCCACGTGAGCACATGCCAGCGCGTTAAACTTCAATTCACGAGCAAGGCCCCATGCCTTTAAATGAACAAAAAAATCAGAGCGCTCATCGGCGTGATCTTCGATTTGTTGAAGCTGAGCTTGCCTCACACTTTTTTCCCTAGAGGCACGATAAATGGACCTTCCCTGACTCAAACTCGCAATCAGTGTGACCTGCTCAAGCACCCCGCGCCGATGCGCTTCGATGAGCATTCGAGCATAGCGTGGGTGTAAAGGGAAGCGTGCCATTTGCAGACCGATTTCCGTAATCAATCCTGCATGACTCAGTGCTCCTAAATCAACCAGTAAGTCGCTCGCCCGTGATAAGGCTTGTGGATTAGGGGATTCAAACCATGCGAACGCTTCTGGCTGGTCAATTCCCGCTGCGGCCAGCAACAACAAGGTCTCTGATAAATCCACGCGCAGCACTTCTGCAGTATCACGGTCCGCGCGTGCTAGATGCTCAGCTTCACTCCACAATCGTAAACACACCCCTGGTCCCGTGCGACCTGCGCGGCCTGCGCGCTGCTCGGCTGAGGCCCGACTGATTGGCTCGACTAAAATCGAATTGATTCCGCGTCTCATATCATAACGAGCAATGCGCGCTTGCCCGCCATCGATCACAGTGCGCACGCCTTCGATGGTAATCGAGGTTTCAGCCACATTGGTGGAAACAATCACCTTAGGAATACTTCCAGATGACACTGCTCGGTCTTGATCTGCAGGCGACAGCTCACCATGCAGCGGCAACACCTCATAGCTTTTGGATTCAGCTAGGCCTTGTATCGCATCGATCGTTTTGCGAATCTCAAAAGCTCCTGGCATAAAAATGAGAACATCCCCAGTTGTATCGGTAGCTTTGTAATGAGAACGAAAGGCACTCGCAGCCCGCTCCCAAACGGGCGCCGCATCCCGATTTAACGACGCACCCATAAAGCGGCACTCCACAGGATACATGCGGCCAGACGCTTCCACCCTTCGACAGGGCTTTAAATAGCCCTCAAGCGAGTCGATGTCCAAGGTCGCGGACATCACAATCAGCTTTAAGTCGGGCCTCACGGTCTGCACCGATTTTAGCGCACACGCGATACTCAGGTCACTCGTGAGGTGCCTTTCATGGAATTCATCAAAGACAATCGCCGCGACACCTTGCAAAGAGGGGTCCTCTAAAATCTGCCGCAAAAGGATCGCCTCCGTTACAAAACGGATGCGCGTCTTTGAGCTCACTATATTCTCAAAGCGGATTTGATAGCCGACTTCGTCACCCAATTTCACATCTCGCTCTGCGGCCACTCGACGCGCTAGTAGACGTGCCGCCAAACGACGAGGTTGTAAGACGACAATCTCCCCTTCTAGATCACATCGATCCAGCAAAATTTGCGGCACCTGAGTGGACTTACCAGATCCAGTGGGCGCACTTAAAACAACGCGCCCGACCGCTCGAAGGCCTTCGACAATTTCATCGGCAACTTCGTAGATCGGCAGTTCATTTGGCAAAGCCATGTGCTCTCAGCCTAGTATCCTTTTTGCTGTAAAACCTCTTGCAGCTGTGCTTGAAAATCCTCCACGTCTTCTGGCGAAGGTCTGTAGTCCGGGTCATCACCTGGAATGAGCCCCAATTGACCCGTGCTGGAGAGTTGCCAGTTCAGTGATTTACCATCGCTAAATGTTACGCTACCACTCACAAGCGCTCCTGGGCGCATCAAGGCATCCACTTCGACAGTGACGGCACCACCTTCATTGACGACTTCAGCTTCAACTGCTTCAGAGTCTTGCTTACCCTCTTCTGGTTCCTCAGGTTCTGGCTCTTCAAATGTAATATTCAAGTCATCCACAAGAAAGCGCACATCCATGTAGGTCATTGAGAGTGATAACTCCTCACGAAGGAGTGTTTGCACATCAGCGAGTGACTTGCCCTCTGCAATCCATGTTGCAACGGTAGATTTTTGAGAATCAGATAATTCCATAAGGAAGAAATATGTTTCGATTTCTTCGCAATAAGCAACGCTAGATGCGATGTTTCCTATGTAAACTTACACACGGCTCTGTGAAAGCTGCTTAATGAGGTAATCCACACCACGCTTCACGCTACCATCCTGCTCCATCATGTTCTCAACCTGTTTACAGGCATGTATCACCGTGCCGTGATCACGCCCACCAAAGGCATCACCGATCGACTTTAAAGGGTCACTCGTTAATGTGCGGCTGATATACATCGCAACTTGTCGCGGAAACACGATGTTGCTGGTGCGACGACGACCAATCAATTCACTGAATCGAATTTGATAGTAGTCGGAGACCTTCTTTTGAATTTGATCAACAGTCACTTTACTGCTGGCTTCTTCGTGGAGTAAATCCGCAAGCAAACGCTCGACCGCCTCAAGATCCAACTTGCGGTCAATCAAGGCATCATAACCCGCAATACGTGTGAGTGCCCCTTCCATACGGCGGACGTTACGCGAGACACGCTCCGCTAAAAAATTCATAATGTCGTCATCCAGCTTCAAATTCATTGCTGCAGCCTTCTTACGCAAGATTGCAACGCGCGTTTCGTAGTCGGGTGCTTGGATGTCAGTGACTAAGCCCCACTGGAAACGAGAAATAAGACGATTCTCTAGACGTTCGATCTCATTTGCTGGACGATCACTAGCGAGGAAAATCTGGCGGCCCGACTCAAAGAGGTCATTAAAGGTATGGAAGAACTCTTCTTGAGTGCTCTCTTTTCCTGAGAGGAAATGGATGTCATCCACAAGAAGCGCATCCAAATTGCGATAATGCTTACGAAATTTGGATAACTTGTTCTCACGGATGGCATGAATAAACTCGTTGGTAAATTTCTCTGTCGAGACATAAGCGATCTTGGCATTCGGATTGTTTGCCAACATCTGATGCGCCACGGCGTGCATCAAGTGTGTTTTACCGAGACCGGTCTCACCAAATACAAAAAGTGGATTGTAGGCACGACCTGGCGCGTTCGCAACCGCGATCGATGCCGCATGCGCAAGCTGATTGCCAGAACCAATGACCAAATTCTCAAAGGTATTGCGTGGATTCAGTAAAGTGCGATGAGGCGCAGGAGCACTCTCTACCGACCGGTCCAATCGTGCAGCGTTGGTGAACGTCGACTCCATGCGATTTCTACCAATGCTGTCAGGCTCCTCCGTCACGGTCGCTTCAGCTGCTGCCTCAACAACTTCTATCTTCACCTGCACCGCTGAACCGGCGTAGCTGCGCGCTTGCTGCATAATAATGTCGAGGTAGTTGTTCTCGATCCAGATAGCATTGAAATCACTGGAGGTAGTGAGCACAATTTTACAATCGCTCTCTTCCGTGCAAACAAGGTCATTAAACCACATTTCGTAGAGGTCTGCAGGAAAAAGGTTTTTAAGCTCTTGGTTGACGCTTTCCCAGAGAGAGAGCGATGGTGACAAATTTGACATTAGTGTGGAAAAGTAGAGAATTGTTCACAGCGTTTTCTGTCATTTGAGTGACAAAATAGTGACCGCTGTTATTGGAAAGTGATGAATAGACTGAAAAACCGACAGTTTAAGGTGCCGGCCGTGCAAACAAGTTGCTAAAATCTCTTAAGTAACTACTGGATAGGTATATATAAAATAAAATCTAGGGTAAAAAAGATATAAAAAGAAAAAAAGAAGAAGAAATGACTCTGACACAGTGCAAAGATGCGTGGTCTATGTATTAAAAAGCGGCAGTCAGTTGAGCTTTGCAAGGTCAACTTCTGCACAAGTTATTCACATTCGTTATTGGAATAACTTTTACGGATTTTTTCGTCCTCCTGTCACATCTCTGTGACACTTTCCTTAAGCACTGAGAAAGCGGTATTTCTGTAATTTCGCCAAGCCCCTTTATTGCTAATTTAAATAACGCTATCTGCTTAAAAAAATATTTTGGCATGTAAAAAAATGCTACGACTTTTTTTGCATATGCTTAATCAAGCGATCGTTGAATTCTGCGGCAGAATCGTGCCCCATAATTTTTAGTGCTTGAACCATAGAAGCCACTTCGACCAATCGAGCCATATCGCGGCCTGGACGAACAGGGATTTCGACCGTTGGCACGTTGATACCTAGAATTTCGATATGATTTTCTTCAAGGCCGGTGCGCTCTTCATTCATGCCAGAGATCCAGTTTTTGAAATTAATAATCAAGTCAATACGCTTTTCAATACGCACTGAACGCACCCCAAAGAGTTCAGCGATATTGATAATTCCCAAACCACGACACTCCATGTAGCCACGACTCAGATCTGAGCATGAACCCATCAAGTCTCGGTCGCTCAAGCGCTTAATATATGTTAAGTCATCAGCCACAAGGCTGTGGCCACGTTCGATCAGTGCGAGTGCGCACTCACTCTTACCGACTCCGCTCTCTCCACAAATCAATGTGCCGATACCCTTTACGTCTAAAAGTGTGCCATGGATATGGGTGCGTGGTGCAAATTTCTCTTCCAAAAGAATCGTAGCGTCGGTCGAAAAGGTTTTGGACTTTAAGGACGACCGAATGAGCGGTGTCTTAAATTGATCCGCCAGTTTCTTCAGTGTCTTCGAGGGAGCCAAATTCCTCGAGACGATGATACAAGGGACATGACGTTCCAGAATAGCAGTCATGACACGAGCCTCCTCAGTCTTATTTTGCTCTCGTAAGAAGGCCATTTCACCCGCTCCAAAGAGTTGAATTCGCTTCGCTGCAAAATAGTTAAAAAAGCCCGTCAGTGCCAGCGCTGGACGATTTAAGCTACGCTCTCGAATCGTGCGGTCCAGTCCAGCTTCACCCGCGACTAGATCCATTTTCAAGGAATCTTTAAACGAATCATAAAATTCACGAACCGAGACGGCCTCGATTTGCTTGGTAGTTAGTTTTTGAGTCGACATGGTTATGGGGCTTACATGTTAAAGTCTTCACCGAGATAAAACTCACGGCTCTTAGGATCGTTGATTAAATATTCGCTCGTGCCCTCACAAAGCACCGCGCCTTGATGCAGCAAGTAAGCACGGTCCACGATACTTAACGTCTCACGCACATTATGGTCGGTAATGAGCACGCCAATCCCGCGCTCCTTCAGTTGTATGATAATCTTTTGCACTTCGCTCACGCTGATGGGATCGACCCCACTAAAAGGCTCATCCATGAGCAAAAACTTAGGTTTTGTAACCAATGCACGCGAAATCTCTAAGCGCCGGCGCTCTCCACCGCTTAAAGTATACGCCTTCTGGCCCTTCAAGTGAGTCAGGCCCAATTCTTCCAAGTGCTCTTTCACACAGACTTCACGCTCAGGCTTGGTAAGTGGCAAGGTCTCTGCAATGGAACGAATGTTTTGCTCGACCGTCATTTTTCTAAAAATGGACGCCTCCTGCGGCAGGTAGCCAATCCCTCGTCGAGCTCGCCGATACATCGGCAACGGGGTCAATTCATCATCATTCAAATAGACCTCTCCCGAAGTTGCGGCGATTAAACCCACTACCATATAGAAAGTCGTTGTTTTACCTGCACCATTGGGCCCTAAAAGACCAACAATTTCACCCGCGCTAACGTTAATATTCACACCATTAACGACGCGGCGTTTACCAAATTCCCGAACTAAATTTCGGGTTTCTATCCTAGGAGTCACTACAGTTTCTGCCATATATGCCACGATTCAAAACACTCGCAATCAACACCGCAAACCAATCCGACGAAGAAAGTCTAAAAGTTTATTCGTGATGATACTTTGAGCCGGAGTTGATGGATACTGCTCGGTAGAGCTGCTCGCAGAGCAGCATACGGGCAATTTCATGCGTAAATGTGAGTGGTGATAGCGCAAACAGCACCTCTGCTCGCTCTTTGACGGAGGGGCTTAACCCATAGGCACCGCCTATGATAAAAATAGCCTGTTGACCTTGTAAATCGAAGAGCTCCTTAGCAAATATGGGAGAGTTGCACGTCCTCCCCTCCTCGGCCATTGCATAGACTCTGGCACCACGGCGCTTATCGAGTGCTTCTAAGATACGTTGCCCTTCACTTTCGATATCCCCGTCCTTCAATTCGATGAGTTCGAAATTACCTGAACGCTTCAGTCGCTTCGAAAAATCATCGCTCAGATCCGCGAGTGCGCGATTCTTCATTTTGCCGACAGCGATTACGGTGTAACGATACATACAGAACGATTACAATGCTTCGTTGTTGATTTCGAGATCCAATAATACTGGGCAGTGATCGCTCACATAGGCGCGTAAGACGACGCAACGACGCACTTTATAAGTGGGTGGCACAAATACAAAATCCAATCCGTGTATGGGTAAAAACGATGGAAAAGTGCGCCCCTTTTTTGGAAAAAACTGATACTCGCAGTGTTGGGTCAGATAGCGAAAAAGATGCCGGACTGCATCGCTCGGCTTTCGGTCTCGGCAGTTAAAATCCCCACAAATGATCGGCGAAAAGTAAGACTCTCGTCCTTTCTCGCGGTGCCGTTCGTCGAGATAGCTGATCAATCGTTCGATCTGCTCGATACGGCGGACACGAGAACGAAAGTCCAAATGCAAGTTCACCACGGGTAAGTGACCATTTGGTAAGGTATGCTCGGTATACAGAAAGCCCTTCTCGCCGAGTGTCGCACTACCAAAAGCCTGATTGTCGGCATGCTCAATCGGAAACTGTGAAAGGACTCCATTGCCATATGATAAGGGCAGCCGCCCTTCACGGCGTGTGTTGATGCCCATTTGACTGTGAGGAAAGCCAACAGCCTTTTGCAAATACTCAAGTAAGTGAATGCGCTGGTTCCAATGCGAGTCTTCGTCCACCTCTTGTAAGGCCGCAATATCTGGTGACACTCGCTGTAAAAGATGCGCAATCTTGTTGAGATTACGCTCGATGCCTTTGGCTTTGTGAAAACCTTGATAGGTCGAAAGCCCGCGTCCATGCGCTATATTAAGCGTCAGGATACGGAGTTTAGAAATCGACATTACGCGATAAAATTAAGCGTTACCTTCTTTAACTGATTTAGCATAGTTCGCTACCGATTTAAACAACGCGTCGGCAAACGCAGCTATAGTCACCAGAACCAACTGCAACTGAACATCAGTAAACTCTAAGGCCTCATCTTGTTTAAAGACTAGACGGTGATCGACCAATTTACCTTGTGGCTGTGATTGACCATCCCCGATTTGTTGAATCTGCACGGCTTTGAGCTCAATTTCGAGTTCACCATTATCATCAAGCTGCGCCTCTTTAATCACTCCGCCTTGTTGCATCAGGGCTTGCATGGCAAATCCAAGTGATGTGACCGTGTCCTCGAGTTCACACATGATACCATAGTTCTTCTCTAGTAGATTAAACTTCTCATCCAGTTGCGCGGCAAGGAACGCCTGTTGAGCCGTTTGAGCTTCTTTTTGAGACGCTTCATTGACCTCTGAAGTCGCATTGGTCGCTTTGACCAATGCTAGAAAAAAGTGGGCGTTGTTCATGCCTGTCACCGCAAGATTCATACAATCACCAATGACCTGACGAACCAATAGATCACGGGCGTAAGCCTGCATTTGTTCGAAATTTTGATGACGAGGCGCCGCAGGCATGATGCGTGGCGCATTCGCATGCTGATTATATGCATCTTCTTTGACCGCTTCACGCGAAGCCAGATTGAAGGCCAACATGTCGAAATGGCGCTGTAAGCCCAACATGAATTGTTGTGCAATCTGTTGAAGATTAACTTGTTGAGGTTGCCCTGGGTTGGGTTGAGAGTCGGCGGTCATTTGTATACGTATAAAGTGAATGAATAGAGCGAGAAACAAAAAGGCATTTCACCGCATCGGACAACCTTCGATTCACACACTCGCATAAAATCATTCTCCCGAACACAGTCCGCATTCGAATGCGCCTTGCTTGCTCTCGAAAGAGCTTCTATGTATTTAGCCATAACTACAATGTGGGATTGGATACAAACGCAGCTCCTCGAACCTTTCGCTTCCTTAGTCGTGGGCGGGTTTGCATTTCTCCTCACAAATTTGTTTACGATTATCGGCTTTGTGCTCGCATTAGTGATCATCCGTCGCGCGTTTACTGAGAAGCGCACCCCGAGTAATTTTTTTGCGTGGTTGCTAGTCGTGCTCTTTTCACCACTGATCGGCGTCCCGCTGTATTTCATGTTTGGCGGCCGCAAAAGCCGCAAAAACACACGCATCAAATTAGAGGTCGCACGTGAAGCTCAGGCCCTAATTGACGACGAGGAAGGAAGTGCCTGTTCAACGAATATCTTTGCCTGCGAAGGTCGTGGAATGGTGACACTGGGCAACCACGTAGAACTACTTACAGACGGTGAAACTGCGTTCGCTCGCTTATGCACTGAAATCGAAAATGCTGAGCATACCATTCACATTGCGACCTATATTCTCAGCAAAGATCAAACCGGTGAGCATATTGTCAATCTACTTGAGAAACGAGCGAGCGAAGGCATCACCGTCCGACTCTTACTGGATTCACTGGGCTCATGGAATCAGACCCGCGCGGCTCGCTTAAAAATCCGTTTAGCTGGAGGAGAAGTCGCCATGTTCATGCCTGTCTTACCGACGCAAACACACACCTCTTCCAATCTACGTAATCACCGAAAAATTGCGATTTTCGACAACTATCGAGCCATCACTGGTGGACAAAACATCGATAATCGCTTCCTCGGTGCCAAGCCAGACCCGCAGCGATTTGCAGACTTTAGTATCGTCACGCAGGGGCCCGCAGTCGCAGACCTCAACCGCACCTTTATCGCAGACTGGGCCTTCGCAGCGAAGTATCCACCGAGCGATTTTAAAGAGTTGCTGCAATTCCGACCTGAAGAAGCAGGCAATAGCACCATCGAAATCATCGCAAGTGGCCCAGACGTGCACAACGATCCACTCTGGGAGCAGATCTTACGAGTCATACAAGAATTCAAGCAGCGCCTCACCATTATCACGCCCTACTTCATACCCGATGAAGTAATATTCCGTTCGCTGATCGTCAAAGCGCACACGGGGAGACACATACGCTTAGTCCTGCCGCTCCATTCAAATCAAAAACTAGCCGACATCGCACGTCATCACTCACTCAAAGAGCTCAAAAAGGCAGGAGTCGAAATACTCTTTTACACTCCTCGTATGCTCCACGCAAAAATGATTTTAGCCGATAGCCAACTAGCAATGACTGGATCGGCCAACATCGACATGCGCTCACTTTTTGTAAACTACGAGATCGCGCAAATCCACTACTCAAAGCAAGACATCGAATTATTAGAACAATGGTCCAACAATCTGATGAAGGACTGTATCACTTACGATGAAGCGCTCAAAGATCCAACGTTCATGCCATCGAAATTCATGCAAGATCTAGTGCAGCTGATCGCTCCGTTGCTGTAAGCCCCGTCGAACTAAGACTCCTTCGACCTCGGATGATATAAGGCATGCTCGTCCGCCAAGCGAGCCGCTTGAACCGAGGTATAAATCTGAGTGGTCGAAATATCTGAGTGACCCAACATTTCTTGAATCGCACGTAAATCGGCGCCGCCTTCGAGCAAATGTGTGGCAAACGAGTGTCGCAGTAAATGCGGCTTAATCGGCTTCTTGATTCCCGCCTTCCGGGCATGCTCCTTAATCATCACCCACACCATTTTACGAGAGATCGCACGCCCTTGTTGGCTCAAAAACAACTCACTTCCGGTCTTCGCTTTAATGAATTGTGGACGCCCTGAGGTAATGTAATCATTCACTGCCTTCACCGCAGCACTACCAATCGGTGCAATGCGCTCCTTAGAGCCTTTGCCAAAGACACGCACATAGCCCTCATCAAGGTCGATATTTTGAAACTGAATACCGCACAATTCTGACACCCGTAAGCCGCTACTATAGAACAGCTCTAAAATCGCGCGATCACGCAGACCATGCGCGGTCGTCATCGAAGGGGCATTCAGTAAGCGCTCGACCTCTTCTCGACTCAACACCTCTGGCAGTTTACGAGCCAACTTGGGGGCGCCTAAAAGCTCAGTAAAATCATCTTTACGGTAATTCTCTCGGACCAGATGCTTCGCAAACATTCGCAGGGCAGACAACTTACGCGCCTGACTCGTGCGCGCATACGCTTTCTTACTGAGATCTGCCGTCCATGCGCTCACAGCGACCTCGTTCACCGCTAGCCAGTCTGGAACTCCGCCAGAACCCATAAACAAAGCACATTGCATCAAATCACTCGCATACGATTGTATCGTGTTTTTCGAAAGCCCACGCTCCAATTCCAACCAGCCAAGAAAGCTTTCCACAGGTTCTGCGAAAGTCTCAGGGATTTTATCAAGCGGATCAGTTGGCATTGATTTCAACTTTGAACGTCGAACGCTCAACGTCCAACATCGAATTCAAAATCATCCGTCTCACCAATCAAAACTCAACGCTGGAAGTTCGACGTTCAACGTTCGTGAAACTGCCTTGCAAGCTACGCGCGAGCGATCAAAGTTAGCATTTTACCAATGACCACTATCAGCACAAGCGAAAGCACGATCAAACCCACCGATCTTCGTGGCATCTTAAAGTATGTCCCGATGTTTCGTGACCAAGTCTTTGTCATCGCACTGGATGGCAGTCTAGTTGCGCATGAACACTTTGAAAATGTGCTCCTAGACATAGCGGTGCTGCGCTCGCTAAATATTAAGATCGTGCTCGTGCATGGCGCAGGCCAACAACTCCGCACCCTGGCTGAACTACGCGGCATCGAAATCACCAATCCCCACGGTGAAGGCGCGACCGATCAAGACACACTCGAACTCGCCACTGAAGCCTCCGCCAAGGTCACGCTCACCATCATGCAAGGACTCAGCCGCAACGGTCTTCGTTGTGCGACTTGCAACGGAGTGCGCAGCACCGAAGTCGGCATCGTCCAAGGCGTCGACCAACTCAAGAGCGGCAAGGTCGATAAGCTCGACATCACCCTTTTCAATCAACTACTGGATTCAAACACCATTCCTGTGGCGACGCCGATCGCGTTCAATCGCGATGGCGCATCCTTGCGTTTAAACTCCGACCACTTAGCCGCTGAGCTCGCTTCGAAACTCAATGCCTCGAAGTTGATCTATATGACGACGCAAGACGGCCTAGTTATCGACGGCGCCCCGCTCACCAATCTCCCTGTCGGCGAACTCGAGGCATTCCTCGACCAGCAAAGCGATAAAATACCAGAGCGCTTACTCAGTAAAGTGCAACATGCGGTCAAAGCCATTCACGCTGGCACCCCGCGCGCCCACATCCTCGACGGACGACTCTTCGGTGCACTCCTCAATGAAATCTTCGACAAGGTCGGCATCGGCACGATGGTCTATAGTAACGATTACCAATCCATACGACCTGCGATCAAAGAAGACGCCTACGCCATCTACAATATTACACGCAACGGTGTGCGCTCTGCCACTTTGCGCGACCGCTCTCAAGCTTCGATTGAAGCAGATATTGAAAACTTCCTAGTCTATGAAATCGACGGCAGCATCGTCGCCTGCGTCAACCTTCACGGCTACGACGATGGCAAGGTGCTCGAAATCGGCAGCGTCTATGTGCAACCCTTTTACCAGAATAAAGGCGTCGGCAGAAAAATGGTCGAATATGCCGCCACAGAGGCGAAGCGTCGCAAAGCACAGAAAGTCATCGCACTCACCACTCAGTCGACGAATTTCTTCGTCAAAGTATGCGACTTTTCAGAGGGCACGCTCAACGACTTACCTGCTGAGCGACGGGACGAATACACCGCCAATGGCCGTAACTCTAAGATTCTCTACAAAGACATTTAAGGCACCCTTAGAGTAGCTAGATGCAGTTGTATCACACAACCGACGCGCACGGCGTCACCGAGATTTGCCCCAGCGAGGCGCGCATGCGCGAGCTCATCGACGAACTCGACGACCTAGAGCCCGGCGAAGTCGAACACCCCGATGTCTCACTCATCCACGATCACAGTGGCTGGATGCTATCGATCCACCCCAAAAACATCGTCAGTATCGATAACTTAGATCAGAAAGACAACGCCCCGCGCTTCATGAAGAACATCAACCGCCAACGCGCACTCATCTTCTGGTCCTTATTAGCGCAAGGTAGTTTAGACAAAATACTAGAGCTCCCGTGGCAATCTGCAGATTTATAGTGCCATAACGAAGATGGTATGCGCGGAGCGGAGCGCCGCAGCTCTAGCGCTAGCGGTTGTGACAAATCATCAGTTAAAAACTCGAAGGCAAGCGAACGCGTTATCCACTGATAATAGCGAAGAACCCCCATGGTTCTAGTTCGATTTTCGCGAGCTCAATCGACAAGAACCTTTATTTTTAGATCCATTTTTGTAGTGAGCGTTTAAAGTTCAATAAGGTCGGCTTCTTCAAAGACCTTGTTCCAGTCTGGTTCTGGTCCTCCAAACTCCCAGACGCGAAGAAAGCATGATCCATCATCTTTGGTATTCCATTCGATATAGAAACCCTCGCAAATGAGTGCTTTGATACGAGATTCAATTTCTTCCTTTTCTAGGGGGAGAGAGCCTACCATTTCGGGGCCACAATATTGAACCAAGCGACAAGCTGAAAAAGGGTTCTTTTCTTTCCAATCTCTCCATTCGGAGATTTTCGAATCCAGTTTCTGTCTGAATGCTTCGTTCATTTCTTTTATCTAACGCTCCCCGAGCTGGGGCACGAGTGATGGAACTGGAGCAAGCTTGCTTGCGCAAGTGTAATCG